>WTWZ01000045.1 GCA_009773765.1 Prolixibacteraceae bacterium | reverse complement strand
AACAGTTATTGATTTTCTTGTCCGATTGAAATCAATGATTTACGGCGTGAAAACCGTGGCGGAAAGTCCCCGTTCCCGAATCCGGGGGTCATCAAAATAAAACAGAAAGGAGGTAACACAGAAAACAAAATGGCGGAATTGAAAACGTTGGTACATCTTGCCTACAGATACCTCATTGCCCTAAGGTAAGGCCCATAAACAAACTAACAGAAAATATTTATTCCCTGAATTGTTGGAACGGTTCCTTTTGATTTTATATTTGGGAAATTGATATTATATTTGGAAATTAAACTCACCAGTTTAAAACCAAAATTAAATGGCAGAATTAAAAACAAAACAAACCAGTGAAGACGTTACAGAATTTATCAATTCGTTTGCCGATACAGAACAAAAGCGTTTGGATAGTTTTGAGTTGGTTAAACTGATGCAGAATTTTACAGGTTTTGGGCCTAAAATGTGGGGGGCGTCCATCATCGGGTTTGGCAGTTATCATTATAAATCGGAGAGGAGCACGCAGGAAGGCGATTGGCCGCTAATCGGTTTTTCACCACGAAAGGCAGCTATTTCGCTTTACGTATTCACCGGCGCCAAAGAACATGAATATTTGCTGAAGGGTTTGGGAAAAATTAAAATGGGAAAAGCCTGTATTTATATTAAAAAACTTTCCGACATCAACCAGGATGTTCTTAAAAAACTAATGAAGGAAACGATTGATTTTTTAAAAGCGAAATACAAATAATGGTAATTGATTAAATTACCCCGGTTTTCAATTTTTGTCCCGGTTCTTATATTTTTAAACGAAAAAATCAAATAAAAAAAATGAAAAGATTACTGAGTTTTGCTGTTGCAATGGTTTTTACCAATGCTGTTTTCACACAGGAAATCCCGTTCCGTTACGAGGAACTCACCACGCCCGATTTTGTAAAAGCCGTTGAAAAAAGCGCAAAAACATGTATTATCCCCATCGGGGTAATGGAAAAACACGGGTCGCATTTGCCGCTGGGCACCGATTTGTTTCTGTCAAGGGAATATGCTTTACGGGCTGCTGAAAAAGAATATACCGTAGTATTCCCCTGGTATTATTTCAGCCAGATAAACGAGGCGCGCCACCAGCCAGGGACGATTGCATATAGTCCGGAGCTGATTTGGAAAATATTGCAGGAAACGCTTGACGAACTCAACCGCAATGGATTTGAGAAAATCATCCTGGTAAATGGCCACGGTGGTAACAATGCATTTCTGAATTATTTCGGGATGGCTCAACTTTCAGAACCACGAAATTATTCTTTATACTGGTTCAGGCCGGAAGCCAACCCTGAAGTGGAAAAAAAGGCAGCCGAAATGACGATGACTGATAAATATGATTCTCATGGCGGCAACAGCGAAACCTCGGAGATGATGGCTGCGCAACCCAAACTGGTACATCAGGAAAGAGCAGGCCAGCAATCGGGTGTTGATCAGCGGCGGATGAAAGAATTGCAGTATATTTATACAGGCATCTGGTGGTATGCCAGCTACCCGAACCATTACGGCGGCGATGGATCAAAAGCCGGTGCAGGGGCAGGTGAAATGCTGATCAATGAAACAGTGCGTCAACTGGTAACCATGGTCCAGCAGGTAAAAGCCGATAAAATAGTTCCCGAACTGCAAAATCAATTCTTCAGGGAGGCTGAAAATCCGATTAAAACAAAACAATAGAAATTTTTGATTTTGAAGCCCGATGGTTGAACCCAACGGCAAAGGATAGAGCCATTTGTTTTTTAAGAGCAATATCCTTTGCTGTCCGGTCCATCGGGTGTGGTACTACGGGACTTCGACTTTCTCAAGTCGAAGATATTAAAATGTATCTGAATAATTCACGGACTTTGGAAAGTCCGTATCCTCAAAAAAATCTTTTCTTTGCACAAAAATATTACGGGATGAAACGAACATGACAAAATTTTGCCACACAGATGGAACATTATAAAGCGAGTTACATCGAATACCTTTAAAAATTAACAATTATAATGAGATGAAAATGAAGAGGGTGAATGTGGTGACGATGGGTTGTTCGAAAAACCTTGTCGATTCTGAGGTTTTACTGAACCAGTTGGAGCGCGGAAAGTTTGAAGTGGTGCACGATTCGGGAGAAACCGGATTTGATGCGGTTTTTATCAATACCTGCGGATTTATTCACGACGCTAAACAGGAATCCATCGATATGATTCTTGATTACGCCGAAGCCAAAAAACGCGGCGATATCGGCAAACTTTATGTGATGGGCTGTCTTTCTGAACGTTATCAAAAGGATTTGGAAACCGAAATCCCCGAAGTTGACCGCTATTTTGGCAAGTTCGACATGAAAGCAATGGTTGACGAACTGAAAGTCACTTTTCATCCCGAATACATTTATGAACGCAAAATAACAACCCCCTCGCATTTTGCCTATCTGAAAATTTCGGAAGGCTGCAACCGCTCGTGTTCGTTTTGCGCAATCCCAATGATGACAGGCCGCCACAAGTCGCGCACCATCGAAAGTTTGCTGGCCGAAACCCGTTATCTTGCAAAAAAAGGTGTAAAAGAGATTTTGCTGATTGCACAGGAGTTGTCATATTACGGAATCGACATTTACGGCAAATCGCGGCTGGCAGAATTAGTCACAGAGATTTCAAAAATTGATGAAATTGAGTGGATTCGGCTGCACTATTTGTACCCTGCAAAATTTCCGTTCGATATTTTGCCGGTGATGCGCGAAAACCCAAAAGTCTGCAAATACCTCGATATGCCTTTGCAACACATCGCAAACCCGGTTTTAAAAAACATGATGCGCCACGTTACCCGCGAGGAAACGGAAGCACTGATAAAAAGGATCAAGGAGGAAGTTCCCGGTGTGGCCATACGAACGACCATGCTGGTTGGATTTCCCGGTGAAACTGAAGCAGATTTTGAGGAACTGAAGGCGTTTATTGAAGATGTGCGTTTCGACAGGTTGGGGGTTTTTCCGTTCTCCAACGAGGAAGAAACCTATGCATACAATCATTTCAAGGACAACCTCAGCGATGAAGAAAAGCAGGAGCGTGCGGATGAAATCATGGAAATCCAGCAACAGATTTCGGCTGAACTCAATCAGCAGAAAATTGAAAAAATATTCAAGGTAATCATCGACCGCCAGGAAGGCGAATTTTATGTAGGCCGCACCGAATTTGATTCTCCCGAGGTGGATGGCGAAGTTTTGGTTACTTCGGAAAAGGAGTTAAAAAGGGGCGTTTTTGCAAACGTTAAAATCACCGGAGCTGAAGATTACGACTTGTTTGGTGTTGTGGTTTAATTTTTTTCAGGTATTTTTTTATAGGAAAAATGGGCTAACTAATCTAAACCGGAAATTCAACCCGCGTTTATTCGGGTGGTTACCTGATGAAAACCGGTCCCGAAATCCGCCGCAAATTCTTATTATTGTTGAACAAGTCCAGGAGTTCCGTATTGGTAATTGCGACTCAAATCCAAATCCTGCCCCGATTTTCCTGGCGCTGATACAGGAAATAAGAAATATTAAAAAATCAGAAATCGCGAAAGTACAGAAAAAAAGAAGAGGGATGTGCTAATCATCCCCCTTCATGAAGACAATACCGAATTAAATAAACTAAATGATTTTGATTTTCTTGTCTTCAAGGTTTAGAAACGAAGATAATTTAAATTTATTATATCTCAGTATTGCATTTGGTTTATTTTGTAACATGAAATTCAATTTCCAGATTTTTTGTAGCTGTAATCATCAGATTGATAACTTCAAAGCGCATGTCGCTGTTTTTTGGAATGTTCACCCTGGATTCGCTGTAAGCAGGAATTTTTATGAGTGTCCCATCAGATGAAGCAAGTTTAAAAGAAATATCGGAAAGGTTTTTTACATTGTATATTTTGTCTTTTTGGGCTTCTTCGGCAAAATCGGCCACTACTGATACTGAGGCTTTGAAAATTGCGGACAACAATTTTTCGCTGCCGGCGAGGTAATTACCAAACCAAGCAACAGTACGGTTGGCAAAAAGCGCTTCACGCAAAGCGGCTTCTGTTCTTTCTGTGGCAAAAACCAAAGTTACCGGGCGGTGCGCACCGCTCACGTTGTAAATATTGGAAAATAATCCGTGAATATCAGATATTGCAATGTACGCCAGCTTTTTATCATTGCACCAGTCGAGTGCAATGGGGTACCATTATCTGTGCGTAACACGCAGCAAGCTGAAAGATTACCGGGCTGCCAAAGAGCAGGGCAAACCGGTAGTGGTTACCGACAAGCGCAACAGCCCTGTGGAACTGTTGCTGGTCGAAAAAGAAGGCATCGACGACAGCCTTTTATACGTGCGCAGCAAGCGAAAAGCACAAAAGGAACTCTCGATGCACGAGAACTTCACGTCCCATTTTGAAACCGGACTGAACCAGATACTGGAAGGGATACAAAAGAAAGGCGGCACAAAGGTGATAGAAAAAGTATGGGAACGCATCGGGAGGCTGAAAGAGAAATACCCCGGCACACACCGGTTTTTCGACATCCAGGTTGAACATGACGGGAAAAAAGCAACAAGTATGGCATGGAAAAAGATACTCCCTGCTTCCCGTAAAGAAGAAGGGGTTTATTTCCTGAGAACCTCCGAAAAAGACATCAACGAAGTAACATTTTGGGAAATCTACAATCCCATCCGATACCGTTTAAAGGCAAAAGGGAATCACCACAACTGGGTGCATATCGTAAGGATTATGAACACGCAAAAAGCGGTAACTGTAACCATGCAGAACAAAAACGACCGGAAAATATACATCCGTAAATGCAGTAAACCCGAAACCAAAGTTCGCGAAATTTACGATGCCCTGGGGTACAAATACCAACCTTGGATACGAAAATCCCTGCCTGTTCGGCAGACAGGCGTGTTACCCGAAAAGCAATCCCGAAAAACGGTTGACACTGATTATATGGAAATTACAAGTTAGATATTGCAAGTTGGGTTAAGAGTAGCATTAAACGTTTGGAAGACGAAATAAAATTGAACAGCGCCAATGCCAGAATTTACAATTCCCATTTCAACCTGGCAATAATTTATTCCATACTCAACGATAAGCAAAAAACATTGTATTACCTTGAAATGATAAAACAATCACAAAGTGCATCCTTTCATATTATTGACGAAGTTAAAACCAACCCAATGTTCGACAATGTCCGTAAGGATCCAGATTTTCAAATAATTAACAAAGAACTGGAAAAGAAGTACCTCGAAGAACACGAAAAAATCAGAAAACTGCTCATCAGTAAAGGCTTGGAACCAGCGTAGAATAGGCCACGAAAAGACCTTTCAGCGTCCACAGACCTGAAAGCGTCAGTTAAAATTAATGCCCTACTAAAACAAAATGTTTTTTTAACGACCTTTGTTTCCCTTATCAAATTATAAGAATGAGTAAATACATCGAATTACTAAAGCAACTGATTGCAACTCCCTCTTTCAGCAAAGAAGAAGAAAATGCTGCAGAAGTGATGCGTGATTTTTTAACCGCTGAAAAGATTACTTTCAAAACCATTGACAATAATACGTGGGCTTTTAATAAATTTTTCTCAAAGGAAAAACCAACAATTCTGCTGAATTCGCACATCGATACAGTGAAACCGGCAAAGGGTTACACCCGCGACCCGTTTTCGCCCGATGAGGAAGACGACCAGCTTTTCGGACTTGGAAGTAACGATGCCGGTGGCCCGCTTGTAGCGCTGCTGGCCACTTTTGTTCATTTTTACCAGCGTACTGATTTACCGTTTAACCTTGTTTTTGTAGCCTCGGCCGAAGAAGAAATTTCGGGAAGAAGAGGTTTGGAAATAGTTTTGCCCAAAATAGCGCCCGTAGAATTTGCCATCGTGGGCGAACCAACCAGAATGGATGTGGCCATTGCCGAAAAAGGTTTACTGGTGCTTGATTGCCATGCACACGGAAAATCGGGCCACACCGCACGTTACGAGGGGGAAAATGCGCTTTACAAAGCGCTTGACGATATTGAAATTCTTCGCAATTTCAAATTCGAAAAAATTTCTGATGTTCTGGGCGAGGTAAAAATTACAGTAACGATGATTGAGGCAGGCACTCAGCACAATGTAATCCCCGATGTTTGTCATTTTGTGGTTGATGTGCGCACCAACGAGTTTTACAAAAATAAAAATGCCGCTGAAATAATTGCAAAGGCCATAAAATCGGAAGTAAAACCACGTTCGGTGCGGCTTAATTCCTCAGGAATTTCAGAGCAGCATCCGTTTGCCGTACTGGCAAAAAGTAAGGACATTAAATTATTTGGTTCGCCAACTACTTCCGATCAGGCAATTATGCCTTTTCTTTCTGTTAAAATGGGCCCCGGCGACTCGGCCCGCTCACACACCGCAGATGAGTTTATTTACAAAAGTGAAATTCTGGCCGGAATTGAACGGTATATTGAACTGCTGGAAGAGTTGAAATTATAAAAAAGCCCCTTCCCGTCCTTCGCGAATGGGGAAGGAGTAAGAGAAGAAGAAAGGAATTCAGAATTGTGTATTCGGACGGAATACTTTGAACAAGGAACTTTAAACTTTAAACTATGGCTATGGACCAACTAAATAACCCACTCCACGGAAAAACCCTCGAAGCCATTGTGGTATATCTTGTCAGCTATTACGGTTGGGAAGAATTGGGCAACAGAATCCGAATTAACTGTTTCAGAAAAGACCCCAGCATAAAATCAAGTCTCCGGTTTTTACGCCGGATGCCCTGGGCACGAAATGAAGTGGAAGAATTGTATATCAAAACTATTGAGAAAACTTCCGGTTAAGTAAATTCAAAATCAACCAAATTCAGATCAACAGAAATTTTCTCTATTCAATTTACGTTAAATAAATATTCCGTTAACGCAAACGGTAAATTTAAATAATTAATTTTGCGGCTAAAATTTAAAACTAAATCAAATATTTATGATTCTTGGATTATTAAAGGAATACGGAACTGAAACCCGTGTAGCTTTGCTTCCGGAAACTGTTAAAGCCTTTTCCGAATTAAAAGTTGAAGTACTTGTGGAAAAGGGCGCCGGAGAAAATGCTTTTGCTGCCGACGCTGATTACGTTGCTGTTGGGGCAAAGATTTTTTCCCGCGCCGATTTGTTTTCGAAAGCAGAAGTTTTTTTGCAGATTCAGCCGCCGGCTGGTGACGATATTCAAAAAATTAAAAATTCGCAGGTTTGGATCAGTGCTTTTAACCCGCTTTGGGATACCAAACTGGTGAAAACTTTCCTCGAAAAAGGGATTACTTCATTCAGCCTCGATTTAATACCGCGAACAACCCGGGCCCAGGCGATGGACATCCTCTCTTCCATGGCTACAGTTGCGGGATATCAGGCTGTTCTGGAAGCTGCGGCACAACTGCCCACTTTCTTCCCGATGTTTATGACCGCCGCCGGGACTATCCGTCCGGCAAATGTGCTGATTTTGGGAGCTGGTGTTGCAGGTTTGCAGGCTATTGCCACATCTCGAAAACTGGGCGCTCAGGTACAGGTGTTCGATGTACGGTCTGCCGTTAAGGAAGAAGTAAAAAGTTTGGGCGGGAAATTTGTGGAAGTGGAAGGCGCCATTGAAGACAAAGCTGCCGGAGGATATGCAGTTGAACAGTCGGAAGAATTCAAAAAGAAACAACAACAAGCAATTAATGACCATGCCGCAAAAGCTAACGTTGTGATTTGCACCGCACAAATTCCCGGCAAAAGAGCGCCGCTTTTATTGCCAAAAGAAGCCGTCGATGCCATGCAACCCGGATCTGTAATTATCGACCTCGCTGCTTCGACCGGAGGAAACTGCGGGTTGACCAAAGATAACCAAACTGTTGTTCATAAAGGGGTTACCATTATAGGGCAATCGAATTACCCGGCAAAAAAGCCGGTTGACGCCAGCAGGATGTTTGGTAAAAATGTACTGAACTTTATGAAACTTATTATCGGAAAAGAAGGGGAAATAAACCTGAATTTTGAGGATGAAATTGTTAAAGGAACCTGTATCACCAACAAAGGCGAAATTTACAACGAGAGGGTTAAATCAATCATATCAAATACATAGAAATATTAATTATGGAACAAGCGCTCATATTCTTCTTTGAATATAAATTAGAGATTTTCATTATCGCCTTATCCATATTTGTGGGTATTGAAGTGATTTCCAACGTACCTGCAGTTTTGCATACCCCGCTGATGTCGGGCGCGAATGCAATCAGCGGTGTAATTATCGTCGGAGGAATAATTCTGGTTGGGCACGCTGATCTTTCCTCGTTTTCGTTCAGCCTTGTACTGGGAATTTTAGCCCTGATATTTGGAACCCTGAACGTGGTAGGTGGGTTTGCCGTTACCGACAGGATGCTCGAAATGTTTAAAAAGAAAAAAAAGTAGGAAATCATGGATAAAATTTTAGGGACTTTTAACGGATTGGAATTTACCGTTGGCGATACCTTACTTGAATTTAGTTATCTGGTTGCCGCACTTTTATTTGTTTACGGGTTAAAACTTCTCTCCCACCCCGAATCGGCCCGCCGCGGTAATTTATGGGCTGCCGGTGGTATGGGACTTGCAATGCTCACTACGCTTTTGCTTCATAAAAATGCAGAAGGCGCCCATATTCCGATATCCAACGTTTTTATTATTCTGGCTGCAATAGGTGTTGGTTCCGTAATTGGCTGGATTGCTGCCTACAAAGTTAAAATGACAGCTATGCCCCAAATGGTTTCATTTTACAACGCTACCGGAGGACTGGCTTCAGCATTGGTATCATTGCTTGAATATCCAAATGCGGTTGCTGGTGATGTTGGTTCAATTCTGGTTACCATACTTGGATTGATTATAGGCGCCATAGCCTTCAGCGGGAGTATGCTTGCTTATGGCAAACTTGATGGTAAAGTTGGCGATGTGATGAAACCTTTCATGACTTATCTCAATCTGGCTTTACTGATTGCCACACTTGCTTTGGGTGCAATTATAATATTTTCACCAAACGAACCGGCAGAAATGACAGGGCTTTTATACCTGTTGCTGGCATTGGCAATCATTTACGGGGTTATGTTTGTTTTGCCGATTGGCGGGGCCGATATGCCGGTTGTAATTTCATTGCTCAACTCGTTAACTGGTATTGCCGCTTCAATGGCAGGTTTTGTTTACAACAACCAGGCAATGATTCTGGGCGGTATTCTTGTTGGCGCAGCGGGCATGATCCTGACTATATTAATGTGTAAAGCGATGAACCGCTCGCTGTTGAACGTAATTATTGGCGCTTTTGGCGGTGGAGGTGCCTCAGTTGGACACGAACAGGGAACAATAAAGGAAATTACCCTCAGCGACGCGTCTGTATTACTGAGCTATTCTCAAAAAGTGGTGGTAATTCCGGGCTACGGACTTGCAGTAGCGCAGGCACAGCACATTGCACACGAACTTGAATCGTTGCTCGAAGGAAAAGGCGTTGATGTTCGTTACGCAATTCACCCCGTGGCCGGGCGTATGCCCGGGCACATGAACGTGTTGCTGGCCGAAGCTGACGTATCGTACGAAAAACTTGTTGAAATGGACGATATTAACCCGGATATGACAAACGTTGATGTGGTTATTGTTATTGGTGCAAACGATGTTGTAAACCCAGCCGCCTACGACGACCCGGGAAGCCCGATTTACGGGATGCCCATTATCGATGCCCACCTTTCAAAAAACATCATCATCATGAAACGCGGAATGGGTAAAGGATATGCCGGAATTGAAAACTTCCTGTTCTTCAACCCAAAAACCCGGATGTTGTTTGGCGATGCAAAAAGCACGCTTCAAAAACTGGTTAGCGAAATAAAAAGTTTATAAAAGGCCCATAACCCCGGATATCTATCGGGATTCCTAATCGGGAAGCAGATGAGAGAATAATATGAAGTAAAATGCCATTCCAGTTTGGGGTGGCATTTTTTGATAAACAATTCGGGCCAAATTCACAATTAATGATATTCTTTCTTTTGATTTTTGTCAGAATATCGTAATATTATAACCACATTCATAAAATAGAAAATCATAAAAACCACGCTTTCATTTTAATTGTCATGACGGATCATTTATTTACAGAAATCAATTTAAAAGCTTTGATTTTAAAACGGTTATTAGAAACAATTGACGAAAAAGCCTCGATAATAAAAAACGAGATCCAGCTTGCCATTGAAACACGCGATAACGAAACAAAAAGCAATGTCGGCGACAAGTTTGAAACTACCCGCGAAATGATGCAACTCGAAATAGAGAAGAATGTGCTTCAGTTGAATAAATACAAACTCCAGAAAAATGAACTTTTAAAAATCAACATTAATAAAACGTGTAAAAATGTTGAGCCTGGCAGTTTGGTTTTTACTGCCGAAAATACCTATTTCTTTTCCATCGGTATTGGGAAAATTGAAATTGAAAATGAAACGGTTTTCTGTATTTCACTCATTTCACCTATTGGAAAAACCTTGCAAAATAAAAAAGCGGGTGAAAAGATCAACTTTCAGGGAAAGGAAATCAGCATATTGAAAATCACCTGAATAAAAATCATAAATTAATGGAGCCATTTATGATCCTTCTGACGGCTGTTTTTTTACTGGCCTGCAACAGTAAAAAACCTGAACTTACCATTGGACAATGTTACCAGGCTGCCCGAAAAATTGGAATTGCACAACTTGCAGCGTTAAAAGCAGAAATCGGCGATTTAAACAAAGTGGAAAGAATTGTTAAGGTAACCGGAATGATGAATGTACTCCGGGGTTTTCACAACACCCAAAAGTAATTAACGGCTACTCCGGTTTAATGGTTGAAGTTTTTGGCGGGCGCAGAAAACACGCCCGTGCTGCGGCTGGTACGTCATCGCTGCCGTTAATCGCTGCCTGCGAAATTAAAATGATTGTACAGATTTGCATTTGATTTCTTTTTACTTTGTGAAACCTTTGAGCCTTTGTGGCAAAAAGGTAAATGCCGCGAAGACACGAAATCACAAGGTTGCACTATGTTTTATCTTATAAAAACTTTGAAATAATGATTTATATTTGAAAAACCAACGCAAAAACAGATTATGAATAAGGTATTTGTAGTTATTCTCTCTTTGACCCAATTTTTAAGTATCGGATTTTCTCAGGAATCGAACTACCGTCCCGGATTGTTTTTTCGCGAGGACTGGAAAGAAACCCCTGCCGAAATCCCGCTTTCGCAAAAACACGTAAACAACACCGATTTGCTGGTTCAGTTGTATGGCCCGGGACAGGACAGCCTGAAAAAAAGCAACCACGAAAAACCGGTTGACGACCCGTTTTATGTGTGGTCGGGATTGTGTCTGGGAAACTGGATGGTTACGTTGAAACACAAAACCAGCAATGTTGATTTAACCCGATTTGCCAAAATAACCTGGAGAACTAAACAGGCAGGATTGCGGCAATTGAGGATTTCAGTAAAACTTGCCAGCGGAACCTGGCTTGTCAGCAACCAGTTTGACGATGCCACAAAAGACTGGCGAATTAAAGAATTCAATGTTCAGGATATTATTTGGTACAAACTCGATTCAAAATCGGTTGTTGAAACTGGCCCGGTTCCAAATCCCGATTTATCAAACGTGGAAGAAATTGGATTTACCGATTTGATGCCCGGAGGGAAATCGTCCTCGTGCTCCCGGCTCGATTGGATTGAAGTTTATGGAAAACCTGTGAAACGTTAAGGTAACACAGATTTATTCCGTGTTTTGTAAGTAAGTTCAAAATTTTCGCATCCGTAATAAAACAGTTCAAAAATGGAATCTTTTCCTCTAAGCGAAATAAAAAAGGAACTGCAAAATCTGCAACCAAAACAAATGCAGGAATTGCTTCTTCGTTTGGCTAAATTCAAAAAGGAAAACAAGGAACTACTAAGTTACCTGCTTTTCGATGCCGCCGACGAGGAACATTTTATTGAAAACTGTAAAAATGAAATCAATATACAGTTCAGGCAAATTAACCGGAGCAGCCATTTGTATGTCAAAAAATCGCTGCGAAAAGGGCTGAAAATCACCAACCAGTACATCAAATTTTCGGGCTCGTCAAAGGTTGAAATTGAATTGCTTCTATATTTCTGCAAAAAAATGAGAGATTCGGGGTTCGGCCGCTCTTCGCACCCGGTAATATGGAATATCTATCTGCGTCAGGTACAGCGTATTCAAAAAGTACTAAAAACCATGCACGAAGATTTACAGTTCGATTACGAAGAGGCTATTGAAAATCTATAAAAAGCCCCATCCCAACCTTCCCCAAAGGGGAAGGAGAAAGAAAAGAGTAAATAAATAATAGTATTCTTACATCATCCAAAACAAATAAATATGGAAATTCAATCATTAAAATTAGACTTGGTAAATAAGATTATACACACTGAAGATCAATCGGTTCTGATAAAGATCAATAAGATTCTTAGCGATGAAATATCAGGAGACTGGTGGGATGAATTTCCTAAAGAAGTTCAGGAATCCATTATGGAAGAGATAAAAGATGTTGAAGAAGGGAGATTTTATACGCATGAAAATGTGATGCAGGAAGCTAAACAAAAATATGGTTTCTAAATTTCCGTTTTTCGACAACAGGCAAAATCCAAAACATCTCAAAATAGACTAAAACTGAATATCTCATACATTTATGTGTTTGAAAACCTAAAAATTATTGCATATTCAGATGTTTTTAATCTTGTGAATTGAATCGCGGTTAAAAACCGCGACACCCAATCTTAGGTCGCTTTCTTTTTCCTACTTTTGCGAAAAATAAAAATTCAAAAAAATGAGCGACGAAAAAATCATATTTTCGATGTACAAGGTGAGTAAAACCTACCCACCCAACAAAACAGTAATCAAAGACATTTCACTTTCATTTTTTCTGGGGGCCAAAATCGGGATTATCGGTTTAAACGGTTCCGGAAAATCCACTCTGCTTCGAATCATTGCCGGGCATGACAATGCTTTTAACGGTGAATTAGTTTTCTCGCCGGGCTACACCGTTGGTTTACTTGATCAGGATCCAAAACTTGATGAAACCAAAACTGTAAAAGAAGTTGTACAGGAAGGTGTTCAGGAAGTAGTTGACGTTTTGAAAGCCTACGAAGAAATCAACCTGAAATTCGGTTTGCCTGAAGTTTATGAAAATCCGGACGAAATGGACCGGTTGATGGCTGAACAGGAAAAACTTCAGGAAAAAATAGACCAGTACGATGCCTGGAACCTTGACAGTAAGCTTGAACGGGCAATGGACGCACTTCAATGTCCGCCCGACGATCAGCCGGTGAACGAACTTTCAGGCGGCGAACGCCGCAGGGTTGCGCTTTGCAGGTTGCTGCTCCGCGAACCGGATGTTTTGTTGCTCGATGAACCAACAAACCACCTGGATGCCGAAAGTATCCTGTGGCTCGAAATGCACCTGGCACAATACAAAGGCACAGTTATTTGCATCACACACGACCGTTATTTCCTCGATAATGTGGCTGGCTGGATTCTTGAACTCGACCGTGGCCAGGGAATTCCGTGGAAAGGCAACTACACCTCCTGGCTCGAACAAAAATCGAAACGCCTGGAACAGGAAGAAAAAACCATGAGCAAACGCCGTAAAACCCTTGAGCGGGAGCTGGAATGGGTACGCATGTCGCCAAAAGCCCGCCACGCCAAATCGAAAGCCCGTTTGGGCGCCTACGACAAAATGCTCAACGAAGACGTAAAACAGAAAGAAGACAAACTTGAAATTTATATTCCGAATGGTCCGCGCTTAGGCGATAAGGTAATTGAAATGGAAGGTGTTACCAAAGGTTACGGCGACCGTATCCTGTTTGAAAACCTCACTTTTAAACTTCCACCTGCCGGAATTATAGGTGTTATCGGGCCAAATGGCGCTGGCAAAACCACCCTTTTCAGATTAATAATGAAACAGGCGGAAGCCGATGCCGGGAAAATTGAAATTGGCGAAACCGTAAAAATAAGTTATGTCGATCAAACCCATAAAGCCATCGACCCTGAAAAATCGGTGTTTGAAGTAATAACAGGCGGCACAGAATCGATGATGCTGGGAAATAAACTAACCAACTCGCGGGCTTATGTTGGCCGGTTTAACTTTACAGGGGCCGACCAGGAAAAAAAATGCGGCTACTTGTCGGGTGGTGAAAAAAACCGATTACACCTGGCGCTGGCGTTAAAAGCTGAAGGAAACGTACTTTTACTCGACGAACCTACCAATGATATCGATGTAAACACGTTGCGCGCACTGGAAGAAGGGTTGGAAAGTTTTGCAGGTTGCGCAGTTGTAATTTCGCACGACCGCTGGTTTCTCGACCGAATTGCCACACATATTCTGGCCTTCGAAGGAAACTCGGAAGTAACTTTTTTTGAAGGATCGTTTACGGAATATGAAGAAAACCGGAAGAAAAGATTGGGGGACGCAACACCAAAACGGGTTAAATATAAAAAGCTGATGTAGGTATATAAACCGGGCCATAAAAAACCGCTTCAGTTCAGCGCTGAAGCGGTTTTTTTATATTAAATCAAATGTAACTGCTACAACACAGCTTTACAAGCGTCAAGCAAAGTCTGAACATTTTTATTCGTGGCATCCAGCGCTTTTGCTTTTTCAAGAATTTCGATGGCAGCTTTAAACTCAACATTGGCTTTTTCAACCTGGGCTGTGTAAGCCGCATCATCGGTTTTTAAAGTCCCGGCATTTACTTTTTCGTTTGCTGCACTAATAATTGCAGCGCCATCTTTATACAATGCATTTGCTTCAGAAACATAAACGGCAGCCAGGGCTTTGCTGATTTTGTCATCATCCGGGAATTTTGCGTTACCTTCTTCCAAAGCTGCCTTGTACTCATCATCCTTGTTCAAGCCCTTTAATGCAACAGCCTTGTAAAAAATCGAACTTTCAGCTTTGTACCCCAATTCGTAGGCCTTTCCAAAAAGTCCTACTGCCTTTTCATTCAGTTTGCCGCGAAAAGCAGCAATTCCGGCATTGTAATTCAACTCATCTATATCTTCAGTGGCGGTTGCAATTGCCTGCTCAAAACTGGCAACTGCATTTGCATAATCCTTTTTTTCATTATAAGCCAGAGCTTTGTATTCATGGCTTTTCGAAACATTTGTCCCGGCTTCAATTGCCTTGTCGAAATACTTTATTGCACCTTCGAGATTATCCGATTTAAATGCAGCAAAACCAATGTTAAAATTTATAGAGGCATCAACCTGCACATCGCCAATGTTTTTCATGGCATCGTCGTACAACGAAAATGCTTTTACATAATCCTGTGCTTTCAAGGCTTCGTTTGCCTGGTTAATTTTATCTGCCGCATCCTGAGCAAAAGAAAAAACTGTAACAAAAACTGCTGTAACTAATAATAATACCTTTTTCATTTTTCAACTTTACTTTTAATTAGAACTTTCTTTATACCTTTTACTTCATTTTTTCAACCTCCAAATGTAATAATTCTGTTTTAAAATCCTAAAACTCTACTCAAACTTTAACAAACTGATAGACAAAATGTTAAAAAATATTAAGGATATATTTATGATAAACTAAAAAAACCGGATTTAATTTCGGCCTCATGGATTATACCTTTCGGGATTCCAAAAGTTTAAAATGTTCGTAATCAAATAAGGATGGTTTGGGCTTCAGTATTATCGGGGCCAATCTCAGTGTAAAATCAAACAGTAACTGCCTTGCATTTATCATACCAAAATCCGTATCCATAGTATCGCTGGTAATGCTGAAAATATGGTCGAATGCAGTTGTAGCAATATTTTCCACTTTTCCACCAATTGCAAAAACAGGTTTATTTTGTTTTTTTGCCCATTGTGCAACTGCAAAAGGGGCTTTATTGTTCATCGTTTGTGAATCAATGCAGCCTTCGCCTGTAATTACCAAATTGGCCCACTTTACATGGACGTCAAAATTAATTTTCGACAAAATAAAATCAGCTCCAGGAACAATTTCAGCCTTAAAAACTGAAACCAAAGGTATAGCTATTCCACCTGCAGCTCCTGTTCCGGGTTTTTCAGCAATAAATTTTCCTGTTTTTCTGCGAAAAATCTGAGACCAGTTTTTTAATCCTTTTTCCAGTTGAACAACCATTTCGGGAGTAGCGCCCTTTTGCGGCCCAAAAATTTCGGCAGCGCCATTAACCCCCAACAAAGGGTTATCGACATCACTAATTATTTTAAAAGAAATTCCCGGAATTTTTTTGGGCGCGGGAAAGCCGATCACCCTGCCCAGGTTAAAACCATTTCCTGATAATTCATTTCCTTTTTCATCAAAAAACTGATATCCCAGCGCCTGCATCATACCCATGCCGCCATCAACAGTTGCGGTGCCGCCAACCGCAAGCAATATATTTTTGCACCCTTTTTGAATGGCGTCAGCAATTAATTCCCCGGTTCCGTACGATGATGCCTTTAAAGGGTTTAACTTTCCCCTGTCCACCAGTTTCATCCCCGAGGCATCGGCCATTTCTATGATGGCTGTTTTACCTGAAACAAAATATTTCGAATTAACTTTATCGCCCAGTGGCCCCCTAACTGTAATATTTGTTGTTTTGGCATTCAATGCTTTAGCCAGTACCTCGCCGGTAAAGTCCCCCCCGTCGGCAACCGGTACCTTACGGATTTTAACTTTTGGCGAATAATGTAACAGCGCTTCTTCAACTGTATTGGCAAAATCGAAAGCGCTTAAACTTCCTTTCATCGAATTTGGGGCGATTAGTATGTTCATTGTTCCCCGCGTGTTACTGAAACCACCCCCTTTACTTTTTTTAACTTATGGATCAGAAAATCAAGATGTTCGGTATTGTAAACCAATACTTTTAATTTTCCATCAAATTTACCCTTGTCCGATTCAACATTGATGGAGCGCATTTGCACACCCACATCTTTTGCAATAATGTGTGTTATTTCGGTTACAATGCCCATTTCATCAATTCCTGAAACATGGAGTGTGGTCAGGAATGAACTTTTACTTGTAGTATCGCGCCATTTTGCTTTTATAACACGGTACGGAAAACGCTCTTTCATTTGCGGCGCATTGGGGCAACCGTTTCGATGTATTTTAATTCCCTCGTTAATGGTTACAAATCCAAAAATTGAGTCGCCAAAAACCGGATTACAGCACTGCGCCAGTTTGTAAATGATATCTTTCAGGTTGTTGTCGATAACCAAATAATCATCGCCGCCTTCAAAGGCCAAATCCTTTAAATCTTTTTTCGGAATAAGTTCCTCCAGTTTCAGCTTTGTGGTTACTTCTTCCTTTTCGGTAAAAATCGATTTGATTTCCAGGGGGTCGATTTTGCCGGCAGCCAAATCGTAATAGAGGTCTTGCGCAAGTTTAAAACCGTATTTTTTAAGCATCCTGCGCATACCCTCGTCGGTGAGTTCCAGTTTCCAGTTTTTGAATTTGCGCAAAAGAATTTCCTTGCCCTGGGCCGCCATCACTTTCCGCTCCTCGTTTAAACTGGCCTTTACACGGTTTTTGGCTTTCGAGGTGGCCAGAAATTCAAGCCAATCCAATTTGGGCGTTTGATTACTCGAAGTATCAATTTCGATATGGTCGCCATTTTTAAGTTTGTGTTTCAGGGTAACTTTTGCGCCATTAACCTTTCCGCCAACACAGGTATCGCCCAGTCGCGAATGAATTTCGTACGCAAAATCGAGCATTGTGGCGCCTTTGGGCAGTTTTTTCAAATCGCCTTTTGGAGTGAAAACAAAAATCTCGTCGCTGTAAATGTCAGTCCTGAAATGGTCGATAAAATCTACAACATTCAATTCGGGGTTTTCAAGTATATTCCTGATTTCGGCCAGCCAGGCATCATAACCCGACTGTTCCTTTCCGCCCTTGTATTTCCAGTGGGCGGCAAGCCCTTTTTCTGCAACTTCATCCATTCGTTTTGTACGAATCTGAATTTCGACCCACTTCCCGTGTGGACCCAAAACCGTGGTGTGCAACGATTCGTAACCGTTCGATTTTGGAATTGTAATCCAGTCGCGCAAGCGGTTTGGGTTGGTCTGGTATTCTTCGGTAACAAATGAATAGGCTACCCAGCAATCCGATTTTTCGTTTTCAGGTTTCGAATCAAGGATTATCCGGATAGCGAATAAATCCATCACCTCGTCGTAGGAAACATCCTGTTTGTTCATTTTATTATGAATTGAGGAAATGGATTTTGTGCGGGCTTTCATTGAGAATTCAAGGTCTTTGTTTCTCAGTTTTATTTCGATGGGCTTAACAAACTCGGCTACAAAATTGGCGCGTTCGGTTTCGGTTTCCTTTAACCGGTTAACAACATAATTGTACGCTTCCGGTTTTTGGTATTTCAGGCACAAATCGAGCAATTCGGAGTTAATGGCATACAAACCCAGGCGATGGGCCAGCGGTGCGTATAAATAAGCAGTTTCGGTTACCAGGCGGGCGCGGCTTTCTAATTCATAAACATCCAGATTTCTCATCACCTGCAGCCTGTCGGCAATTTTAATGATAATAACGCGCACATCGCCGGCGAGGGCGAGTAAAAGTTTACGGTAATTTTCAGAATGGATATCAACCGTGTCGGTGCCCAAAGCATTAATCTTTGCCATTCCGCCGAGGATGGAAAAAATGCGTTTCCCAAATTCAGTTTCAATTTCCTTTTGAGTTGCTTTTTGTTCGAGCCCGGCATACATTACATTATGCAGGATGCCGCAAATAACTGAATCGGGCCCCATCCCAATTTCCTGGGCGATAATGGTTGCTACTTCAAGCGAATGATTTAAAATAACCCCGCCGTGTTTGAACCTTTTTTCGCCTAAAATGCCTTTGGCAAAATCAAAAGCCTTTTCAATCTTCTCCAAATCAGCAGGTTCCCAGTTGAACCGGCAAATGGATTTCAGATTTTCGTAACGGTAAACAATTTGTTCCTGAATGTCCATATTGTATAACAAAAAAGGCCGCCAAACCAGGCAGCCTTACAAAAATATTTAACTCAAATACCTTTCTCTATTCGGCTGCCTGTGTTGAATCCACAAATACACGCTGGCGCATTTCGCGGTCGAGCATAAAAATACCGTTACCCTGGCCGTTAATCAGTTTCAGCGTATCGAGAATTTCCTGCACGTTGGCTTCTTCTTCCACCTGCTCGTCAACAAACCATTTTAAAAAACTCTGGGTTGCATGGTCGCGCTCTTCAATGGCAATATCAACCAGTTTATTAATCAGGTTGGTAACATGCTGCTCGTGCGCCTGTGTTTTTTCAAAAACATCGATTACTCCATCAAATTCTGCAGGCATTTGTGCAATGGCCTTTAATTGTACTTTGCCACCCCTTTCGTTCACGTAGTTGAAAAATTTGTTTGCGTGTGTCATTTCTTCCTGAAACTGAATGTACATCCAGTTGGCAAAACCGGGCAATCCATTACTGCTAAAATAAGCTGACATGGATAAATAAAGAAGCGCAGAATATTGTTCAGCATTAATCTGCTCGTTTAAAGCGTTTAACATTTTTTCTTTTATCATGACTTGAAGTATTTAATTTGAGTTAAAAGTAGAAAAAAGGAAACAGAAATAAAAAAAGAAAAATACAAAATTGAGGGTTTGTTAATATTGAATTTCTATGTACAATTATTTTCTTCTATCAGTTCGTCGTGAAATAAAAAGCAGAACCCTCTCTTACTTAATTCAGAGAGGGTTCTTAAAACAGATTAATTCCCGGTATTCCCCGCACCCTTAAATGAGTAAATAAATTTCGGTTACAGCTATTCCTTCTTAAAAATTACTTTACCATTTTGAACGTTTTCACCCAAAATTATGCGGTAAACATAAAACGCGCTTATCGTTGTTTCAGGCTTAAATTCAGCTTCGTAATATTGATCTGCTTCAACTTGCTGTTCGAAAATTGTTTTAACCAGACGACCGTTCATGTCAAATAAATCTATCTGGGCATTCACATCTGCCGGTGAAACAAACTCGAAGCGCAGCCTGTCTGTGAACGGGTTCGGATAGACGGTAATATTTAACATCTCTGCAACCGAATTGATTTCAGAAATTTCTGCTGACTTGGTTTTTGCATTGTGAATTACAATTGAACCACCTCCGATAGAAGTGCTTGGATTAGCATTATCAGGAGATCCAATTTGGTTATCATATACAATTTTGCCCGTGGAATTGTGCCAGATTTTTATCCTGAACCTGTCGGGAATATCATCGGTTGCGGTTAGGATAAACCCATAATTGCCTGAACCATTTATGGTTCCCGAACCCTTAAACTGGGCCTTTTTACCGGCAATAACCAACCATTCATAATCGGTACTTTTAAAGTTCATTCCCGCAGCATGAAACTGGAACTCGGTTTGCCCGGTTGGTACGGCTTTCCCTTTCTGATATTTTGACACAAATCCGAAATTAGCTTTCCCTGTTAGTGTTGGATCAGCAACGTAAGCCCCTGCAGGAGATATAATCCATCCACCGCCGGTTACGAAACCAGCCGACGGGTCGTAAACCACTACATAGTTGTAACCCGCGTTTACGGTATTTTTACATTTATCCTTAAGTACAATTGTGACTGAGTAAACTCCTGCTTCTGAATAAACATGATTTGTAATAACCGTTCCGTCAGTTTCATCACCAAACAAAGTGCTAATCCCATCTCCCCAATCAATGGTTACATCAACCGGATAATTATTGATAAAAGTTGCATTTAGCTGAATCAATGTACCAATTGCAACCGGAACTGTTGGATTTACATTTACAGCGTAAATCTGTAACAAACTTGGCTGAATAACGTCAATTACCATACTTTCCGACTGTTCACTCTCACATCCCGATTCATCGTAAATCTTAACCCAATAACTACCTGATGTATTTACTTTAATGCTCCGTGTATTTTCTCCGGTTGACCATAAGTACTCAAATCCCTCACTTGAAGTAAGTGTTACACTTTCTCCAGTACAGAAAGTTGCTTCTCCATCAGAAATGATTGTCGGTGCGGCTGGTTTGTCTCCTGTTACCGCCCACTTGCAGGTGGTATTGTCAAACACTGCGGTTTCCCAGCATTCCAGATTTGTTGGCTCTGCCGGTTTCGTGCCTGTATTGTCCCAGACACATGTTACGGTGTTGAACACAAAGTTATCCC
>WTWZ01000044.1:44808-58422 GCA_009773765.1 Prolixibacteraceae bacterium | reverse complement strand
CTTTAATCACAATTGGAGTTTGGTACGATTTGCGGAAAACCGGTTCAAGCGGGTCGTAAATTTCTGCGGGTCGAACACTTTTCCAGATGGTTTTACCGGTTTTTTTGTCGAGCGCGGCAACATACGGGTCTTTGGTCCCTTCCAAATGCACAATCAACATATTTTCATGAAGAATGAGCGATGACGCCGGCCCCTGCATGTGGTCGCAAGGCATATCTTCGCGTTTCCAGACGATTTCGAAATTATCCGTGTTAATGCAGGCGGTTCCAAAATGTCCGTAATGAACATAAACAAAACCCTTTTCGATACAAGGAGTTGGAGTGGCGTATGAATTTGTTCCGTGAATCCGTTGCGGGTCTTCGGCAGTGAAAATGGTTTTCTCATCCAGAAGTTTTCCTGTTTTCAAATCGAAACAAAGGGTGTAAAACTCTTTGCCATCTTTTGCTGCCGAAGTTAACCAGATTTGGTTACCGTAAACCACCGGCGATGACCAGCCCAATCCTTTTACCGGAACTTTCCATTCAATGTTTGTTGAGTCGCTCCAATGCAACGGCGCTGTTTTTACGGTTGCGCGGCCATCAAGGTTTGAACCGCGGAAATGGGACCAGTTATCCGTATTCTGGCTGCAGGCTGCGGACAACAAAAAGCTGAAAATGATTAAGCAAGAAAGATATTTCATAGGAACAGGTTTTTCGGTTTTGCCAAAAATAAAGGTTTTCTTTAATAAGTCGCAGGTAATTTATATAATTAAAAATCTCCCGGACTTAAAGCCCAATAAAATCAATCGTTGTTCTAACTTTCCCGATTAAATATTTCGGGGACTGTCTATTTCTCTCATTCAAGTATTAAACGTCAGTTGCAGTACCGCTTAATAATATTGTAAGCCCCGTAAATTCCCAACTCACCGGCACGGCTTAAATCGAGGGCCCCGCCTTCAAGGTCGTCGAGGAATATTTTTGTCAGTCCCCGGTTAAAATAGGCTTCGGCAAATTCGGGCTCTAGCTGAATGGCGCGGTTCAGGTCTTCAATTGCGCTTTTATATTCGCCAAGTCTGATTTTTATAAATGCCCGGTTAAAATATCCGAAAAAGAATGAAGGATTTAAAAACAACGTTATTTCGTAGTCTTCCAGAATCTGTTTGTAATCCAACGCGGCCGGTTCATTGCTTAAACTGTTGACAACTGTGTTTCTTTCGCCAATCTTTACACTTATTTCGGCATTGGTACCTGCAAGCAGTTCAATTTCCTCGAGCATTTTGTAACGACAGTTGGCCCGCACAAAATAGGCAATACTTTGTTTTTCATCTAATTCGATACTTCTGTTTAAATCATCGAGCGATTTGTTGTAATTGGCAGTCAGACAGTGAAACACACCCCGGTTAAGATAATTGTGGCTGCTTTGCTGAATTTGAATCTTCTCGTTAAAGAAGAGAACGAAATTTTCAAACACATCTTTGTATCCCTCGTTCGATTTGTTGGATATGGTTAACAAAGGGTTGTAGTTGTTTTTTTCATTTATCTCGTTAATGGCCAGGTGATAATACTGAAACCGGTCGTAATCGACAGCATTTTTTTCGAATGCCGAAATTGTAAATATCGGCTGCAAATCAATTACAATATTTTTGTTTTGCACCCGTCCGTCATCCGCTTCCCCTTCGTTGGTGGGCAACTCGCGCGAGTCTTCAATCATCAGGTTAATTTGCCGGCGGTTTCTGTTGTTTCTTGGTTCATCTTCGTCAAAAAAACTTGCATCTGATTTTTCTTCTCGAATCAACCTGATTTTGATTTGGCGGAGCAGACCCTCCCTGATTTGAATTCTGGTTTTGCTGCGATTGCTGATTTCGTTGGTTTTGTGCCAGTTTTTCAGCATCCAGCCTGCGGCTTTCCAAATCGAATTTCGGGTTTAATTGTGCGGCAATTTTATAATCGTTTTCATAACCAGGCCGTTTCAGCACTTCTCGTGCCATTGCCCGGTTAAAATAGGCGCTGGCCATTTCGGGGTTTAACTGTATGGCCATATCATAATCCATAATTGCCCCCGCATAATCTTCCAGTTTATGTTTTACTATACCGCGGTTGTTAAAAGCCAGGGCGCTTTTGGGGTCAAATTTGATACACTGGTCGTAATCGCGCAATGCAGAAGCATAATCTTCCAGCTCGAAACGGGCAAGGCCGCGGTTTAAATAAGCCCCGGCAAAGTGCGGCCTGATTACAATTACTTCGTTCAAATCTCGGATTGCCCCCCTGATATCGCCGTTTACAATTTTGGCATTGCTTCGGTTCATCAGCGCGTAAGTTGATTTCGGGTTGACTTTAAGTGCCAGGTTGTAGTCTTCAATTGCGCCTTCAATATTTTTTTGGGAGAGTTTTGCGATACCGCGGTTGTTGTAAATATTTTCGTTGTCGGGGTCAAATTCAAGCGCCCTGTTGTAATCGTCAATGGCCCTTTTGTAGTTTTTCAGGTTGTGATATGCCATTCCCCGGTTGGTATATGCCTGAGGATAAAAGGGTTTAATTTCGATGGCGGTGTTGTAATCGTTAATGGCTCCCCGGTAATCTTCGAGCTGGTGCTTGGCAATTCCGCGGTAAAAATAGGCTTCGGCCAGATAGGGTTTAAACCGCAACACAATATTGAAATATTCGATGGCGCCGGTGTAATTTCCGATTTGGGTGCGCGTTTGACCAACCCTCATGTAATGGTTGATGTTCATTTGCGCCCCGGCCTGCAAAAGCAGGGCAACCAGGGAAACTATCAATATTATCCTTTTCATTCTTTTTTACTAAGCTGACAAAAATAACATTTTACCTGTTTAGCTCCTGATTCGATTAATTTTATTTAACTTTTGCCAAAAAAAGATACTATGTGCAAACGCTGTAACTGGACAAATAACAATCCTTTAATGATTAAATACCACGACGAAGAGTGGGGTGTGCCGTTGCACGACGACCGGAAACTGTTTGAATTTTTTGTGCTCGAAGGATTTCAGGCCGGATTAAGCTGGCAGATTGTGCTGAATAAACGGGAAGGTTTCCGCAAGGTTTTCGACCATTTTGATCCTGAAATTGTGGCTGGTTACAGTGAAAATAAAATCGAAGAATTAATTCAGGATAAATCGATTATAAGAAATAAAATGAAGATTGCAGCATGTGTAAACAATGCGCGGCGGTTTCTTGAAATTCAAAAGGAATATGGCAGTTTTGATAATTATATCTGGGAATTTGTGGATTACAAACCAATCGTCAATCATTTTTCCGATTTGAAAGAATTGCCTGCAAAAACACCGCTTTCGGATCAGATTTCCGCCGACCTGAAAAAGCGGGGTTTTAAATTCGTTGGGTCAACCGTTATTTATGCGCACATGCAGGCCACCGGAATGGTAAACGACCACCTGGCTTTTTGTTTTCGTTACGAAGAAATTAACGCGTTGGGCAAATCATAAATTAAATAGAATAACGGTTTGTGTGTTTTTTTCTTTTTTAACTTTTATAACCTTTCTTACTATTGGAATTAAGAAATTTAATTTACAATTTTAGCCGCTTCAAAAAATCACGTTAAATATTTGTATGTTATGAATTTGCGCGTATTAATTACAGCAGTTTTTGCGGTGGTATTTGCACTTTTTGGTTTTGCCGGCAACGAGGGAAAAAGCAACAAACCCCATGCAGGATATGTTTTTGACGACGAAATTGTATTACCTGCAACGCCGGTAAAAGACCAGTATCGCTCCAATACCTGCTGGTCGTTTTCGGGGCTGTCATTTCTGGAATCGGAAATGTTGCGTTTGGGCAAACCCGAAGTCGATCTTTCTGAAATGTACATTGTAAGATTTACATATTCCGAAAAGGCAAAGCGTTACATCAGAATGCACGGAAGCAATAATTTTTCAGCCGGAGGCGCTTTTCACGATGTTAAAAATATTATTAACCAGTTTGGAATTGTGCCTGAATCGGTGTACCGCGGTTTGGAGTATGGCGCCTCAAAACACATGCACGACGAAATGGATAACCTTTTAAAACAGCAGGTGGACGAAATTATTAACAGCTGTAAAATAAAACAGGACAAAGTTTGTAACGTAACCATTTCAACCACACTTAATAAATATCTGGGTGAAGTTCCGCAAAGTTTTGAGTACGAGGGAAAAACATATACACCACAAACCTTTGCAGCCGGTTACATTGGTCTTAATATGGATGACTATATTGAAATTACTTCATATACGCATCATCCGTTTTACTCAAAATTTATTTTGGAAGTACCCGATAACTGGTCGTGGGATTATGTTTATAATGTGCCGGTTAATGAATTGGAAGAGATAATAGACTATTCCCTGAACAATGGTATTACAGTTGCATGGGCTGCCGATGTCAGCGAAAAAGGTTTTGCAACAAGCAATAAGGGCGTTGCAGTTTTACCAGTTGCACCTGCGGTTGAAATGACCCGGGAAGAAGTTTTGAAATGGGAAGGTCTGCCTGAAAAAGAAAAACAAAAAGAGTTGTATAAACTCGACAGGCCTGTGGCAGAAATTGATGTTACCCAGGAAAGGAGGCAACTGGCATTCGACAATTACGAAACTACCGACGACCACGGAATGCACATTATCGGTACAGCGAAGAACCAGGATGGAAAGGTTTTTTACAAAGTGAAAAATTCGTGGGGCGACTATAATAATTACAATGGCTATTTTTACGCGTCGAAGCCTTATGTGAATTACAAAACCATGTCGGTTATGGTGCATAAAGACGGGGTTCCGCAACATATCAGAGAAAAATTAAAACTTTGATGAAAAGCCATTCAGAAAAATATGAAGGTTTATTTATCTTTGGATTCTATCTAAATCATCACAATGATAAACCGGATTTGTCTTTTTCTGTTCCTTTTAATTTCATTTAATGCAAATTCCCAATCCGCCGGTGAAGATTACACCTGGTGGAACGAACTCCATGGCTGGGAGGAAGGAGATGAGGGATGGCGGGACTGGATGAAAATTACGCCCGGTTATCTTGGGCCAAACGCGCTTTCTGTGCCAGAAGTGAAAAGGGGATTTTTAAATCCAAAAACAGAAATCGAACTAACAGCTTCGGGCCATTTTCTGAAAGGCGATCCAACTCAGGATATTTCCTTGAGATTGTATGTTCCGTTTGCACAAAATAAAATTGCAGTTGAATTTTATGGTGTGATAGCCGAACATTTTGCTTTTTCGGAAGAAATTCGGAACGAACGGTTTGCCCGGATAGAAAACGGTAAAGGATTTGCGGTTGGCGATTTGTATTTCAGCACCTTGATTCAGATTTCGAAAGACAGGAAGTTTCCGAATACTTTGCTGCGGATGGCAACCAAAACTGCATCTGGAAACCAGTTGGAAGGCGCCAGATATACCGACAGCCCCGGTTATTTTTTCGATTTGAGTTTTTCGAAAGAACTGGCAAAATCCGACAGGGGAATGTTCCGTCCGTTCGGGCTTGCCGGATTTTACGCCTGGCAAACCAACGACGAACATAACCTGCAAAACGATGCTTTATTATACGCACTTGGCGCCGATTTCGAGAGAAATTCACTGATGCTCTCTGCCTCCTTGTCGGGTTATTTGGGTTATAAAAACGAACGCGACAAACCCATGCAGCTCAATTTCGAACTCAGAAAGGATTTTAACGGCAAAGCATTTAGCATTCAATATGTTAATGGCTTGCGCGATTGGGAATACAAAACCATCCGGTTTTCGTTTATCTGGAAACTGAAACCTGTAGGCTAAAACCTGTTTTTTGATTGTGATTTGGTTAACTTTGCCGCGTGTTTGAGAACAATTTTTTCTGAATAATAAACATCATCAAAATGAAGAAACTTTCGCTGGTAATTTGTGTATTCAACGAAGGGCCTAATATTAAACCACTTTCCGAACAAATTATAGCTGCCCTTAAAAATATTGATTTTGAAGCCATTTTTGTTGATGACGGCTCAACAGACAACACGTGTGAGGAGATTTTAAAAATTGACGATGGCCGGTTTCTTTTGGTCGAATTGAAGCGCAATTACGGCCAAAGTTCGGCGTTGCAGGCGGGTATAGACCAGGCGCAAGGTGAATTTGTGGTTTTGCTCGATGGCGATTTGCAAAACGACCCGGCCGATGTGCCGATAATGCTGAAAATGATGCAGGAAGAAGAGTGGGATATGGTGGCCGGAGTTCGTGCAAACCGACAGGACGGGATGTTCCTGCGAAAAGTACCTTCAAAAATTGCCAACTATCTCATTCGGAAATCCACCGGCATACAATTGAAGGATTTGGGCTGCACACTAAAAATTTTCACCAGCGAAACTATAAAAAGCATCCACATTTACGGCGAATTGCACCGGTACCTTCCCGCATTGATTGCTTTGGAGGGAGCGACTAAAATTACGCAGGTTGATGTTAACCACCGCCCGCGTGAATTTGGCAGTTCGAAATACAATCTGAGCCGGACAACCCGCGTAATCAGCGATTTGATACTGATGGTTTTCTTTAAGAAGTATTTGCAACGTCCCATGCACTTTTTTGGTACGGTAGGTATTATCACTTTCGTAATTGGCGCTTTGATAAACATGTACTTGTTACTGCTGAAAATTTTAGGGCACGATATCTGGGGAAAACCCTTGTTGTTGCTTGGGATTTTGCTTGTAATGGGTGGAATTCAGTTCATCACCATAGGTATAATTGCAGAGCTGCAGATGCGAACTTATTTTGAGTCGCAAAAGAAAAAACCGTACCGGGTAAAAAGGGTGGTTTATACCAGAAAAAGGACTAACCTCAAATTGTTTTAAAACAAGTTGTTATTCTGAAATTTAGCTGCTAAATTGCGCATTAATTAAAGTGTTTAGTTCTAATTTTAATACTTTTAGCCATGAAAAAATTATCTGTTGTTTATATCTTGTTTTTTGTTTCCCTTTTTATTTCACAAACCGGTTTTGCTCAGGAAAGAATGTTGCAAGGCAGGGTTTTTACTTTCGACAGTATCCCGCTGATTGGAGCAAATGTTCAGGTAAAAAGTACAAAGCAGATTGTTGAAACCGATACTTTGGGGCAATTTTCGGTTATATGTAATGCTGAGGACGTTTTAAAAGTTTCAGCAAGAGGTTTTAATACCGAAAAATTCAAAATAGAAAAAAAGGTAAGATTCGCCATCATTAATTTAAAACTGAAACCCGGGGAAAAAAGCCGCGAATATGCCATTGGTTACGGACATGTAAAAGATGTGGATAAATTAAACGCCGTTTCGAACCTGAGCAATAAAGATATTGATTTCTCCATGTATTCGAACATATTCGAATTAATTCGGGGCAGGTTTGCCGGTGTTCAGGTTGTTAACGGCGAAATTATAGTCCGCGGGGTAAACTCAATCAACAGCAGCAGTGCAGCTTTGATTGTGGTTGACGGGGTACCAACGAGCAGTAGTGTTTTAAATTCAATCCCTCCTGTCCAGGTTAAAAGTATCAACGTTATAAAAGATGGAAGCGCAGCTATTTACGGTTCGCGCGGCGCTAACGGGGTTGTACTGATTGAGACCAAAAAAGGCGGTGATTATTAGTCCTTTTTCTTTTTACGGGCAAGGCATCTTTTTTTGCAATTTAAAACTTAATTATCCTAAATCCGTTTAAATTGTTGGAAATATGAAGGTTTTATGAAAGCTGGGGAAATAATAAGCGGGGACGAAAATCCGTGGACAAATTTCAGTAAAAATGTTGCAAAGTATCAAACACCCGATGTTTGGAAAAGTATCTGGCAAATTGCAAATACATTTGTTCCGTATGTAGGTTTGTGGATTTTAATAGTTTACAGTTTATCGGTATCGTATTGGTTAACTGCATTTTTAATGATTTTAGCGGCTGGGTTCCTGGTGAGGTTGTTCATAATATTTCACGATTGCGGGCACGGTTCGTTTTTTAAACCGAAAAAGGCGAACACCATTGTTGGCGCATTTTTTGGAATACTGGCGTTTACTCCTTATCACAAATGGCACAATATGCACATGCAGCATCATGCAACGGTTGGAAATTTAGATAAACGCGGTGTTGGCGATGTTTGGACTATGACGTCGGAAGAATATCTGGCCAGCGCTAAATGGAAACGGTTTAAATACAGGGTTTACCGGCACCCAATAACCATGTTTGGGGTAGGGGCGTTGTATGTATTTGTGATCCAGAACCGCACAACAAAAAAAGAGATGAGCCGGAAAGTAATGCTGAATGTGCATTTTACCAACCTGGCGCTGGTTGTCATTTTTGTCTTAATGAGCCTGGCAATTGGTTTCTGGACATTTTTAATCATTCAGTTTGCCATACTTTATCTTGCCGCAATAGCCGGGTTATGGTTGTTTTATTTGCAGCACCAGTACGAAAACGTTATTTGGGTTCGAAGCGATAAATGGAATTACCGTGAAATTGCGATTGATGGTAGTTCGTTTGTAAAGTTTCCTAAATTATTGCAATGGTTTTCAGGCAATATTGGTTTTCATCACATACACCATATAAATTCGCGAATTCCAAATTACAAGCTGGAAAAATGCTATGACGAAAATCCAATTTTCAAGGAAGTTGAACCGGTAACTTTTATGAAAAGCCTGAAAACTTTACGATTAAGGTTGTGGGATGAAAAAAATCAGAAGCTGATTGGTTTCAGGGAATTATTCCGCCAGCAGGTAACTGCATAATAATTTTAATAAAGTGTTGTAAATGTGACAAAAATGGCCTTTCATATCCCGGCAATTAATCATCTTTGACCCCTTTAAATTTTTTGATTATGAATGTACTCACTAAAATAAATCCCCAACCCCTGTTCAATTATTTCGAACAGATTTGCAAGGTTCCGCGGCCTTCAAAAAAAGAAGGGAAAATCAGGCAGTTTTTACTTGATTTCGCCAAAGAAAACGGTTTGAAATCGAAGACCGACGATGCAGGCAATGTACTGATTTTGAAGCCTGCAACACCTGGAATGGAAAACGTGCCAACTGTAATTTTGCAAACCCACATGGATATGGTTTGCGAAAAAAACAGCGACAAAGTTTTCGATTTCGATAATGATGCCATTGAACCGATGATTGTAGATGGCTGGGTAAAAGCAAACGGTACAACCCTTGGCGCCGATTGCGGAATTGGAATTGCAGCGCAACTGGCAGTTCTAAACTCGGAAGAAATAAAACATGGCCCGCTTGAATGTTTGATAACTGTTGATGAGGAATCAGGTTTAACAGGCGCTTTTGCCCTGCAACCGGGGTTTTTATCAGGCTCTGTCCTGTTGAACCTCGACTCGGAAGACGAAGGCGAAATGTTTATCGGCTGCGCCGGGGGAATTGATACCCTGGCAACATTTGTGTATCAAAAAGAAGAAATACCTGAAAGGTCATCGGCATTTAAAATTGTTGTTTCCGGATTGCAAGGTGGCCACTCCGGCGACGATATTCATAAAAACCGCGGGAACGCCAATAAAATTGTAACCCGGTTTTTGCTGAAAGCATCAGGAAGTACTTCATTAAAACTGGCAGGGTTCAATGGTGGAAATTTAAGAAATGCCATTGCCCGTGAAGCTTTTGCAGTAGTTGTTTTGCCTGAATCGGATTCGGTAAACCTTGCCAATGATTTTGAACAATTTAGGGCCGGAATTTTATTTGAATTTGAAAGAACAGAGCCAAAATTAAAACTGGAATTGGAGGAAACTGAAATTCCTGGTTTTGTTATCGACAATTTAACACAAAACAGATTACTAAACGCGTTGGTTGCCTGTCCGCATGGAGTTTTGGAAATGAGTTCGCGCATGGAAGGAATGGTTGAAACATCGACCAACCTGGCTTCTGTAAAATTTATTGCTGATAACAAAATACAGGTAACAACAAGTCAGCGCAGTGAAATTGAAAGCCGTAAATATTATGCTGCAGAAATGGTGGAAACTGTTTTTAAAATGGCTGGTGCCGAAGTGGTTCATTCTGATGGCTATCCGGGATGGACACCCAATCCGGATTCCCCGATACTTAAAACTGTTGTCGGTTCGTACGTCAGGCTTTTTAATGCCAAACCTGTTGTACGTTCCATTCATGCAGGTTTGGAATGTGGCCTTTTTCTTAAAAAATACCCGCAGCTCGATATGGTTTCTTTTGGGCCAACAATTCGTGGGGCACATTCGCCCGGCGAAAGATTAAATATTGAAACCACACAAAAATTCTGGGTGCATTTGGTTGATGTGCTGGAGAGTATGAAATAGGAAAGGACGGTCGCTGTTTACTCCTCTTCCGGAGGTGCAATATCCTCAAACCTGTTCAGCATAATGGCTTCGATGAGTGCGGCCATAAACTCTGGCGTTTCAATCAGTTTCAGGTACGAATGGCTTGAATTTTTCCGTTTCACCCAACGGTTACCGCCGTTATCGCCCGCTTCGCAATAACCGCCGGTTACTTTTTCCCACAATACATCAACGCCTCCATTTACTGCGTATAAAACTGCAGTTTGGTCGAATGTTGAGTTATTAAGGATTTTCCCTTTAAACTGGTCTTTCATCCACGGGGCATGTTCGCTGAAATACAAGAATCCCTTGTAGAGTGGTGTTTCCGGGTCGATGTTGTTAAAAGTGGCGCCGGTTTTAATTTTTACCCCCAGTTCGTAACCAGAAAATACGATGGGCACTTTCAGGTTTTCGAGTACAAATTTGGTTACACCGGGCATATTTCCGTTAAAATTCCATTCGTTTTCACCTTTGGGAAATTGCCCGCCCATTATCACAAATTCTTTTACTTTTTTCGATATCATTTCACTGCCTGAAAGTGTTGAATGTTTGTCGGCCCCGGACTGAATTAACCGTTGAATGTTGAGCAACGGGCCAACCGTAACAATGGTAATGCTTGTGTCGGCAGCCGAAGCAAGAATTTTTCGGTACAGGCCAACAACTTCGGGAACATCGCTGTAAGTGAGTTTATATTCAAAATTATCGGCAATTATCTGGTTGTAATTATCTTTGCTTCTGTATGTTCCATCTTTTCGGGAACCAATTGGGACGTTGGGGTTAAGGTAAAAACGGTTAATGGCGTCAACTGCCGGAACCGCGAATTCATCGGTTGTCCAGAGCATGATTGCCAACAGTTCACAATCGCCCCGTTTTACGTAATTGTGCAACATGGCAAGAGCGCCCAAATCATCGGCATCGCCGCCAATGTCGGTATCGAAAATAATTTTGGGTTGCGAAAAAGAATTAAATGTATAAAAGACAAAAATAAAAATCGTGGCAGTGAATAATTTCTTCATGATAAATATAAATTTTGATGATCTAAAAATGGCTAAAATAATGGTTCAGCCTGAAAAACACAGGTTAATAATTACTAATATTTTGGCATTATGTTACTATAATCCAGACGAAGCTAAATACTTGTTAGTTTAAAATATATCTCAAATGCAAGTCAAAAAAACTTCAAACATTTATTTTACTATTTTTAGCAAATATTAGTTAGCAAGAGTTCAAAAAAAATAAATTTTATAAAGGAAATTAACATGGGTAAAATAGTAAAATTTGGAGAAGACGTTGAGAATTACAGCATTCCGGTTTTAAATGAGCGCGAAATAAGGGCAGCGGCCGGAATATTGTTTTTATTAATGCTGATATCAATACTGATGGTAATTTTCAAGGGCGATTTTACGCTTTTAAAATATGCAGTTACCATTTTCCTGACAGATATGGTTGTACGTGTATTTGTTAATCCAAAGTTTGCCCCAACTTTAATTATTGGCCGTTTGATAGTCAGGGACCAGACCCCCGAATATGTTGGGGCGCCGCAAAAGAAGTTTGCATGGATAATTGGCTTTGTACTGGCAGTTACCATGTATGTTTTGCTCGTGCTGGTAAATTCGTACAGCCCGATAACGGGGCTGATTTGTTTGATTTGTCTTATTTTCCTGTTCTTCGAGTCGGCTTTTGGAATTTGCCTCGGTTGCAAATTCTATCCCTTGTTTTATAAAGGAAAAGTACAATATTGTCCGGGCGAAGTTTGCGAGGTAAATGACCGTCACGAGATTCAGAAAACATCTGTGGCACAGTTGTTAATTGTACTGGCATTTGCTGGTTGGATTGTACTTTCTGTTTTTCTTTTTAAAGATTTTTATGCTGAAAAACCAACCAATCTTTTTGGTTTGGAAGCACCTGCAAAAGCTGAGTAATTAAGGTTTAAAGTTTCCAAGCCTTACATTTCCGCGTGTTTAATATAATCGCTTATCTCTTTTCGCAAAATGTTGAAGCTATAATCGGGCGGGCTTTTTAGCGCGCGGATACCAGTATGGTGCGTTCATTAAATCGGGAACATTCCGGTGCAAATAAGTATGTACCCAATATACGCAAGGGCGGTGCAAGTCCTGTGCCTTTTCAAGTGCTTTCTGCCAATCTCCGTTTTTTCAGTTTCAAGCGCTTTCAGTAATATTTCTTTTGTCGCCATCATTTTAGTTGTAAAACAGGTTTTAAAATTGTAAAATCTGTCATCAAAACCAGGTTGGTGAAAAAAGGAAAACTGAAAGCCGGTGTTTTTTCGGTCAATCAGAAAAAGGAAAACTGAACATGAAAAAATATAGGATAATTTGAACTTTATTTGTTTTGTTTGGTTTTAACCATTACCTGACACGCAGATTGACTTCACAAATCTGTTTACGAACCGAATAAAAATTAAATAAATTCTTGTTTTTAACTAAAATATGAAGTTCAATATCCGGTTAAGCATCATATTAAACAGCCATTTCAAGGTTGTTTTAATTATTTTTCTCCTATTGACTTTAATCTCATTCAAAAGCAATCCACAGGAAATTAATTTCAAACATCTCACCATCAACGATGGACTCTCGCAAAATGCGGTTTTTGCAATTATGAAGGACAGGCGGGGATTTATGTGGTTTGGCACCAAAGATGGCCTTAATAAATACGATGGATATAATTTTACAATTTATCAGCACAATCCGTTCGACACAACAACCCTGTCGGCCAATTACATAACCACTTTGTTTGAAGACAACCGGGGATTGATTTGGGTTGGTACGTTCGACCGCGGAATTAATGTTTATGACCGGGCGAAAGATATTTTTCGACGCATTGACCTTGGCAGCGATGGGCTTTCTCTCCGCAATGCGTTTGAAATTAAAGACATTGACGAGGACAGCCAGGGCAATATTTGGGTAGCAACCAGTGGCGACGGATTATTCAGAATAAAACTAAATACGGAAAATTTTGAATACACCGCGCAGAGATTTATATACGAGATTGGCAATAAGAACAGTTTGACCAGTAACCAGGTTTTTTCAATCCATTGCGATAAAAATGACCTGTTGTGGATTGGAACTTTTAAAGGATTAACCCAGTTTGATTTAAAATCGGGCAAATTTACCAGCCAGGCAATACATACAAAAAATCCGAAAGCGCCCGAAACCTCAAGTCAGGATGCCATTAGCTCGATTTACGAAAGCAGCAATGGAACTTTGTGGTTAGGAATGACGGGCGGTTTGGTGAAATTTAATAAGACCGGCCAGAGCTATCGGTATTATCCCCACCGGTTTGATGTTTTTCGATATGGTTGGGGAAATATTGTTGGAATTGATGAGGATAAGGATGGCAATTTGTGGCTTGCATCT
>WTWZ01000044.1:0-44764 GCA_009773765.1 Prolixibacteraceae bacterium | reverse complement strand
AAAAGCAGAATACACGTCGTTTACCCACGACCCCTTAAAACCACAAAGCATTAGTTTTAATTCAATCTCGTGCGTTTATATTGACAATACAGAAATAATGTGGGTTGGTACAACCGGAATGGGAATCGATTTTTACGATCCAAAGGCGAACCGTTTTCCTGTGTTTGAGATAAAACCAGGCCAATCATCGCGGACAACAAGTTTTAGCGTTCGATCGATACTGGAGGATGATGCCGGCGATGTTTGGGTGAGCGGTGAAGTTTTATATAAATGGGAACGCAAAACAGGAAAAATCCGCAGTTTCGAAAAAAGTTCAAACGAACCCACAGCTTTCGGAAACACGACTGTATTTTCCATGATACAATCGGCAGATGGGCACATTTGGGCTGCCACTACCGAAGGCCTTTTTCGTTATCATCCAAAAACCGAAAAAGTAAGGTTGTATAAACATGAACCCGGGAAAATCAATGGAATCCCCCAAAGTGAAGTTTACTCGGTTTATGAAGACAGGGAAGGAAAAATATGGTTTGCAACAGAAAAATACCTTTGCAGGTTGATTGATGCTGAAAACGGAAATATTTACAGCATTCCGTATCATTTTGGGCCGCCCTTTTATGAGCAGGTACGCCCGGTTATTTTTCAGGACGAAAACCTTCGGATTTGGCTGGGCACAAAATACGGTTTGTTTCGTTTTAACAGCAAAGAAAGGACTTTTACACTTTTTGACAACGACCCGGTCCAGTCAACCAGTTTAATTAACAATTTGGTTAAATCGATATGTGCCGACCCGGTTTTTCCTGAAAGATATTTGTGGATTGGAACCGGGGGCGGACTCAGCCGTTTCGATACTGAATCGGAAACATTTTTTTACTATACCGAAGAAAATGGGTTGCCTAATAACGTGATTTACGGGATTCTGCCTGATGAACAGAAAAATCTGTGGATTAGCACCAATAAAGGTTTGTCAAGATTTACACCTCAAACCGGAGCTTTCAGAAATTATGATATCAACGACGGTTTGCAAAGCAACGAATTTAACACAGGCGCTTCTTTCCTCAGCAAAAGTGGTGAACTGTTTTTTGGAGGTATTAAAGGGTTTAATTATTTTTTTCCTTCCAACATCAGCGAAAACATGAATATTCCAAATGTTGCGCTCACAAAAATTAAGGTGGGGGATAAATCCATTTCATACAAAACAGATCCTCACATTTTGAAAAAGTCGGTTGAAGAAACCACACAAATTGTTCTCACACACAAAGATGATATTGTATCGTTTGAATTTGCAGCGCTCGAATTCTCGGCGCCCGGGAAAAACAGATATGCCTATAAACTTGAAAATTTTAATGATAAATGGTTTTATTCCGATGGGGAACGGACAGCGACATATACACATCTTCCGGCTGGAGAATATGTTTTCAGGGTAAAAGCGGCAAATAACGATGGCGTTTGGAACGAGGAAGGGCTTGCAGTGACCCTGATTGTTAAACCGCCCTGGACGAGAACTACTTTTGCTTTTTTTGTATTTGGGTTGGGTTTGTTATTACTGGTTTACCTGTTGCGGCGTTACGAATTAAACCGCATCAACATCAGAAACCAGTTAAAGCTTGAAAAAGTGGAAACGGATACTCTTCGCCAGCTCGATAAACTGAAATCGCAGTTCTTTGCCAACATATCGCACGAATTTCGCACTCCGCTTACTCTGATTCTGGGACAGATAGAAAGCGTTATGTCATCGTCGGTTGAAATGAAGGAAAAAACAAAACTTCAGGTGGCCAACCGTAATGCCAGAAGGCTGCTTACCCTGATAAACCAGTTACTCGATCTTTCGAAACTTGAATCGGGCAGCATGGATTTGAATGTCAAAAAGCTCAATATCGTTTCGTTTCTGAAAAGTCTTTTATATTCATTCGAATCGATGGCCGAATCACAAAATATTACTTTAAAGTTCGAATCTGATTCAGAAAATATTCAGGTGGTTTTTGATTTGGACAAAGTGGAAAAAGTTTTTTACAACCTGGTTTCCAACGCATTTAAATTTACCCGCGAAAATGGAGAAGTGAAGGTTGTAATAAAAATTATTGATTCACTTTATGTAGAAATCAGGGTTGAAGATACTGGTTTGGGAATTCCGGCACAACATCTCCCAAATATTTTCGACCGTTTCTACCAGGTCGATAATTCACTTACCCGTAATTATGAGGGGTCAGGAATTGGCTTGGCGCTGGTTAAGGAACTGGTTGAACTTCACAAGGGAATAGTTACGGTGAACAGCAGGGAAGGAGTGGGCTCTGTGTTTTCTGTAAGGTTGCCGTTTGGTGAGCAAAAACAAGAAATCAAAAGTGATAAAATCACTGTTGTTAACCACGATTTTTCAACAAAATTTTACCTTGAAGAAGAAATTGTTGAAACTGAAAAAACGGTTACTGAAACCGAGAAACCAACCATCGACTACCGCGAAATTGTATTGATTGTAGAAGATAACAGTGATGTGAGGGCGTACATTCGCGAGCAACTGGAAGCTGATTATCAGGTAAAAGAGGCGGAAAATGGCGAAGAAGGAATGTTAATGGCACAGGGAATTGTACCCGACCTGATTGTAACCGATTTGATGATGCCCAAAGTAAATGGTTATCAATTTTGTAAATTAGTTCGAAATGATCAGCGGACCAGCCATATTCCGATTGTGATGTTAACGGCGAAAGCCGGTTTTGACGATAAAATTGAAGGTCTTGAAATTGGTGTTGACGATTACATTACAAAACCATTCAGCGCAAAAGAGTTAAAGGTTAGGGTAAAAAATCTCATTAATCAGCGTAAACTGCTCCGGTCGCGGTTTAAAACATCAACAGTAATAAAACCCTCAGAAGTTACAGCCACATCAATCGATCGACTGTTTATCGAAAAGGTGATTAAAACCATAGAAGCCAATTTCGAAAACCAGGACTTTACACCCGAATCGCTTGCCGAAACCGTAAATATGAGCGTTTCGCAACTCAACCGGAAACTGAATGCTTTGATTGAGCAACCGGCAGGACAACTGATGCGATCGCTTCGTTTGCAGCGGGCAGCCGATTTGTTAAAGCAAAATGCCGGATCGGTTTCGGAAATTTGTTACCAGCTCGATTTTAACGACCCTGCCTATTTCTCGCGCGCTTTCAAAAAACAGTTTGGCTGCAGCCCATCGGAGTTTGCCAAGAATTAGAAAATCCCCAATCGAAGATTTAAGAATTAGATATACACTCCAAAAGTTTGACTTGAAAAGCAAATTAAAAATAAGAAATAAGGAATAACAAATCAGAAAGTCAGCGGAATACAGAATCAATGACCGAATTCAAATTGAAGTATTCAATTGGAACATTCCTTTCTTATTTCAGATTCCTTATTCGATATTTTAGATTTTTTAAAATAAATGAGCTTGTCCACATCCAAATTACCAGGATTTCCACATTCGTTTATAATTTCCGTTTTTCCCTTAAAGTGCAGGTTATTGCGCAAATAATCCAATTCACGCGCATTTGGTCATTGTATTTTTGTGTACGTAAAAACAACAAAAATATGACAATGAATAATCGTTTCCCAATTACAAAATCAAAACCTGTTCAATACCTTTTGGCACTGATTGGTTTATTTTTACCGACTTTAGGTTTTGCTCAGATACAGGGCGCTGTGCGCAACGAAAATAACCAGCCGGTATCGTTTGCCAATGTGCTTTTAATGAACAAGAAAGATTCAACAGTTGTAACCGGTTTAATGGCAAGCGAAGAAGGAACATATAACTTCACCAGTTTTAAACCCGGGACTTACATTGTTGGAGTTAGCATGCTTGGCTACAAACCTGCTTATTCGCAGCCATTTGAAATTCCGGCTGCAAATGCCCATTTCCATAACGAACCCATTATCGCAGAAAGCGAATCGCACCAGTTACAGGATGTAAATGTGGTCGCCAAAAAGCCGCTTTACGAAATGAAAATCGACCGGATGGTGGTGAATGTTGAAAACAGCATTACTTCAGCAGGAAGCACCGCGCTTGAAGTTCTCGAAAAATCGCCGGGTATTAATGTCGACCGTCAGAACAATGCCATTTCGATGAGTGGAAAAGGCGGCGTTCAGGTGATGATAAACGGTAAGCAAAACCGGATGCCCATGGAAGCCGCTGTCGAAATGTTAAAATCAATGAGTGCGGATAATATCAAAAGGATTGAATTGATAACAACTCCTCCATCGAAATATGATGCTGACGGAGATGCGGGAATTATAAATATTGTGCTGAAAAAGAATGACGATTTTGGCACAAACGGATCATTTACTTTGGGCGCAGGAGTGGCATCGCGTGAAAAACTGGAAGCCAGTCTGAACCTGAACCATCACGTTGAAAAGGTAAATTATTTCGGAACATACAGCGTAACCTACAATAATACCCGCCAGAATTTAGATTCCTATCGCAGAACAATGCAGGATGAAATATTGATGGAATCAGGGTCGGAGAGTAATCGCGCTGCTTTGGTAACTTTTCAGAATTTCAGGGCTGGCCTCGATTATACCATGAGCAGCAAAACAGTTTTAAGTGTTTTAGGTTCAGGGTATTTGCGCGATTGGGACGCGGATGCTTTGAATCATATTTATTACAAAACAAACGGAGTAGTTACCGGGCAATCAAACCTCGAAATGGCTGAATTAAGCAAGTGGATACACGGAATGGCCAACATCAACCTGCAACATCGTTTTCAGGAAGAAGAAATCCTCGATTTTAATTTCGATTTTCTCAACTATTACAACGACAATCCATCTTATTATACTATTGAAAATTTCGATAATACGGGACAAGTGGAATCGGGAGAAAATATTGACGTTTCCAAAATCACGCCCATCAATATTGCCGTGGGAATGCTGGATTATTCAAACCAAATTAATTCGAAATTAAAAGTAGAAGGCGGGACCAAAGGAACTTTAACCTGGTTTAAAAACGATATTGGAGTTAAATATCTTGAAAATGGAATTTTGACAACCGATTCTGAGTTAACCAATAAATATTCGATGGAGGAAAATATCATGGCCATCTATTCAACTGTCAGTTATGGTTTTACCGACAAAACCAGCATTGTTGGCGGGTTTGAGATATGAATACATGAATTCGGTGCTCGACTCGGAAACCGAGAAGGGAATTATTGATTTGCATTATGGCGAGTTTTTCCCCACGGTTTATTTCTCGCAAAAGCTAAATCAGAATAATACGTTTCAACTTTCGTACAGCCGGAGAATAGACAGACCGACATTTAATGAACTTGCCCCGTTTGTGGTTTTTATGTCCCCGGAACTTTTTCTCTCGGGAAATGAAAATCTTTTACCTGCCTTTAGTACCATTTTAAAAACCGATTACATTTATAAATCGGTGATTTTGTCGGTAAGTTACACCGATACAAAAAATGCGATTTCGCGATTTCAGCCGGATTACAATGAGGAAACGGACAGAACTTATTTTATTTCACAGAATTTCGACAGTCAGAAAATTACATCGGCAGTGTTGACATTTCCTATTAAAGTGACCGATTGGTGGAAAATGCAAAACAATTTCACTTTTATTTACAGGAAAATAAAAACCAATTACGAAGGTGAAAATTTAGATTATGGACAAAATAATTACCGTGCGAATACCATTCAAAGTTTTACAATCACCAAAAATATATCGGCTGAATTAGCGGGATATTATCAGTCGAGATCATTTAGCGGTATTTATGTTTGGGAGCCGATGGGCCGCCTCGATATTGGAGTGCAATGGAAATTGAAAAACGAAAACAGCCGGTTTAACCTGAATATCTCAGATGTATTTAAAACAAATATAATTCGATTTACCGCAGATGTACCTGAATTGAATATTTACAATACCTGGATGCTCGATTTTGAACCGCGTGTTTTGCGGTTAACTTTTACCCAAAATTTTGGCAACACAGCGTCAAAAGCGCGAAAAAGAAACACCGCTTCCGATGAGGAGCAGAAGAGGATAAGTAATTGAAAAAGAATATTTAAAGTAGTCTAAAAATATTAAGTCACTTTTTTTATTTTGAAAAGCGGGCTGATAAACAAATACCAGAAAGTTTGCTTTTTATTTTCCTCAAATTCTTTTAATCCGAATTTAATCTGCTCCACTGGTTTGTATTTGTATGTGCCAAATAGCCTGTCCCACAGAATAAATACATCTGCAAAATTCGAATCGGTATAATACTGATCCTGTTCATGATGTACTTTGTGCAGGTTGGGTGTTGTTATAACCAGACCCAATGTTTTATCGAGCCATGCCGGAAAACGCAGGTTGGTATGTTCGAGAATGAAAAATGGAGTGGCCACAAGAAAATATAATCCCAGTGTTAAAAGATCGAGCCCAAAGATTCCGGCAGCCAGAATATTCGAAGAGCCAAACCAGAAAAGGATTTCAACAGGATGCGATCTGAAATAGGTGGTTGAATCCATTGTGGTATCGCTGTGATGCACCCGGTGAAACCGCCACAACACCGGAACTTTATGCGACATTCGGTGAAACCAGTAAGTTACCATGTCAATCATGGCCACGCCCAGCACAAGCTTTAACCAAACGGGCAACTGGATTAAGTAAAAAAGGCCAATTTCATTCCGGTTCAGCCATTCGATACTAAAAATAGTAACCGATGCCCAAAACAGATTTCCGATGAGAAACACGATTTGAAAAAGGGCACTGTGAAAAAAATGCTGTCCTCTTTTTTTGAAATTAAACTGTGTCTCCAGAATCTGTTCAAGAGAGTAAAAAACAACGAACAGAGCTATAACGATGTAATTCAAATCGATACTCAATAATTTATTCAGTGTTTCCATAGAAAATTATACATCAACCTGCACTGACATTGTAATTGGTTCAAGTACAGTGTGTCTGTCTTTTACTGCCTGGTTTTTTGGATCGTTGATAATTGCTCCAAGCCTTTCAATATCATTGACTTCCATAACGATAACTATTGATTTCGGATCATCTGCATCCTGAAATGTTTTGAATCCTGAAACTGTATCGCCAAATAAATCTACCCGATCCTGATGTCCTTTGATCCATCTTTTAAAATCGCCTACTTTGTGACGAAATACGAATGTTGCCATACTTTTAATCTTTAAATTTTAATGCCTACTCTTTTCGGTTTTCGGCTTTCCCCGTTTTATGCCTTCACAAACTCAACGGTGCCTTTTTCATTATTCTCGTTCATGTAATTTAATGTGCATTTTATTGCACCCGAACCTGAAATCTCAAAAGTGTATGTTTCAAACATTCCACCTGGCATTCCTGCATATTCGAAGGTGTTATTGCCGATATAGCGGTATTCCTCGCCAAAAACTCCATTTTTCAACCACAGTGAATTATTCCGTTTGAAAAACTCTTTAGTTTTACCCTTATTGGCCTGATTAACATAAACGCCTGTTAATTTGTCAATTGCAGAGGGATCGGCTGGGATTATTTTTGCCATTGAAACATCATAAATAACCTGCTTTGATTTATCTGATCCCGTAATTTCCAGAATTCTTCTTTTGGCAAATTCAGAATTGGCAAAGGCATCTTTTTCTATGTGTTTGTCGCCATTGAAATAGAGCTGGGTAACAAGCGGTTGGTAGCCTTCGGCAGTAATCATCATGTGAAAATGGGCCGGTCGTATTTGCCCGTTACCAACATCATAAGGTACCGGCAAAATGGTTTGAAACGAATAATTTCCATTTTCATCTGAAAAAGTTGTGCCGCGGTATTTAAAATCTGTTGACGTATTATCATAAACGCCGTTTCCATCGCAGTGCCAAAGCTCTACTTTTGCGTTTTTGTACGGAGTTGTGCAGTCCTGGTGTTTTATTTTACCCAGTAATTCCAACAATTCTCCCTTTTCGCCTTTGATAACCAGGTTATTTCGAATGGGACCATCTGGTCTGTAAAACGGTCCTAAAATATCGGAGGTTGTTTCGCAATCGCCAACATAACCGTTGCCGGCGAAGCTGATAAAACCAGTTGCACTTACTGCAATAGCTGATAAAGCCGAGGCTTTTAAAAATGTTCTTCTTTCCATGTTAAAATTACTTTTCTTTCGCATCGTTGTTGTAAATATCCCTGATGCAGATGTATTTGCTTTTAACTTTTGCATTTATTCTGCTGTGTTATAAAACTCAATTTTTGGCGAACCGATCATCCCTGCGCTAATCCTCAATTTATTCGTTTCATCCGAAGTCATATATGCTTTTGCTTTAGCCATGTCTTTTATATCAAAGACAAGATGTACGATATTCGGGTCGTCAATACCTCGCGCCAAAACCACATCAATTAAGCCCTGAGCTGCTCTGTTGGCAGTTCTTCCATTTGCATCAAAAACTTTTAGCCAGGCATCAAAATCTTTTACCTTGTAAGTTACCTGTACCCAACTGGTTTCTTTTGAATCAGTGTTAATCCTGATTACCTTATAATAGTTAAATTCGGGTTTTGAAATCACGCCGTTTTTTTCCATTACTTCTTTTAGTTTTGGGGAAGCCGAAAAAGTTTTTGCCTTTGCTACATCTGAAGCATGTAAGACAACGGTTACATTGTTCGGGTTTTCATTACTTCTGCCTATAACGATAAAATTGAGCCCACTTACTTTCCGATTGAATTCATCGGCATCGAAAGCCTTTTTCCATACGGCATAATCTTTTATTGTATGCGATATTTCCACCACATTAAAAGGTGAGGCAGGAATTTGTGCTTTACAAACAACAGCCACCGAAAACAAGGCAATTGTTAATGTCATTACTGAGAAAAATTTGTTGTTTTTCATTGTATTTGTTTTTATTGCCTACTCTGATCGGTTTTCGGCTTTCCCCGTTTTATTATTTTTACATTTGGTCCGGTGGAATAGGCTGGGGAACAACATTAACAACCGGTTTTATACTTTTCAGGTAGGCAAATATGGCACTGACATCTTCATCTTTTAAAACCGTGAAGTTAAACCAGGGCATCGGGGGCAAAAGTGTACGTGCACCGTCAATTCCTTTAAATTTCCCTTGTGTGAGCGCCTTTTTGAATTGTTCTTCGGTCCATGTGCCAATGCCCGATTGGTCGGGGGTTAAATTGGCCGCAAATGAAATACCCCAGGGGCCGGCTGCTGCTGTAAGGTCGGGATAAAACATGCCGAAACCCTCTTTGATCATTGGATCTTTAAATTTAACAACTGGCCTGTCCGATGGATATCCCGACAAAAGCAGTTCAGGAATAATTTCCGGTCCGTTTGGCCCCATTTTTTTTGGTGAATGACAGTCGTTGCAACCCATGATGGTTACAAGGTATTCCCCACGTTTTACAATAGCTTCGGGAGAAACTGCATTTACTGCCGGATTGTTTTCGGCTGGTTTTTGATTGCTGTTTGTGCAGGATATTGCAATAAACACAAAACAGGTTACTGCAAAAAGCGCGTTGAAATAGTTGTTCCTTTTCATGGTAATATAATTTTAAGTTTTCCTACTCGTAAGGCTTTTCGGATTCGCCCTTTTTAAATTCCTTTTGTTAATGTTTGTGTTCCAGATAATGTTCTTTTAAAATATCTTCTCCAAAATCGTTTCCCTTTTCGCGCCAGATAGCGTGTATATGATTTCCTGATTTATTATCATATTCAATCAGGTAATCGGGGCCGTTTATGATGTAGTAATGAGGTTTCTGAGGTTCATATTCTCCAATCCAGGCAAAGTAGATATTATCGATTCCTGACTTTTCTATTTTTAATAAATATTTGGCAGATTTCTCTGTTTCAAGATTTTTTATGTATTCTTTAATGAGTAAAACCAGAATTTCTTTTTGTTTTCCATCAAGATTATTTGCTTTAATTCCCCAATATTCAGTTAAGCGTTGGTCACTTTTTGGATTTGTTATAATATCTCCGGGAACGTCCATGCTTATGGTTGCAATTGACTGCTGTTCCTTGTTCATGGAATTAATAAGATTAAAACCGTAATCTTCTTCTTTGCTCAATACTCTTATTCCTGCGTATTTTGTATTCTGTACTTCGGCCGGATCAGAGCCAATGAAAAAGGGTGTTATCGAAAATTCATCACCACTTACGGTTAAGTTTATTGAAATGTGATGCCCTCCAAAGTTAAGTCCCCAAGGATCGTTTTCTCCCGGCTTTCCCCAGAGTGATATATAGTAATTTTCAAAACCCCATTGCAAATCTTTTAATCTTTCATAATTCTTATCAGGTAAATTACCAGTTTTGTTTTTATCTGCTATAACTTCATTTAAAATATCGTCTAATTGCATAATACTGGTAGTTTTTAAATAACCCTGCGAACTAAAAACTGTTGTAAGAATATGGTGAAACCGGATTTTACTTTCGGCAGATAAATCGCCATATTTTATTCCGGGCCTTGGAACCATACCCACTGGCAGGTTAGTCCATTTCGTTCGGGCAGAATCGTTAAACCCATAACTTACCTGCTGGAGTTGTTTCCCGTTTAATGATTTCAGAAAATCGTTGGTTACTGGGGTGATTTCTTCAATGGATTGACTAAAACTATTGCCAAAACAGAGGAGAAAAATGACAGACAGAAAAGACGTTTTTTTCATTGTAACATAATTTTAAATTTTCCTACTAATATGGCTTTTCAGATTCGCCCCCGATACCTGATCGGGACAGGCCGGTTTTTAGAGTGGTTTCCCGCTTCCACTTTATATTGATTTTTAAGCTGTTATCCTAATGTTTTCAGTCACTGGTACTAATTCCTCATCATCTTTCGCCAGCTGCATCGCTTCCAGCCGGTTTACTTTTATCAGATGACTGTCGAAATGAATGTACCTGATTAACACCAACATTACTGAAGAAAAAATGACTACAGAGAGAATTACATATTCCCAGTTCAGATTTTCGGTTAACGGGCCAAGCAATCTCGCCCCGGCAGCAAGTCCCAGGTTTGCAATTGCCATAAAAAGGGTGAATTGCGTTGCAGAAATTCTTTTCCAGCAAAGCTGCATGGCGGTGGCAAAAACAGCAATGGTTATAAAAGTGTCGAGAATAAAAAATCCAGCGAAAAAGCCATAAATAACCAAATCATTTTGCCAGTAGTTTTTCATCAATGTCATTATCAAAACAACTCCAATTAAACAGAGTAAATAAATGGTCATCATTCTGATTTTGCCAAAAAAGTCGATAAGTGCGCCGGCTACAAACATTCCGAGGATTCCGGATATCATGTTCACAGTGGCAAATGTTTGTGAATAGCTGACATCTGTCCAGCCAAGTTCCTGGACGGTAAACACCGGCAACACAGCCCTAATCAGGCCTCTGCCAATGCAGTAGCTAAAAACTGCCACTCCCATAATAATGCTGACCCGCAGGAAGAATACCTGGTAAAGACTTTTTAAAATAGCTCTCCAACTGTGCAATTGCAACTTGCCCGAAATTTCCGAAGTTTTACCTTTTGTCCAGGGCATTATTTTTTCGCCGGGACGTTCCCTGAGGAAAACCGGAACAATCATTATCAGTAATACAAAGAACGACAACGCTGAAATCGCATAAAAGAAACCGTAAGTGTTTATGATAAAACTGCCCGCTGCAACCGAAGCCGAAATGCCAAGTGTTTTGGAGCCCCACATCAAACCGTTTGCCCTTGCCTGCTGATCGACAGGTAAAATATCGATGGCCATTCCATCGACTCCTATATCCTGAAAAACGCTAAACAGGCTGACAGAAAAAGCGGCAATCATTAATAAATTTAAATTATTCAAAGGGTCGGGAATAAAAGCCATCGATAAGAAACTGACAATCAAACCGGTTTGTCCGAAAATTATCCATGGCCTTCTTCTGCCCATTGGCAGGTACGTAAACCTGTCCATCAATGGAGCGGCAACAATTTTAAAACTCCATGGAAGAATAGCTACTGCGGCGAAACTGCCAATTTCAGCCGGACTTTTTCCATTCATGGCCATCCATGCCGGAATGCCAAATATAACCAGGCCTTCAGGAATGCCCTGAGCAAGGTAGAGCGCAGAAAATGAAAGATACCGCAAAACTGCATTTTCTGAAAGTGAAGGAAATCGATAGATAATTAATTTTTTCACAGCCCCTGGTAAAAAGAATATACTTTTACATTCAAGTCGGATACCGCATTTTTCAGGTCTTCCGACATTTTTCCGTAAATCTCAGCCTCAAAATCAGACAAGGATAAAAGTTGCCCCAGTAGTCCGCCCACGTTCCCGAGGTGCGCCAGAACTGCATTTGAATCGGTATAAGTTTCGCGGACAACACACTCCGTTTCGCCCGGATTAAAATACCAGTCGTACTGTAATGCACCCGTTTCATTTGCTTTTACAACAGGCACACATCGCGCTGCAATTTTTTTAAACTCTTCCACTTTACCGTCGTGGATTTTAAACTTTGCTGTGATTTGAATCTTTTTCATTATTTAATTTTTTATTCGTTTATCCATTGTTCAAAACTTTGATTTCGTTCTCCTTCAGGATAATCCCAGTCGGGTTTTAGCCTTAATCCGCCTTTATCGTTTTGTATAAAATCTATAACTTCTTTTATATCTTCTTTCCGGTTTAATAATTAACCTACTCTGTAAAAAAGGATTTTCGGTATTCTCCTGTAATTCAATAATATCATTTTGTAAATTTACCTTTTCGCAAACTTTTTCCCTTGTGTTTTTCGCGCAAAGAGTTGTGTTTTATGGGCGTATTTTTACGGTTTAACTAAAGAGCCGGGGAAATCTGCAGGAAAGAATAAAATCATCTATATTTGAAATTTAAAATCACTTAAAACTGCAAATATGGATTCCAATGAAAAAGAAAGCAACCATATATTATTTGATAATAAAGTAATTCATTCTGCTTTACAGTTACTGGCCCTTTCAATATTACTGTATTTCTGTTTCGAGATTATCAAGCCATTTATTAACCTGCTTATCTGGGGTACTGTGCTGGCAATAACTTTGTTCCCGCTTCATAAAAAGTTAACCCTTATTTTAAAAGGGCGCAAATGGATTTCGGCTTTAATTATTACGCTGATTATGTTCTTGTTGATAATTGGACCGGCAACCATGCTGACCTTGGCTACCGTTGATGAGTTTAAGGCCCTTAATGAGACATACGGCGTTGAAAATATGCAAATACCACCACCTGACGAAAATATTAAGAACTGGCCTTTTATTGGTAATCCATTATATAACCTATGGATGGAGGCATCGGACAACCTCACTGATTTTTATAGCAAACATGCAGATACCATAAAACCCATAGGGTTTAAACTTCTTGATCTTATATCGAGTGCAGGAATGGGAATCCTTTTACTGATGGCCTCTATACTTGTTTCGGGTGTTTTAATGGTTTTTGGCGAACATGGGGCAGAACTTGCCAGTATGTTTTTTGCGAGATTGGTCGGGAAACAGGGTGAGGCGATGAAAGAATCGGTTGCTTCCACAGTTCGCAATGTAGCAAGGGGCATAATTGGGGTAGCTTTTATACAAGGACTGCTTGCCGGTCTCGGAATGATTATGGCCGGGGTCCCATTAGCCGGGTTATGGGCGTTAATTGGGATGGTTTTATGTATTGTCCAAATCGGAATTTTCCCGGTTTCAGCAGGTGTGGTTATTTATATCTGGACAGCAGCCGATACAACTACTGCGATATTGCTAACCATCTGGATGATTTTTATCGGAGTTATCGACAATTTTCTCAGGCCACTAATGATGGGAATTGGAGCGCCTGCACCAATGATAGTTGTATTTATGGGTACTATTGGCGGATTTATATTTAACGGATTTATTGGCCTGTTTACTGGTGCGATTATTCTTACACTCGGATACCAACTCGCCATCGGATGGCTTAATACAAAAACAAATGAAAAAAATATTGAATAAACGCTAATTAATTATGTTAAAATAAGATATAAACAAATTTAATGAATTGAAAGATGGAAAATCAAACAGAAAAAAACAAATTAAAGGAACAACTGAAAGAAGAGATCAGCAATTGGCAAACAAAAATGGATGAAGCAAAACTTCAATTGCATTTGGGGGCCAAAGAAGCACAGGATAAAATTGATCCTTACGTAAAGGAGCTTGAACTGAAATATGAACAGGCAAAGAAAAAATGGGAAGAAATTGATGATGCTTCCGAAGAAGCCTGGGATGATATCCAGGAAGGGTTTAAATCATCCTTCAAATCAATGTCAGAGGCTTTTTATAAGGCAAAGCAGCATTTTAAAGATGGTAATGATTAAATAAAATTCCGGTTTTTGAATTAGAAGCAGTTAATTTATACAGAATAGCTGAAAAATACTTTATTTTAAATAGGCGCCTACCTTGATTCAGGATGCCGGGATAACGTATTTTTAGTATATATTTACAACTTGAGTTTACTAAAAAAACATATCATAAGGGGAGCTTAACTTTACTGTCTTTTTGTTTTTGAATGATTTAAACCTGTAATTATGAAAAAGCAAGATGAAGAAAGCCAGCAATTTAGAAGTTCAGAAAATTCAAAATACCACCTGGGTTTAGATATTGGTTCAATTTCAGTAAACGCCGTGTTGATTGACGACGATAAAAATATTCTGGCCAACCGTTACGAATACTGTTACGGCAAACCATTTGATGTTTTGCTGAGGGTTCTCGACGAGATTGTACTTGAATATGGTTTTGAAACCATCGGAAGCATTGCTTTTACCGGCTCTGGAGGAAAACAGGCGGCCGAACTGACAGGTGGCGTTTTTGTAAACGAAATAATTGCACAGGCCTCTTCGGTGGGCGAATTGTATCCCCATATCCGGACCATAATCGAAATGGGTGGCGAAGATTCAAAGCTCATTTTCATGGAGAATGGAACTACTACGGACTATTCAAGACTTTCCGATTTTTCGATGAACAGTCTTTGCGCCGCCGGTACTGGTTCATTTCTCGACCAGCAGGCCAGCCGCATTGAAGTTCCGATTATAAAGAAATTTGGTGAACTGGCATTAATGTCAGAAAATCCGCCCCGTATTGCCGGCCGGTGCAGCGTTTTTGCCAAAAGCGATATGATTCACCTGCAACAAATTGCCACTCCGCTGCACGATATTGTTGCAGGGTTGTGTTTTGCTGTTGCCCGCAATTTTAAAAGCACGCTTGGCCGTGGCAAAAAATTTGAAAAACCATTCATTTTTCAGGGTGGCGTAGCTGCCAATATTGGAATGGTACGCGCTTTCAGAGAAATTTTTGAACTCGAAGAAAGTGAACTTTTAATCCCCGAATATCATGCGTCAATGGGCGCTTTGGGCGCAATATTACATACTTTAAAAAATCAAAACGGACAGGTTTCGCCATTTAAGGGAATAGAAGAATTAAACAATTACCTGACAAGCGACAGAAACAATACAGCACGACTGGAAATTTTAACCCTGTCAAAAGCAGAGTATAACATAACGGTTAAGGAAATTCCGAAAGACGGGGCCAAAACCGAAGTCTTTCTTGGCGTCGATGTAGGTTCGCTCAGTACAAATGTGGTATTGATCGACAGTGAAAATAATGTTGTTGCCCGCCGTTATTTGCCAACAGCATCAAAACCGTTAAATGCCATTCAGCGCGGATTAAAGGAAATTTATGAAGAAATTGGGGAACACGTTTCTGTAATAGGGGCAGGCGCTACCGGTTCTGGCCGCTACCTGACCGGAGATTTTATTGGCGCCGACACCATACAGAACGAGATTACAGCGCAGGCAACTGCCGCCATTGCTTACGATCCGACAGTGGATACCATTTTTGAAATTGGCGGACAGGACTCAAAGTACATTAGTATTGAGAATGGGGTAGTGGTTGACTTTGAAATGAACAAGGTTTGTGCAGCGGGAACAGGTTCTTTTCTTGAAGAACAGGCCGATAAACTCAATATATCAATTGTAGGGCAGTTTGCCGGCCTGGCTTTCAAATCTGAAAAACCTGTACGTCTTGGTGACAGATGTACTGTTTTTATGGAATCTGATCTGAATTCGCATCAGCAGAAAGGCGCCGATATTGCCGATTTGGTGGGCGGCCTGGCATATTCAATTGTTCAGAATTATATTCATAAAGTGGTTGGCGATAAACCTGTTGGCAAAAAAATATTTTTTCAGGGCGGGGTTACCAACAACAAAGCCGTTGTTGCGGCATTCGAAAAAATAACAGGCAAATCGATTATTATTCCTCCTCATTTCGATGTTACCGGGGCAATTGGCGCTGCAATCCTGGCTCGAAATTCGATGGCAGAAGGCCAGAAAACAAGGTTTAAAGGATTTAATATAAGTAAAATACCTTTTGCAATTTCCAGTTTCACCTGCCACGCCTGTACCAACGACTGCGAGATTCAGCAGATTAAAATTGAAGGTGAATCGAAAAAATTGTTTTACGGCGGCCGCTGTGAGAAATATGAACTCGACGAACGCAAAGGAAAAGGGAAAGATATTCCGAATTTGTTTGAAGAACGGTTGGGCATGTTAATGGGCGATTTCCGCGAAGAGCCCGAAAATGGTAAAATTACAATTGGGATTCCGCGCGCTTTGACGTTATTTTATCAGCAGTTTCCATTCTGGAGGACCTTTTTCGAACAGTTGGGTTTCAGGATTGTGCTTTCCGAACCATCTAATCAGCAAATAGTTACCCGTTCAATCGAACTCATGGTTTCAGAGACCTGTCTTCCAGTGGAGTTGATGCACGGGCATGTTGAAAATCTGTTAAGTAAAAAAGTCGATTATATATTCCAGCCCTTTATTGTAAATGCAAAAGGCAAAAAAGATAACCCTACAAATAACTGCAACTGCCCGTGGATACAGTCGTATCCCTTTATTGTGCGCAGCGCTTTCACCGACACAAAAATCCGCAGGTTGTTTCTTACGCCAACTCTTCATTTCCGTTATTTCGAAAGGGTGCTGAAAAAGGAACTTTCGGCTTTTATGAAAGAAAAGTTTGATATTCCGGTATTGAAAACCAAAAGGGTGATTGATATTGCCGATGCTGCACAAATGCGATTTGAGGATGCAGTTTTTCAGCGCGGAAAAGAAGTGATGGCCAATCTGCCAAAAGATAAAAAGGCGCTGGTAATTCTGGGCCGCCAATACAATACCACCGATCCGCTGCTTAATTTGCGGTTGGTGGAAAAACTGATTAATCTGGATACACTTCCAATTCCGGTTGATTTTCTTCCACTTTTCGAGGAAAATATTTTTGATGATTATAAAATGATGTACTGGCCAAGCGGGCAGAAAATCCTCTCGGCCAGCCGGATTGTGCGCAAAAACGATAATCTTTACGCGGTTTACATGGGAAATTTCAGGTGTGGGCCAGATTCGTTCCTTACCCATTTTGTGCGCAGGGAAATGAAAGGAAAACCTTACCTGCACATCGAAGTTGACGAGCACAGCGCCGATGCCGGTTTGATTACCCGATGCGAAGCTTTCCTCGACAGTCTGGCTGGTTATCAGAAAGTAAAAGGCGTAAAAACTGAAATTGAGAAACCAAAAGTTATTCATTCAAAAAATCTGGATGGCCGGACGCTGTATCTTCCTTATGCCGGCGATACTGTTTACATGATTGCCGCCGCTGCACGAAGTTGTGGTATTGACGCCAAGGTGCTGCCAATGCAGGATACAGCAGATTTGGAAATTGCCCGTAAACATACCAGCGGGCAGGAGTGTTTCCCCGCAATTTGTACCACCGGCAACTTCCTGAAAAAATTAATGGAACCGGGAATCGACCCCAAAAAGGTCAGCTTTTTTATGCCTAACCACAATGGGCCTTGCCGATTTGGCGATTATAATAAACTTCACCGGATTATTTTCGATAAACTGGGTTTTGATGATGTTCACCTTATGACGCCAAGCAATGATAACGCTTATGCCGATCTGGCAGGTAAAGATTCGAAAACATTCAGAAAGAATGCCTGGAGCGGAATTGTGGGCCTCGATTTACTCCGCAGGTTGCTGCAGGAACGCAGGCCTTACGAACTGGTGAAAGGGGAATCGGATAAAGTATATCTGAAATACCGCACAGAACTTGAGAATGCAGTGACAGACGGAGCAAAAAATGTTGGTTCAGTGCTCGAAAGGGCAGGTAAAGCTTTTCATGCGGTAGAAGCAAACCTGGGAAAACGCAAACCAGTGATAGCCGTTGTAGGTGAGATTTTTATGCGCGACAACCCATTTTGCAGCGGACATCTGATTGAACGGCTGGAAGCGCTAGGGGCCGAAACGATTATTTCACCATTTGGAGAGTGGCTGCATTATTCATCATACCGCTACTGGCGCGACAGCGTTTGGAAGGGCGACCTGAAAGGCCTTTTCAAATCGAAGGTACAGCAGGTTTATCAGCACTATGTGGCAAAAAAACTTTCGGGAAAAGTAAGCGGTTACCTCACGATGAGAAAAGAACTTGAAATTGATGAAATACTGAAACTTTGCAGCCCCTACATTCATAAAGATTACGACGGCGACCCGCCTATAGCGCTGGGTTCGGCTGCAGGACTGGTTGAAACGGATATTTCGGGGGTGGCCAATATTTTACCGTTTACCTGTATGCCGGGAACCATTATTTGCGCGGTTTCAAACGATTTCAAAAAAGACCACCACAATATTCCGTGGCTCAATTATGCCTACGACGGGCAGGAAGACAGCAGTAACGAAACACGGCTTCAGGCATTTATGCATCAGGCAAAGGAGTATTCGGCCATAAACGAATTCGATAAACCGGCTAATTGGTATAAGGAAACTAAGATAACCGGGTAAAAGATATTATTGCTAAACACATGAAAATTGAAGCAGGTAAAGCATACTTATTCTGGCAGATGTACGATGAGTATGAAGTTGCACGAAAGGAAATTGGAACTCAGCGCGTAAAAAACATTGAACAGTATGCGAAAAAATATGAAAATCTTACCAATGAAGAAGCAGATGCGCTTGTAAAAGCTTCAATGGAAGTGCAAAAAAGTTTTATCGGCCTTTGGGAAAAAACATACAAGAATATGTCTAAGTCAATTTCACCAATTACGGCAGCCCAGTTTTTACAGGCCGAAATGTTTTTCGAAAACATGTTTCGTCAGGAACTGTCCACGGATATCCCGCTGATCGGCGAATTTGACATAAAGAAGTAATAAAAGTTTCTCAGGTAAAAAAACTGCCGGTCGAAAGCTGGCAGTTTTTTTAATCTGATATTTTTTAAACCAAAACTTATATAAACACTGCTGGCTGGCCGGTTGCTGCCAATACTGCGCTCCAGGCCACTCCGCTGGTATCCATGGTTTTAGTGCGGCTGGTTAAAAGTTCAATCGGAACATGAATAAACTTATCGTGCAGGTAACCAATTACCAGTCCGGTTTTTCCGGCCATGGCTGCATGAACCGCGTTACGGGCAAATAAATCGCATAAAATGGAATCTTCAGCATTTGCCGGGCTGCTCCTCAGGAAGTAACTTGGATCAAAGTACCGCAGTATTACCGGAATGTTTTCTGACCTGAAATAGCTGTCGATTTTATCACGCAGGTAAAGCCCTATGTCTTTCAGAAAAACATTGCCTGAAGCGTCGCGATTAAATTGCGGGCCTTCAAGCATATCCTGGCCGGCTCCTTCAGCAACTACAATTACCGCATGTTTTCGATTTAGTATGCGTTTTTTTAATACTTCCAAAAAACCACCTTCGCCATGTAACTCAAAAGGTACTTCGGGAACCAGGGTAAAATTAACATCCTGGCTTGCCACGGTTGCACCTGCTGCAATAAATCCGGCATGTCTGCCCATCAGTTTTACGAGTGATATTCCGTTTTCAACACTTCTTGCCTCCATGTGTGCCCTGTCCAAAACAACGGCAGCTTCCTGAACGGCTGTCAGGTAACCAAAAGTTCGTGAAACAAATGCCACATCGTTGTCAATGGTTTTTGGGATTCCCACTACCGACAAGGCATGCCCGCGCTTTTTGGCCTCCTGGAAAAGTGCATTTCCCCCCCTTTGCGTACCATCGCCACCGATGGTAAATAAAATGTTGATTCCCATCTTTTTCAGGTTATCCACTGCGCGCACAACATCAACGGGCCCGCGGGATGTGCCTAAAACTGTGCCTCCTTCTTTATGAATATCATCAACAAAATCATGAGTTAAAATAATTGGTTTATTGGGTGTACCGGGGTCAAGTCCGCCATAACCACCCCTGAATCCAATTACTTCCCGTACCCCGTATGCATAAGTTAGTTCATTAAACAGCGACCTGATAACATCGTTTAAACCAGGGCACAAACCACCACAGGTAACAATACCGGCACGGGTTTGCGTTGGATTAAAATATAGTTTTTCCCTCGGACCGGCCAGTTCGAAACTTAAATTACTTTTCTGAGCAGTTTCAATATCAAAAATAATGTGTTCCGGAACGCGAAGGTTATCGCTGATGTTTCGTGAAATTGGAGAAGGAAAATGGGCTTCGCCTAAATGCGTTATATTCATATTTCAATTATTTTCAGAAAGGATAACCAATGGCATGGTTGAACCTGAATTGGTTAAATAGTTTATTAAAATGTGTCCAACAGCCATCGCCGTCATAATCCGGTAACTGCAAAGGTAATCCAATATCATTGCGGATGATGAAAAATCTGAAAACTAAACTTAACCAGGCATCCGTGCCAATTGCGGGTTGTTTCCTGAAATTGCTCATTTTAAGTTTTGCAAGGTTTTTTGTAGTACAAACGCAATTTAACCCTTAAATTACATTCAATAAAAATACGGGGTTAAACGATTTTATAGAAGATAAAAAAAACCCGCGTTAAATATTGATTTAATTACTTCGATCACTAATAATTAGCTAAATATTTTTATGTTTGCAGCATTGTTGCATTTGTAACATTGTTGCGAAAAATGAAGGCAAAGGAAATTTTACATCAGCATAACCTGGTTCGCACCAGTTGCCGGCAAAGTATTATCGATACCATTGCCAATTTGGGTTTTGCGGTTTCAGAAGATGAAATAAAACAAAAAGTGGAAGGGAACTACGACCGCACTACTTTTTACCGTTCGTTTAAAACCTTAATTGAAAAAAATATTATTCATAAGATTGTAGTTGACAATCAGTTGGTTAAATATGCTATAACAGAAAGTGGCAGGGTAAGTCAAAACCATGTTCATTTTTATTGCAACCTGTGTGAAGTAGTTGAATGTATGCCCGATGCCCAAATCAACATTCCGCCATTGCCCAATGGATACAGACATGTGGAAACCGAACTCATTATCAAGGGCTTTTGCCACAAATGTAACCTGTAAGAGAATTTAAAATCACAATAACAAGAAATTAAATTATGGAAAATGTTTGGATTGGAGCGTTGGGAGGCACTTTTCTGGTAAGTCTTTTGTCGTTTTCAGGCATTTTGTTGCTTGCCATGCGTGCCACGCAATTGAAAAAAATGATTTTTATATTGGTGAGTTTTGCCGTTGGGGCGCTGTTTGGCAACACTTTTTTTATTCTTGTACCCGAATCCTTTCATCAGATTGACAATAGTCAAATCATTGGAATTCTGATAATTTCGGGTTTAATTGTCATGTTTGTGCTCGAAAAATTTATTCACTGGCATCACAACCACAATGTATCAGATGAAGAAGTAAAAGCGCCGCTGGGATACATTAGTTTGATAACCGACAGTCTGCATAATTTTACCGACGGGGTTTTAATTGCTGCTGCCTGGATGGCTTCTCCCGAAGTTGGAATTGCAACCACGCTGGCAGTAATTGTTCACGAAATACCACAGGAAATCAGCGATTTTGGGATTTTGTTACATGCCGGTTTTTCGAAACGAAAAGCTTTATTCCTGAATTTTATTGCTGCCTGTTCAGCAATTCTGGGCGGGGTACTGACACTAACACTCGGAACCGTATCGGAAAAAATATTGACCTATATCCTGCCTTTTGCAGCAGGTGGTTTTATCTATTTGGCTGGCAGCGATTTAATCCCGGAGTTAAACCGCGAAAGGTCGGTAAAGAAAAGTATGGTTCAGTTTGCTGCAATCATTGCCGGTTTGGCTCTGATGTTTTATATCAGTTTGCATCACGAACATCATAATGCTGAACCAGTTGATAACCAGATTGAAATGCACGACCACAGCGGAAATGACCTCAAGGAACACGACCATAATCATTAGAAAAGAATATTAATCAGAACCTGAGCAGTACTTTCCCTTTGCTCATTTTATTTTTATAAATTTCAATGGCTTCGGTAATTTGTCCGATGCTGAATTGCTTGTGAATATGGGTTGCCAGTTCGTGTTTGATAAGCGACTGAACTTCCCGAATCGTGAGCAGTGTTTTTATCATTCCATTTTCGTGCAACCAGTTGGTAAGCCAGAAACCCTGAATCTGGTTTCCTGTAAAAATCAAATCACTAGGTAAAATTTCGCAGGGTTCAGCCGAAAGTCTTCCGTAAATAAATAGTTTACTTCCTTTTGGCGCTGCGCTTAACAATTGCTGTGGCATTTTTCCACCTACTGCATCGAATAAAATGGTAGCATTGAGTTGTTGGGAAAGTTCTTTCAGTTTTAGTTCAAAATCAGGGTCAGAACTGTTTAAAATATATTCAGCACCTTCCGGTTTTAACATATCAACTTGTTCATTGCGACGAACTATTGATATTACCGGAATCCCTTTTTGTTTGCCTATCCGGATAACCATTCTTCCCAAAGCGCTGGCCGCAGCCGTATTGATAATTCCACGAAGTTTATTTGATGGATTTGGTGTGTTTTTATAAACATCGAAAAATGCCAGGGCAGTCATCGGGTTTACAAACATCATCGAACCCTGTTCCGTTGAAATCTTTTTTGAAAGCGGAACACACGAACTGGCTGTGGTAACCATATATTCAGCCCAGCAGCCATTGAGTTTTGGCGATGCTGCACAGGCAATTTTTTTGCCTAACCATATTTTTGGCAGAATTCCCTTACCGGCTGCAACAACGGTTCCACTACCTTCAAATCCGGGAACAACCGGATAGGGTTTTTTAACTCCGTAACCGCCTGCCAGAAATGCCAGATCAGAGGGATTTATCGGTGAGGCGTACATTTTTACAAGCACTTCTCCGGGGCCAGGTTTTGGAACCGGAATGGTTGCCACTGTTGGTTGTGCGCCGTTCTCGGTAAGCACAACCGCCTGCATTGTTGTTGGAATATTTGTTTTCATGTGGCAAAGGTAGTTCTTTCAGGGACGTGGACTTTCCCAAGTCCACGATCTTTTGCAAGTTCAATTTGAGAATTTAAAAAACTTTGAGTTAGGAAACTCAAAGTCCTGCGGGACGTGGGCTTTCCCAAGTCCACAATCTTTTGCAAGTTCAATTTGAGAATCCAAAAATCTTTGAGGCAGGAAACTCAAAGTCCTGCGGGACATGGACTTTCCCAAGTCCACGATTTTCCTGAAAAACTTTGAGTTAGGAAACTCAAAGTCCCTTTCTCAAAATTTCGAAAACCTTTTGTTTTAATTTTTGTTTTGTACTTCAAACAAATAAACAGGATTTAAAATGAAGAAAATAACATTGATTTTAAGTATGGTAATTATTGCAGGAGCTGTTTTTGCACAGCAGTCGTTTTACGATTTTAAAGTGAAGGATATTGACGGAAAAGAATTTGATCTTTCGTCGTTAAAAGGGAAAAAAGTTTTAGTAGTTAATACCGCCTCGAAATGCGGATTAACGCCGCAATACGAACAATTGCAGGAGTTATATGAAAAATATGGCGATGAAAGATTTACTATTATTGGCTTTCCTGCCAACAATTTTGCAAACCAGGAACCCGGAACCAATGAGGAAATTGAGGAGTTTTGCCAGAAAAATTACGGGGTAACTTTTACAATGATGGATAAAATTTCGGTGAAAGGCGATGATATGCACCCGCTTTATCAGTGGCTGACGCAAAAAAGCAAAAACGGCGTTTTGGATTCGGAAGTAGGCTGGAATTTTCAGAAATACCTTATTGATGAAAAAGGAAACCTGGTAAAAATGGTTGAACCAAAAGTAAAACCCAATGACGAACAGATTTTAGGTTGGATTACGAAGTAGTTATACAAATTCAATTTACCTGAAATCCGCTGTTACTGAACATTTTGCATTGTCTTTTTTTGTAATCTTTTTACCGACGATTCCCTTACAACCAGTTTTGTTGGTAAAATCAACTTTTCAGCAAAACTCTTTCCTTTTTCGATACATTCAAAAAACAACCGTGCTGCTTCCCTGCCCATTTGCAGTGTGGGGTGGGTAACCGAAGTAAGCGCCGGCTCTACAACGGTTGAATGAAATTCATCAGTAAAACCTACAAGGGCAATATCGTCGGGAATAGGTAGCTTGTGCTTTTTGATTTCTTTCATTGCCGCAAAAGCGATGGTGTCGTTAATCCCAAAAATGGCATCCGGAATTTGATTTAAACTCAATAACTTTCTGGTGGCAAGGGTGGCTTCTTCTGCATTCAAATTACATTCAACGAGTAAATCAGGAATCAATTTCAAACCACATTCCTGCAATCCCTTTAAATAACCCTCTTTTCGATTTTTCGAAATATTCAGGTGTTCGGGGCCCGAAATGTAGGCAATCCGCCGGCATCCGTTTTCGTAAAAATGGCGGGTAACATTTTTTGCAGCTTCAGCACCGTCAACCGTAACCGATGGAACTTCAAGCGATTCAACAACACGATCGAAAAAAACAAGTGGGATTTCATTCTTTATCAGGATTTCGAAATGCTCAAAGCTGTTGGTTTGCTGACTGATACATACAATTAATCCTTCAACCCTCGATTTTAACAGGTTGTTGACCGACTCTTTTTCCTTCTCCAACGATTCGTTTGATGAGGCGATAATAATGTAATACCCCTTTTCCTTTGCAACCTCCTCCATTCCCGAAATAATCGACGAATAAAAGTGCGTTACCAAATCGGGCACAATCACTCCAATCATTTTGGTCTGTTGCTTTAATAACCCCATCGCCAGCGGGTTGGGAATGTAATTTTTTATGGCAGCCAGTTCCTGGATTTTTATGGTCAGTTCCGGGCTGATCATCGGATTATTTTTCAGCGCCCTCGAAACTGTGGAAATAGAAATCCCCAGTTCTTCGGCCAAATCTTTTAATGAAGTAAGTCTTTTTTTCATTTTCGATACAGGAAGAATGGCAAAAGTAACGAAAAGAAATGTTTTACAACACTTTTTTTATCACGCAATGCTTTGCGCAAACCTTTGCATGAATATGCACAAATACAGGCAGTTGCGTGAGTAAAAAAGATTCACAACCTTTGCGCCGGAAATAATAAATTAAAACAGAAAATAATGAAGAAAAGAGCATTGGTAGCAGGGGCAGGCGGCTTTATAGGAGGCCACCTTTCCAGGAAACTGAAAGATATGGGTTACGAAGTTCGTTGTGTCGATAAAAAACCGTTAACAAAATGGTATCAGATACACGATGATTGCGATAACCTGGTTCTCGACCTCAATCTGAAGGAAAATTGTTACATAGCGGTAAATGGTTATTACGAAGTGTTTAACCTGGCTGCCGATATGGGTGGAATGGGTTTTATTGAAAACCACAAAGCGGATTGTATGCTGAGTGTGCTGATAAACACGCATTTGCTCATGGCTGCCCGCGATTTGGGGGTCACCCGGTTTTTTTATGCTTCATCGGCATGTGTTTACAATGGTGAAAAACAAACCGGACCTAACAATCCGGGACTAAAAGAAGAAGATGCTTATCCGGCGCTGGCAGAAGATGGTTATGGGTGGGAAAAGCTTTTCTCGGAAAGAATGTGCCGTCATTTTATGGAAGATTTTGGTATAACATGCCGTGTTGCCCGTTTTCATAATGTTTTCGGGCCTTTTGGAACGTGGGACGGCGGCCGTGAAAAAGCGCCTGCTGCCATGTGCCGGAAAGTACTTGAAGGGGAACTGTACGGAAAAGATGAAATCGTAATTTGGGGCGATGGCGAACAAACCCGCTCGTTTATGTATATCGACGAATGTGTGGAAGGAATCCTGAAAATCATGTACAGCGATATTTTGGAGCCCATCAACCTGGGTAGCGACGAAATGGTTTCTATCAACGAACTGGTTGATATTGTGGAAAATATAGCAGGATTCAAACTCAAAAGAACCTATGATTTGGATGCACCCAAAGGTGTACGCGGAAGAAACAGCGAAAATACGCTCATTAAAAAATACCTGGGTTGGGCGCCTTCATATCCGCTTAAAGACGGAATGAAAAAAACGTATGACTGGATTAAGGAGCAGATGATAAATAATACCAATAGGTTTTGAGTTCAGAGTTCAACGTTTGAGTTTTGGGTTCAAATCTCGTATAGATTTTAGAAATTAATATTGATTGATTAAGTAAACCGACTTCGACTTCGCTCAGTCTGACTGTCACAGTGAGCGAAGTCGAACTGTGTTCCGGGCAAAACTTATTTCAATCTTTAAAATTAAAAAGAAGTTCTTATGACTGATAAAACAGTGATGGCCAGCGGATGTTTTGATTTGCTTCATGCTGGGCATATCGCATTTTTTAAAACTGCTGCCAAATATGGAAAACTGCATGTTTTTCTGGGTCGTGACGAAAACCTGAAACTGTTAAAAGGCAAAGCGCCCTATTTTTCGCAGGAAGAGCGCAAATTTATGGTTGGCGCGGTTCGGTTTGTTGAACAGGCGTATATTGCATCGGGAATGGGAATGCTCGATTTTGCTGATGATATGAGAGCGCTGAAACCTGATTATTTTATTGTGAATTCAGATGGTTTCACCCCCGGGAAAAAATGAACTTGGGGTTGAACTGGTTGTGCTTGAACGGATTCCCGAAAAAGGATTGCCTGCCCGATCCAGTTCCGATTCAAAAAAAGAACTGAAATTTCCTTACCGGGTTTGTTTGGCGGGTGGCTGGATTGACCAGCCCTGGGTTTCTGAAATTCATCCCGGTTCGGTGGTGGTGGCACAAATTTGGCCGACCATGGATTTTAACGACCGGTCGGGAATGGCAACCAGCTCGCGTAAAGTGGGGATTGAACTTTGGGGAGACCAGTATCCCGGAGGAAATCCGGTGCGCAATGCACAAATTTTGTTTGGCGCCGAAAACCCTCCCGGGACCGAATACATTTCAGGCACTCAGGATCATATCGGTTTGCTGGTTCCCGGCATCAGTCGGTTGGATTACAACGGTAAGTTCTGGCCAAATCATATCGAAAATACTACCGATAAAGAAACCTGCGAATGGTTGTCGGCAGTTTTGAATTTTGCGCCGCTTCAACCGCGCCCCGAAGGTTACAACCCGATTCTGAAGAAAAACCTTACTCCTAAACTTGTAAAACGGCTGGGCGAATCGGGAAAAGCTTGCTTCGATGCCATTCTGAAAAAGAATGTTAAACAATTGGGCGAATCGATGAAAGAAACATTTCTGTGCTGGAGCGAAATGTTGCCTTACACCGTTCCCGTTTGGGTGATGGAAGAGATGCAAACCAACTATTTTCCAAAATATTCAGGGGCAATAACTTCGGGCAGCGGGGGAGGATATGTTGTTTTTCCATCGGAAGAAGAAGTGGAAGGGGCGATAAAGATTAAGGTTAGGTTCTGAGTTTTAAAAAATAATTTTATTAAAAAATTTAGTTAACTGCGTTATCCGCCTGGCCTGGAACCAGAGTAATCTTTTGTTGATCCTTAAACGCAAAAAACCGGTTCAGGAATTCCGGAATGCTTCGGGCTGAAATAGTGCCCGGTGAGTTGGAAAGGTAAACAATGCCAATCTGTTCATCGCGGCAAACCGCTAATTCTGCGCGGTAGCCCCTTACAAATCCACCGTGGTATGCAACTCTGCGGCCTTTGTAATCCACAATTCTCCAGCCGATACCATAAGCCTTTGCATCCACTTTTTCCCATTGCGAAAAATACCCCCGGCTCAGTTCAGTTTGGATGTAAGGAGTGAAAATCATCTCTTCCACATTTTCATTTACTGCCGGATTTGGATTTCCAAGCAAAGCGATCAGAAAACTGGACATGTCGGAAATACTGGCATTAATTCCGGCTGCCGCTGTTGTTGTGTAATAGCGATCGTTTAATTTAATAGTAGTTGCACCGGAGTGGGGCAGGGCTTTATTTTCGTTCATTCTGAATGCCTTGAATCCTGTGGAAGCATCGTTCATTCCAAACGGTATAAATACTTTTTCTTTCAGAACCTCGCAGTAGCTTTTACCGGTTTTGCAGGCCACAATTGTATCAAGTAAACTGAACATTACATTCTGGTAGGCATAAACCTGTCCCGGCATTGCCGGTGTGTTTGCCAGGTATAATTTGTTCATAATCTGGCTTATCGGTACTTTTTGTTCCACCAAATCATCATAAGCATGGGCCGATAGTCCGGTGGTGTGGGTCAGTAAATTTCTGATGGTTATTTCCTCGGTTATTTCAGTGTTTTTCAATCGGAGGCCCGGTAGGTAATCAACTACTTTATCTTCAAAGTTGATAATTTGTTCATCGGCCAGCATTCCGGCCAAAACACCAGAAATTGGTTTCGAAACCGACGCCAGCCTGAAAATGGTGTGTTGGTCGATTGAATCTTTTGTTCCTGATTTTTTAACCCCAAAACATTTAATATAAACCACCTCGTTTCGGTAAACCACTGCCACAGCTGCACCTACGGTGCCCGATGCTTTTATTTCGGCGGTAATTAAACTGTCGTATTCATTTATGATTTCCTTAATTTCGATGTGTGGGGGAACAACTGCCGGAACGGACTCAGAAGCGGGCGAATCGGGCAAAATACTTAAAGGGGGGGAGGATAATACGTATTGTTGCCACGAAACAAATAATATAAGCGAAACAAAGCCAATAATAAAAACAAGTCCGGTTTTCTTCATGCATCCATATCGTTGAGCCGTCAAAAAAATTTGCGGCAGATTTAAAACGTCCACAAAATAGAAATCAAAAATCAAAAAAGGAAAAAATTTTTGAATATTTTTTCCTTTTTATCAATAACGGCCTGTTAGTTATTTTATTGCAGTTTCAGAAATGCCCCTTTAATTTCGTCGTATGTTGCATCGCTGATTTTGTATAAGGGCGACCGCAATTCATTTTCAATGGTTCCCTGTATGTGCATCAAAGCTTTAATTCCTCCCGGATTGCCTTCCTTAAAAATCAGTTTGAACAGGTCAATCAGTTCAAAATGAATTTTTGTGGCTTCCGCGTAATTTCCGGCCAGGGCGAGGTGCATAAGTTTGCTTACTTTTGCAGGAAACGCATTGGCAATCACCGAAATCAAACCTTTTCCGCCAATGGTTGTGGTTGGCAACGCCAAAACATCGTCGCCCGAAACCATGGTAAAACTGTCAGGGGTATATTTGGCGATGGTGGCAATTTGCGACATGATTCCCGATGCTTCTTTAACGGCAACGATTTTATCCGAAGCTTCTGCCAGCCTGACAACGGTTTCGGCCTCGAGGTTAACGCCGGTACGCGACGGTACGTTGTATAAAATTATTGGCAGCGGGCTTTCTTTGGCAATAGTGCAATAATGCCTGAACATGCCTTCCTGCGAAGGACGGTTGTAATAAGGGGTAACAATGAGTAATCCGCTGATTCCCTGTAAATTTGTCTTTTTTATCTGGTTAACAATGGCTTGGGTATCGTTTCCACCCATTCCAACAACCACGGGCAATTTCCCGGAATTTTTGCGCGCGCACTGAATTACATTCTGTTTTTCTTCTGAAGTAAGGGTTGTAGATTCGGCTGTGGTTCCCAAGGCAACGAGGTAATCCATTCCGCCCTGGACCTGGTTTTCAATAACGGTTTCAAGCGCTTTGTAATCTATCTGGTTTTTATCTGTAAACGGGGTTATTAATGCAACACCTGCACCTGTAAATAGCTGGCTCATTTGATTATTTTTTATTTAGTTGCGCAAGATAGAAAATTTGCTGTTTGGCAAGGTAAACCGCATCCTGGTTTTCGCCAATATTAATATTCAGGTCGAAATAATTGTTAATGATTTGTGTACTTCCAACTTTAAAACGTGCCTGCGAAAGCGCTGTAATGTAGTCGAGTACAAGGTTATCTTCAAACGCAATATTGAAAAGAACTTCAAACCTGATATTTATGAATTCATCAACCTTATCTTTTTTTGGCAGTCCCCAAAAGTCGAGATCTTTCACTGTGAGCGTATTTGCATCCTGGTGCGGATTGGTAATTGCTTCAAATACACAAAACCCCCTGAAAATAACCTGTTCGCGGTTAAAGTAACTTTTTAAATACTGAAATGCCTCTTTTTGGGTGGGTTGCCAGATAACGCCAATGGTTTTAACCGTGTTAATATTCGGAAATACCGGTGTGCGTTCAATTGCCGAAGTTATTTTGGCTAATTTCCTTCGTGCTATTTTTTCTTTGATATCCTTGATTGTCATGCGGCCGCAAAAATAAATATTGTTTTATGCAATTGCTATATTTTTATTCAAGCATTTTTAAAAACTCGTCTTCTGAGATAATTTTTACGCCGAATTGATTTGCTTTTTCCAATTTGCCTGGCCCCATATTTTTGCCAGCCAGCACATAACTTGTATTTTTTGAAATCGACCCCACATTTTTTCCCCCGTTTTGTTCTATCATTTCCTTTAATTCATCGCGTGAGTAGTGGTTAAAAGTGCCGGAAATGATGATGTTAAGTCCGGCAAGTTTTTCAGTACTGCCCAAAAGCTTTTCCCCGCTGATTTGAAATTGCAACCCAGCTTCCTTTAACTTTTGAACGCATTGCCTGTTTTCTTCTTTCGAAAACCAACCGGCCACACTGTCGGCAATTCTTTCTCCAATTTCATCTATTTCCGTCAGTTCTTCTTTTTTTGCCGATTGAATATTTTCGATATTGTGCAGTTTCTTTGTCAGTGTTTTGGCAACGGTTTCACCAACAAACCTGATTCCAAGCGCAAACAACACCCTTTCGAACGGTACTTTTTTCGAAGCTTCCAAACCATCCAGGATTCTTTGTGCCGATTTTTCGCCCATTCGTTCAAGATTGGCTAATTGATCCTTTTTCAATTCATACAGTTCGGTAATATTTTTTGCCAACCCCTGGCCGTAAAGCAATTCGATGGTTTCTTCCCCCAAACCGTCGATATCCATCGCTTTCCGGCTTACAAAATGCTCCATTTTACCTTTAATTTGCGGAGGGCATCCATCTTCGTTTGGGCAGTAAAATGCAGCTTCACCTTCTGTTCTAATCAGTTTTGTGCCACATTCCGGACAGTTATCAATAAACTTAACCGGTTGAAACATCGGGTTGCGTTTAGCTGTATCAACCCCGGTAATTTTCGGAATTATTTCGCCTCCTTTTTCCACATAAACGGTGTCGCCCAAATGCAACCCGAGATTCTGAATGATATCGGCATTGTGAAGCGAGGCCCTTTTAACAATGGTCCCCGCAATTTGCACCGGCACTAAATTGGCTACCGGGGTAACAGCGCCGGTCCGGCCTACCTGATATGAGACTGAATTCAATACGGTGGAAACATTTTCAGCCTTAAACTTGTAAGCAATTGCCCAACGTGGCGATTTGGCTGTAAATCCCAGGTTGTCCTGTAAATGTTTTGAATTTACTTTTATTACAACACCGTCGGTTGCTACCGGAAGCTGTTGCCGGGCTGTGTCCCACTTTTTAAGAAAGGCAAAAACTTCATCCAGGTTTTTGCAAATTTCTGTTGCATCAGAAACTTTAAATCCCCATTCCCTGGCCTTTTGCAGGCTTTCGAAATGTTCGTCAAATGGTAAATCTTTTCCCAGGATGTAGTAAAAATAGGAGTCGAGTTTTCGCGAGGCAACTATTTTCGGGTTCTTCATTTTCAAGGTTCCGGCGGCTGTGTTTCGCGGATTGGCAAGCAATTGCTCGCCTGCCTGTTCAAGTTCGGCATTCAGTTCATTAAAAACTGAAAAAGGCATCACAATTTCACCGCGTATTTCAAATTCACCGGGAAAATCGTTTCCCCGCAATTGCAGCGGTATTGATTTAATGGTTCTCACATTTTGTGTAACATCATCGCCGCGGACCCCGTCGCCGCGTGTAACAGCACGGGCCAACCTGCCATTTTTATAGGTTAAACTGATTGATGAACCATCGAATTTCAACTCGCAAACATATTCAAAGCCAGTATTGATAATTTTCCTGATTCGATTGTCAAAATCCGCGATTTCACCTTCAGAATAGGCGTTTGACAACGAAAGCATGGCATATTTGTGTTCCACCTGTTCAAAATTGCTTGTCGAATCGCTTCCTACCCGCTGCGTTGGCGAATTGGGTCCGGTAAATTCCGGAAATCCTGCTTCCAGTTTTTCCAACTCCTTCAGTTTCATATCGAACTCAAAATCGCTGATAACAGGTTGATTCAAAACGTAATAGCAATAGTTGTGTTCTTCCAGCTCATTTCGCAATTCGGTTATTTTTCTGTATGCTTCTTCACGTTCCATTTGTATTTATTAAAATTCTTTCATAAAGTTCCTGCTAAAAATAAGCAAGTTTTTTATCAGGTATTAAACAATTTGGTATTGAATTTCTTTTTATTAGAGTAAGATACATGATTTATAGGTACAAGTATCAGGAAAAAGAGACATGAAATGGACAGGCACAAAATAATAATTTTAATTCTCAACGTCTTGATACTTGGTACTAACGGTCTTGATACTTTTTAATTATAATCTTAATACGAATAAAAATGGCATTTACACTTGAAATTGGTTCAAAAGCAAAGGATTTTAAACTTCCGGCTACCGACGGGAAAGTATATTCGCTTGAAAGTTTTCAGAATTCAAAATACCTGGTGCTGTTTTTTACCTGTAACCACTGCCCGTATGTGATTGGCAGCGATGAAATTACACGAAAAACTGTGGAGAGGTTTAGCCCACATGGGGTTGAATTTGCGGGAATTAATTCGAACAGTAAAAATACGTATTCTGAAGATGATTTTCCGCACATGGTTGCCCGAATGGGAGAACACAATTTCCCCTGGAAATATTTGTACGATGAAACGCAGGAAGTGGCGTTGGCTTATGGAGCGCTGCGGACGCCCCACTTTTATGTTTTCGGTAAGGAAAGAAAACTGGTTTACACCGGCCGCGGGGTTGACAGTCCGCGCGAAACCTCGAAGATAAGGGTGAATGATTTGGAGAGGGCACTGGAAGAGCTAATCCTGGGAAAACCAATTTCTGTCCCGGTTACAAACCCCATTGGCTGCAACGTAAAATGGGATGGGAAAGACAAACACTGGATGCCAGCCGATGCCTGCGATTTGATTTGGTGAAGTTGGCGGCTGGATACTGGATACTGGATTCTGGCTTTTTGCAAAACAGAACAAATTTTAGTCATTTATAGGAAGAAGGGAATCTAATTTAAAATTGCCACAACATATTAATTGTGGTTTCCTTTTTTTTTTAAGTTTACAAACAGAAAAATATAAACCAATAAACCTTTTAAAAATGAAAAAGAGATATTCAATTCTGGTTGCGATTTTCGTGATGTTTGCGTTTATTTTAAAAGCACAAAACTCACCAAAAGATTTTTACGGTATGTGGACTCTCGACATTGAAGGCGGCTCAGTGGGCTGGCTGAATGTGAATGATGACAAGGGTTTTCTGGACGCTGAACTTTTATGGCAGGGTGGAAGCGTGGTTCCGGTTTCCAGTGTTTATTTCGTTGACAATACCACACTGGCAGTTACCCGTACACGCGAAATTTCCCGAGCTGAGGAACGCAAACATGTGGTAACCCAAACCTTTCAGTTTAAACGGATAGGCGACAAGCTGGAAGGCACAATGACGGAACCAGCCCGTGACGGAATGACTGTCAGCTCTCTTAAATTTAAAGGCTGGAAATTGCCTGATCCGGGCCCGGCCCCCGATTTGTCGAAGGTAAAATATGGCGAACCAATCCAGCTTTTTAACGGAAAAGATTTAACCGGATGGAAACTTATCAACCCAAAACAAGCAAATGGTTTTAAAGTGGCCGATGGTGTTTTGGTAAACGATCCGGTCAATCAGGAAGGTCAGCGGGTGAATTTTGGCAATTTACGCACCGAAAAAGAATTTGAAGATTTCAAACTGACGTTGGAGGTTAATGTCCCGGAACGCAGCAACAGCGGTGTTTATTTGCGGGGAATGTATGAAATTCAAGTGGTTGATTCGTACGGAAAAGAACTGGATTCGCACAACATGGGCGGTTTGTATAGCAGGATTGCGCCAACTGTGGCATCAGAAAAACGGGGCGGCGAATGGCAAAGTATGGAAATGATTCTTTGCAACAGGCATATTACAGTGGTTCTGAACGGCAAAAAGATTATTGACAATCAGCCTGCATTCGGCCCAACCGGAGGCGCTATGCAAGCTGATGTTTTTAAAGTCGGCCCCATTTATTTGCAGGGCGACCATGGAAAAGTATCGTACAGGAATATGGTATTGACCCCAATTATGAAACACAACCGAAACAGTTATTAAAGTGATGACTGGCAATGTGTTTGGATTGATTGATGGGAAAATGAGAGATGGATTTTATTTTGGACTAACCAAACTGTTTGATTTGTTTGGGGCTTTTAATTTTTTCGGCTGATTTAATTTTCAAGACAACAGCAGGAATAAGTGAGAAAATAATTCCAGCCAGTAACACAAAAATAAACTGGACATTAACATTGATTTGCAAATGATTGAGAAACAATGCAAAAACAATAATTACAATATTTATTGTAATTATAATCAATGTAACTTTTAAATGACTGGATACCAAAGAAAGCAAACGGTGGTGGATGTGATTGTTATCGGGTGAAAAAGGGGATATTCCATTATAAATTCGAATCGCCATAACTCTTAAGACATCTACAAGGGGGATTATAATTATCGCAAGCGAAACAGCAGGCGCTGCTGCAATTGCATAGGACTCAGAGAGATTAACGTTGATTTCGTTAAACTTAACAACCAAAGCGGAGATGACCAGCCCGATGATTAACGAACCTGTGTCGCCCATAAAAAGTTTGTTTTGATTACCAAAGACATTGTAAATAAAAAACCCGGCTAAGCTGCCAACCAATGCAAACGAAAGTATGGCAAACTGGATGTTCCCGGCAATAAAAAACCAAATGCCAAATGAAGCAGCAGCAACCATGGCAAGCCCGGAAGCCAGGCCATCAATACCATCAATTAAATTAAAGGCATTAATAATTACTACCATGGCAAAAATGGATAAGATGATACTGGTTATATATCCTATTTCGTTGGTTCCCATTATTCCATGAAGATTGGTAATTCTTACGTTGCCTAATGTAATAAGGATAACGGCTGCAAAAACCTGAACCATCAGTTTTTTACGTGCAGAAATATCCATTAAATCATCTTTAAGCCCGATGAAGAACATGATTATTACTGAGGCAATAATGTATTTTAAAGCATCGAAACTAATTCCATCGGTAGCGATAATACTGCTCAGTGTAAAACCGATAAATATAGCAACGCCCCCCAATGGAGGAACAATTTTAGTATGAACTCTTCTCTCATCGAAAGGTTCAAAAAGATGTTTGGCGTTTGCAACTCTGATTATTGGCGGAATGGATATCATTACAAGCAAAAAACCGATAATTAAAGCTCCGATTGTTAGTGTTAATTCCATTTTTTACTATTGGGTGAGTAACTAAATATATTGAAATTTGAAACATTGAAAATAATACCAAAGTTCAATAAAATTTATGTGAATTACATTATTTTTTCGATTAATGTTGAAAAATAAACCTATTTGTTAATTAATGTCACAAATTTATTTTTCACCATTTTTTGGTTAAATTTAACCGAAACCCCAGATTTTTGCCTGCGTAATTTCCCGCATCGCCGGCGGCTGATATACCAATTTGAACAGGAAAGCCAGGGTTGATATATTGTACTTCAAACAATCCTGAAATCTGTTTTTGAACTTCTGAATAAGGCTTTGAATACGTTCCAAGATGTTGGATATAAGTTAAAAGTCCTTTCCACCCGATAAAACCGTAAAAGTTTCCTTTAAGCCCTAAATGATGCGCAAAAAACCGGTTGGAGCGCAGTCCTGCTGAAATATCATTGCTGATGTTAACAGGGAAAAACAGTGGCGAACTCATCACTTTTTGCTGATATGTAAAGCCTGACTGGTATATACCATGATTGTAATAACCATCGTATTCATTCATTTTCCATTTACCCGTGGTTTCATCCCGCGAATAGATTGAATCACGGATACTTTGCTGCCGCGAATTTGTAAATTCATAAACGACATCGGTTACCGGGCTTTTTCTGTTTTTGAAATTAACATGTAACCCTATCAGGTTGTCGGGCCAGTTGTGCCAGTTTAAACCTGAATTGTCTTCCCATGGGTGGCTGATATATGCTAAGAAAAAAAATTCCGAATATTCCTTTTCGGCTTGTAACTGGTATGTACCTAACTGATTGCCCGAAATATTTTTCTGGTCTGTTACCGGAAAATTTTCTCCGCCGGGTAACGCAAATACATATCGCCAGTAGTTTTCCCAGCCGGGCAGTTCTCCAATATTTGCATCTGGCGATGTTCCTCCCCACATTGCATAATGCTCAAAACCAAACTGGAAATTAAAAGTGGCTGAGGTTTGAAATTTAAAATTAAAGCTTTTGTGGTGTAAATGGGCACCGTCAACATGGCGTTCATCATTTAAAAACCCTTCTTCGTATTCTCCCTTAAAGCTGAACCAATTTTGCCAAAACGGAAGTTGTTTATACCCGAGTGTTGCAAATCTTACCTTTGGCACAGGCCTGGCATTCACGCTTGCAGCTATGTTTCCGTTACTCGTGGATAAACCGGCAAAACGAATCTCGTCGTAAAACATTCCCCCCTTTAGTTCCCATCCTTTAACTGAAAAACCTGCAAATGCCTGGTTAAGCTGGTAATATGAGTTCTCCCCAAAAGCCGCCACAAAATCGCCTCCCCAGGTATATCCTATTTTTTGGTTATTTATATTTTGATAATTCTGACCAATAAATAATTCTGAAATATTTAAAAAGGAATTGTTTGCTTCAATTTTTCCATGCTGATTCGCTGCAAACCAAAAAGGTAATATACTGTCAGTGCCTGCCAGTGTTGTGTTTGAAACAGATATATTGACCCGATTTTGAGCTATAGAAATTGAACAATTGAAAGTTATAAATAAAATCAGGAGGATTGGGAACTTAAGTAGTTTCAAATTGAAGATATATCAAGTTGTTTGCAAATTATTTTACACATAAGGTTTGACAGTTCAGGGTGTCGGCCAACGGTAGATTTCTTTCCGTTATCGGGATTAATAAACAAACTGTGATTTGCGCCTTCACGAACCAAAATGCAACCATTTTCTTTAAGGTGTTTTATGAAAGCATTCCTTTTCATCAGACAAGATTAAGTTTGCGACGAATAATTTTGCGACCTTTATATTGTTTGAGTGTTTGTTCGCTTTGATAATCAATTACTAATTGTAATGCATTTATAAGGTTTTGTTTAAGTTCGTCTATTGTCTTTCCTTGTGCAATTGCTTCAGGAATTTCCTGAATCTGACCTACATAAAAACCATCTTCACTTTTTTCGATTATTGCCGTATAATTCATTTTCCTCATCTTAAAATATTTTTTCAAAGATAATAAAGTTCACACTAACGGAAAAGATTTGGTTTTATGTATAGGATTATAAGTGAAAAATTATGAGAAAGTCATGGACGAACAATCCTGATTTGTATCGCATTTTTTACCGGTTTTTCCGATACCAGCACAAGGTATCCTCCACCGCCCGCGCCACTGAGTTTCCAGCCCAGTGCATCATTTTTGTAAGTTTCTATAATTTCCAGAATATCGGGATTTACCATGTGGGGAAACATCGCTGTTTGCGCCTCAAAACTTTCTCGCATCGTTTCGCCAAATTTCGCTAAATTCTTGTTTTGAATGGCCTCCCAGCATTTAATGGCAGCATCGGCCAGGTTTTTGGCATTGGGCTGGTTTATGTTGGTATCGCTCAGAACATCGAAATCGCCGGTACGCGGGCCAAGTGTTATAAACCAAAGATGGGTTTCAATAAATTCAAGAATACCGGTGTTTTTTTCGGGTTCAATGGAGTCGGGCCAATAATTCCCCCTTCCATAATTCAGTTTATTTACTCCGGGAAAAACTATTCCAATAGAATCCTGTGAACCTGAAATTACTTTTGTTCCCGGGGGGTTTTCAAAACTAAATAATGTTTTAGCCAGAATTTCCCTGTTTCCTGCCGGAATATCGGTTTGCCATAGTTGAATGGCTTTTTTGCGCGTGCTGCTTGACATTCCGCTTCGGTCGTTAAAGTTGTAATCGGGGTGGATACTGATGGTAATTACCGGTCCAGGCCAGTATTTCGATACAAAAGGCTGATCTAACCAGCCCCCGGCCAAATCAAGACGAAAAGGAATGTTACAAACAGTTCGTAATGCAGTGGTTGAACGGGCAGGTAACCCGTTTTGCGGAATACGTTTGCTGACCATCAGTTGAGCGCCAATTTCATCGCACAGCTTTATTTTATCGGGCGTAAATCCATCTTCATTCACGAAAAATATATCGGGCTTTAATTCCCTGATTTCTTTGCTGAAATCGATTAACCCACTGCCGCTGTTTACCCACGCATCTTTTACATGTTTAACGGCTTTTACCATGTAAAGCCTTTCCTTGTCGGTGTTAATGGCTGGGCGACCTTTAAGTTGCTGAATGGTTGAGTCCGAGCCTATTCCAACATATAGTTCTCCGTGTTGAGCGGCTTCTTCAAAAAAGGCAACATGCCCGCTGTGGAGCATATCGAAACAACCTGAAACGAATACTTTTTTTGCCATAGGTTTAATAATGGTATTTAATTCGGAATTTATTCCCATTCACAAAGTTCTTCAATGTACGCAGCCGAACCATCGCGCAACCAGCCGTCGAGTTGAGCCACTTCCTTTAACTGCTGGCCCCTTCTACGGGTTACATGCAAATATCCGGTTTTCAATTCCGAAAGTGCGGTCATATCTCCCCAAAGTTTCTCAAACTGTGTAACCGGGTAAATATCTTCCTGGCCCTTGCCCCAGCGTTTTTTTACTTCTTTCAATGTAACGTATGTTGGCATTTGGCGAGCTAATTCCATGATAGCGTTTCTGACTTTTTCCTGATTTGGCAAATCAGATAGGGTAAGTTTAAAAACCGCCAACAGCGGGTCTATTGAAATCCAGAAAGTATTTGTATTGTAGTAACTTAGCTCAAATTCAATTTTTTCATGGGGCAAAGATAATCCTTCAACCAAACGGGGTTTGTTATCAACTTTGGCCAAACCACCTCCGCGGTCATCAATCCAGCGCGAAATGACCTCGACGGAAACAGAGTTTTTATTTTGAATATGATAACCGAGTAAAACAGGATCAGCATTTGCGCCAAGAGTATCGATATTGTGTACAAGCAAATATTTAAGATTTGGGTTCGTTTCCAGTAATTTTAGCAAGGTTCCGTTGATGATAAGGTTTGGAACTTCGAACCAGTGGCCAACAGGGTGAATACATTGCTGAGGCAGGTTGTCGGTATAATTTTCAGCTTCACCATTGCTTTTTGCCCATTGAATTAGTGCATTGTGCAGGCTTTCGCGCATTTTTTGTGCCTGTTCGTCTAATGTCTGCCGCGATAACTCTTCCCAGTAAAAACGAAGATCCCTTTCCGTGGGATACAGCCGAAGGCCAATAAACTGTCCGGGAGAAAGATAAACAGTACCATTGTTTAACCTGCCGTTCGGGGTTAAGTATTCTTTAATAGGTTGATGAGTGAGATAACTCGTTGTAAAAATGTGGGGCAGGGGGACGTTATAATTATTTGCTGCCTTTTTATTTTTTGCGAGATGAATTTCAATGAAGTTTCTGTGCTTTCCGGCAAATTTCGAAAACGGATGGAGAGATTTAACTACGCCGGCGCCTTTTGTCCAACGGCTGCCAATCCCGCCTGCGAGGGTTACAATTGCCAGTTCTCCATTTTGCAAAGCTGTTTTCCCTGTTTTGAACAAACTATCTTTCAGGTTTGGTTCAATATTTTCAATTGTGCCAGCATCAGAATCTGAAATCTTAACCCCTGTTCTCAGGCGGTTTTGGGCCAACCCGATTTGCCCGCTTTTTAATGCAGATTTAACCGTTTCGTGCAATGTTGTATTAAACCCGTAGTTTTCAAGCAACTCTTTCAAATCCTGCTTTTTCTGGCCTTCAGCTTTCGAATCAGGGATCATACGTTCAAATAATCCTGAAACAAACAGGTTGTAGGAGCCTTTCATTTTTTGCGATTTCGACAAAGCCTGCAATTCACTTTTCCGGCAGGCAGACAACTCGCTTAACTCTTTTTTTAGCAAACGGGGCAAAGTCAGGGTGTAATATTTAGCAGGAAGTAATGCTTTTTCATCGTCAGTTAACGTGGCAAAAGTTCCTTTTTCGTTTATTTTGAAATCATAAACCACCGGATCCATTGCAAATGGTACTGCCGCTTCCATCTCTTTTTTAATCAGCAGCATTGTTTTCAGCAACCAATCCTGTGCCTCTTTTTTTATTTCAGGGTTGAAAATAAAACCCATTCCCCCGCCCGACATACCGCCCATCATCCAAAATCCCCAAAAATTATCGCCAAATTCTGATTTGGTTTTTTCAATGATTCGCTCCGTATAGGCTGTTGTTGCCCAGGGAATGATATCCTGAATAGGGCCATTGAAGTTGTTTTGGGTTATTTCCCCTATTTTTCTGATATCGCCAAGTTTCAAAAAATAAATTACCTGATCAAAATAAGTCAGCGCTTTTTGCCGGGCAATCCACTCTTTTTCCGATCGAAGCAAATATTTTTCTGTTACCATTTCGAGGATTGGGCCCACATCCTGTGCCATTCCCCCGTGGACCATTACCAGCGAATCCTGCAGTTTTTGTTTTGTTTCAGCCGAAACATCCTGTACGGTAAGAATAGTATGGTTTGGCAGAAGTTTTCCGTTGCTGATGTTGAATTCAGGATCATTTTCAGTTGCTTTACAACCTTTTATCATTTTTATTCCTGGCCAAACCCCGCCTGAATCCTGCCAACCACCTCCCGATCCTCCGAGCCACTCGCCCAGAATTGCTTTAGCAGCCACCAACCTTCGTTCCTCTTCTTCAAGAACGCCATCTGGTTGACAGGTTTGTCCGGTTGCCCTCATGCACAGCGAAATCAGGGAAGCAAGCAGATTTGTGGACACTGCCAGCCGCGATCCTTTAGGGATATTGTTTACCTGGCTTACCAGTTCGAGGCCCAGGCCAGGGCCAATTATTTTTTCAAGTAACACCGAAACCGGGAGTTCGACACCTTCCATTCCGGGGGGCACAATTCCGGAAGCAATTAATGCAGCTTTTAACAGGCCGAGATAATCTTTGGCAAAATCAAAAATTTCAGGTATAAACTGAATGTCGGCTGTGGTTTCCAAGTCGGTGCTTACCAGCCTGATAACCGGTTCGTCAATTACCCTTAAATAAGTTTCAATTGGAGGAATTGGTTTGCCTGAAGTTCCTGATATGCAAAGATCAACCGAAATATTCAGTACCTGTGCGCCATCAGGGTAATCCATTCCGAGAAAAAAAATGTCGCTCCAGCAACTATGTGTCAAATCCATTCTTACGGGCGTTTTTTCGGCTAAAAGTGGAAAAAGCCCGCTGTTTTCGTCTTTCCGGAGCAGTTCTTTTCTGAATTTTAAAGGATGATCGCCCGGATGCCCAATGCGGAACATCCAGTTGTTTCCGGGTGTTGTACGCACACTTCGTTTAACCTGATCGGCAAGTGTTTGGAATGCAAGTTTATGGTAAGCGTCAGCCAGGGAGCTTGATAAACCTTCGTTTATTCCTTTTTCGTTCTGTACATCAAGCAGGATTTTTATTGCTTCCTCAAACCTTCGGTTTATGATGTGTTCGTAAGCCTTAAAAGGCGTTATTGCAGTACTGCCAATTTTACTGGCGGTGAGTATGTGAAAGCGGTGGATTGCATAAAGAAAAAACAGCGCCCGGACTTTATGGTAAAGGTTATTGCTGTTACTCCTGAACTTTTCAAGTTGGCCGCACTCCTGAAGTAATTCAGCCGTAGTTTTACCCGAAATGGCAGAACCCAACGATTGATTTCTGATTTCAGGATCAGATGAAATAATTATTTCAATCAGTTTGCTCATCGGTTTCCACAGTTATTATTCAGGTCTTTCTCAACAAAAAACTGCAACAGTTCCGATAGTACGTAATCCCTGTCCTTGCCCGAAAGCGACAATGCCAACTGGGCTTTTAACAATCCGTAATCCAAACCAATATCATAACGCGAATCGTTTTTTTCCAATGCCAGGTACCTGCTCCTTTTTGAAAGTTCATCAAGGGATTCGCTTAAACCAAGTTTTTTATCGGGGAAATCAACTGCCTTTTTAGCCAGTAATTCAAACAACAACGGGGTGAAAACGTGCATTCCATAAAAACAAAGGTAATAACCTGCCCGTAACCCCGGGACCATAAAATGCTGTTCGGCGAAGGTTGGTGTGGGTTTTTCGTGAACACGGGTTATTTGAAAAAGGCTTGGTTCGCCCTGCAACCGTTCCGCTTTTACAGTTCCATAATTTCCAATTCGGTTTTCGCGTGTCGATTGAACTGTGGAGATAGCACATTTGTGTTTCTCAGCAAGTTCAATCAGTTGTCTTGCAATATTTTGCCCTGAGCGGTTCACATATAAATGATCGCCGACAAGATGCAGAAATGACTCATTGTTCAGGAATTTCTCAGCGCTTAACAATGCTTGTCCGTAGCCAGGTTTTTTGTTTTGATGAATGAACCTGACGGTGGAGTATGAATTATGCTCCAAAACCTGTTCAAAGCTTTTTTCGTCTTCAGCCTGAATAACAATTCCTATTTCATCGATTCCAGCCGATTTGATTTCGTTTATCAATATTTCAAGAACCGTTCTTTGAGTTCGGTCCCTGTCGATAAGTGTTTGCAGCGGAAGTTTGCGCTGGTCGGGGCCGGCGGCGGTAATTAAGGCTTTGGTGATTTTCATCAGTATAAATTATTAAATGGTGAAGTTAATTTTGCTCAAAACAACAGGTACCCTTTTTATCAATTGAAATTAATTTAACAGGTATAAGAGAAAAAGTTTATTGTGTTAAAATTAACACAAACGGCTTCGTTTTCTATGTAAATATTTGTGTGTTCGTATATATTAAAGCATTCATCGCTTCCTGTGAATGAAAAGAAACCTGATCAAAAAGAAGATGTGTTTTTAGTTGTTCAATGGCTGCATCGGCACTAAGTATTCCTTGCTCGTACAATGCAAGGGTGGCGTATAATCGGTCATTGGCAACCGGGCCAAAAACAATGTCGTAGTGCACCACCTGTAATCCCTTTCGGTTGGCCATCACAAAATCGAGCCAAGGTTTATCCGGACCAGCAAATTGTAAAATTTTAAATGCATTGGCACGTTCGAACAAGGCATCTTCAACCTCAAAAACAGAAACTATTGCATGTCCTTTACCTGCCCGTTGCAGTTTTAATTTTGCCCATTTCACAGCCTGCTCCAAATTTGTTGTGGTGTAAAAGCCTTTACCAAAATCGGTATTCGATCTACAGCTTGTATAGCTTGGTTTTTCAACCTTTTTGGTTGACCCGTGATACAGGATCATTTGTATTGTTGATTTTTAATAAAAATTTCAATTTCTTCCAGAATATAGTGTTCTCCCTGTGTATGCAATATTTCATAATTTTGAGTAAGGAAATCGTACACATGGTATTTTTGAAAGAGGGCAACTACTTCCGATCCCTCCAGTTGCCTGGTTAAGCGGTAGTTTTCGGTACAGAATATGATAAATTGCGTTTCTTTATCACTTTTTTCCCCAATTTTGAGCTTACTTTTTTTTTCCTTTTCCAGTTCCCTGAAGAGATTAATACCGCTCATATACCACCATTTTGCTTCAGGATTGGAAAGCCGTTCATAAAATGCCGAGTTATACAAATAACCAACAGCATCGGCAATCCCAATCCGTTTTTTTTTGGAAATGAGTTGAATTAACTCATTGATTTTTATTGGTAAGATAGCTTTCTCTATCGACGTTTGCATGTTTTTAATTGTTGTTGTCTTTCAAAGATAAAGCATTTCTTGTGATGAATTATTTACTGTTCTCAATTTTATTGCAGAATATGCTTTTACCCGCCTCAGCAGGTATTGTCTATACTGGTTTTTCTTTAATGCCTCGCCCGTAGCCAGGTTTTTTGTTTTGATGAATGAACCTGACTGAGGAGTACGAATTATGCTCCAAAACCTGTTTAAAGCTTTTTTCGTCTTCAGCCTGAATTACAATCCCTATGTCATCGATACCGGCGGTTTTTATTACGTTTATCAATATTTCGAGAACCGTTATTTGAGTGCGGTCTCTGTCAATGAGTGTTTGCAACGGAAGTTTGCGCTGGTCAGGCCCGGCGGCGGTAATTAAGGCTTTGGTGATTTTCATAGTTTGTTAGTTTTGGTTAAAAAATTGCTGTTGTTAATGACAAAAGTGTTGAATTTCATTGAAATTTACCCTAGCCCTTTTATTAGGAAGCAGGGAAGAGGAATAAAAATTAGTCAGGAAAAATATTCTTTCATTCCTTTAAACAGACGTTTTTGCCACCATTCCCGTTTTGTGGCTCGAATAAACAAATACTGCTTATCCACAATAAGCAAGTTATTTTATAATGTCATTATAAGTCACAGATGAAGTGGTTACTGCTTGTTGCATTAGCCTGTAAAACAATTTT
>WTWZ01000043.1:51370-68865 GCA_009773765.1 Prolixibacteraceae bacterium | reverse complement strand
TCAAATCGCGTTTGGCAGCCATTTCCTTTATTTCTTTCTGAATAAATCCCTGGCGGAAAGCAGCTATGAAACCGCCTTTTTCCTGAACGGTTAAAAACAGTTTCCAAACCTGTTCAACCAGCGAATTGGTAAGGGTTTCAATATAATATGAACCGGCCGAAGGATCTGAAACTTTATCTAAATACGACTCCTCTTTTAACAGAATTTGCTGGTTGCGTGCCACGCGTTCCGACAAATTGGTAGGTTCTTCGTAAATGGCATTAAATGGCAACACTGTAATCGAATGTGCGCCACCCAAGGCAGCCGACATTGCTTCGGTTTGTGTGCGGAGCATATTTACGTGTGGGTCGTACAGCGTTTTGTTGTAACGGCTGGTTTCGCTGTGGACAATCATTTTTGCCGAACAATTACATTCGGGCTTGTAAGCTTTTACTATTTGCGCCCAAAGCAAACGTGCAGCGCGCAGTTTGGCAATTTCCATAAAGTAATTGTTGCCAATGCCAAAATTAAATTTGATGGTTTTTGCCACTTCGTCAATGTTCAATCCAAGTTCGGTGAGCTGAGTTAAGTATTCCGCACCCTGTGCCAGCGAAAATGCAAGTTCCTGAACGATGGAAGAACCACTGTTGGCGAAGAATTTTCCGTGAACTCCAATAATCCTGAATTGTGGTACAACTTTGGTTCTCTCAACAACCGGTTTCAATTTTGAAATGGCATCTTTCGGCAATTTTCCTTTCAGAATAAACGTGCCAATTGGGTCAAGTGAAGCTGAAGCAACTATATTTTCGTTTGCCCATTTTCCTTCAGAAACATATTGTGCAAAAATTTCGGCACAATTACCAGAATCGTCAGGGCAAACCAGGTTAATTTCGGCTGCTTCCAGACAAATATCTTTTAACAAAACACCCAGGCTTTCTTTGGAAATGTTTTCGCAATTGCTGAAATAAAATCCAATGGAAGTAACACCTTTTCCAAGTATTTCGAGCGCCTTTTTATTGGCTGTTTCAAAATCTGATACAAAAATATTCTGACGGATCAGCCAGTCGTTTCCTGTTTTTTTGTTTCCGCGCACAAACGGGAATTCGCCAGGTAATGTGTCGAGGTAGTTTAAACTTTCCAGGTTTTCCCGGCGGTAATACGGGCGGACATTGAAACCCTCATAAGTTTTCCATACCAGCGCCCTTCCATAATCCTTGCCTTTTAAATCGGCATTGATTTTTGCTTCCCATTCTTCGGTTGTAACAGGGGCAAAATCTGAGAAAAGTTTTTGGTCTTTATCTGTCATGTTGAAAATTATTTTGAAAATAGTGATGCAAAATTAATGGTTTTAAGAGATTGATAGATAGAATTAGTGAGGTTATTAGCTCAATATGAGCAAAAATCATGTTTAGGAAACAAAACCGGAAACAATTAATTAACGATGAATTTTAAAAGTGGAACAAACAGGGTTGTTTCTATTAATCGAGGGTTTAAATATAGTTATCAAAGAAATAGATAGAATCCAAAAATCCGACTATTTTAAATGAACAGGTAAAAATTTTACTCAATATAGAATAACTCCAAAATTCACCCCGAAATAATCATACCCTTCATTAAAAAAATTATGTTTGTAATTAATTCCAAAAGTGTAATTCTCCTTCAGGATATAGTCTAAGCCTAAGCCTATTGACTCTATAACATTTGAGTTAATAGTAATTGCCGTAATCCAGCTCCGGCAAAAATATTTATTCCCAGTTTTTGTTTGATTCGAGAATTGTAAGAAATACAAAAGGCGCTATTATATTCTGAAACATGATTGTATATCAGTTCAGCGTAAAAAAACGTTATTGAAAACTAATTAGTTATAATAGGTTGATAAAAATATTAAATAATTCAAAATGAAACAAATAACTTCAATCCTGTTTTTATTGCTCTTGATAAATACCCCCATGATTTTTGCCCAACCGGAGCTGAATGATTACCCGGTTCGTCCGGTTTCGTTTACGGCTGTCAAACTGACTGACAATTTCTGGGCGCCACGGGTAAAACTAAACCATGAAGTTACCATTCCTATCGCGTTAAAACATTGTTATTCAACCGGAAGAGTGGATTGTGGAGTAACCCTTGCTACAAAAAGCTGCCAAATTTTACACCGAAATAGATAGTCCGCGGCGAAATTGGCCCGTAAATATATCCCGGGTCGCGGTCGATTCCGGTATCAAAATCATTCTGATAACTGTTGAAAATATTTTTGATTCCAGTGTTGATTTCCATTTTAACGGCATCGGTTATTTTTACTTCGTAGCTAAGTTTTATTCCTGCATCGAAAAACGAACCGGTTTTATTCAGTTGCCCTTCTTCCGGATTCTCCTGTTCCGGACCAAAGTACGGTACAAGCATCGGTCCGGTGTAATTTCCGGTAAATGCAACATTAAAAAGCTTTGTCGGGCTGTAATCCAAACTCAGGTAACCGTAAGTATTTGGCGAACGGAAAAACTGTGTTTCATTAAATTCCTGAGGTTGATCAAATTCGCTTTTCTGAATGGTAAATCCCGATTGCAACTGCATTCTTGCCGATGGCGAAGCGTTAAACTCAAAATTTATTCCACGCACGGTTGCACCGTCTTCAGCATTTACGCGGGTGTAAACCACAGTCCCGTTTTCGTCGGGTGTGCCATATTCGTTGGCAAACGGATTAATTAACCGGGTGTAAAAACCTTCAGCCAAAAACTGAAACTGCCATCTTCCCAAATGGTTTGAATAATCGAGTGAAGCGTTGAAACTGTTTGATGATTCCTGTTTTAAATCAGGATCGTTTTCATGAATAACCTGGCGCGAACCGGAGGTTTCAATGTGCAAATCCTCGTCGAAAATTTGCGGGGCGCGAAATCCCCGTGCGAATCCTACACGCATTTGCAAATGTGGGTCAACATTATACAAAAGGCTGATTCTTGGACTAAAAACATTCCCGGTAACATCACTGCTTTCATTGGTTTTATCAGCAACCTGGTAATGGTCGAAACGGATTCCAGCCGTTACAACTGCTTTTTTCATTTTCCATTCCGATTGAATAAACCCGGCCTGGGTTGTCATTTGCTGGTCGGCCACCAAAGTATTTCCAAGGTGCTCATTTGTTTCTTTATCAAAATATCCCAGTTTTTCGTCTTTAAGATTACTTCCGTTCATTTCGATACCTGAAATTAGCGAAGCCGGGCTGAAAAGCAGATAATCAATCTTGCGGATATACTGAATTCCGGACGACCAGGTTAAATCTTTAGTCCGTCCGTAAGCCGACAAATCCTGGTTGGCGCCATAATACGAACCGCGGTTTACGCCCTGGGCCGAAAAGAATACTGAAAATTTATCCTCGTCACGAAAAAGAACATCAAAAGCTGCCGCTCCCGAATTGATTTTGTGAGTTACACTTTCCGTAATATCGGTTTCGTGCATGGGTAATTCAAACTCGTTTCCTCCGCGCCTGAACTCGTTAATATTAAAATAATCCACAGTTAATTTTCCCCGGTCGGCCACACGCTGGTACAAGCGGGTCCCAAGCGTTGTATTACTTATTGAAGAAATTTCGGAAAATCCGTCGCCATTGGCATCAAACGGGTCGCGTTCACGGACAAAGCCAAATAAACTCATCCCCGTTTTAAAATCTTCACTGGCAAGCGAGCCGTTAAAACTAAGATTGATATCGCCGGCCTGAGTTTGGTTCATCCCAACTCCGCCGGAGCCAATTGAACTGCCCGCCGAAAAGTTATTTGATACAGGGTCTTTGGTAATCAGATTGATTGTTCCGGCAATTGCGTTACTTCCATACATTGCCGAGCCGCCGCCGCGGATTACCTCCACCCGTTCAATCATATTTGCCGGAATCAGTTCCAGCCCGTAAACACCTGCCAACCCGCTGAAAACCGGGCGCGAATTGATTAATATCTGCGAATACGGGCCTTCCAGCCCATTCATCCTGACCTGGGTAAATCCGCAGTTCTGACAGTTATTTTCCATACGCAATCCCGGCGTAAAATTCAAACCTTCGCTTAAGGTAATATTTTGTGTACGTTCGAAAAGTTTGGAACTGATTGCGCTAACTATGGTTGGCGTTTCGCGGCGGCTTTTTGAATTGCGGTCGGCTGAAACTACAACTTGCTCAATACCAATAAAATCTTCTTCCATTTCAGCGAAGATGGTAATGCTTTCCTTTTCTGCAAGAATTATCTCTTTTTCAAGTGTTTTGTAGCCAATCGCAGAAATTACAACGGTTTGTTTTCCTACCGGCAAATTGGTCATTTTAAAATGGCCGGTAACATCGGCGGCAGTGCCGATAGTGGTCCCTTTAATTGTTATTGTGGCAAAAGGAATGTGAATACCACCTGATTTTACATCGCCAAACAACATGGCGTCGGTTTTTGGTTTACGATCATCATCTTCGGGCATGGCAAAGCCCGGTTGACACACAAATATCATAAGCACTAAAAGCACTTTGGTTAATTTCATAAAAATTAAATATTTCGGATTAATAAATTAAAAATCCGCTTGGGTGTATTTTATGAAATCAGTAGCGGTGGCCCCCGTGAAATGAATTGAATTAAAGGCTGAGAATAATTTGAAAGTAAATCAGTTTCGGGGAATTCGGCAAGTAGTCTGTCGTTTATAAATTCGATTTGAATATCAGGTGTAATTCTGAAATAATCAATTTTAAGGTTTTGAAAAAAACAGATTTCGGTTTTTGAATGGCTGTGTTTTGCCCCGTGGTCTTCGTCTTCATGGTTCAGCGGATGTGAATGGGTGACCACCATACCATTGGCATAAAAATGGGTGTGCTTATTTAATAAGGAATTCTGGACAATGAAAAAGTAAACCGGCAAAACCAGGATAAAGATGAACCGTGTATTTTTCCTTATATTCTTCAAGTCTGAATTTATTTTTCTGCAAAAATAGCAATGTTTGGTTCCTAATGCCAGTTTCCGCTGTAAAATACCTGTTTTACGGGATAAGCGCCAAATCTGTTTTAATAAGCCAGGTTATACTAAACCCGTTGGTAAAAGGGACGTTCAGCCCTTTTAAAAACAAAAAAACACCGTTTAAACGACTTTAACATATCAAAAAACAATAATCATTAATAGGGATGTTATTTGATGCTTTTTTTAGTGGGTTTACGCTATTTGAGACATAAGTTTAAAAATTTGTATTCAGATACCTTTTGATTTCTTTCTAAACTACATTGATTTCTTATCTGTCAATTTTTTCGTTTTTAAACAGAACTTACAATAAAATTTCACTGATTTGTTTTACCTGCGGGCTGGCACTTTCTCATAATTCAGGAGTTTGTTTGCCCACGGAATAAAATATTGGAAATTGGGTGCATCCGTATGTCCTCCATCGTGTTGCCGCCAGGCAAGTGTTCCTTCAAGCAATCCTGAGTTGACCGGTGGCATTTCTTCTTTCAAATAGTCATTTGAAAATCCCAAATCTTTTACGCCGAGCAATTTAAACACCGGACCGGCAGCAATGGTTGCCATGTAACTTCCTTTTTGGTCGAGCCATTTAGCGTCGCCCTTTTCAGGAATTCCGTAACTGATAAAAGTTGGGCGGGGTGCGCAAAGCGCCAGTAACTGGTGCGAATCAACTGGTAAATCGCAACCTGATTTACTTCCAAACGATGATTCAGCAGCTCCGTATTTTAAGTAGTTTCCGGCCATCCAGTAGTAACCTCCGCCGGTCAGGCTTTCAACAGCTTCGCCAAAAACGCGCCGGTGCAGCGTTACGCCTCCTTTCCCCGACGAACCGATTAAACCGACAGCAAAACGGGGTTCGAAAGCCAGCGTAACCAAAGCCGCTTTTCCATAGCGCGAAACTCCTTCAATACCCACTTTCCGGGCATCAACCAGCGTATCGGTTTCAAGGTAATCGAGTGCCCTTGCCGCGCCCCAGGCCCAGGCTCGTAATGCGCCCCAATCATCGGGTTTGCGCGGCTGACCTTTGTTTACCAATCCAATAATTCCCCGTGTCAATCCGGCTCCGTTATCGGCCTGAATACTGCCAGGGTCGATAGTTAAATAACCCCAGCCTGCCGCCAGCAATTGTTCGGTTGGCGAAGGTTCTCCCTGGCGTTGGTTAACCGCGAACGGGTTGTCGCGTTTCAATGGATTGTATGCCGGGTATTGTTCGAAAACCGCTTTCAGTCCCGGGCTTTCTTTAATCAGCACATCTTTAAATGCTTTGTTTATTTTGTCCATGTTTTCCTGCGAGGGTTGCGCGGGTGAAGGAAACGTAGGGCGGCCAAACATCATCAGCACCGGTACCGGCCCTTTTACATTCAGAGGAATCACCAGCATCATGTCAATATTAACATCAATGAGCGGATATGAACTGTTATCAACCTGCCCCGTAATTTTTTTGGCCACAACCGGTGTCCAGCCCACAAATTCGTAATCGGTAATTTCAACTTTCCAGTTTACCGCCTGAATGTTTTTGGGTAGCCGTCCATAAACTTCACGTTCAAAATCTTCCACAATTTCGGGGCGGCGTTTGTTCCACCAAATTTCGGGGGTGGTAACTTTTTCGCCGTTTTTTGTGGTTAAAATTTCGGGCAGTTGCGGACAGGGATTGGCCAGAGTTTCATCGTAGTTGGCATGATTTGGAGCCGTTTCGTCGCCACTGGGCCCCGGCCGAAGAGATTGAATGCCCAATTGTTGCATCATGTTCCGGTGGTCCTGTTCGGTTGTAAATGTTACCGGGGATGGAAAATTTGCAGCACCGGTTTTCAATTCCTGTGCCTTTAAATCTGAAACATATGCAAAAAACAAAAACAATAATATTAACCTATTCATAATCAATTATTTTAAAACTAAGTTTCGATTCAAAACAATCACCCAAGTTAATATACTTTTTGAAAATGGTATTATATCATTTAAGCAAAGAATTGTACTTTATTTGCAGGTTAAAAGTGACTATTAATAAACGATGCAAGCAGCAATCGGTTATGAAAATTGAATTTTTTTACTCTTTCACCAACTTCTTTACAATGGTTCGGTCGCCTTCTTTGATTCTGACCAGGTAGATTCCGTTTTTATAATTGCTCATGTCAATCCGGGTTGTGCTGTTATTTTTGAAAACAAGGGTGCCTGACATGTTCAAAATTTCAATTGAAGTAATATTCTCGCCTCTGATATGAAATATATTTTTTGTGGGATTTGGAAAAATCTGAATTCCGTCATCGATAGCTATATCATGAATACCAACAGTTACTGAAGCCTCCCATTGAATATTGACAGAGGAAAAACCTGTAACATTTGGCGGAGTCACGAGGTTATTTGCCCCTTTTGTAAATGCAAATTTTGAATAATTTCCTGTGGCATGTTTATCCGTTAACTCCATACAAACATAATAGGTGCCATCAGCAACCATATTTTTTTTGTAATCGGTTCCGTTCCAGGTACAGGTGCGTGTGCCATGACTGGTAAGTGTTGCGCCGGTAATGGCATCAACGCGGTTGTACATTGTTTCCTTTGCGGTTGTGGCTGCTTTCCATGTGTAAAGGTATTCAATGCGTCTGTCGGCATTAGCAAGTAAGGTTTTGGCGAAATTTCCCGAAGAGTCTTCAATCCAGATTGCAATGATATTACGGGGTGCATAATTTCCACCTGCCGATGAGGTAGCTACTGAAACATTCAATTTCCCAATTGTTTGGGCAGAAAGCTGAACATTTGCGAAAACCAAAATCATTACAAAAACAAAAGGCTTCATCTAAAATGATTTTTCACAACAACACAAAAAATCCAATCAACTTGCTTAAAACCAATTTTTTAAAAACTTATTGTTCAAATGGAATGAAAGAATGAATGTATTTTGTTTACCAATTTGCAAAAAAGAATTACTGACATGACAAATTAATTGATTGTGAATTCCCAGAATTCTCAACAACCTTTATTTTGAAAAGTAAATATAATACTCCTCTTCGCTGCGTTTATCAATCCAATGTTTCAACCCTAAACTTGTAGCCTTATCAATCAGCGGGGCGGTTAAAAATGGCGCCTTCAATTCGTATATTTTCCCTTCTTCCAAATGGTTTAAATCGGCCAAAACCTGGTTTACAGGGTGTTCTCCCTTCGCCAGCATTTCGGAGGCATTAAACCGTTTAACAATTTTGTCTTCAGCAAACCATTGGGGTTTTTGATAATTGTACTGAGAACCAACTTCTCCTGATATTGAATCCTGTCCCACCTCTTTTCTGAGGCGGTTAATGAGTTCTTCGGTTTTTACACCGCCAATGGCAGCGGCTTGCTGAAGTGTGGCAATTTTGGCAACGGTTCTGCGCAAAACCGGGTTTTTCAGATTTTTAAAAGCGGGTGCATATTCAATTAAAACATCTTCCAGTTGCGGGTAAGTTTCAATTAGTTCAAGCACTTTGGTTTTGGGCGTAATTATTAATTTTTGTTCCATTTTGTTTTTATTTTTTGCCACTAAGACATAAAGACTCGAAGGTTTCACAAAGTTTTTTTAGTGATTCTTCGTGACTTCGTGTCTTAGTGGCATTTTTAAACTCTTATTTATACGACAATATTCTTTGTTCTCCCTCGAGTGCGCGGTAACCCGTTAAATCCTGCGAAACTTCAAGAGTACCGAGGTATTCTCCGGCATCATTTCGTAAAGCAAAATATTCAATGTGAATCATTTTCCCTTTCATATTAATCCAGAAAGGCGCGCGGGTTTGTCGGCCGCTTTTAAAATCGTCGAGGATTTTATCGACAATATGCGCACTTGCAGGCGGGTGACAATGACGAACATCGCGGTTCAGAATTGCACGGTTTCGCTGAAAAATGCGGTCGCTGCTTTGAGAGAAATATTTCACTTTATCGTTTCTGTCAACAAAAGTCATGTCAACCGGTAAAGTATTTAAAATAGCAAGCAGTTCTTCCGCTGTAAAACCTCCTGTCGGAAGTTGAACATTCCCACCCTCTTTTTGCATCGCGTTGATATCTTCCTCCTCGATTCCTTCGGGTTTCCATTCCACCGCCGGGTCGTAAAGGCAGTAGCCAATTTCCAGCGACTGCTTTTGAATTTCGTACCAGTCGCCATCGGCAAGCGTGTCCATTAACATCGGGAAAAGAATTTCCTCTTCCTTGATGGTCATTTCGTAAACACCTTTTAACGCCGGAAGCAAAATAATTTCAGATGAAACCAAAAGGTCTTCTTTTGTTAAATCGGGAGTTAATAATATTTCAATGCTGCCTTTTATCAAATCCCTGATTTCATCGTGTTTTCCCCACATTACTTTTGGCGGGCCGGTGACGCCCACTTTCTCGAGGTACGGAAAAATAAGGTATTCTTTTCGCTGATAATGTTTATCAACATCCATCAACTGGTTAAAACTGCCGCGGATTTTCAGGACTGCATTTTCGTAATCCTGTCCTTTACGGTATTTTATGGCAAGCAGTTCTTCGGTTGTATTGTCGGAAAGCCGTTTTAATGCTTTGTTTTCTTCCAGCAAAACATCAACCGGATGGCCATCGGGGATGGTTTTTGAAGCCGATAAATCAACTGTTCCATGTAAAACAGCTGAGTGTGCATCGCAAAGATCCAAAACTTCTTCCTCTGGCAGTCCTTCTTCGATTAGTTCCTGTTCAACTTCTATCACTTCCCCATAAGGGATATTACTTAAACTGACGAGTAATTCCTGACGAACCGATTCCTGCGATTCACCGTGGTGAAGTTTTAAAATCAACTCCTTTAATTTTGCTTTTCTGAATTTTGAATTGTCTAAATGTTCGCTCATAATTGTATCTATTAAGAATTTTTAAACCACATCAGGCACATAGAACACAATAGAATATTTGCTAAAGTGACCTATGTGCCTATGTGGTTGATACGTCAAAATTTTACTGTTTTCCAATTAATTACCATAAATCTCTTATTCACTTTTCTTCTCCAAACTCCATCCAAATCTCAGCCCGAAAATAAACCAGGCCAAAGCAACAGTGCCGGCTGCAAAAATGGTGTCGCCAATCACGCGGAGCCATTTAAAAGTTACCAAATAAGGTTGTTGCAGAAACTCAGCCGAACGCGCCCACCACAATCCTTCCTGAACACTGGCAACGGTTTGCGCCAATCCTATTGGCAAAACGCTGATTAAAACCATGGCTGCCAAACCAATATTAATACTCCAGAATGAAAAACGCATCCATTTATCTTTCCAAACCACATCTTTATTCATGTCGCGAAGTACAAACAACATCAAACCGATTCCCAGCATTCCGTAAACGCCAAACAAAGCTGTGTGACCGTGAACCGGAGTTGTGTTCAATCCCTGCATGTAATAAAGCGCAATTGGTGGATTAATCAAAAATCCAAATATTCCGGCGCCAACAAGGTTCCAAAATGCGACCGCAATAAAACTGTAAATCGGCCATTTGTAGGCTTTTATCCAATCGCTACTGCGGCTCACCCTTAAATTATCGAAAGCTTCGAACCCCATTAAAACCAGCGGAACCACTTCGAGTGCGCTAAACGAAGCACCCAGCGCCATTACGGCAGTAGGAGTTCCGGTAAAATACAAATGGTGAAATGTTCCCAAAATTCCTCCCGACAGAAATACGATGGTTGTAAACAACACGGCTAATGTAGCGGTAGTTGCTTTTATAATCTCCAACCTTACAAAAAGGAAAGCCACAACCACGGCGGCAAAAACCTCGAAAAATCCTTCAACCCAAAGGTGAACCACCCACCAGCGCCAGTATTCGGCAATGGCCAGGTTGGTTTGACGTCCCCACATAAAACCTGCACCATAAAATGCTGCTATGGCAATAGTTGAAATCAGGAACAGGATCAGCAAATTCCTGTTTTCCAATCTTTGTTTTATTGCCGGATAAATTGCACGTCCCATCAATAATAACCATAATACCAGTCCAACAAAAAGAAATATCTGCCAGAATCTGCCCAAATCAACATATTCGTAACCCTGGTGACCAAACCAGAAATTCTGAACAAATCCAAGTTTTTGCATCACACCCATCCACTGACCAGCCAAAGAGCCAACTACAATAATCAGCAATGCCAAAAACAGGAAATTAACCCCGATTTTCTGAAATTTTGGTTCAATACCCGAAATGGCCGGGGCATAATACAAACCCGTTGCCAGCCAGGAAGTTGCAATCCAGAAAATGGCAATTTGAATGTGCCATGTGCGCGAAACTGAATAAGGTAGCCATTCGGCAAGTGGAAATCCGTAAAAAGCCTGGCCTTCAACTCCGTAGTGTGCTGTTACTACACCCATTAGTACCTGAAACAGTAAAAGTGCAGAAACTGTCCAGAAATATTTTACAGTTGCTTTTTGTGATGGAGTTTGAATTTCGTTTTTCAACGGGAAGATTTTAGGTGGTTCCGAATCTTCATTTTTCTTTTTTGCGTAATACAAAACCATCAGTCCAATTCCTGCCAATAGAATAATAACACTAAAGCCAGTCCACAAATGCATCGATCCTGTAGGCTCATTTGCAACCAGCTTTTCAGCAGGCCAGTTGTTAGTATAGGTAATGTCCTGTCCGGGGCGTTCAGTAACGCAAGCCCACGAAATCCAGAAGAAAAAAGCATTCATCAGCCTGACACGTTCTTCCGTCTTCAGCGTATTTTCCGGAATTGCATATGCATCGCGTAAATCAGCCAAAGCCGGATCATCGGTAAATAAACCACCATAAAATTTACTGTTACTGGCAATTGCCTCTGCCCTCAAACCGGAAACAGTAATTGTATTTTTCTCTTTGTCATAAGTATTTGTCCGCAAATCTCTTTGCAAAAGTACCTTTAATGAGGCCTGTTTTTCTTCGCTAACCTGTTCATAAAGTACTCCTTCAGTTTGCATCGCCAGTTTGTCGAGAATAAAAACCGCCTCCTTGTGCAACCAGTCGGCGCTCCAGTCGGGCGCCAGGTAGGCTCCATGCCCCCAAACTGTTCCTACTTCCTGTCCTCCCATCGACTGCCAGACATTTTGACCATCCTTAATATCCTGACCGGTAAACAAAACAGTTCCATCTTCAGTTACAACTTTGTCGGGGATGGGCGGCGCTTCACGGTAAATTTCCCTGCCGTAATAAAGCAATATACCAAAAGAGATTACCATAACGGCAATAAAACCAAGCCACAATTTTTTTGCATTCATAATTTAGTTTATTGATTATTAATTAGTTTGCTAATTCAAGTGCTTTCGGAAAAAGAATATTGTTTTCGAGATGAACATGTGTATGCAAATCATCTTCAAACTGTTCTAATAATTTAAATGCAACCCGATATGTATTGCAGCCATCTTCGGGTACTTTGTAACCTTTTGTGACCCTGTTGATTTCGTCCATTGCACCACCGGCAAATTCATGCTCACCTTCCATCCTGGCTATTTCTGAAACTATTGTTTTTTTGGCTGTCTCCGAATTAGTATTTACCACTTCTTTAATTGCCGGGAAAAGTACTTCCTCCTCATTTTTTAAATGCTGAAGCAACTCGGCATTTATTTTTTCGAACAATCCTGCAATTTCCCAAAGTTCGGGATGATGGTCGCCATGAACCGAAGCAATTTTTTGAGTGTAAAAAATCAATTCCGGTAAATTTTTCAGCACAAATTTATGATGTGTATTCATAATGTAATCGCTTAAAAATACCGGGTCCCAGTTTTTAAAGTTCATAAACTCATTTACAGGTTCCTCTGTTATTTTCAGAATTTCATTTTCGAGTTCGGCGGCACTGATATTGTTTTCGGTGCAGGCATCTGAAAACGATTGTTTTCCACCGCAGCAAAAATCAATACCGGCTTTTTTAAAAACCGACGATGTCCTGAAATCATTGGCTACTATTTCGCCAACAGATAAATTTTGTAGTTGTAGCTGTTCCATTTCTTTGTTTTTTTGAATTGAATTCCGGTACAAATATAAATAAAATATTTTACTAAAGGACTAAAGGGTCTCTTAGTGATTACAGTTTTTTTATTACATTTGCCTAATCATTTAAAAATCAGAAATCAGTTGTTTAAAAAAGAAACCGAATATGCGTTGAGGGCACTGGTTTACATTCAGTTGCAAAATTCAAAAGAAAGGCGGCCTGGGATTGCCGAAATAGCTTCAGAGATTGAAACGCCACAATCGTTTACTGCAAAAATATTGCAGCGGCTGGTAAAACAGGGTTTTGTTGAATCTTTGAAAGGTATCAATGGAGGATTCTATTTTAATACTTCAAAAGAAGATTTACCTTTAAAAAAAGTTATTGTTTCAATTGAAGGAGATTCGCTGTTTAGCGGTTGTGGTTTTGGTTTAAAGCACTGCGACGAAAACAATCCCTGCCCGCTGCACTTTAGTTATGCACCGATTCGCGAAGCAATCAATAATCTGGTTTCAAACGAAACCATCCAGAGTCTGGCAATTAAATACAATGCTGACGACAAGATGATTTTGAGCAGGATAATGACTTCCCGGTAATTTTCATTCTTCCCAATCAAGTAACCTTTTTTCGCCATGTAAATTCTGAATTTCGGAGATTTCCTGAGATACTTCTACTACCCCTTTGTAATTCCCATTCTCGTCGCGGATGGCAAAATACTGAATGAGTAATTTATTTCCCTTCATGTTTATCCAAAAACTGGCCACATCTTTTTTACCATTTCTGAATGATTTTACAATTTCTTCCACAACATGCACACTTTCGGGCGGGTGGCAATTGTGAACATCGCGGCCTATAATTGATTTGGTACGCGGAAAAATGCGTTTTTTTGGTGAGGAGAAATAAACCACTTTATCGTTTTCATCCACAAAAGTAATGTCAACTGGTAAGTGGTTAAAAAGAAGTTTTATTTGTTCCGGCGTAAGTTTTCCGGTTTCAAGGTCAACCAGATTCTCTTCAGAATTTTTTGATTTGCTATTTTCAGAAACTAATTCCGGCTGGAAAAATGGGAAACCGATTTCCAAACTTTCCTGAAAAAGTAAATTCAACTCGCTTTCAGGAACAACTTCTTCAACCAGCGGGTACAAAATTCGTTCTTCACGAAATTTGATGGCGTAAATATTAAAAAACAGGTCTCCCGACAACCTGTTAAAAATTTTCAAATCAAACTCATGACTACTGAGTTGCTGAACAATTAATTTCAAATTTCGTTTAATATCATCGTGAAACGACCACATCACCGCCAAACATCGGAACTCCGGCACAAATTTTTCAATTATCGGAAACAGGATGTTTTCCTTGATAAGATAATAATTGGTGAATTTTTCGATTTCGAGGAATTTTTCTTTTATTGAATTTCTAAGCTCAGCGCTTTCAGGTTTTTTATTGATTTCGCGAATCAAGGGTTTGATTTCCTGCAACCGCTCGTCAAGAATACGGTTATTTTCCACAAGGCAACCAATAAAATTCTCTTTTTCGGGCGGATAATACGGATATTCAGAAATGGTTTTGTGGAGTAAATTCAGCAATTTGTTGATTCCGCGTTTCAAATCATCCATCGGAACTTTCATCAAAACCAACCGGTCAACCATCGAAATTACATCCGACGGAACTGTTGATTCGATGAGTTTATGATTATCGGCAACCAACTGACCAGGATTTTCACCTTTTAAAATTCCTACAAACAGTTTTACCAGATTGGTTACGCGTATTTCTTTATGATTTATGAATTCCGACATGACCGAATTTATTTCTCCGTTATCTTCTATCAGTTAAATACTCCTGCAGTTTCTCGGGATTTTGCCGACTATCCCAAAACAGCAGAACAACTAACTCCTCAGCATAAATTTTATAAAATATTTTATGATTCCCTTTGATTAAAACTCTGGTATTCGACAATCCTGTTTTTTTGCCTAAAAAGGGATGGTTGGAAAGAAGCAAAAGAAGTTTTTTAACTTCACTATTTAATTTCTTACTATAGGTTTTTGAGCCATTTCGCTGAACGTAAAACTTAAGAATTTCAGAATAAATTTGTTCAGCTCTGCTGGTCCAGATTATTCTTTTAACCATTTTTCGTTCTTGCTGAAAACATCTTCATTATTTATTACCTCTCCTCTTTCATAATCTGATATGCTTTCCTTAACCACTTTCATTTCCCATTCATTCATCGAATAATACGAAGAAGATTCATCTTCCAGCAACAAAGAATTTAAATAATCAAGCAACTGTGAATCTGAAATTTTCAGTACTTTTTGAATAATGCTGTTTTGTAATTCCGCTGTGGACATTGCTATTTGTTTTTTCAAAGATACAAAATTCAATTCAATGAAACTGAATCAAAACCAATCCACCAATTTTCATTATTGTCACTTCTGAAAATATTTCTACTTTAACCACCTTTAAAAATATAACAATTTTAACGATGAGGAACGCTGTAATTTTAATCACCTTTTTATTTTTTACTGAATTTATTTTTGCCCAATCAACCAAAAAACCACTCACCCACGATGATATTCTAAAATGGGAACGGATTACCGAAACCGTAATTTCGAACGACGGTAAATACATCGTTTACAAACAGGAACCCTGGAAAGGCGACCCGACTTTGAAAATTACAACTCCAAAAGCAGAAGAAATTGCATCGGTAAAATGCGCGACCGATGCACAAATTACATTCGATTCAAAATTTGTGATTTATTCGTTAAAACCCGCTGAAGATACCACCCGCCAGTTGAAACTTAAAAAAACAAAAAAAGAGGATTTACCCATCAACAAACTGGTCATTTTTAATCTTGAAAACCAGAAAACTGATACCATTGAAAAACTGATTTCGGTGAAAGTGCCGGAGAAATGGGCGGGTTGGATTGCATGGCAAACTGAAGCTCCGAAAGACACAACAAAGAAGGCGAAGGCAGAGGCGAAGGCAGAGGGTGAAAAAGTATATCCGTTGTTTGTTAGAAATCTGAAAACAGGCGAAACAGTTGAATTTCCGGAGGTGAACAATTATCTGTTTGCTGAAGACAAGGAAGCGCTGGTTTTTATTTCGGAAGGAAAGGACAGTACTTTCGATGCCGGAATTTATGTTATGAACCTGACTGAGAATTTAACCCAAAAAATATTTGATGGAAAGGGAAAATTCAAACAACTTACCATCAACAAAACCGGGGAAAAAGCGGCTTTTGTTGGCGATGTTTCAGAAAGAAAAAAAGATGAAACCAGTTTCAGCCTTTATTATTGGGCTGGAAATGAGAAAGCCGGGATAGTTGCCGACAATTCAAATGATGCCATTCCCGAAAATTGGGAAATCAGCGAAAACGGACGTTTGTCATTTTCTGAAAACGAAAACCGGTTGTTTTTTGGAACTGCCCTTGGAAAAGCTCCAAAAGACACAACCATTCTCGATGAAGAAATACCGGTTTTGGATATCTGGCACTGGAACGAAGAAGAACTGCAATCGGCTCAGATTGTCAACAAAAATCGTAATTCAAAAAAGTCGTACCTCGCAGTTTTTCATTTGGATTCGGAGAAAGCAATTCAGTTGGAGACCCCTGTTTTTTGTGGAATCAGGCAAATAAAGAAAGGAGATTCAGATAAATTGTTAGCCTGGTCGAACCGCCCGTACGCCGTGCAAAGCATGTGGGAAGGCAGCCCGGTGCGCAACGATTTTTACCTTGTGGATGTAAATACGGGCGAGGCAAAAATGTTTAAAAAAGATTGCCGCGCCACGCCACAGGTTTCACCCGGGGGAAAATATTTGTACTGGTACAATGCCATTGACACTTCGTGGTATTCATACCATATTCAAACTGAAAAGGAATTTAAAATCACATCGCCTGAGTTAATTCAATGTGCTGATGAGTTAAACGATGTTCCCAATTTTCCCGACGGTTACCGAGCTGTCGGCTGGTTGGAAAACGACGAAGCTTTTTTGGTTTACGACCGTTTCGATATCTGGAAAGTGCAGCCTGAAAACCAGGAAAAACCAATTAATCTTACCCAAAACGGAAGGCAAAAATATATCAGTTACCGCCTCGTCCGGTTCGATCAGGAAGCCGGTTCTCGCAGATTTGGAAGTAGTGATGATAAAGGAATCGACTCCAAAAAACCACTTTTTCTGACTGGTCACAATGAATTTACCCGCGAAGACGGTTATTACGAATTGGACGTGAATAAAAAAGCTGAACCCAAAGAATTAATTTCAGGTAATTTTAGTTTGAACGCACCGAAAAAAGCGAAGAATGATGATTTAATTGTTTTCAGCAAAGAAGATTTTCAGACTTACCCGAATATAATTGCTACCGATTTGAGTTTTAGAAAACAGATTCAAATCAGCAATGCCGCACCTCACCAAAAGGATTTTGTATGGGGAACTGCCGAACTGGTTTCGTGGACTTCGCTGGATGGACGGAAGCTGGAAGGGACCTTGCATAAACCCGAAAATTTCGATCCCTCAAAAAAATACCCGATGATTGTGAATTTTTATGAAAAGAGTTCGCAGGAATTGTTCAGCTACCGGATGCCCGAACTTCACCGCTCTACCATCGATTATCACTATTACACCAGTAACGGGTACCTGGTTTTTAATCCTGATA
>WTWZ01000043.1:0-51362 GCA_009773765.1 Prolixibacteraceae bacterium | reverse complement strand
ATTTACTACAAGGAAGGTTACCCCGGAGAAGACGCGTTTAACTGTGTAATGCCGGGAGTAACAGCGATAATCGAAAAAGGTTTTGTCGATGAAAAACACATTGGCGCGCAAGGCCACAGTTGGGGCGGCTACCAGGTGGCTTACCTTGCTACCCGTACCAATATGTTTGCAGCCATCGAATCGGGTGCGCCCGTTGTAAACATGTTGAGCGCTTACGGTGGAATCCGCTGGACATCAGGATTAAACCGCTCATTTTAATTATGCACAACGATGATGATGGAGCTGTACCATGGTACCAGGGAATCGAGTTTTTTACCGGATTGCGAAGGTTGCAAAAACCGGCGTGGTTGCTCAATTACAACGAAGCCGACCACTGACCCACCAAACTTCGCGACAAACACGATTTTCAGATTCGGATGGCGCAATTCTTCAACCATTATTTAAAAGGAGAACCGATGCCGAAATGGATGAAAGATGGGATTCCGGCGGTGGAGAAGAAAGCCCCCTAATCCCCCGGAGGGGGACTTTTTAAGAAATTGCGGATAAGAGTGCCAATTATCTATTTAATTGAATTATAAATTTCAAAAGCTTCATCAGCATTTTCTTCCAAAACCCTAATATCAATCCCCATATTTGATGGGCTGCCTGCATAAACACCATCAACTGTGCTGGTAATTTCATTCACCACCATGTATTTTATACCGGCTTCATCCAGCATTTCTTTAATCAGGAAGAATTTCATATCGAAATTGCTGGTAAACGTTGCAATTGTAACTGGTTTATTCATATTCGTATATTTAATTAAATTGAAAAGTTATTTTTGGAATACGTGCATCAAATCTTGCTTGTTCATTAATGGATGTTGTCATGGCTTTAAATGTTTTTACAATTACGCGGAATATTTTTCGTACAATAAACAATCCTGTTCCATAACTTGTACAAATGTTTACTCCGTTTTGCATCAAATTCCTCCATGCTTACCGAATCAACCCCTGCACATCCCTGATTGGAACGTACTTTCTTGCCCTCTGTAAGACGCCTGCCGTATATCCGGTAATCAGGTTGCCGATATACTCTTTCACTCCGTCTCATACTCCGTAGCTTTTGACAGGTTGTTCCCACTTCTCGGCTCCTCATCGAGGGTTCACTTGCGTTCAACTCCTATATCCATACCTGACAATCTCATGGACTGCCTTTTCCAAATCGCTCAGTACCATGGCTCTTTACCAAAGCACCATTTGGTGGTTTGCCTCCCCTGCCTGAACAGTGAAAGCGGTGGTTCTGCTTACAAATGCATCCACCATCTTATTTACAGCATGCAGAACTATATCTTGCCGATGTTCTGCTTCTCGCCACACTATGAAACGTGCCGGTTTGCGGGGCTGCGTCACTATCCACAGTTGCAAAATCATGAGGCGGGATGGAGCGCTTAATAACCCAATGACCCCGGCATGTTTTATGACCGCGTGTTAGGCCGCCGTGCATTATTTATTCCAAATCAAGCGTTATCATTATGTTTTCTTTCACTTTATCAATCAAAGCAGAAGGCAAGTCACCAATCCTTTTAATCAATCGAGTATTATCAATCGCCCGTATCTGGTCAATCATTATATCACAATTTTCATTTAAATTGGCCATACCTTTTTTTAAATGTACTCTTAAAATATCTGCGTCCTTTTCTACATTAGTAGTAATAGGGCAAATAATCGTTGATGGATGGGGTATCTTATTTAACAAATTAGTCTGCAAAACCAATACAGGTCGTGTTTTACCAGGCTCAGTCCCTATTTGGGGATTTAAATCTGCAATCCAGATTTCGTATTGTTTAATCGACATAATCTATCCTTTCGAAATCTTTTAATATTTTGATAGAGTCATTTTTGACTAAATCAGAATCGCTTTTAAGCCGTTTTTCTAATATTTGTCTACGCTGAAGCTTATTATAATACTCTAAAGCTTCGTTAATATATCGGTTTCTGGGTATCTTAATCCGAGAAAGAATGTTTTCAGTCTCGCCAAAAATCGAGTCGTCTATTTTTAATGATACAGTTTTCATAATACAATCATTTTATATCACAAAAGTATATCATTTTAGTATATTAATCAAGTATATTTTGCGCGAAATTATCTTTTTTTTGCATGCGGCCTTAACGGAAAATTGTAAGTGCAGAAGCGGATTTCGGAGAGCGTCCTTGTCCGGTAGGAATGAACGGCGATGCGAGAATCCGGAGTTGGCGTACCACCGAACCCCGCCCTGCAATATGTACTTTGTTGGCAACAGTTTTTTTTCTTGTTTTTTATACACTATAAATTAATCAATACCCCAATATTATAAGCACCTCTGGTATTCCAAACCCTATAGTTTCCAGCTATTATATTTTTAATACCATATTGACCATCACATTCAAGAAATAGTTTCGTGTTATTAGTTATTTCATATTTGTACCCAATGCATAACGCATAACCATAATCGAAACCGTTCATTTGATTTTTTATATCCTCACGTAATTCTGAATCTTTTGCACTGGTTAATAGGCCCAGATAAGGACCAAAGCTTAAATACCATCTCCTATGTTTACTAAAATGGCAATTTGCCATTAAGGGAATAGTAATATAATTCAGATTAATATCAGTTGTTATCTTATTACCGTTCTTGTCTATAATTGTACCGTTTGAATAACCTTTGTTATCCCAAATTACTTTCAACTTAGCGCCCCATCTATCAGAGAAATAGTATTCACCAGATACACCATTGTTATAGGTTACTATAGTTTCAGTGTTGCCTTCTCCTGGTGCAACTACTCCTGCCAGACTTATACCTATATTAGTTCCTATTTCAAGTCCTTCTTGTTTTTGAGCATTTACATCAAAAATTCCTATTATAACCACAAATATTATCAATGTCAGCTTTTGGAGAATATGTTCCATTTTGTTGTATTTTTTTTAATTGGATTGTGAAAATTGTTGCCAACTTGTTTGTCTATTCACCTTTTCCGAATCCACTATACAAAAGGTGTTGTGTAGATTCATGTTTTCTAATTTTTATTCTCATTGAAAAAGGCCTACAAACTGATTTTTGCCCTTAAAAGTAAAAATGATTTTGTTTACAAACAAATCAAATTATGGAATTATAAATCTCAAGTGCCTCTTCAGCATTTTCTTCCAGAACACGGATTTCAATGCCCATATTTGATGGGCTGCCGGCAAAAGTGCCATCAATGGTACTTGTAATTTCATTTACCAAAACATATTCAATTCCGGCTTCTTCAAGCATTTCCTTAAAAAGAATGTATTTCATATCGAAATTGCTTGTAAACGATGCGATAGTAACAGCTTTATTCATAATTGTAAGTTTACGATTTCATATTTTCTACTTCAAATTCAATTAAAATTTGATATTTCCTAAAACTACACATTTTTTTTACCTATTTCAAAGTGAAACAGTTGTCAAAACGGATAAAAATTTAATTCAGTCGATGAATAATGGGATTGATTTGAGTAATTATCTACAATTTTTTGTGAATTGTGAATTTCTACAAAATTCATCCAAAATTGTTTTCTAATATTGAAATAAAAAAGAGATGAAGCTTTTGGTTATTGAAGACAATACAAAACTACTTGTATCGATAAAAGAAATACTGGCTGCTGAAAATTTCGTCTGCGAAACCGCTGAAACATTTGAAAGCGCGCACGAAAAAATATTTCTGTACAATTACGATATTATTATTGCTGACATAAATCTACCCGATGGATCGGGACTTGAACTCATAAAAGAAATCAAAAAACAAAATCTGTCATCGGGAATCATTATCATCTCGGCCCGCAACTCACTCGACAATAAAATTGAAGGGCTTGATTTGGGGGCCGACGATTATATTACAAAGCCTTTTGATATGGCAGAACTTGTTGCCCGTGTGAAAGCGCTGCTCAGAAGGCGCAGTTTTTCGGGAAACGATTTGGTAACCATTGGCGAAATTTCAATTGACACAAACAACAGGGAAGTTTTTGCCGGAAAACAAAAAATTGAACTCACCAAAAGTGAATATGATATTTTGCTTTTTTTCTTCTCAAACCAGTCGAGAGTGCTGACGCGGGAAAGTATTGCAGAACACATTTGGGGCGATAACATGGATTTGGCCGACTCGTTCGATTTTATTTATTCGCACATTAAAAACCTCAGAAAAAAAATTACGGCTGCCGGAACCGACGACCCGATAAAAGCCGTTTACGGAATCGGTTATAAACTCGAAATAAACAAAGAATAGTGAAACTTATAAAACGCACATATTTTTATACTTCGGTGTGGTTAATACCCATGATAGTTATTGGCAGTTTTTTCGCCTTTTTTATGATTAAATGCATTTCGTACGAAGAAACCGACGAGTTTTTAACTTATGAAATGGAGCGATTAATCGAATATCATAAAGCAAACAATGATTTGCCCGATTTTAACAATGTGGACGATATTATTGAAGATGTAAAATACGACGAACCTTTTTTTAAAGACACGCTTTTGCTCGAATCCGGTGATAACGAAATGGTTCCTCACCGCGAACTGCGTTTCTCGATAAATCACAACGGACGCGATTTTACCATTGTTCTCAGGCATTTATTGTTGGGACGTGACGATATTGCGCAGGGAACTTTATTGATAATTACCGGACTGGTAACACTTTTTGCCTTGTTTCTAATATTAACTGTAAACATGGTTACCGGGAAAATCTGGAATCCATTTTACAAAACTTTGGATAAAATTACAAGGTTTAAAATCAGCGAATCCGTCCCCGTATTTGAAAAAACCAGTATCGATGAATTCAACACACTAAATTCAACTTTACAAAACCTACTGAAAAAAATTTCTGACGATTACCGACACAACAAGGAGTTTAACGAGAATGCGTCGCATGAACTGCAAACACATTTGGCAATTATAAAAGCAAATGCAGGCAAACTGTTGGACAAACAACAGGAAGATGCGCGGAATATTGATGAGTTGAACAAAATTTATTCGGCTGCTACCAAACTTTCGCAGGCACAAAAATCGCTTCTGCTTTTAAGCAAAATAAACAACATGGAATTCAGCAATAATGTGTCGCTTAACCTCGCCGAGGTTTTACTGAGTTCGCTCGAAACATTCTCTGAAGCCATAAACATCAGGGAAATAAAGGTTACACGGGAAATAGAAACATGTACAGTTTTTATGGATGCCGGATTGGCCGGGATACTGATTAACAACCTCATAAAAAACTCAGTTAAACACAATCTTCAGCAAGGATATATTACGATTAAACTTACTGCCGAAATGCTTGAAATTGAAAACAGCGGACCCGAATTTAAAGGAAATCCCGATTCACTTTTACAGCGATTTTCAAAAGGCGAAAACGGAAATATTGGCATTGGACTGGCCATTGTAAAACAAATTTGCGAGTTGTACAATTTCAAACTTTCATATAAAATCTCAGAAACAAACCACAAAATCAACGTTTTTTTCAAACCTGATTAAAAATCCAAAATCTCTCCAGAATTGACTTCTATTTTAGCCGTTGAATTTAAAATTAAACAATGATGAAACGGTTAGGAACAATTATGATGACAGCCCTTTTAGCGGGCATTTTCGGAACTTTGTCGGCACAATATACCGGTCCGGGCTCCACTGCAAAGGTAAAAACAGTAAAAGAAGTTTCGGACAACGCGCTGAAACTCGACAGAAAAGACACAATGGTAAAACTCAAGGGATTTATCATCGAACAGTTGGGCGACGATAATTACATGTTTAAAGATGCCACTGGAAAAATTAAGGTTGAAATCGACAAAAAACGCCTTCCGGCAGCAACTTTCAACGAGAACACAGAAATGGAGATTATTGGCGAAGTTGATTACGATTTGCTCGAAGGAACCGAAATTGAGGTAAAAAACGTGGAAATTAAAGTGACCGGTATGAAAGAGGAAAACACAACTTCCATTGCTGGTTAACACATTAAAAATGTCATTTCATCTCATTATAATTGCTAATTTTTAAAGGTATTCGATGTAACTCGCTTTATAATGTTCCATCTGTGTGGCAAAATTTTGTCATGCTCGTTTCATCCGGTGATTTGTCATAACTACCGACATCTTCTCCGGATGAAATTGATTTTTCAAAACAGTTATTTACCCTATTTATGTCGCAATTAAAATATCCACAGAATGAATACAATTTTCCTGGCATTTTTTATATTGATTTCAATTGAAGCAACCTCACATTCGTCTGAAACAAAAGAAATTGAATTTAATGTAAAAAAGCTCTGTCCCGAAGCAAAAATTATTGAAACCGAGTTTAAAACCGGTTATTATGAAATTGAATTCTTATGCAATAACGAAAGAATTGAAGTTCTGTTTAACGACGACTTTGAATTGATTTACACCGAAAAAGAGGTAAAAATTTCAGATGAAGTTTTTAAAAAGATTCAGAAAAAATTAAACAAAAGCTACGAAGGCTGGACATTTGACGAATTGCATTTGGTTGAAACGAAAGATACTTCATTTTATAAAGTTGAAATGATGAAAACTGGAATCGAGGAAAATGTATATTTTACCACCGATGGAAAATACTACAAACCTTCGAACCTGATTTTTAATGAAAACTGGACAACCGACAATCTTTCGGTGGCTTTTAACAATGAAAAGCTGCCTTACAATTTTCTAAAGCCAAATAAAACATTTGAGATGCCCGAAATTTTGCGCGAAATATCGGGAATTGCAATGGGTTCTGAAAACATGATTTATTGTATTCAGGATGAAACGGGCATACTTTTTACTTTCGACACAAAACAGGGAAAAATTACAGATATGCTGCGGTTTACCGATATTGGCGATTTTGAAGATGTGGCAATTAATGGAGATTTAGCTTATGTTTTGAGAAGCGATGGAACGGTTTTCAGTTTTAATTATAAAAATTTTGATGGAAAAGCAACCCAGACAATTGCCGCTACCAACGGCACCGATGTTGAAGGATTATTCTTCGACCGCCAAAAAAACCTGCTGTTTTTAGCCTGTAAAACCAGCCCGGTTAACGGAAACAATGATTACCGGGTTATATATGAAATGGCTCCCGATAATATTCACAAAACCCAAATCTCATTTTCCATCAGCAATAATGAAATCAATAAAATGATTGCAAAAAAATATCCTGAATTAGCCTCTGTATCCAATGTTTACCAGTTTAATCCGTCAGCAATTGCAGTTCATCCGCTGACGAGTGAAAAATATGTTCTGTCAGCATTAAACCGGCTTCTGGCTATTTACAAAAACAAAAAACTCGTAAACGTATTTCCGCTACCTTCAGAAATATTCTACAAACCTGAAGGATTGGCGTTTTCGCCCGATGGCGGACTGTACATTTCAAGCGAAGGGATTAAAAACGGATTTGTAAAAGGACAGATTTTATACTTTGAGCGTAAATAATCCTGTTTCAACATTTTTTTAAACCGAAAGATTTGCTGTTTGTTTGTAACATTATCTTTTAATTCAAATTAACAACCAGCAAACACTATGCTGATGGTTTTGTAATATATTTGCGGCGTGATTCAGAATCGAATAAACATATTGTTTTTTTTATGATAATTACTGTCATGATTACCTGTTATGTGCTAAATACACAATTTGGGAAGGTACTATATGCAACCGGATTATCATCAGCAACCTATACTATCGGGGGTTTTCTGTCGGATTGCGATTCTTATGAAGATGAAAATTCAAATCGTCTGTTTCAATCAAACCGCATTGCGGAAAATTTATTTACCTTTATTTCTATTCAAAATACTTCGTTTTTAAAAATCCAGTCTTACCCTTTATGGCAACCACCAAAGAATAGATAGAAATCCTGCTTTTTTCTTTAGAATAACATAATGAAATCTCATGTTATTAGAATTGAATTGCTTACGGTAATTTGGTAATTTTTTTTAGTATTAAAATTCAAATTAAAATCAAATGAATTTACAAGATTTTTTAACAAACAAAAATAATTGGACGCCGGCTTAAAATTTATCAATGAACTGTTAGGCACAATAAAATAGAGATATTATGATTGAAAGAAATTCAACCAAACGACTGTTATTAATTAACCGATATTACAAGATTACCGGGTTTTACCCCTTTTTGAAAGATGTTGCTGTTAAAGGAAGTATCGCAGCAATTGCATTTATTTTGGTTGTGCTGGGACTTGAATTATTTGTATTGGATATCAATACGTTTCTTAACAAATTAGTGTCAACATATTCGCCCCGAATCATCTTTTCATTTTTCCTGGTTTCAGAAACGGCACTGGGATTAATACCTCCAGAAGTGTTCATAGCATGGGCATCAAAATCAGTTACTCCCTGGTTGTTTTTACTTTTACTGGCAACCATGTCGTACGTTGGAGGGATCATTTCATACATCATCGGAAACCGAATGTTTCTGATTCCTTCGGTTAAAAACCATTTGGAAAACAAAATTGCCAGGCATATTGCCAATTTGCGAAAATGGGGTGGATTTTTCGTTTTTGTGGGCGCAATGTTACCTATTCCGCATTCGGTAGTAAGTTTAGCTTCGGGACTTATCAAGTACAACTTTAAACATTATTTACTCTGGGCGCTTTTCAGATATGTACGATTTGCCATTTATGCATCAGTTATATTTAAAATTTTTTAATCGGTATTTAAAACACAATTTATCTAATTTAAGGAATTTTAAATTTCAACAGCAACTTCAGCATTTTCTTCCAAAACCTTTCATTCAACCCCAATAATTGATGGACTAAGTTTAATTTGCTTCTCTTTTAAAATTCAACACTTTCTGCTAAAAGTAAAATACAAATTGCTGTGAATAAACGAAATGTTGTATTGTGAACCTCATTAATTGTAAAAATTTACCCCGTTTTTAGTATAACGCAACTTTATTCTACCGGCTTCCAACCGCCGTTACACCTGGGTAACCTTAACCATATTGGCGCCGCCCCTATCATTTAGCGCTATTGAAGCAACATGCACCACGTTTTCTCCTTCCTCAACAAAACTATTCTCTTTCAGGATTTGGATGGATTCCTGGTAAGCATCGGCAATTTGTTCGGATTTTGGCAGATAAAATGCCCTCACTCCCCAAACCAGCGATAATTTCCGGAGTAATTTTACATCATTGGTAAAAGAAAAAATATCAGCCCCGGGCCTGTGGCTTGCCAAACGATATGCGGTGTAAACCGAATTGGTTATTGCCACAATGGCTTTGGCTTTAATCTGCTGGGCCAGTATTGTGGCATTATAACAGATTGAATCGGCAAGAAACGTAGAAGAATCAGGTGTCGGAATATATTGTTTGTTAAATGTATTTCCATGTGTTTCGGTAAAGTTGATGATTTTCTGCATGTTCCGAATGGTTTGTACCGGAAATTTGCCAATCGAAGTTTCTCCGCTCAGCATCAGCGCATCTGCGCCATCGAGTACGGCATTTGCCACGTCGTTGGCTTCGGCGCGGGTTGGGGTGAAATTGGCAATCATGCTCTCCATCATTTGGGTGGCAATAATAACCGGTTTGGCCTTTGCAATGCACTTTGCAACAATTTGTTTTTGTATTAACGGAACGCGGTCAAACGAAACTTCAACACCCAAATCGCCGCGGGCAACCATCACTCCGTCTGTGGCATCAACAATTGAGTCGATTTCATCCAAAGCTTCCGGTTTTTCAATTTTGGCAATTACCCCGGCATGGCCGTTTTTCTGTTTTATCAGTGCCTTCAGTTCGAGTATATCCGAGGCTTTGCGGACAAACGAAAGCGCAATCCAGTCCACATCGTTTTCAAGTGCAAAAATGGCATTCGATATATCTTCTTCGGTCAGGCAAGGGAGCGAAACTTTTGTATCCGGCAGATTTACCCCTTTTCTGGATGAAAGCGGTCCGCCATAAACCACCTTTGCCTTTACCCTATCTTTTTTATTGGACTCAACCACTTCAAGTTTAATCTTTCCATCGTCAATCAGAATAAATTCCCCTACATCCACGTCCTTCGGAAATTCTTTGTAACTCATATAAATTGCTGCTTTTGTACCGATGCATTTTTGGGTTACAAAGGTTATGATATCACCTTCAATCAAATCAATCCGGTTATTCTCAATTTCGCCTATACGGAGTTTTGGCCCCTGCAAATCAGCGAGAATTGCAACATGGGTTTTCAACTCCCTGTTCAACTCTTTAATCAGGTAAATCATTTTTAAATGTTCCTGTTGGGAGGAATGCGAAAAATTAAGCCTGAAAACATCAACCCCTTCCTGAATTAAACTGTTTAATAATTCTTTTGAAGAGGTAGCCGGGCCTAATGTGGCCACAATTTTGGTCTGTGAATAACCTTTTTTCATCAATTCGAGATTTGATTTTACTTATAATTTAAGCGTTTAAATGCTACATGAAGGTTTTCCTCATCCACCCCCTATCTCGGCGCGAAAGTTCCTCCCGAAACATCGGCTATCCTTACACTGTCAACAATATACGTACTTTCGCCGCGCCAGGGCAGGGTTCCCTTCTTTTCAAGATAGTGCAGCACCACATGTTTGCCCTGAATCTGTTCCATTTGCCGGGCAATTGCATCTTCTGTAACAGAAAAAATAAATTTTTCGGACGCAATGGCAACATTGGCATTCGACTGAACGCTGCTCAAAATCATTTCACCCTCGTAGGTTTTAAACAACATTCCTTTTTCCGAAAATTTCTGTAACAAACCTGCCCTGTAACCTTTACTGTAGGTAAACATGTATTTCCAGTAAATAAACGCTGCAATTACAACAACAAGAATAAAAACACTCCAGTAACCGATTTTTTTAACTAACCTCTTGAATTCCATATTTTTATTTATATATTATTTTACTGATTTACAAGTTTTTAATTAAACTGAATGGTTTACAAAAATAGGTAAACAAAGTTTTAAGTACCGTAACAGAAGACAAAAATTGCAAAAACTATTTACCTTTTTTTGCTTCAACAATTACAACTGCGTTTGCCCCGCGCGAACCGTATCCCTGTAAAGAACCAAATTAAAGAATTGAAATACAAAACTTTGAATTGACCAATTTACAGAAATTTAGTTTAATTGTGCAAGGCAGTATAAAACTAATCCCTGCCAAAAGTACTGTCGGGTTTTTTCCGCGCTATTTTCCATTCATATTGAACGGGGAAGTAGCTCTCAGTTGGGCAATGGTCCAAAACTGCCGTATTTCAAATCCGGTCACATATCCGGTTATATTCATTCTAAGTGATGCCAAATGAACACGCAGAATAAAAATTTCCCCTATTTTTAGGACGCATTTAAAATAAGAATTATGAAACGAATTATATCCCTGTATATTTTAGTCCTATCTGTTATATTTTCTGCACATTCCCAAAAAGTGGATTTTGAAAAACTGGATGCCTACTTCGGAAAAGCAGCCAGCGACTGGGGAGTTCCGGGAATGAGCGTGGGAATTGTAAAAGACGGCGAAATTGTTTTCAGCAAAGGTTACGGGGTCCTGGAAATGGGCAAACCTGAAAAACCAGATGGAAATACATTGTATGCAATTGCTTCTAACTCAAAAGCTTTTACCTCGTCGTTAATCGCCATGCTTGTGCAGGAAGGAAAACTAAACTGGGACGACAAAGTGCAGAAATACCTGCCATATTTTGAGTTGTACGATCCGTTTGTGAGCAGGGAAACAACAATCAAAGATTTGCTTTGCCACCGCGTTGGACTGGGTACTTTCAGCGGCGATGTAATCTGGTACAAATCAGGTTTAACCTCCGAAGAAATAATACGAAGGATTAAATACCTACCCAATCAATTTAACTTCCGTGATGGTTTTGGTTATTCAAACGTAATGTATATTACTGCCGGAGAAGTAATTAAAACGGTTACCGGAAAAACCTGGGGAGAAAATCTGCAGGAAAGGATTTTAATTCCTTTAAAAATGGACCGCACCTTTTTTTCGCTTTCAAAACTCACGGGAAAAGGAAATTTTGCAATGCCCCATGCTTTTGAAGAAGAGAAAAACATCCCGATTCCGTATGTGGATTGGGAAGAGATTGGCGCTTTGGGCGGCATAATTTCATCGGTGAACGACATTGGAAAATGGATGGTTTTTAACATGGACAACGGGATTACCGGCGCAGATACCCTGCTGGCTTCCACTTCAATAAATATGCTTTGGAAAATACACAATCCATTTCTGGTTGACCAAACCAAACCAAATGAATCAAAAACTCATTTCCGCGGTTACGGGCTGGGCTGGAGCCTGGCCGATTTTCATGGTAGGCTGCGGGTGAGCCACACCGGGGGTTACGACGGAATGATATCGGCAGTAACCATGATACCCGGCGAAAAACTGGGGGTCGTGGTTTTAACCAACGGAATGAATGCGCCAACAACAGCCGTCACAAATTATGTGTTGAATACATTTCTGGGCTTGGAAGAAAAAGACTGGGCAGCACAAATGCTGGAACAAAATAAAAAACGGCAGGCAGGAGATAAACGGATTGCCGGCAGGATTGAAAAACAGGTGAAAGGAACCAATCCTTCGTTGCCGCTTGAAAAATATGCCGGAAATTACAACTCACTGATTTACGGAAAAATTGAAGTGATACCGGAAAACGGGAAGCTGCGGCTTTATTTCGAACACACACCCGATTTATCGGCCACTTTGGAACACTGGCACTATGATGTATGGAAAATAAACTGGGATAAAACGCAGGCCTGGTTTACATTTGGAACGGTGAAATTTAACACGAACAACAACCTCGAAATTACAGGGATGGATTTCGATGTGCCAAATGACGATATTTTCTTTGAGGAATTGAAAGCGGTGAGGGAGAATTGAGTTCAGGGTTTCGAGTTTGGGAAGGGTTAACATTTTCAAAAACATACTTTCATCTCTTTTGTTACTATTGCTGTGACAAAACATATATGCTCGAAAAAGTTAATGCACAAAGATGAAGAAAAATATTTTCGTTTTAGTATTATTTATGTTTTCAATTGAAACGATGGGAAAAGAGTTTGAAAAAGCCACGCTTGGGGGAGGATGTTTCTGGTGTACCGAAGCAGTTTATTTAGAGTTAAACGGAGTTACTGATGTTAAGCCCGGCTACAGCGGAGGGCATGTTAAAAACCCTTCGTACAATGAAGTTTGCAGCGAAACCACGGGCCATGCAGAAGCGGTTCAAATTACATTCGACCCTGCAATAATCAGTTTTACCGAAATTCTGGAAGTGTTTTTTGCAACTCACGATCCAACAACACTCAACCGCCAGGGGAACGATATTGGCACACAGTACCGGTCGGCCATTTTTTACCATTCGGATCAGCAAAAACAAACCGCTCAAAAAATTATTCAATCGCTGGGAAAAGAAAAAGTTTACAAAAACCCGGTTGTTACCGAAGTTACTGCTTTCAGTGCATTATACCCTGCCGAAGATTACCATGTAAACTATTTTGCACGCAATAAAAACCAACCTTATTGCCAGTTTGTGGTTGCGCCAAAGGTTGAAAAGTTCAAAAAGGTTTTTAAGGAGAAACTGAAATAAAAAGTAAAAAGACCAAAGCAGGTGGAAAAATGTTTTCTCCCTGCTTTAATCTTTCAAATATTTATTCACAGCACGACATTGAACCATGCCATGATTTTTACAATTCGCGGATCCAGATATTACGGAAACTTACCGGATTGCCATGGTCTTGCAATTCGATACTGCCGGGGCCATGTTTTTTCACTGTGTATTCCGGAATCCCAATATATTCGGTTGGCCCTCGCATTTTTACGTTGTTCTGCACCAAAACGCCATTGTGTAAAACGGTTATTGTTGGCGGTGTAAAGTAAGTTCCGTCTTCGTTAAATCGGGGTGCGGTGTAAATAATATCGTAGGTTTGCCACACTCCGGGCGCTTTACAGGCATTTACCAGTGGGGGATTTTGCTTGTAAATACTTCCGGCCTGGCCGTTACGATAGGTGCGGTTGTTGTAATTGTCCAAAACCTGAACTTCATAAATTCCCTGCATAAAAACACCGCTGTTTCCACGTCCCTGGCTTTCGCCATCCACTTGGGCAGGAGTGCGCCATTCAATGTGCAACTGGCAATCGCCGAAAACCCTTTTTGTTTTAATTGTTCCTGTACCTTTTTTCACGGTAACGCAGCCGTCGGCAACAATCCATTCAGGTTTTTCTCCATTTCCATTGGTCCATTCGGCCTCAAGGTTAGTGCCATCAAATAAAATAATAGCGTCAGACGGGGCTTGCGACGGAGTTTCTCCGGGGGTAATAACCCGAACTTCAGGATCCCAGATTTCAGTCATTTCGGGTTTCATCTTCATTGGCCCGGGGGTTTGAGCAAACAATCCCGATACTACCAACAGCAAAATCATAACAGTTGTAATTTTTCTCATCTTTTTTGATTTATTAGTTTATCAATTCAGTAATTCGAGAAGCAAGTTGTTTCCTGAACTTATCGGAAACTCTTGTTATCTTATTTATTATCAGGGACTCATTCAACAAGAAGATTTTATGAATCCTGATGTAACTTTTCAATGGTAAAACTTTAATTAGAAAATCACTATCTTTCAAATCCATAGAAAGCCCGTCATTTTTCATCTTTGACGTAATTTGAACAAGCAAATAATCGCCAGTTTGATTCACTTTGTGGTTAGATAAAATTAATGCAGGCCTTTTTTTAGTGGTGGGGGCATTTGTAAATGGAAAAGCAACGGAAACAATATCGCCTTGTTCAAACATAATATTAAATTATAGTAGTTCGTCCCACCTTGTATCCTCGTCACTATTCCATTCTTCCTCCAGACTTTTTTCGGCTACCACTGAAATTATATCAATATCACCCTCAGTAACTTTGCAATATTCAAGATAATCAAGGCTTTCAAGAACCTTCCTTAATCTCGGAAAATCTGTCTTTTTAATTTTAATTTCAACGGTTTCCATTTCACCTCTTTAAATATTGATTCAAAAATAGTAAAATAAGGATTATAACCCCAGTTCTTCCATAATCGAATCAATCTTTTCTTCTGCTTTTTTCTCTGCTTCATCAAACTGGCTGCGCGATTCAAGTTTTCCTTTTACTTCGAAATAGAACTTGATTTTTGGCTCTGTTCCGGAAGGGCGAACCGAAATTTTTGTTCCTTCCAGTGTAAAAAACTGCAAAACGTTCGACGTAATTTTCTGGTTGATTTTTTTTTCTTCTCCGGTAATCAGGTTTTTTGCAATATTCGACGAATAGTCTTTTACCCATTCCATAGGCGACCCGCCCAGTTCTTTTGGCGGATTGTTCCGGAAACGGGACATGATCTGTTCAATTTCTTCTGCGCCGGTTTTTCCTTTGCGAACAACAGATTTCAATTTTTCTTTCGAAAATCCATATTCGAGGTAAATATCCTGAAGAAGTTCGTAAAGTGTTTTTCCCTGATCGATTGCCCAGGCAGCAATTTCAGCCATCAGGGCACACGACGTCACGGCGTCTTTATCCCGCACAAAATCTGAGGGCATAAAGCCAAAACTCTCCTCGCCGCCGCCGATGTATTTTTTCTTTCCTTCGAGTTCGCGGATGATTTCGGCAATAAATTTAAACCCGGTAAAAACATCGAAATATTCGATGTTGTTTTTCCGTGCAATTTCTGCAATCAATTCAGTTGAAACAATTGTTTTTACAATGTACTCGTTGCCCTTCAAAGTTCCGGCTTCCTTCATTTTTGTGATGATATAATAAATGAAAAGGAGCGCGGTTTGGTTACCGTTAACAATAATGTATTTTCCTTTGTCGTTTTTTACGGCAACTCCAATACGGTCGGCATCAGGGTCGGAAGCCATCACAATATCGGCATCAACTTCCTCGGCTTTTTTGATTGCCATCGCCATTGCAGCAACTTCTTCGGGGTTGGGTGAAATTACTGTTGGAAAGTCCCCGCTCACCACATCCTGTTCAGGAACATTGAAAATATTGGTAAAACCAAATGCGCGCAAAGCAGCAGGTATCAGTTTCACCCCGGTTCCATGAATTGGGGTGAAAACAATTTTTATGTTTTTATGCCTTTCAACAACATCGGGAGAGATTGAAACGGATTTCACTTTTTTCAGAAATTTCCGGTCCATTTCTTCGCCCATGATTTCAATTAATTCTGCCGGGCCGTCAAATTTGATGTCCTCAACTTTAATTTTTAAAACCTCGTCAACAATGTTTTCGTCGTGCGGGGCAACAATCTGTGAGCCATCGTCCCAGTATGCTTTGTAACCGTTGTATTCTTTGGGGTTGTGCGATGCAGTAAGAATTATTCCGCTCTGGCAACCTAACTCGCGGATTGCAAACGAAAGTTCGGGAGTTGGCCGCAGATCTTCAAAAAGATAGGCTTTGATTCCGTTAGCGACAAAAATCCTGGCGCTGCTTTCGGCAAAAAGGCGGCTGTTGTTGCGGCAGTCGTGGCCAATTGCCACTTTTATCAGGGGAAGCCCTGCAAAATTCTTTTTTAAATAATTACTCAATCCCTGTGTAGCAGCGCCGGCAGTGTAAATATTCATCCGGTTGGTACCAACACCCATAATTCCACGCAAACCGCCGGTTCCAAATTCGAGGCTCCGGTAAAAAGAATCAATTAATTCAGTTGTATCCTCATTATCAAGCAGCGCCTGAACTTCGGCCCTGGTTTTTTCATCATAAACAGGAGAAAGCCATTCCTGTGCTTTTGCCCTTACTTCCTTTAATAATTCCTGGTTTTCCATGGTCTGATGTTTTGATTTTTGTGAAACTAATTAATGTCCGTTTTTCAAAACTAATAAATATATCTTTTGCCTGACAAGTCCTTTTTCCCGAACCATTTTTTTTATTTCGGCTTTCATTTCAGCTTCCGAAATTATTTCAATCTTTCAATACAAATTTTCAAAGAATCTCTCCAGTAAGGGACCGTTATCCCGAAAACATTTTTAACCTTCGATTTATTTAATACACTGTAATTAGGGCGTTTTGCGGCAGTTGGGAATTGATCGGAAAGAACCGGGTTAACATTACAATTGGTTCCCGAAATTTCGAAAACTGCCTTGGCAAAATCAAACCAACTGGCAACCCCCTCATTTGAATAATGATAAATTCCGGGTACAAATTTTTCCGGGTTTTTTGCTGAAATTGAAATGATTTCCAGTATCGCGCTTGCCAAATCTGCTGCATAAGTTGGCGTTCCTACCTGGTCGAAAACCACGTTTAATTGCCCGCGTTCTTTGCCTGACCGGAGCATCGTTTTTACAAAATTATTGCCGAAAACAGAATACAGCCACGAAGTGCGTATAATAATTGTATCAGGATTTTCTTTAAAACAGTTAAGCTCTCCCTGCAATTTGGCCTCACCGTAAACACTTTTGGGATTTACTTTGGCATTTTCAGAATAAGGTGTAAAAGCTTCGCCATCAAAAACATAATCGGTGGAAATATGAACCAGTTTTGCATCTGCCTTTTTAGAGTATTTACCCAACAGTTTTGGGGCAAGTGCATTCACTTTTTCGGCTGTTTCAATATCGGTTTCGGCTCTATCAACCGCAGTATAGGCAGCACAATTAATTACAAAACCAGGTTGATTATATTGAAACCATTTTTCTAAATCATTTTCACTTGTGATATCCAGCGAATCGATATCGGTAAACAAAAACTGCCAGTCAGGGTATTTGGCAACCAAACTGTTAATTTCATTTCCCAGTTGGCCATAAGCGCCTGTAACTAAAATCTTCATTTTTTAAAAGATAAAATTCATTTCTGCCTGTGCAAATAATGAGGCAACCATATCTTTATCAGACACTTTCCATTCGTGTTCATTGAATTGCCAGTCAATTGCCAATTGGGGATCGAAAGCGTTAATTGCCCGCTCATGTTCGCGGCTGTACGCATTATCGCATTTGTATGAGAAAATGGCTGTTTCACTTAAAACCGAAAAACCGTGGGCAAAACCGCGTGGGATGAATAGTTGCTTTTTATCCTTTTCGCCGATAACAAGGCCATAGTACTGTCCAAATGTTGGCGAACCTTTGCGGAGGTCAAGTGCAACATCGTAAACAGTTCCCTGCACAACGCGCACCAGCTTTGCCTGGGCAAACGGGTTAAGCTGATAATGAAGCCCTCTGATTACCCCACGGACTGATTTTGATTCGTTGTCCTGAACAAATGGAATTTCAATCCCAATTTTCTGATACCGCTGAAAGTGATATGATTCGTAAAAATATCCACGCTCGTCGCTAAAAACAGATGGTTCGATGATTAATAATCCCGGAAGTGGCGATTCTGTTATTTTCATTTTACTTAGAATGGAAAAACCTGTTTTTCGGTAAGGTGTATTAAATACTGTCCGTATTGGTTTTTGATTAAGGGTTTGGCCAATTCAAGCAATTGCCCTTTGGTGATGAACCCTTTTTTATAGGCAATTTCCTCAATGCACGAAACTTTCAAACCCTGGCGTTGTTCGATGGTTGCAATAAAATTTGAAGCTTGCAGCAAACTGTCGTGGGTACCTGTATCGAGCCAGGCAAAACCGCGTCCGAGCAATTTTACATTCAGCCTGTTTTCATTTAAATACAAACGGTTTAAGTCGGTTATTTCAAGCTCGCCCCGTTTTGATGGTTTCAGGTTTTTGGCTTTTTCAACCACATCGTTCGAGTAAAAATACAAACCTGTAACTGCGTAATTCGATTTTGGTTTTTCAGGTTTTTCCTCAATACTTATTGCTTTACCTACCGCATCAAATTCAACAACCCCGTAACGTTCTGGGTCGTTTACGTAGTAGCCAAAAACAACAGAACCATCTTTTAATGCGGCGGCGTCTTCCAAAATACTCCTGAAATTGTAACCATAGAAAATATTATCGCCAAGAATTAAGCAAACATTATCATTGCCAATAAACTCGTCGCCTAAAATAAACGCCTGCGCCAATCCATCGGGCGAAGGCTGAACTTTATATGCCAGGCGAATACCAAGCTGCGAGCCATCGCCGAGTAAATTTTCATACAGCCCAATATCTGCGGGAGTTGAAATAATCAGGATTTCCCTGATTCCTGCCAGCATTAAAACCGATAGCGGGTAATAAATCATGGGTTTATCGTAAACCGGTAAAATTTGTTTCGATACTGAACGGGTAATGGGGTAAAGCCTCGTACCTGAACCTCCGGCAAGAATAATTCCTTTCATTTTAACCTTTTTAAATATATATTATTGGGTAAAAAATATACTCTTATTCAATTCATTTGAGATAAAACAAATCTGAATTGAACCCCAAAAATAAGAAAAGAAAAAGAGACTGCAATGAAGCTTTGTGATTTGTAACTGTAAATAAAGGCTTTTAGTACAGAAATAAATTTACAAAACCTTTGAAATAAATGAATTAAGTTATATTTTTGCGCGCGTTTTAAACAAATATAATGTCTAACTCATTAATTTTATTTGAATTACATGACTGAAAAGAAAAATGAAAATCTTGAAACCGAGGGTATTGAAACCCCGGGACAGGAAGAAATCCAGGTTACCGAAACAATAGCCCAGGAAATTGAAGAAATTGAAGAAGAAGAAGCTTTGGCTGAAGCAGAAATTGAATTAGCCGACGCAAAAGAAGCAATTGAATCATTGGAAATTGCCGAAGAAATTGCTGAAGAATTAATCGAGGCATCTGAAGAAGTTGCTGATGAGGTTTTTGCTGAAGAAAAAGCAGAAACACCGGCAGCAGAGAAAAAACAAAAACCCCGCTATCAACCAAAAGAAACATCAGCCGAACCCGAAGAATTTGATTGGGCAAGTCTTGAAGTTGGGCTCGACGCTTATTCTGTATCAGAAAGAGATAAACTGTCAAACTTGTACAACGACACTTTAAACACGGTATCTGAAAAAGAAGTTTTAACAGGGACCGTCATTTCGTTGAACAAGCGTGAAGTAGTTGTGGATATCGGTTACAAATCTGACGGGATAGTAAGTATAAACGAATTCCGCTACAACCCTGAATTGAAAGTTGGTGACAAAATAGATGTTTACATCGAAAGCCTTGAAGATAAAAAAGGCCAGATGATCCTTTCGCACAAACAGGCACGTTCAACCCGCTCATGGGATCGTGTTAATGAAGCGCTTGAAAGAGATGAAATTATTAAAGGTTACATTAAATGCCGCACAAAAGGCGGTATGATTGTGGATGTTTTTGGAATAGAAGCATTCCTGCCGGGATCACAAATTGATGTAAAACCTATTCGCGATTACGATGTTTTTGTTGGCAAAACCATGGAATTCAAAGTGGTTAAAATCAACAACGAATACCGCAACGTTGTTGTGTCGCACAAAGCGCTTATTGAAGCTGAACTTGAGCAACAGAAAAAAGATATTATCGGTAAACTTGAAAAAGGACAGGTACTCGAAGGAACCGTTAAAAATATTACATCGTATGGCGTATTTATGGATTTGGGAGGTGTTGACGGCTTGATTCACATTACCGACCTTTCTTGGGGACGTATTTCTCATCCAAGCGAAATTGTTGAATTAGACCAGAAACTGAATGTAGTAATTCTGGATTTCGATGATGATAAAAAACGTATCGCCCTTGGGTTGAAACAATTAACCCCGCACCCATGGGACAACCTCGATGAAAAACTCAAAGTTGGGGATACAGTAAAAGGGAAAGTGGTAGTGATTGCCGACTATGGCGCTTTTGTTGAAATTGCAACCGGTGTTGAAGGTTTAATCCACGTTTCGGAAATGAGCTGGAGCCAGCATTTACGCAGCGCTCAGGACTTCCTGAAAGTTAGCGACGAAGTGGAAGCTTCAATTTTAACACTTGACCGCGACGAGCGCAAAATGTCGCTCGGCATTAAACAACTGAAATCGGATCCATGGGGAAATATCGAATCTGTATTTGGCGTTGGGAGCAAACACAAAGCTACCGTTCGTAATTTCACAAACTTTGGCGTATTTGTTGAAATAACCGAAGGAGTTGATGGGTTGATTCATATTTCAGATTTAAGCTGGACGAAAAAAATCAAACACCCATCGGAATTTACAGCAATTGGCGAAGAAATTCAGGTAGTTGTTCTCGATATCGACAAAGATAACCGTCGTTTGAGCCTCGGCCATAAACAACTGGAAGAAAATCCATGGGATGTGTTCGAAACCATTTTCACCGCCGATTCAATTCACGAGGGAACCGTAGTTGAATTAATGGACAAAGGAGCTGTAATTGCTCTGCCATACGGCGTTGAAGGTTTTGCAACCCCACGCCACCTGGTAAAAGAGGATGGTACTTCTGTTAAACAAGAAGAGAAACTCGATTTCAAAGTTATCGAATTCAACAAATCGGCTAAACGTATTATCGTTTCGCATTCCCGTATTGCTGAAGACGAAAAACGCGCAGAAGACCATGCCAAACGTAAAACTGCCCGTGTCGGCAAAAAAGTAGAAAAACCTGTTACTGAAACGCTCACAATAGAGAAAACTACTTTAGGCGACATAAGCGAATTGGTAGCGTTAAAAACGCAAATGGAAGAAAATGAAAAAAAAGATAAGTAACCAGGGTTGTATTTTATCCTGAATTTCGTAAATTGACACATGATATTCGAGATTCAAAAGAAAGAAAAACACACCCTCGTAAAAGTAAACGCCGACAGGCTGGACACAAATAACGCACCCGATTTAAAATCGGAGCTGGTTGTAATTAACAATAAAGGAGAAAAGAACATCATTCTTGATATAAGCAGTTGTAAATTCTGCGACTCATCGGGATTGCGTTCGGTTCTGGTAGCCAACCGGTTATGCGAAGATGCAATAGGAACGTTTATTTTGTGCGGCCTGCAGCCCGATGTGGAAAACCTGGTAAAAATTTACAGATACGGTGGAAGAGGCGGAATTTTTACTGGAAAAAAAGGAAAATCTGAAATAAACCATGCCGTTTGAATTAACCATACTCGGCAGTAATTCAGCTTTACCAACATCAGACAGATATCCAACCGCCCAGGTATTAAAAATGCCTGGGCGGCTTTTTTTGATCGATTGCGGCGAGGGGACTCAAATTCAACTCCGCCGCAATAAGATCGGGTTCAGTAAAATTAAGCACATTTTTATTTCGCACCTGCACGGCGACCATTATTACGGGCTAATAGGGCTAATTTCAACCCTGAATTTGCTGGGATTAAAAACCGATATACATATTTATTCGCCTTCAGAATTAAAAACCCTGCTTCAACCCCAGCTCGATTTTATTAAGGGAGACATGAATGTGAACCTCATTTTTCATCCTTTAAACTTCAAAAAACCTCAGCAAATTTATGCCGACAAACGTGTAGAAGTATTTTCATTCCCGGTAAAACACAGTATTTCAACCTGCGGATTTCTGTTTAGGGAAGTTAAGAAACAGGCCAATATAAAAAAGGAAATGGTGCTGGAATATAAAATTCCGATAGCCAGAATTAAAGAGATAAAAGATGGGGCTGATTATATTTCACCTGATGGAGAAGTAATTAAAAATGAAAAATTAACCACACCACCTCCGCACCCGCGTTCGTATGCCTTTTGCACCGATACGGCCTTTCATTTGCCCATTGCTGAAATAATAAAAGATGTTGATCTTTTGTACCACGAGGCAACTTTTTTGGAAGCAATGCGCGGTTTTGCAGAAAAAACACTGCATTCGACCACCATTGACGCCGCCAATATGGCTAAACTGGCCAATGCAAAAAAACTGCTCATCGGCCATTTTTCTGCCCGCTACAACGATGTAGAATTGTTTGAAAAGGAAGCCAGGACCGTTTTTGAAAATACAGAAGCTGCAAGGGAAGGAAAAACTTATAAGGCCTAAACCAATTTCAAATCAATTCCTGCAAAGTACATGGCCAAAATTATCATCCCGACGATTATTCGGTAATACCCAAAAACCTTAAAACCGTGCCTTGTCAGAAAACTGATGAAAAATTTTATGGCAAGCATTGCAACAATAAATGCAACAATGTTTCCAACGGCCAATATCAGAATATCGTGGCTGGTAAACCCTGCTTCTGACTGGTAAATTTTAAATAATTTATAACAAGTAGCGGCAAACATGGTTGGAACTGCCAATAAGAAAGAAAATTCTGCAGCGGCTTTTCTTGTTAGTTTTTGGGTGAGCCCGCCAATTATTGTTGCTGCCGAACGCGAAACACCCGGTATCATGGCAATTACCTGAAAAAGACCAATAACAAACGCACTTTTACGGGTTGTCTCACTATCAGCTTTCAATTCGTTTTTCTCAAATATTTTATCAACAAACAACAAGAAAATTCCACCAAGCAAAAGAGAAACAGCAACAACAATCACATTTCCGAGCAGTTTGTCTATAAAATCAACAATCAAAATCCCAATTACCGCAGCCGGAATAAATGCAATAAACAGTTTAACATAAAATTCAAATGATTTAAAAAAACGTTTCCAGTACAAAACAACAACCGACAAAATTGCCCCAAACTGTATAATAACTGTAAAATTTTTTACAAACTCATTTTCGGCAATACCAAGCACCGACGAAGCGATTATCATGTGGCCGGTGGATGAAACCGGCAAAAACTCTGTTAATCCTTCAACGATTGCGAGAATAATGGATTGGATGATAGTCATATTATTTCGAGATATTAAAAAAATGGCAATAGTACGTTATTTTCATAAGTCATTTTTGCTATTGAACCGAAAATTTGGAGGCTTTACAATTTTGTAATATTTTATAACCGGGTTTCGCATTGAACTATTGCTGATTAAGATGTATTACCATCTTCAAAAAAACCCTTGTTAAAATTTACAAGAAAAAGTTTTTCGGTGGGGCGGGTAAAAGCGGTGTATAGCCAACGATAAAATTCGGTATTGAGCATTTCCTCATTTACAAAACCGTGATCGACAAAAACCGCTTTCCATTGTCCGCCCTGAGCTTTGTGACAGGTAACAGCGTAGGCAAATTTTACCTGCAGGGCATTATAATATGGATTTTCTTTAACCTTTTTCCAGCGCTCGCGTTTGTTCCTTATTTCGGTATAATCTTCAGAAACAGCGTCAAAAAGCTGCCTGTTTTGTTCGTAAGTAAATGAAGCTGATTCAATACTCAGTGTTTCGAGAAATATTTTACAGTCGAGCTCAATATCATCGTAATCTATAAAACGAAGACAAACATTGGCGAAACGAAAATTATACAACTCTTCGTATTTGTAAATTTTTACTACTTCGGCAATATCGCCATTGGCAATAAAATCTATTTTCACATCTTCATCAAGCCAGAAATAGTTGTTTTTTACAACCATCAGCAAATCGCCCTTCTCAATTTCATTTTCGCGATACAAAATTGAACCCCTGATACCTTTGTTATACAAATTGGCCCGTTTATTTGAACGCGTGACAATGGCTGTTTCAAAAATACCATATTTATGGTACGAGGAAGTTATGCTTTCAATAAGTTCAGCGCCAGGAATTTTTTCAATATCTTCAAAACCAGCAATATTGAGTTGGAAAAATCCTGATTCCTGATTTTCGCTGCCTATTCTGTTCCGGATTAGCGTAGCATTATTTAAGATTCCTGAACCTTCAGCCTGTCGCACCACATCAGTTAATTCAGCGCTTTTCACGCTAAAACCGTAATTCTCAAGTAAAGCAGGCTCAAGCGCAGGGCTGATATTTAACCCAACCGGCGGCAATTGAGCGGTATCCCCGACTATAACCAACCGGCAATTTTCGCCTGAGTAAACATATTCAAGCAAATCGTCGAGCAGTTTCCCACTTCCAAATACAGAGTTTTCGCTGGCCTCATTCGAAATCATGGAAGCCTCATCAACGATAAAGTAAGTGTTTTTATGCAGATTCTTGTCGAGTACAAAATTCCCAAATCCATCGGAAGCCGATTTCTGCCTGTAAATTTTTTTATGGATGGTAAATGCCGGCATTTTCGTATAACCCGATAAAACCTTTGCAGCCCTGCCAGTTGGCGCCAGCAAAACCGACTGTATTTTAAGTTTGCTTAAAGCCTGTGTTAAGGAATACAGCATTGTCGTTTTTCCGGTACCGGCATAACCGGTAATCAGCATTATTTGATCGGGTTCGTCAGAAAATATATATTCTGCCAGCATTTCAATGAGTTTCAACTGGCATGCAGTTGGCGAAAACTGCAAATTTTGAGTTAATATAGTTTTTAAATGATTTTTAATCATACATTAAAATAACTATCAGTAAAGGAAAGTAATTTATATTTTTTTTTAAATTTGCAGGCAATCGAAAAACGAACTAATTAAAATTATAAAAATGAAAACCGTATTACAAATCTTACTTTTCATCGTAGCTGTTATTCTGGCATTTTTTATTTATCAAAGTGTACAACGCCCCATTCAGTTTGAAAAAGCAAAAAAAGACCGTTACGATGTTACTGTTGAAAGGCTCAAAGATATAAGAAAAGCACAGTTGGCGTATAAAGATGTTTACGGTAAATTCACAGGCAGCTGGGATACTTTACTTAATTTTATCATGAACGAATCGGTAATCACCGTTCGTAAAGTTGGCGAGTTAAACGACAGTATGGTTGAAGCCGGTATAACGGAAAGGAAGGCAATTCAGATGGGGTTAATTATTCGCGACAGTATTCGCGTTCCAGCGCTTGAAGCGGTATTTGGCAAGGGTTACGATGCTGAAAACCTGAAATATGTCCCTGTTCCGGGTGAACCATCCGAATTTCATCTTGGAGCAACTATAATTATTACCGGATCCGGTATTGGAGTTCCGGTTTTTCAGGCAAAAGCCCACAACAATGTAATTTTAAGAGGTTTGGACTGGCAATTAATTATTAACCTGAACGACCAGCGAAGGACAAACGAAAAATATCCGGGGCTAATGGTTGGTTCGCTTACCGAAACTGTAAACAACGCCGGAAACTGGGAATAAAAAGGCATGTTTGATTTTACGACAGACGATTCGTTCGAAATCGAAAAAACAATACAATATGAATTATCCATTCAGGTTAGCCTGGATGGATTTTCTTTTACAGCCTTCGACACATTCAATAAAAAAGTGGTTGCATTCAAAACCACTCCTGTGAAAATAAGCAGTAATTTACTTCTTGTCAGGCATTTAAAAGACTGGCTCGAATCGGAAAGTTTTTTAGAAAAGCGCTTTAAAAATATCAGGATTTTTATTTTTACCGCAATATTTACATTGGTGCCTGAAGAATTTTCCGGGGACAAACTTCCGGAAAACTCAGGCTCATTATTATTTCATGAAGATGCAACAACTGAGTTAATCGAAAACAAAATTGCAGTTTTAGGTGCACGACTGATTTTCACTATCCAGTCTGATTTGATTTCGTTGTTAAATCAGTTCTTTAACGTTAACTTAGAAATTCTTCACCCGCTTACAGCGCTTTTATCAAACCAGGTTAAGAGTGAAAAAAGGAATTGTGCAGCTATTATTACAACTCAAAAGTTTTTCTTCCTGACCGTTTACCGAAACGGCAAATTACTTCTTGCCAACAGTTACCCATACCTGCATTATACTGATTTAGTTTACAATGTATTAAACTCTTTTCAACAGGTGGAAACAGCACGAAGTGCAACAGAATTGTTTATTTGCGATGTGATGAACAAAAACAAAAAAATTGAAGATTTGCTTAAACCCTATTTTAATCATATCAGCAAACTAAAAACCGGCCCTGCAATTGTAAATCATCCTGATTTTAATCATTCAATCCAGTTGTATCTTTCAGCAATTGAACTGTGAGATGAGAATTATAGGAGGTAAATACAAAGGCAGGATTTTTATCCCGGGGAAAAATTTCAAGGCACGGCCAACCACTGATATTTCAAAAGAAGGCCTGTTCAATATCCTCGAAAATCGATATGACTTTTCAGAGAAAACGGTCCTCGATATTTTTTCAGGTTCAGGAAGCATTGGTTACGAGTTTATTAGCCGTGGCTGTAAAGAAGCGGTGATGGTTGAAAAAGATTTTGTACACCACCGTTTTATTTTAAATGTTTTGGAAAAACTAAAAATAGAAAATGCAAGATTATACAAGACCGATGTTTTTTTATTTTTGCGAACTTTTAAAGGCAGGTTCGATTTCATTTTTGCCGACCCACCATTTGACCTGAAAAATCTGGCTGACGTTCCGGATGCAGTTTTAAGAACCAATCTTTTACTAGAAAATGGCTTGTTTATTTTGGAACATCCGAAGGAATATAATTTTTCGGATCATCCGTTTTTTAAAGAAACCCGGAAATACGGCAAAGTAAACTTCAGCTTCTTTGAAAAATAAAAAAGCCCCTGTCAAACCGACAAGAGCTTAAATATTTGATCAAACTTTTTAATTAATCCACTTTCCGTTTAATACTGCAGCCAACGGGTTTAGTTTCAGCAACTGCAATTTTTCTGCCACTCGCAATACTTGTGATTGCATCCTTCAAATAGGGCTGTTTTACTTCTTTCGCACTTTTGTAACTATCGTCAATAGCACCTTTATAAACCAGTTCCATTTTGGTGTTGAACAAAAAAGCGTGAGGAGTGGTTTGTCCTCCAAAGGCATTTGCAATTACGCTGTGGTCGTCGAGTGCATAATAAAAGTTGTAACCTTTTTCCTTCGCATGTTTTTTCATGGCATCAAACGAATCGTCGCCATCGCGTTTAGTGTGATTTGAATTTAAAACCACCATTCCCACATTGTTTTTATCGGCCCAGGCTTTAACTTCATTATAGCGATCTTCCCACTGCAATACAAACGGACAGGTATTTGACGAAAACAAAACCAAAAGGCCATTTTCCTGCTTTACATCGGCCAGCGATATTTTTACTCCCGACACATCATCCATTTTCGCTTCGGATAAAACCGTCTTATCGCCAATAGCAAGGTTGCCAACTTTGCTGGAAGCAAAAACCGAAACCGAAACGGCCAACATTAAAACAAACAATACTTTTTTCATAACTAACTATTTAATTTATTTAAAATACATTTTACTCTTTTAATAAAACATCACATTAAAAAAAAAGTTCATTTATGTTTTATCAATAAACATTATCGCTTATTAACAGTTATTCTGACAAAACGTTTTGTATGAAACTGCACACGATAAGAACTGAATACAAGTATGCCGAACTTACAGAAAACAACATTGAAAAAAACCCGCTGAAACAGTTTGATTATTGGCTAAACGATGCAATCAGCGCGAAAGTGAATGAGCCAACAGCCATGTCGGCGGTAACTGTTGGAGTAGATGGATTTCCGGATTCAAGAATAGTATTATTGAAAGATTACAATGAAAATGGATTTACCTTCTTCACCAGTTACAACAGCAACAAAGGAAAAGCCATTGCAAAAAATCCGGCTGTCGGGCTGCATTTTTTCTGGCCTGAACTGGAAAGGCAAATCCGTATTTTGGGTTTTGCAGAAAAAACGTCAGGTAAAATTTCAGATTGGTACTTTTCTTCCCGGCCGGTTTTAAGCCAGATTGCTGCTTTTGTATCGGATCAAAGCAGTAAAATTCCTTCGCGCGGGTTTCTTCAAAGCCAGTTTGAAAATGTTAAAACTGAAATGGGCAGTAAAAATCTCAAACGCCCTGAAAATTGGGGGGGGTATTTAATTAAACCCGTAAAGTTTGAATTCTGGCAAGGCAGGGAAAGCCGGCTGCACGATCGGATTTTATATGAAAATAAAAACGGGAGTTGGATAATTTCGAGGCTGGCCCCGTGATCAGTAATTTTTCTAATGCCCAAAATCGAGGTTTAACTTCTGACGGAGTAAACCCAGGCTTGGATTCTCCTTTAACAACTCTTCATATTTTTCAGCATCGGAATAAATAATGCGGCCTTTTACTTTTTCCGTAATTATGGTAGTTAACTGAATCTTTGAATTTTTAAGTTCCTTTCGAAGCCATGAAACCAACTCGGGTTTTATAGTGCTGATTAAATCCTCCTGAACTGTGTTTTCTATTTCTAAAACTAACTGATAATCTTCTTTTAACCCGGGTAAGGTCGAAAGTGTTGACTGGAGGTTTGGCCGGTCATTCAGCCTTGTTAAAAATGCTTCCCATGTTAATTTGAGTTTCTCTGTTGTAAAATCTTCCTTTTCCCCATCTTTAGCATACATTTGATGCTGTTCCCTGGCCGTGAGTTGTTTGTCTTTCAGCTTACCTTCAAGTGCATCTTTAATAGAAGGGGAACTGAGGTTACTGAGGTTGCGCCGTGCTATTTTTCTTATTTCAACATCACCGGCAGGGGCGGCGGGCTTTGCAGGCGGCTGTATAACCTGACGAGCGGGAGCGTCTGTTTTTGCTGCAGGAAGGGTTTGATTTGTGAAAATGGGTTCCAAAAAATCTTTCGGCTGTGATGGGTCAGCTATTTTTTTTTTAAGGTGAGCTGTGCTATCCTTATTAATGCCAACTCTACCAGCAGCCTTTTATTCATGCTCATTTTGTACTGCAAATCGCATTCATTGCTGATTTGCAACGCTTCAAGCAAAAAGCTGCTATCGGCTACCTTTGCCTGTTCCCTGTAGCGCCCTTTAATTTCGCCCCCAACTTCAAGTAATTGCACGGTTTCAGCATTGCGGCACACCATCAAATCGCGGAGGTGACAGCTTAGTCCGGTTATAAAATGATGCCCGTCGAAACCATGGTTCAGGATATCATTAAATGTCAGCAATACTTCGGGTACATCGTTTTTCATAAACTGATCGGTCAGCTTAAAATAATAGTCATAATCCAGTACATTCAGGTTGGCAATAACATCGAGGTAAGTTATTCTCCTGCCCGAGAAACTGACTATCTGGTCGAAGATGGAGAGTGCGTCGCGCATTGCGCCATCAGCTTTTTGTGCAATCACGTTCAGCCCTTCGGGTTCAACATTGATACCTTCTTTTTTTGCAACAAATTCAAGGTAACCGGCAATATCGGAAACACTAATCCGATTAAAATCAAAAATCTGGCACCGTGATAAAATGGTTGGTATTATTTTATGTTTTTCGGTGGTGGCCAAAATAAAAATGGCGTGTTTTGGCGGCTCTTCCAGTGTTTTCAAAAAAGCGTTAAACGCCGATGGAGAAAGCATGTGTACCTCATCAATGATATACACACTGTACCTTCCCATTTGCGGCGGAATACGAACCTGGTCGGTTAAATTCCGGATATCGTCAACCGAGTTGTTTGATGCAGCATCAAGTTCGTGTATATTAAACGAACGGCTTGTATTAAAAGCTTTGCATGAATCGCATTGGTTACAGGCTTCTTCTTCGGCCGACAAATTGGTGCAGTTGATTGTTTTCGCAAAAATACGCGCGCAGGTTGTTTTCCCAACACCCCGAGGCCCGCAAAACAGGTAAGCATGAGCCAACTGGCTGTTTTTAATGGCATTTTTTAACGTGCTGGTTATCGAATCCTGTGCAACTACAGTCTGAAAAGTATCTGGCCTGTATTTTCGCGCCGATACAACAAAGTTTTCCATATTATCGCTTTTCGCAGTGAGCGCCCAAAGATAATTAAATCTGTTTTTTCGCCCCTGTTTTTTTATTAACAACAATTATTTAAATTGCCGAGACATAATTTTGAAGAATAAAACAAAATTAAAATATCCGATATGAAATACTACTTTTTGTTCATAACTATCCTGTTTTCATTTCAAATTCCGACTCAGAAAAAAACACTTCACGATTTTACTGCAACTACAATCGATGGAAAGGAATTTGATTTTTCGACCCTGAAGGGAAAGAAAGTGCTGATTGTAAATACGGCTTCGGAATGCAGCCTGGCGCCACAATTGAAAAAATTACAGGAGTTGTATGAAGAATATGGTGGCGATGATTTTGAAATTATCGCCTTCCCTTGTAACGATTTTGGAAAACAGGAACCGGGTAACAATGAAGAAATTTATGAAGTGTGTACAAAAAAATATGAAATCACTTTTCAGATGATGGAAAAAATAACGATCAAGGGTGAAGATTGCCACCCGGTTTACAAGTGGCTCACCAGCAGCGAAGAAAATGGAACACTGGAAGCCAAAGTAACCTGGAATTTCCAAAAATTTCTGGTTGACGAAAACGGACAGGTTGTGGATGCACTTTCGCCAATTTCAAGTCCAATGAGTAATAGAATTTTGGAGTGGCTGATGGAATGAATCCAGAAGGCTGAAACGTACCACTAATGATTCTATCTGAATTTTTTAATAAATCAAATCATTAGGATTCTTTCTATTATCCCAGAAAGCTAACAGCGTAATAAGATTTGAAACCTCGTTGATATGATAAAATAAACTGGTTTGTTTTGTAATTACCGCTCTCCTTATTTCTTCTTTACCAGTAGCTTTATACATTTTTGGATTTTTGGCAATCTGCAGGATTATTTTTTGAGTTTTTTGGGCAAATTTTCGGATTTCCTTTTCTGTCCACTCTTGCTCCAAATAGTTGATAATGTCAGAAAACGTATCTTCTGACTCAGGTGTCCATCTTACATTTAGAGCCATTTTTGATATTTTTCCATTACCTCTTCATGTGAAACAGTTTTACCTGTCTTGGATTGTTGCAATCCTTTTTCTACCGATTCAATTACCTCTTTGGGTAAACCCTCCCTCCAATCAGTTTCCTCTTGTTGAAATATTTTGGCTATTTTTTCAAGAATAGCTGGTTTTTCTGTATTAAGAATCAAACGGACTAATTCTATTTTTTTTGCCTGAATATTCATGATTTTTAAAATATTGCTTTTACAAAGATAAAATATCTAATAAAAGGTTTACGAATAACAAAGTTTTAAAACTTCCTGATTTGATATTTATTTTTTTTGTTTTGCTATTTCCCTTTTTATCCCAATGCATTCTTGTACACACGAAGCACCCTCTCCCTTGCAAATGCATGTTCAACAATCGGTTGCGGATATTTTACAGTTCCATATTCAGATACCCATTTTAAAATGTACCTGTTTTCAACCTGTGGAAAATGTCGCAAAATCTGGCTGAAAATATTTTGCCAAATCAGTGCATTTAAAAATACTTCCGACCAATCAAGTGCAATCCGCGTAACTTCTCTGATGCTGATTGTTCCAAAACGCAGATAAACACCCAGTTTTGAAGTGGCATCCAACGCCGGCAAATCGCGTTTTTCAGCATAATTTTTTATCAACTGCTCCGAAATATTCATTACAGGAATCTTAAGCTGGCTTTTCACAAAACCGGTTTCCCCAATTTCAGGAAAATGAAACGGTTTGGTTTTAATTAAATGATGAAGATAATTTTGTGAATGAAATTCAGATATCCCGCTGTTTCCCAATCGTTGTTTCCATTTTTTACTGTACGGCGTAAAAACAGTGTATGGCGATCCGTCATCTTTTAAAGCTTCGTTGTGCTCAAAAATAACATGGTATGTAAACTATTGAAATGAAATTCCTCTTCACTTTCAGTTCCCCTGAAAATCTGATTTTCAAAATCGCCAAGCAGGTATAATTTCTGAGTTAAAGGAATTGATTGATTCATTTTTTTATGCCTTTGATTTTTTATTTCTTTACAAGTCTGTTTTTAACGCTGAAAGTTACAAAGAATCCAAAAAATCAAACTATTATAATTGACTATGATACAAGTTAAAAAAGGTTTTGCAAGCGATAATAACTCCGGAGTTCATCCAGGCATTCTGAAAGCCATGGAAGACGCCAACCACGGGCATGTTGTTGGTTACGGAAACGATATCTACACTCAAAAAGCAATTTCAATTTTCAAGGAAAAGTTTGGCAATGAAACCGAAGTGTTTTTTGTTTTTAACGGAACGGGCGCCAATGTTTTGGCACTTTCAACAGTTACCCACAGTTTCAATTCTGTAATTTGTGCCGAAACAGCGCACATACAGGAAGACGAGTGTGGCGCCCCCGAAAAATTTACCGGTTGCAAATTGTTGCCGGTTGAAACGCTGAACGGTAAGATTACACCCGAAGCCATTCAACATCATTTGAAAGGATTTGGTTTTGAACACCACTCACAACCCCGTGTAATTTCAATTTCGCAGGTTACTGAAATGGGCACGGTTTACCAGCCCGAAGAAATTAATGCGCTAGCCAATCTTGCCCACAAAAACAACATGCTTTTACATATTGACGGCGCCAGGATTGCCAACGCCGCCGTAGCTTTGAACCTCGATTTTAAAGCTTTTACAAAAGATTGCGGGGTTGATATTTTATCGTTTGGAGGCACAAAAAACGGGATGATGATGGGAGAAGCAGTACTGTTTTTTAATTCTGAATTGACTTCGCTAACAAAATACATCCGTAAACAAAGCATGCAGTTGTATTCGAAAATGCGTTTTGTGGGCGCGCAGTTTATTGCCTATTTCGAAAACGATTTGTGGAAGGAAACAGCAACCCATGCCAACAAAATGGCGAAACTGCTGGAGTCGGAAATTGCAAAGTTCCCGGAAATAAAAATCACACAACCGGTAAATGCCAACGGAATTTTTGCTATCGTTCCCCGAAAAATCATTGGGCCTTTGCAGGAACGGTTCTTTTTTTATATATGGAACGACACTGCCCCGGAAGTTCGCTGGATGACATCTTTCGATACAACCGAAGAAGATATTTTTGAGTTTACCGCGCTGATAAAAGAATTAATTAACAAATAGAATGTCATTTCGACGACTTTGGAGGAGAAATCTTTTCCATCGACAAATTTCTCCCCGTTCCTCGTTGAAATGACAAAAAACCAGAAGCGAGCTACCAGAAACTAACTATAAATTATGGTACTGTTTAAATACTATCCAAGTAATCCGAAAAAGCTGAACCCGGAGATGGAAAAGCGAATTTTTTTCCACAGCCTGATTTTTCCGGCGGCGTTTGTTTTTGTGTTTTGGATTGTCGAAATTATTGAACAAACTACAGGTTTGAGTTTTATCAGGTTCGGAGTTTATCCCCTGCATCTGAAAGGGTTGCCCGGAATTCTGTTTTCACCGTTTATTCATTCAGGTTTTAACCATCTCATTTCAAACTCTATTCCCTTTTTTATCCTGATGTTCGCGCTTATTTATTTCTACCGGCGCATTTCGTACCGTATTTTTATTCAACTGTTTTTCCTGTCGGGGGTTTTTGTATGGCTTTCAGGGCGCGAGGCGTGGCACATTGGCGCAAGCGGGGTGATTTATGCAATGGCAGCATTTCATTTTGTAAGCGGAATAATCAGAAACGACACGCGGTTGCTTACATTATCGGTAACGGTTGTTTTTCTTTATGGCGGGATGGTTTGGGGCCTGTTGCCAATTAAACCCGATGTTTCGTGGGAAGGCCATTTGTGGGGGGCGGTTTCGGGAGTTTTTCTTGCATGGCATTTCCGGAAATATATTATCCGCAGGGATAAATTCGACTGGGAAGAAGAGGAGGAAGAAGAAGGCGGAAACAAGGGCGAAAGTGAAAATGAGGAAGAAGTAACAGATTCTGTTCAAGTTAAAAACACCGAAGAAATAATTTCAAACAGAAAAATGCCAACAGAAAAACGAAGACTGGGCAATATAAGCCATACCGGGGAGTTTTGAGCTTTGTAAAAAATGAAAAGTTGGAAAAATACCTTACTTTGAAAAAGGGACAATATTTTAAAAATGAAAATTGGGTGGGAACGTTTACAGGTTTGATAAATATTCCGTTTATCGGGTTTGAGGGCGCAATTATTTGGGGTGCAACGGCAATTATTTATCTGAAATTTACGATACGCCCCAGCTATTTACAGCTACAAACCAATAATATTTGCATATTGCCGATAATTATTGGTAACGTTCCTTACAAATTTTACAGCCTCTTCTCCCCGGCAATAGCCCCATCGAACAACTTCGTCCTTAAAATATTTCTCTTCCGCTTTATTCTGAAGGTATATCTCCACATTGTTTTCCCAAACCAGAGGGTTCATTCCATATTTTTTAGCAAGCCGCTGTGCGTCATTCACGTGCCCAAGCCCAATATTGTATGCCGCCAATACAAATTTTACCCTTTCGGTTGAATCGGGAATGACCTTTAAAAACTGATTGTTCAGCGAATTTAGCAGAAGAATTCCACCCGTTACGTTCTGCTTTGGATCCTCAATATCTTGAACCCCAAATGTTTCGGCAGTGGCAGGCATTAGTTGCATTAATCCGTATGCCCCGGTCCAGGCGCCTGCATTTTCATTAAATCTCGACTCGTGGTAAATTATCGCCGAAATCAGCCGCCAATCCCAATTATGCCCGCGGGCTATATTTTTTATCATTCCGTCGTATTTCGAAATTCTGCCACCCGATATGCTGTGAAATTCACTGTTTATACGTTCGGCAACACGCTGACTTTCAAAATACTTGTAATAAAGGTGCTTGTATTTTCGGGTTTCTTTCATTTCGGCAACCCATTTATCCAGATAATTTTTCCATTCTTTAGAACCCTTTCTTACAGCCCATGCCGTATTTTGCTGAAAACTAATTTGTAACGAAATATCAAGATTTGGATAATAAAACTGATTCAACTTCCCAATGTCCTCGTTGCAAATGGTATAGTCTATTTCACCTTTGGCAACTTTCGAAATTAATTCTTCAACCCCAAAAACCGAATCGCATATAATCTTAGCCGGTTCGCCTGTTTCTTCCGCTAAATTTAACAGCCGCTGATGATATGCAGAACCCTTTTCAACATAAATTTTTTTGCCTGTCAATCCGAGAACCGAATTAACGTAAACAGTATCAATAAATTTGCTGGTTTTAGCACGTTGCACCAAAACCTGTTTTGTTTGTTTAAAAGGTATGGTAAAATCAATTTCGCCACTTCGGGGCATTGTAATGACCAGATTTTGAGCAATCAAATCGAAACGTTTACTTTTTAATCCTTCGAAAGTTTCATTTAGCTTATTGCTAACCACAATTTCGAGGTTTACATCCAGGTCGTTGCTTAGGGTTTGCAGAAGTTCGTATTCAAAACCCATTGGTGTACCTCTGTACAAAAAATAATTCGAAGAATTGTAATCGACTGCAGCCCGCAAAATTCCAGTTTTTTTTATCCTCTCAAAATCATTCAACTCCACGGCCGAATCAATTAATTTCTTTTCCCCCAGGATTTTAAGTTCGTTCCATAAAAAGATGCCAACTATAGAAAAAAATAAAACCAGAAAGGTTGCAACCCCTTTTTTGTATGTGATTTTAAACTTCATTAATCATAAAACAACCACGAAATTCCAAATCGAAATGACGATCTGGGCATTGGATAGTGAGGAGTTGTTATGTACTCTGTATCCAGAAAATTTGTTCCTATATTAATCATTTTAAAAAATACCCTGGTCCGTTTTAACTTCAGATTTGCATAAACGTCAATATACGGATAGTTTCCGTATTTTTTTTCACGCTGAAGATAAAACAGGCCTGTTGCCGGCGAATAGGCATCGGCATAGTACTTTGTATTATATCGTGTATCAAACCCAATTTGCGTAAAAAGTACTTTTGAAACCACAAATTTATAATATGCAGAAACAAAAGCCGACAAATCCGGCAAATGAACATATTCTTCATCGGAAGCCTTTTGCCACAGGGCGCGTACCCTGAAATGCAGGTTGCGGTGGTTAAAATCTTTGTCGGCAAATGCTGAAAGTACAAATAATTCCTTGCCCGTTTGCGACGGAATCCCCTGGTAATTATTATAGATATAATTGTTGATAATAGCGTAGTTTCCTGAAACCTTAAATTTAAATTTTGGTGAAATAACCGTGCCATTTACAACCATTCTTTGCTCCATGCTAAAATCATTATCCCACCTGTAATGGTTCGAATAGAATTCCTGTTGAAAATAATCAGCAACCGTATTGTTAATGGCGCCCGTTAATACCAACGAAGCCAATGTGTCCCTTAATACAGTAAATGGTTTTGAAATAATCCCGGCAAGTTCGGTTTGACCAGCTTTTTTCCCGATGAAATAAATCCTCCCGTCGAAATTCCATGTCCAGAATCTTCCTTTTTCCCTGAAAATACCTCCTCCTGCATATAAATTTGAATAACTGTTTGAAACACTTTTAAAAACCACAGTATCAGGCCCTGGCGATAGCGTGTTAATAAAATCTATACCAAGAAACGCCCTTGTGCCAAAACTGGTTTTACGTTCCGGATTTTCATACTGCTTTAACTGTAAAACATTATTAAGTTTATTAAACCGGATTGAATCTTTGATATAATTACTGCCATAATATGTGTTTTGAAAAAAAGTGTTCCCATCCTCTTCTTCATTAACAAACTCCTGTATATGCCTTTCGTACTGCGATCTTAGCATAATGCCCAAAACTGGCCTGAAAACCGATGAATCTTCCCCTGCTGATGTAAATTTCCCTATCCTGTATTCGCCACTGGCGAAGTAGTATGTTCCTTTAAAACCTGATTTACTGGCATTTAGGTTTGTATTTAATAATTCAGAATCGGCCCCGTTAAACAGCAGTGCGTCATCTGTCAAACCTCCGTTTTCGTTATTTTTTAATGTATTTGTAATAAATCCTGAATATAAACTCCAATTATCGGTGTTGTAACTTGAATAAAGCGTAATGAAATTGTTTTTTGCTTCCTGTGCATTATACTGGCCTGCCGATTTGGCCGTGTTTAACCTTAATGTAAAGTTTAAAAACGGGTTTACATTTTGGGAATGAAAAACATTAAAACGGGTTTCATTTTTTATTGTACGGTGGCCACTTTGTCCAAAATCAAGCCGGGTGTATGGCGTGCGGGTATTGTAAAATTGAATGTCAACCGGGGTTAATACATAATTTTCCCTCGATTGCAGAAAAAAGAAATCAATATTGGAATTGCGGTTAAAAAAATCATTATTTAATGCAGGCGTACCATAATTACCTACAAATGTTGATGTTAGTGAATTTATAAAAACAGGATGGTAAACCTGAAAATAATCAGGAAGTGTATCCAACGAGGTAGAATCCTGAAAAGCCCCGTATCCTGAAAGTTTCCATGTTCCAATATACGGATAGATTTTACTGTCTTTTACTTCTTGTTTTTCTTCTCCTGCTTTATCAACCTCGAACTCCTCAAACACCTGTGAAAAGACAAAAGAAGGGACAAAAAATATAGTAAAAATAACGGTTAATATGAATTTTATTTTTAATATCATTTCCAGATTATCGTAATGGCCAGTATTTTTAATGACTATTCTTTTGGGTATTGTACCCTTAAATTTTTAAACATCGAATTTCAGAAAAAACCTACCTGACACAAAACTAAAAAAAGCATTTAACGGAAGGATACAACTTGATAGTTTTTTATAATCATTAACTATAAATGTGTATAATTGATTGAGCAGGGTAAATATAGAATTATAATAATGGGCAAGGTATTGGTTTTAACGTGAACCCTGTTGTTGCGCCAATTTGTGATATGTTCAGAATACCAGCAAAACCTTAAATATAATCTAAATAACGCTGTTTCCGCCCGACAATACAAATTGTTATTCACCCTTGTGCGGGTTCGAAAAATCAAGCCCATGCTGGGTTACAAAATCCAACATCAATTCTTTTTGTATAATTCATTTTTATTTTATTAGGGTGCAGTTCTCCTATTACGCAGCTAAATTAGTATAATAACGTTTTGTAAATTCATTCCAGAAGTTTTCCCATCTGTTTGATTTTACAACTGAGCGCAAATTAAGTATGGCTTGTCCACCTGCGATTGACCATCTTTGGCCACTGCGGCACATTCGTTGTTTTACTACCGATTTACATGCAGCCTCTATAACACCACTGCCAATTGGCCATCCTTTTTCAGCATATTGGGCGTATTGCATAAATTTTTTGTGCTTTTTAAAATAACCCAAATGTTTCCGGATTTCTTTTTCTCTGGTTTTGCTATAGGATTGGTTCGCCAAATAATACTCTGCCGAACGTATAAGTCTTGACACTCCCTGCTTGTGGGTCTTTAAGATATCCCTGTACCTTTTATACCACTCGCTTGCCTCTGCTGAAGATTTGCCATGAATAGCTTCTGCCATATGCGACAGATGTTCCGAAGCATGGTAAAAATCGATGATCCTTTGATAGCCACCAAATGCAGGATTGTCTTTCAAATAGCCTGATATCAACAGGAGGCTATACTTATCCTTCATCTGGGTGGGGATGGTAGAAAATATAGCAGGAGTTTTTTAACTCCTGCTTTTTAATGTTTATTATGAAGAAAATCCTTTTTCAAATCATCGTTTTACTGACATTTATTTCCTGTGAGCAGGATGTAACCCTTGAATTTAATAACATGCCCAAATTGTGCTTCAATTGCATTCTCAATCCTGATTCCATAATTACAGCCAGTTTAACTTTTATCGCATGCTTTAGATTATTCAGGCAAATTTGAGGCAGTAAACAACGCCGTCATTACACTTTACGAAGAAGATAATATAATAGGGACACTGAAACTGAAATCTAACGGAAAATATTTTCTAACCCAAAGACCAGTGTCCGGGAAGACATACCATATTGTAGCAGAATCTACAGGTTATGAGTCGCTAAAAGCAAACACCACTGTTCCTGAAAAACCAACAATTGAGTACACCAAAGATACAACAGCGATTATTGAGAACCTGAATGTGCCGATTTTTGATTTAAATGTACAGTTATAGTTGCCCAGGTATTGGATAATGCCCTCAGGCCCGGCAAATTGTTTGGTGAAACCGCATTGGTCGCACCGGTTAGTGTGCCCGCCCAGAGCTGCAGTACGGCAGTTTTCTATAGCATAAAATGCTTTTGCCTGATCCGCACACAGGTTATGGGTTTTCGGGAAATCATCGCCACAGTCCCTGAAAATGTCCGCCAGTTCGATGGGTTGTCTTTTGTTTTCCATGGCACCCGATTTTTATACGTCCATGGAATCCAACGGAGAAATGATATTCGCTGGCTGAACATTTGCCAGGTGCAGGTAGATCCAACAGATGGGTTGCAAAACAATGCCGGAGCGTATGAAACGACACCTCTTTCCTGATGCCTGCTTTTTTAGCGCTGTTTTTAACAATTGTATTCAATGTCTCTTCTGAGAGCGGTAACCCTTTTTTACCTTGTGGTTCAAATAGAAAAGTCTTAGGCCTTTGGGTTTTGTAATAGTCCCTGAGCAAATCAAGCGCTTTGGGAGAAAGAATACTGTTCCTGTCTTTTTTGCCTTTCCCCTGGACTACACGTACCTGCATGCGGGCCGAATCAATATCTCCAGGTTTGATTTGTTGTGTTTCCAGTCGCCTTAAGCCAGCCGAGTATGTCAGCGCTAAAATAGCCTTGTGTTTAATGTTTTGAGTAACTGAAATAAGTTTCTCAACCTCGCTTAACGACAGAATAACTGGCAACCTTTTTTCCCGCCGGGGGCGCCTGATTTTAATAGGCTCCCATTCGCGCCCAAGTACATCAACCTGCAAGGTTTTGAATGCACTAATAGTTTGATTGATTAACGAAACAGATATCTTCTCGTTGATAATCCGATTGAGCAGGTAATCTTTTAGTTGCTGTGCTGAAACTGTGTCCAAAGAAACTGTCAAATCGCACTCTAACTTCGATAAAAGCTCACTGTAACATTCAATAGTCCGTGGACTGTAGTTCTGAAACTGCATCTCCCGGATGAGCTTCTCTACTAATAATGATCCTTTTTTTTCATGATAAAATGTTTTAAAATTTATATCATAAAAGTATCATAATTTTTACCGCCCTACAGGCGGTTTAGTCCAACTACTTAATCCCCCGAAGTTATTATACTTTTTTGTCATTTTTCCACCAGATTTCAGTAAAATCTGCAACCAAAAAAATCAGGGGCTTAAAAAATTCATATTGATTTTTTGTGGCCTGGTCCTCAAGGTTTCTGTTTTTTTTATAAGCTAAAGTTAATCTATTCAATAATTTTCATCTGTTTGACCCCTAACCCCAAAGGGGAACATCTGAAAATCATTGAATTAGGAAGTCCCCCCTTTTGGGGGATAGGGGGTCAAAGGACTTTTCGGAGCGGACTCAAGCATTATTTTTTATAGTTTTGAAAGTTGTTTTGAAAAACTAAAATTACGATTTTAAAAATTCACAACGGAAGAATTAAACCGAATTTTACCAAAGAATGTCAAAGATCACTGTTTCGGATGAACTGGCACAAAAAGTTCCGCAACTCGAACTTGGCTGCATTGAATGCGATGTTGTAATGCAGCCTGTTCAGGAAGAACTTTGGAAAGAAATTCAGTACAAAATAATTGAACTGAATTCAAAATTTCAGATTGAGGATATCAGTATAATTCCGGCAATTTCTGCTTCAAGGAAAGCCTATAAAACCTGTGGTAAAGACCCTGCCCGCTATCGTTTGTCGGCCGAAGCGCTTTTGCGAAGGGTAATTAACCGGCACGAAATTTACCAGATAAATAATGTAATAGATTTGCTGAACCTGGTTTCCATTTCCACCGGGTTTTCAATTGGCGGTTATGATGCTGATAAAATTGAGGGCGACATTACTTACGGAATTGGTGAATTAAATGAACCTTACGTTGGAATTGGCCGGGGCGAACTGAACATTGTAGGAATGCCGGTTTTCAGAGATGTAGCTGGCGCGTTTGGCACACCAACCAGCGACTCGGAGCGGACTTCGGTTTCGATGGAAACCCGGCGTTTTCTGATGATTATTATTGATTACGCTGTTTCGCAACAATTAAAGGAGGCAACAGTTTTTGCTAAAGAATTGCTTGAAAAATACGCACAGGCAACAAATTTCGAAATTAAAAATATCAGATAAAATGAAGTCGTTTTGCAAATTCATGCTTAAACTTTTAGGTTGGAAAGCGGTTGGGGGAGTGGCCCCTGAACCAAAATGTATCATTATAGGAATTCCACATACAAGTGCATGGGATTTTGTTATTTCATGGTTGTTTTATACCTCGATTGGAGGACATGCAAGCACGCTTGTTAAAAAGGAATTTTTCTTTTGGCCGATGGGTTATTTCCTGCGAAAAATGGGGGGGCTTCCAATCGACCGTTCAAAAGGGGCAAATGTAGTGCGGCAAACCATTCAGATATTTCACGAGCGCGAACACCTGCATCTTGCCTTAACACCGGAAGGTACCCGCGAACGTACAAAAAACTGGAAAGCAGGTTTCCACATTATTTCCACAGCAGCAAATGTGCCAGTTTATGCCGGAAGTTTCGACTGGGGCAGGAAAGAAATCACCATCGGCAACAAGTTTGAACTTACCGATGACCCGAAAGCAGATATTAAGCGTATGAAAGATTTTTACCGCGAAAAAGGGGTTGTCGGGAAGTTTCCTGAAAAGTTTACTACGGAGTATTGATGGGATTTTCCGGGTGTCGTGGTTTCTAACCGCGATTTTGAACTCAGATACTAAACAATTTCAACCAAAAACAAAAACGGCGGTTTTAAACCGCCGCACCCGCATTTATTTCACTGTATCATCCAATGGTATTCCCAGACTTTTGTATAATTCTAACCTGCCGGCTTTGTCTTTATCCAGTATGGCCTGTGCATATTCAGCCACCTGTTTTGCCACTTTTCGCGGGACAACCACAACGCCATCACCATCAGCAACAACCACATCGCCGGGGCAAACCAAAACTCCGCCAATCACCACAGGCCGGTTTACCGATTCAAGTTCGTTTCGGCCCGGACGGATTCCGCGGCCTTTTTTGCGCAAATATAACGGCACTTTCTGAAGGGCAACAGCGCCGGCTTTTACCCAACTTAGTATATTATTCGAGCCAATGGAACCAATGTCTTTGTCTTCAACATCGTCCAATACTACTACTGAACCCTTTTGAATAGCTGCTGCAAATGCTTCGCTTGAATAGGTGGAGTAAAAATGGCCTTCCCACGCAGCAAAATCCTCTCCGGGTTGCGGACGGTCGGGGCGCTGGGTGGGTACATAACGCGCCGTTACTGCAATTCCGCGAAAGATGTGCGACAGGTTTACGAGGTCAACCCAATCAGGGTGAATTGCCTGATCAACCAGCCCGGTGTTGGGCAGCCCAACCATATCCATCCCGTCAGAAACATCTGCAACCCTTAGTTTTTCGTAAAGTTTGAGTATTTCGGCATTTTCTGCCTCGGTGTAAGTTTGGGTTTCAATGTAGTTAACGCCTTTGGCAACCGGGTTGGTTTGTGCAAAAGAAATGGCGCTGATTAAAAATGTCATTAAACAGGAAGTGATTGTCTTTTTCATTTTCTACGATTTTAATTGGTTTATGAAGTTGGTAAAAATATAAAATCAGCCGTTGATTTTGAAAAATTATGGAAATAATATATTCAACTAAAAAATTATTGTTTGAAGCCCTTATTTAGAAAGCGAAAATCAAACTTTATACTCTTTTATTAGTTGTAATTTTGAATTTTTTAAATAATAAAATATGAATGCAATAGATTTTGCGATGTGGGGGAGGGCTTTGAAAACCATACCCAGGATTTCGAAGGAGGAATGGATGAGGGTTGATATCGTTTCAAAATGGCTGATTGCGTCACGTTCGGCAGTTTTTATAATGACTGTAATTGCCGGCGCTATTGGCGGAATTATGGCCTGGTACAGTGGCAGTTTTTCGGGTGTGAATTTTTTGGCAGCCATTATAGGTCTTGTTTTTGCCCATGCATCAAATAACCTTTTAAACGACCTTATTGATTCGCGAAAGGGAATTGACAAAGGTAATTACTACCGTTCGCTATACGGACCGCAAACTGTTGAGCATGGCCTTCTATCGAAAGCCGGAATTTACAGTTATATTGGTTTTTCGATGCTGATTGCGGTTTTAAGCGGAGTATTTCTGATTTATCAAACCGGGATTGTTACCCTGTATTTAATGCTGGCGGGGCTGTTTTTCCTGCTGTTTTACACCTGGCCGCTAAAATATATCGGGCTGGGCGAAATTACGGTGGTTTTGGTTTGGGGCCCGCTAATGGTTGGCGGAACTTATTATGTAACATCGGGAGGCGAATGGAGCTGGCCGGTGGCTATTGTGGGCATTATTTATGCAATGGGCCCGACTTCGGTATTATTTGGAAAGCACACCGACAAATTGAAGGAAGACAAGGCAAAACGTGTTTTCACCCTGCCGGTTATTCTGGGTGAATTGAATTCGCGCCGGACAACAATTGTTCTCTGGCTTTTGCAATATATCCTTGTCGGATGGCTTATTTTGAGCGGAAAGTCCGTTTTTGCCCTGGCTGTGGTTGTTTTTGCAATCCCAAAATTTATTTGGGCAGCCAAAATTTTCTCGAAACCACGACCTGAAACAGAACCTGATACACTTGACAAAGGTGTGTGGCCGCTTTATCTTTCTGCCCATGCGTTTATTTACAACAAACGTTTTGGGCTGCTGTTTCTGTTGGGGTTAATCATCGATTTGGTTTTGGTGAAACAGGGAGTTTTATTATGCTGTCTGGCCTATTCCTTTTAGGTTGATTAAAAAAATCAAGTCCCGGATTTTTTAACTTCCGGGACTTAAATTTCAGATCAAAAAAAACAGGGTTTGTTTTTAAAGCGTCCAACTTAAAATAACCAATAACTAATTAACTAACGAAACTAAAACTATTGAAAAGTAACTTCTGTAAATCGTAATAATCACGTTACAAAGTAGCATCATTTTAATTTCACCTCTATAATTTTAAATGCTGAAAAAACAGGGTGCAATAAACTGAAAAGTAAGTATATATTTACCTACACTTCTAATAATCAGTCAAATGCTTAGTTTTTGTCAGCATTTAGGAAGTCGAAATCAGGCTGTTTGCACTATCAGAATCATCCATTTAAAATAACCGGTTTTTTACATCGTTACGTAAATTTAAAAAATCGTAATCAGGAAATTATTCATAAAGAATATTCACCGAAAAACGCCCGATATGAAAAAAATGGCATTCATAATTTTTTCGATTTTCTGTTTATGGTCATGCGAATTCAATGATAATGAATTTACAAATTCAGAAATTGCACGGGGTACATTTATCGACCCGCGCGATAATCGGGAATATCAATGGATAAAGATAGGCAATCAAACCTGGATGGCCGAAAATCTGGCTTATTTACCCGAAATAGGCAAGTACAAATCCGATAGTTTAAATTTGCCGGATTATTATGTTTATGGCTATTACGGGAACAATACTTCAGAAGCAAAATTGACTGAAAACTATTTGAGGTATGGTGTCCTGTACAATTTTTTTGCCGCACAAACTGCTTGCCCTCCGGGTTGGCACCTCCCCTCCGATGAAGAATGGAAGAAATTGGAACGGGCTTTGGGAATGAGTGTTTCGCACACCGACAAAATTGATCCTTTTATCAGGGGAACCGACCAGGGAAGTCAATTGAAATCTGCCACCGGTTGGGAGAAGGAAGGTAATGGCACCAATTCAAGTGGCTTTTCAGCGCTTCCCGGTGGATTTCGTTTTGGTAACGGTAACTTTTGGTTTCAAGGCAGTTTTGGGTACTGGTGGTCATCATCTGATGGTTCATCCGAAACTGTATGGGCCAGATCATTGAACTGCGGTTCTCAAACCATTGGCCGAAATAACAACCTGAAACAAAATGGGTTCTGCATTCGTTGCGTAAAAAATTACTAATTACTCAAAATCAAGAAAAGCATTTTACCCTTCCTTTTTGCCCAAATCAAATCATTCTTTTCATTGAATACCTTTAAACGAAGTTTCATTGGCTGATTATTTGATTTAATACAATCAAATTTTGTACTTTTGAAAAAATCAATAAAAATGACAGGGCCTTAAATGTCTGGATTGTTGATTTTTGTAAATAATGCCAACCATCATTATGAAAACTATTTTAGCCATTGACGATAATGAAATAAATCTGCAATTGTTGGGCAATATCATCAGGTTGCATTATCCCGGGTACAGGTTTATAAAGGCAAATAATGGTATTATGGGTATTAGTAAAGCAAAGAAGGAATTGCCTGAAATAATTTTGCTCGATATTTTAATGCCCGGGCTGAATGGTTACGAAGTTTGCGATATTCTGAAAAAAGAAAAATCAACGAGCCATATTCCTGTTCTGATGATTTCGGCGCTTGGCTCAAATCCTGCCGAACGTACAAAGGGTTTAAATGCGGGCGCCGACGCATTTGTTTCAAAACCATTTACTGTAAGCGAATTACAAGCTCAGATTAATGTAGTTCTCCGAATTAAAAATGTGGAGGATATATTGCGAAAACGAAACGAAAACCTCGAACGTTCAATTAAAATTGAAACACATAACTACCTGCTGAAAGAAGAGCGGATTCAGCAAATTTCGGAAAATGCACGGCAATTTTACTGGGAAGTGGACAATCAGGGCGAATTTGTTTATGTTAGCCCGGTTATAGAATCGATTCTAAAAACCAAACCTTTGGAAATTATAGGGAAAATGAATTTTGCCGGCCTGTTTAAAACTGATGAAAAAAATACAACAGTCTTATTGTCAGGGCAGTCTGGATTTAAGGAATTGGAAATTGAACTAAAAGTTGGAAACACTAAGCGTTGGTTTGAGATTAACTGTTTTCCATTCACAGGGAAAGACGGAAAGTATTTTGGAACCCGTGGAATTTGTTTTGATATAACAAAAAGAAAAAATGCCGAATTGGCGCGGGTCCGAAAAATGAAACAAATTCAGCAATATCAGAAAAAACTTCGGGAACTAAACAATAAAATCACATTGGTTGAAGAACTTGAAAGACGAAGAATTGCCGAAAACCTACATGATAGTTTAGGGCAAACACTCTCCCTGGCATACCTTAAGTTGTCGGCTATCGAAACAAACGGTTTTCATCCAAAAACCGAAAAAGCTTTAACCGAAATTTTTGGCCTTTTAAACAAAGCAATTAACGAATCGCGGCAAATAACATACGATTTGAGCCCACCGGTATTGCATGAACTCGGACTGATTTCTGCATTGAAATGGCGGTTGGAACAAATTGAACAAACACATCAGGTTGAAACTAAGTTTATAGGTGAAAATATCAATATTCAACTTAAAAAAGAAAACACTATTTTTATTTACCGAATAATAAACGAACTTTTACAAAACGTTCTGAAGCATGCCAACGCCACCGAAATAAAACTTGAAGTGGAACAGAGAAGATATAAATTCAGGATTTCAGTGGCCGACAATGGCATTGGGTTAAAAAACAATTTCGACAATTCTGAAAATAAGACTGGAAATTACGGGTTGTTAAGCATTAAAGAGCGGTTGCAAAGTTTCAACGGACGCCTGATTTTAAAATCGGAACAGGGAGTTTTTACCTTGGTAACAATCGAAATACCAATAAAAAATAATTAATATTTACAAGAAATGAAAATAAAAGTTTTACTGGTTGACGACCACCAATTATTCAGGGAAGGAATAGCCACCCTGTTATTCTCGGCTGAAAATATTGAAGTTATTGCGCAGGCCGAAGATGGGGCTGATGCCATTGAGAAAGTAAAACATTACAAGCCCGATGTAGTTTTGCTCGACATTGCCATGCCCCGGATGAACGGAATTGAGGCCGCAAAAAAAATCAAAATTCTGAATCCTGCGGTAAAAGTAATTACACTTTCGATGCACTCCGACAAGCAATATGTTAAAGGTGTGCTTGAAGCCGGCGCCGACGGCTACCTGCTGAAAAACTGCACTTACAGGCAGTTGACAGATGCGGTCCAAACGGTTTACGAGGGCAAGAAATACCTCAGCCAGGACATAACCGAAATGGTAATCAACGGGTATTTGTCGCCATCAAAATCGGAAGAAAGAGAATACGATAAATTATCGGAACGGGAAAAGGAGATTTTTATGCTCTTTGCGCACGGAAAATCAACAAGGGAGATTGGCGAAAAGTTGTTTATTAGTGTAAAAACGGTTAATACACACAAACAGAACATTTTGGCTAAATTAAAGTTAACTTCGAATGCTGAACTTGTAAAATATGCACTGAAAAATGGGCTAATCAGTATTGAGTAATTTTTGTAATTATTAATATTCCGAAATGATTCCATAAATAAAACCCACACAAAAAGTCAGGTTTTGCCTCTCCTGGTTCATTACCAGGGTCGGCCCTGCCGTAAAACCAAGCATATCAATAATTGGAAATTCAATTTTTGTGTTAATCATTATGCTGAATTCCCGATCTTTTTCCGGTTCACTCGAATCGTGTAAAATCGACATGCCCGGGCCACCCTGTACAATAAATCGAAGGGCGCCTTTTGAGCTTAAATCAAAGTGCCGTCCAATCATTATATCATAGTTCTCCATCATTTTTGCCTGGATAATTGAAGCGCCGGTTTCCGATATTGTACCCGATTTAAACCCCTGTACAAATTGTGCAGGTTTGTTCGAATCAGAAGAATAACCAACCTGGACAGAGTATTTGCAGTTGTAAACAAAATTCATCCCCACGTTTCCGCCGGTATTCGTTCCCATCATCAAATCAAAATTGGTGTACAGTAAATGTTTATTTTGGTTATTTAGCCAGTTATTGGCGAATTGGGCAGAAACTGTAATTGTACCAAGTGTCAAAATCGAGAAAACTATTAACCGTTTCATTTTTTATGTCATTTTAATGTTATGGGATTTTTTGGTTTTTATAAAGTACACTTACTTTAATATCAGTAAATTTATGAAATATGGTTGTTTAATGCTTTTTTTTAAAACTGATTTAACAATGTTTATTTTGCTTAATTTTACCTTCACAAATGCTTGGTTAAATTTCAGGTTTCAGGAGGCCAGATGATTGCTGCATATCTAAACTGAAAGCTAAGGTATTTGATATGCAAATTTTAATACTTTGATATTCAATCTAAATGGTTGGTTAAAACATCAAAAAGAAACTATTTTTTAAAAGAAATCACTTTTTGTTTTTAATATTGTTGTTAAAAAACAGATAGTAATGATATACAAAACAATTGTTGAAAATGTTATATATTGAAATCATTTATAACCTCTCGCTTTTAGTTGCATTAAGCGTATTTACAGGGTTTATCTGGCATAGGAAGAACTTGTCTACATTAACCAAATCACTTTTACAAGGTTTAATATTTGGATTTATTGCCATGACAGGCATGCTTTATCCGCTTCAATTTGCTGAGGGGATAATCTTCGATGGAAGATCGGTGGTAATTAGTCTTTGTGCTTTGTTTTTTGGCCCGGTTTCGGTGGCAGTTGCAGGTGTTTTGGCTATTGCACTTCGAATTTACCAGGGGGGCACTGGGGCGCTTACCGGTTCATTGGTTATTACAGCTTCTGCATTAATCGGACTGTTTTTTCATTTCAGGTATTTTAAAGCAAATAACAAAATTAAATTGGTTCAGCTCGTTTACATGGGATTGGTGGTTCATTTGGCCATGTTTTTGCTCATGTTCACCTTTCCCCGTGAAATAGCGGTTAATGTTATTAAGAAGATGGGCATTGCCATTTTAACGGTTTATCCGCTGGCTACCATTATTATTGGAAAAATCATTTTCGATAACTTTGAAAAAACCAGGCACACCTCCATGTTAAAAGCAAGTGAGGAAAGGTACAGAAGTTTTATATCTCAGGTTTCGGAAGGGGTTTACCGTTTTGAGTTTGAAAAACCCATGCCGGTTAATTTGCCCATTGAAGAACAAGTGGATTATATTTATAAGAATGCCCGTATTGCTGAATGCAACAATGCATTTATGAGGATGTACGGCGCAACAAACAGTAACGATATAATTGGTAAAAGACAGGCAGAATTGCATGGAAATACTAAAAATGAGGAGAACCGCGAAGTGTTGAAAAGTTTTGTGCGAAATAATTTTGTGGTGGAAAATGTATTAACTGAGGAAATCAATGTTTTTGGAAAAAAAGTATATTTTACCAATAATTCGCTCGGTATTGTTGAAAACGGAAAGCTTGTGCGAATGTGGGGCACCCAAACCGATGTTACTGATAAAATAAAAGCTGAGCGGTTACAAAATGTACTTTACGAAATTTCAAAAGCCACATTATCGTCTGACAGTTTATTCGAATTGCTCGAAACAGTGCAGTTGCAATTGGGTAAACTGCTCGATTCGACCAATTTTTACATAGCCTTTTACGATAAGGAATCGGGTATGCTTTCAACAGAATATGATATTGACCAAAAAGATAGCATTGCCTCATGGCCTGCCGAAAAATCAATTACCGGTTATGTGTTAAAACATCAGAAATCTCTGCTTGCAACCGATACCGACATTGAAACGATGTTCAAAAATGGTGAAATTGAATTGATTGGCACTCCTTCGAAAGTGTGGCTTGGGGTGCCTCTCAAAGTGGACAGGGAAATAATAGGGGCAATTGTTGTACAAAATTATGAAGACCGAAATGCTTACAATGAAAAAGATAAGCAAATGCTCGAATTTATATCGGGGCAAATCAGCATATCAATAGAGAGAAAAAGGGCAGAGGAAAAATTAAAATCTGCACTTGTTCAAGCACGGGAATCAGACCGTTTGAAATCGGCTTTTCTGGCCAATATGAGCCACGAAATCAGAACTCCAATGAATGGGATAATCGGGTTTACCAGTCTGCTGGCCGATCCCGGTTTATCTGCCGGGGAAAAACGCGAATTTATCAGCATTATTCAAAAAAGCAGCGAAAGGATGCTGAATACTGTAAACGATTTAATCGATATATCAAAAATTGAAACAGGCCAGATGCAAACGGTATATTCGACGGTTAATGTAAATCAGCAACTACAAACACTTTTGGATTTTTTTGGTTTACAAGCCAAAGTAAAAAACCTGAATTTAAAGTTAAACTATAAAATAACCAACGATGATGCAATTATTAGTGTTGATGTAGCCAAATTTGATTCAATTTTGACAAATCTGATAAAAAACGCAATTAAATTTACTGACAGCGGGACTATTGAGGTTGGTTGTTCAAAAGAAGGTAATTTTATGCATTTTTATGTAAGCGATACTGGTATTGGTATTCCAAAAAACAGGCAGGAAGCAGTTTTCAAGCGGTTCGAACAGGCTGATATCAATGATTCACGGGCGTTGCAGGGCTCTGGTCTTGGACTGGCCATTGTGAAAGCCTATGTTGAGATGTTGGGAGGTAAAATATGGCTTGAATCGCAGGAGGGGAAAGGGTCTGTTTTTAATTTTACCCTTCCCGTGTACAAGGTCGAACATACACTGAAAATAGATAATAAAATGGATTTCAATACCAACAGTAAATTGGATAATAGAAAATTAAAAACCAATCAGGCGAAATGATATTGTTCGTGTAGTGGAAAACTTGAGGTAATAAAACCTTAGTTAAATATCGGCAATCTAACCCCGTAAATTAAGTACTTGCATAACTTCATGTTATGAAATGATTTCATTAAAATACTAATTTAGGTGGCAAAAAAAAATTAAGTAAACTAAAAGTCACAATTAATCATATATTAATGTCGTTTAGTTAGAGAAAACAGACTTCGACTAC
>WTWZ01000042.1 GCA_009773765.1 Prolixibacteraceae bacterium | reverse complement strand
ATATCACTAAAAATTGGAGGGCAAAACCACTGGTTAGTTTGCAGGTTGTGGTAAATCTTATAGCCAATACCAGGACTCAGAAAGGGCTAATTGTAAAAGCTAGTTCTGACCAAAAACAATATAAAAAAGGCATCAAAGTGTTGGACAAAGAATTTGAGAAAAACAAGATTGAAAAAAATCCTTTTAGAGGTGATTGGAATTATACAATAAATCCTTAAAATGTATCGATTATTATTTAACAGTTACTAAATAATGAATTCTCTTCTGCACAGCTTTTTAATTCAACCGGAAAATTGGTAAAAACCCTACTGCTTGAAAACAGAATAAATACATACAACATTTCAGAATTAGAAAGTGGTATTTATTTTATTCGGATACCACAAAAAGAGACTATAGTAGTAAGAAAACTGGTTAAGAATTAGCCTATCGGGAACATAAAAATAAACTTTACCCTATTAATTTTACATAGTCCAAATCACGGACTTTGGAAAGTCCGTGTCCCTTAAATAAAAAACGGATTGACTTTCACCAATCCGTTTTTTTTCTTCTTTCTTCTCACCTCCCCACAGGGGAGGTTGGGTGGGGCTCCCCTTTAAATCCCACTAAAATCAACTCCATCAAATTGGTCATAAATTTTTATTAATTTTAAATCGTTGTTTGTTACTACATATTCAAAGATACTTCAACTTAAAACTCGCAAAATGAAAAAAACAAATCATATATTACCTTCGGTACTAATCATATTTCTCTTTTCAAATTTAATCCCGCTGCAAGCAAAAATATCGGATGGAACCCATATTCGCAGTGGCGTTTGGGGCGATCCACCCAATCAATACGAATTCAGGGATATTTTAATTAGCGAATATCTGACTTATTTCCCATTGGAAAGTATTAGAGAAGTATTAGGAGACGAGAATTTCAATGAACTAAATATTGATTACTGGATTCATACTTCAATTATTAATGTAGAAATGGCGATGGTGGAAAGACTTGAACTGACATCTTTATTACTTAAAAACACGATTGATTTTCCGTTGGAAGATGGGCCTATTGGAAATAATTGCTGGCAGTCCTTTACAGAAACCGGCTCGGTTTTGTTTGCCCGAAATAATGCTGTGGTTTTTATTACTCCCGAAAACAGCAATTCTTTTGATGCAAAAATGATTGAGCAAAGTGCCCGAAAAATAGATTCAGTGCTGGTAGCATCTGAAAAAGTTAGAAAAAGAGATCAGATTCCTGCGCCTGAAATTTCAAAATCAGACATTACCTATTATCCTAAAAACTGGGATGATATGGTCAAAATCAAAATCGAAGCTACTAATCCCGATAATCAAAATTTTTATGTGAGAAAATATGGCACCGGCTATGGACTTTATTCAGAAACAGGAGCGCTTACAACATCGTTAAATAAAAATACAGATTCAACAAGTGACTATCCCGGAGTTCAAATAAAAGTTTGGGTTTGGAACGAAAATCATATTGTAGCATCCGTTGAAAAGAAAATTTACTTTATGAATTATCCGGGAAAATTCATGCTAACTGAAAATGATTTACCCGATTGTGACTTAATTTATACAAATATCCATAGCTGGTTAGTAGGCTGGAATATTGGAATATCCGGCATTCAACAACGGTGGAAAACAACCACACCTGAAGGTGATAAGTATATTTATATCCAATATTTTGCATTTGAAAATGAGCATAAAGCCATTTCAGGGACGATGTATGATGCACATAGTTATAGTGGACCATACTATTTTGGTTCGCCCACTGGCGAAATTACAGGAAATACTTCTTATGTTGGTGGCAATTCTGCTTATTCTATACAAAAATGGAACATTGGATTTAAAATATTTGGACCATCAATTTTTTTTGATGACACTCAATATGGCCTAGTTAATCTCTCAAAAAAAATACTTAAGAAAATAAATGATTCAATTCCCAAATCATATATTTTAAAAGATGAAGTATTGAAGCAAAACCAAATCCAGAAATTGGAATACAACCTGTTGACCGCTAAATCCTCCAATTTACTATCCGATAATAATTATTCAGAATTTAAAACAGACGATACAAAATGGGTGTATTCGGAAGACAGTTTAATAATGGGGCTAAGAAAGCAATGGGCAAAAGAAAAATCTTCTTTCACAATGGATATTGTACGACTTGCAAATGAAGCTGATGCAGAAATGGTTGGGCAAAAACGAGATACTTTAAGCGGGGCTTTTAGCCCTTTCTGTCAATTAGCAAACAAGGATTCTATGGCTCAGGCATTTGAAAAATGGCCGTGGGTTTTATCTCATCCTACAGCATTTTTTTCTGCTACCGGAGTTATCGATAATTATGCAATTTTTTTCCATTACCAACATGAAGATAGTATTGATATCGATTTCTTTAAAAGTGTGTTGTTGGCCTTTAGTAAAAATGGCACCGGAATATTAGATTTCAAACCGGAAAATTTGAACATTTATCCCAACCCCGCCCATGAAACCTTTACAATTGAAATACAAAATACAGAAATTAATACTGCACAGCTTTTTAATTCAACCGGAAAATTGGTAAAAACCCTGCCCCTTGAGAATGGCATAAATACCTATAACATATCAGACCTAAAAAGTGGTATTTACTTTATTCGGATACCACAAAAAGAGACGATAGCAGTAAGAAAACTGGTTAAGAATTAGCCTATCGGGAACATAAAAATAAACTTTACCCTTTTAATTTTACATATTCCAAATCACGGACTTTGGAAAGTCCGTGTCCCTTAAATAAAAAACGGATTGACTTTCACCAATCCGTTTTTTTTCTTCTTTCTTCCCACCTCCCCACCGGGGAGGTTGGGTGGGGCTTCCTTTCAAATCCCGCTAAAATCAACCCATTCAAAAACAATCGACGGAGTCAGCCACGAAGAACTGTCGTTGATATCGTTTCCAATTTCACCAACATTCGACCAGAGTTCCTTCATATTTCCGGTGATGTTCATTTCTGAAACCGGTTGAACAATTGCACCATTTTCAATCAGAAATCCTTCGATACCAAAAGAAAAATCGCCGGTTGAACCATTTGTATTTCCTCCATTAAACCCGGTAACTAAAATTCCTTTTTTTACCGTTGCGACCAAACCCTGCAAATCTTTATTCCCGGTTTCGAAAACCAGGTTGGTCGAGCTTCCGCTGGTTGGCGCCATTTGCAGTTTTTTGCCGTAATATGTGTCGATATAATAAGTTTTTAAAACTCCTTTCTCAAAAATTAAACGTTTTTTAGTTGCAAGGCCCTCGCTGTCAAACAATCTTGATCCGCGGCCTGAAACTATAAACGGATCGTCTGTAATGGTGAGATTTTCGGATGCTACTTTTTCGTTGATTTTATCAATTAAAAAAGAGTTTTTTTGCTGAATCGCTGAACCATTTAAAGCCTGAATGAGCGGGCTAAACAGTCGGGCAACCTGCTTGTTCTCCACAATCATCGTCATTTTTGCCGATGCAATTTTTGCCTGTCCTATTTTATTGGCCGCACGTTTTAAAGCAGTTAAGCCGATATTTTCCTTTTTAAGTTTGTCGAAAAAGACTGAACTTTCACTCCATGAAGATTCAGGCCGGGCATCTCCACTTTTCACAGAAACTGAACTATACAAGCCAAATTGAGAATTGGCGCTGTCGCCTTCGAAACCATTACTGGTAACCATCACCCTTTCCTCAAGGCCATCGTAATAGCCGGTTGAAACAGAGATTACACGGTCGTCTTTCCCCAAAACTTCCTTTTCAACAGCAAAAGCAAGCTCTATTTTTTTCTGCGGATCAACTTCGCCGAAACCTGAATCCAATGTTTTTAAATCGTCGATTCCACCTTTATAATACAATTCAGGATTGGGAAGTGTACGGAATTCGTCTTCGGATAAAAACCGCGTTCCTTCAATTGCCTGTTCAATAAAACGTGCAAGTTCTTCCTTTTTTAACCTGTTGGTTGAATGTGCGGAATATTTATTATCGACGTACAAACGGATTGTCAGGCCGTTCTGAATCGCCTGTTCCAGTTTGTCAATTTTTTCTTCGCGAACTTCGACACTGCTGGTCCGGCTGTTCGAAATATTTACACTTGCCTGTTGTGCCCCATTTTCGAGGGCATAATTCATTGCCCATTTTGCCAATGTATATTTTTCTTCTTTTGTCATTTCTTTAAACTTTAAACTCTGAACTAATTATGCATTTGTGCCGCCAACCGTTAATTTTTTAACCAAAACCGTTGGCAAACCGCAGGTTACCGGCACCGACTGGCCGTTTTTTCCGCAAGTCCATGTACCATTATCAATCAGAAAATCACTGGCGGCCATCGAAATATCGGCCAGCGCCTGTGGGCCGTTTCCTATGATATTGATGTCTTTTATGGGCTGGGTAATTTTTCCCTTTTCAATCAGGTAGCCTGATTTTACAAAAAAAGTAAAGTCGCCGGCGCCAATCTGCACCTGTCCGTTACTAAAATTATCCACAAAAACGCCGTACTCAACATTCGAAATAATATCGTCTTTTGAATGAGGCCCGGGTTCCATGTATGTTGCGCGCATGCGGGGCAGGGGAATATCGCGGAATGATTCGCGCCGACCGTTTCCGGTTGGGTTAACCTTGTAAAAATTTGCGCTGATGCGGTCGTGGATATAACTGTTTAAAACACCGTCCTTTACGAGGTAGGTTTTTTCTGCATCGTTTCCTTCATCGTCAATATTAAGCGAGCCGCGGTTATTTTCAAGTGTTCCGTCGTCAATGATATTGACAAAACTTTCGGCCACTTTTTTGCCCATTTTATCACTGAAAATCGAAGTCCCCTTGCGGTTAAAATCGGCTTCAAAAGTATGGCCAATGGCTTCGTGAAGTAAAATACCCGAACCTCCAGCGCCCATTACAACAGGCATTTCACCTGCCCTCGGTTTTGTGGCTTCAAATAAAATGTTGGTCCTGTCAACCGCTTCTTTTGCAATTTCTGCAACAAGATTATCGTCCATCCATTCAAAACCCTTTCTGAATGATCGGGCTGCATAACCGTTCTCAATTTTATCGCCTTTCTGCATAACACAAAATGCGCTAAAACTGACCATTGGACGATAATCGTAAGTTAACCGGCCTTCTGAATTATAAAAAAGAACGTAGCTGGTTTCGTCATTTAATGATGCATTTACCTTAATCACCTTCTGATCCAGTTCAAAAACTTTATCGTTGATTTTCTGAACAAAAGGCACCTTATCTTTAACCGAAACATCTTCCCATTGCCGGGCTATTTTGTAATATACAGAAGGGATTTTTTCGGTTAACGGGCCGGTTTTGAAAGTGACATTTTCACTGGCAATGTTTGCGGCCATTTTTGCCGCATTCAGCATATCGTCCAAACTTACATTTTCGGAATAGGCAAAACCGGTTTGGTCGCCCTTCAACACCCTGATTCCAACGCCAAAATCGATGTTTGAAGATGCCCTGTTTACCTTGCCATCCTGCAAACTGATGTTGTTCGATATTTTGTGCTCAAAAAACAAATCGGCATAATCGCCGCCTTTACTCATAGCCGCTGCAACCACTTTTTGCAACATTCCGGACGAAACCTCGAAATGATCTAAATAACTTTTCACGTTTTCTGAAATTTGTAAGTTTTGGCAACTCTGCATAAACGGGGGTAAAACCATACTCCCGGCTACCACGGCACTGCCCGTTTTAATAAAATTGCGCCTGTTTACTTTCATTTTGTTCGAATTAAATATTCAAAATAACACAATTATACAACTTAAGTTTTTAAAAAATAAAATGTTTACTAATATGACTCCGGATACCATGATTTGTTACTGATGTTTTTTAAAAAATTATACCATTTAAAATCATGTTCCGGTTTAAATTACAAAGGGCGTCAATTTTTGGGGTTAAAAAATAATTTAATGAACTAATTTAAATAAACACCTGTTAATAAAATGCACATTATCAAATAAACATACTATTTTATTGAAAAAGGGTAGTTTTTTAATAGGGGTATCGCTAAATTTTTGATTTTAATGTAAAATTTGTATTAAATTTTTACAAATTGTCATAATTTCAGTTTCATAAATTTCATTTAACCCTATTTTTGTGTCACAATAAAAGAAAATATCTATTTTTAATCATAAATTATTACAACATGAAATCAAAATTGGAATACATTTGGCTGGATGGTTCGGTTCCAACCCAGCAATTAAGGGCAAAAACCCGTGTTGAGGCCAACTTCAGCGGTAAGCTGGAAGATTGTCCGATTTGGTCGTTTGACGGTTCTTCAACAAACCAGGCCGAAGGTGGAAAATCGGACCTTTTGCTAAAACCGGTTTTTATTTGTCCTGACCCTGACCGCAAAAGTGCATATTTGGTGATGACCGAGGTTTTGTACTCCGACGGAACCCCGCACTCCACCAATGGCCGTTCACAAATTGAAGAAGATGACGATGATTTCTGGTTTGGATATGAACAGGAATATTTTCTGTACGATCCGCAAACCAGGCTTCCGCTGGGTTTCCCTGCAGGCGGTTTTCCACTTCCGCAAGGCCCGTATTACTGCGGTGTTGGCGGTTCGAAAGTATTTGGACGTAATATTGTTGAGGAACATTTCGACATGTGCCTCGAAGCAGGATTAAACATTGAAGGCATAAACGCTGAGGTTGCCGCAGGCCAGTGGGAATTCCAGATTTTTGCCAAAGGCGCCGGAAATGCAGGCGACCAGATTTGGGTAGCACGCTTTTTAATGGAAAGAGCTGCCGAAAAATACGGCGTTGATGTTGAATGGCACCCGAAACCACTGGGCAAAGACCTCGACTGGAACGGCTCTGGTATGCATGCCAACTTCTCGAATGGTTTAATGAGAACCTGCGGCGATGAAAAAGTATTTAACGCTATATGCGAAGAATTCGGAAAAAATATTAAGGAACACATTGCTGTTTACGGAGCATATAATGACCAGCGCTTAACAGGAAAACACGAAACTGCATCAATTAACGATTTCAGTTACGGGGTTTCCGACCGTGGTTCGTCTATCCGTATCCCGATTGGAACTGTTGAAAACGGATGGAAAGGTCGTCTGGAAGATCGTCGTCCGGCTTCAAACGCAGACCCATATAAAGTTGGGGCACGTATTATTAAAACTGTACACCATGCCAAATTGAAACTGTAAAAGTTTCAAATACACAATACTTAAGAGCTGTTCGCTGGCAGGTGAGCAGCTTTTTTTTATTCGATTACCGCCGATTCGCAAATAAACTCCGCTCCCGCGCGATTGCATCACGTGGCAATACTTAACAACAATAACATCTCCCAGAATTCTTTTTTCACCAGCAAAACTTATAAATATACACCATCAGTATTAAAAAATTTGTAATTCCGGCTCATGAAACAGTTTATTTTCAGGAATGGATAAAATTAAGAAATTTTTATGACCTGCTTCTTAACCACGCGATGCAATCGCGCAGGAGCGGTGGCCGCTAAAAAACTGGCTAAGATTTTAGGTACTACCGTTGGTTATCTATTAGGAGAGAATGACGAAGCCGACCTTTTTAAAGACCCTAAAATGCTACAACGCTTTCAGGATATTCAGGTACTGCCCGAAAAGAAAAAGAATGTCTTTTAATTACTGTTGACCATTTTATTAAAGCTGCTAAAATTAGCCTGATGTAAAAAGCAAAACGCCCGGTCTTCCCGGGCGTTTGTCATTTTACTACTTTCTTATAAAGTACTTCTTGTGTTGGCTTATAATCAGACTTTATCCATTTCCCATCATCAAGCTCTTCTCCATCTATAAATTTTAATTGACCATTTGTCAATATCCCTTTGCTTTTACGTTTAACAATTTTTTGAGTTGTTCCTGGCAATTCAGAAGCTAAACCTATTTCTGTTAAATATAAAGTATCTTTTTTTACTTTGTAATTTCCACTAAAAGGAAAATCTAATTCGCAATTATAGTCCTCATAAGTACTATCTGCTTTAAAAGCAATATAACTTACACAGTCTTCGGCAACTTTATATTCCCATTTAGTATTTACCAATGATGGAAGCCCTTGTTGTTCCTGTACATTACAGGACAATAGCAGGAAGAATAAAAGTATATAATTCATAACTATTGAGATTTTGGAACTTCTAATTTTGGTTGTGAGCGTAAATAGTAAGAGCCTTTAAAGTCTGTGCCTACCGCTTTCATAAATTGATTATGCAAAGGGCGAGAACCAGGGCCACAACCACTTGTTTGGCAACCCTTAGATATATATTGCCCAGGGGTATTAGTGCTTAAACTTAACCTATTATAATTTCCTGAATGAAAAAATATCTCACTCATCGAAGACTTAGGACTTCCCGGGGCTGTTGGCACTGATTTACCTTCGTTTATAATTAAAGCCAAATCTTGCTTACCCTCTGCTAAAATACCTGCTCTACCTTGAGACCTTGCAGAATATAATCCTTCGGCAAGAGTTCCTTGCTTAGTTACATCAGCAGGCACCGTATTCCCCATAATAGTTGCTGAAGGTCCTTCTTTATTACTTTCAAGATATAACTCAAACTTTGCACTGTTAATTGGTTCATTCAAATTTGCATCTCTGTTATGAGTGCCAACAAGAACATTTTTCCCCAAATATTTATCTCCTTTTTGAAGATCCTCATCATTTGCACTTGTAACTTTATCATCCCATACCAACTCCCCTCCACCAGTGCTTTTTCTACCCAATCATAATTCATTCCATTCAGGTCAAGAAATTTCATTGGGTTGTTTCCTGAAAAATGGAAAGGAGAAAAAGAATAATATGATTCCGCCTTTGGGTCCACCGTATGCCACCTCCCAATCATCGGGTCATAGTACCGAGCCCCGTAATCGTACCAGTACAAACCAAAATCATCCTGTAACTCCTTGCCGTTGTATTGGTATTTATTGGTGGTGGAGCCACTGTTCAACTGGCTCATCACTCCCGATTTCATCGGGATTTCCGCTTCGCTTCAACATACCAAAAGTATAATAATTCCTGGCTTGGGTTACCAATGGCGCCCCCCCGATATAAGGTGTAATCTCAGCCCTTACATTGCCTAAATGGTCGGTAATGTTAATTGTAAACCCACGAGCTTCCGCTTTTAACCGCCCTGCCATGTGGTGTTAAAATGTATTTTAAAGAACGTGTTCCGCTTACTGTTTCGTAAACAAACGGGCCGCAGTAATCAAGCTTGGTAATGGTCCCGTTGTCCTCAACTGTTTTGCGCCTTTTAATGCCATCAAAAGTATAAAAATAACTGACTTTGCGGTTCAGCCCGTTCCAGTTTATTACATAGGGCAGGTTAATCATGTTATACCCAATGCCCAGTAGTTTGTGGGGTTCGGTGGTTTCGTTACCGTTATAATCGTAAATTGGATATTTTGAGGTGGCACTTCCCGGATAGTCAACGACAGAAGCTATGTCTCCCTGTTTGTCGTAAAAGCCGGTAATGCGGTTTCCCGCGTAGGTAAATTTCATACTGTCGGTTAAAACGCCGTTGTAATCGTACCTCGATGTTTTCGTGATATTTCCGTTAAAATCATAAGCAAAAACTTCATCCAGTTCATTTCCGGTTTTGCCGGTTGCATTAAAGTTGGCAGCCGTAACTCTGTTATTCCCGTCATAAGTAAATGTGTATGTCCTGATTGCAGCGGCCGAATACGCCCAGGTAAATTTTGAGATATTACCATTGTACAACGGAGTACTTGCCAGGTTGTATTCGAGTTTCATCCCGAACACATCGTTTTCGGTAAATGATGAAGGATTATTTAACTGTGTCATCCACCCCCTGATATTGTACAGATAATCATTCTTCTGAAGAAAAGTACCTCCACTTACCGAGTGCAGGTATTGTGTGGCCAGGTTTTCTGCCTCGTTGTAATTATTCCCCGACATTAATATCTCTCCGGTGCCGTTTATGCTGAAACGGGTTTTCATTTACCCCCCCTGCCCCTCGTTTGCAACGAGGGGTAAGCTGTCTTTGAGTTTGCAACTCACAATTTTTCATTTATAGCATGTTAAACTTCAGTTTGTACATTAACATATCCTTTTTCACCTGCAAAATTACGTGCCGAACTGAAAAGGTATTCATTCGGTTCTGCAACAATTAATGCACGTACCGGATTTTCATGAGTGTAATTAATCCGCTGGTCTATCATTTCATTATTGTCAAGTAAAACAGCATGATTTGTATCCTGCCAAAATTTGTACTTTTTAATTCGGCTATCGAATTTTCCGGCAAACTCGAAACGGTACAACAACCACTCTTTTCTGCTTTCAGGAATTTCGCTAATTAATTTAACAATCGCTTTGGCAGTAAACTTTTTAAAATCCCTGATAATATCGCTGATTCTGAACCCTTCGTTTGCTTTGCACACCAGATGTATATGATTAGACATCAGGCACCACGCGAAAACAACAAGCCCTTTTTTCTCAATACAGTAATTCAGCGAATTAATAATTTCAATTTTATATTCTTTCCGGGTGAATACGTCAATCCAGTCGGTAACCGTAAAAGTCAGGAAATAAACGGCATTCTGATCGGTTATAAAATAGTTGTCGGCTGACATTTTTTGTTTTAAAAATAGTAATTCAATTATGAGCCTACTCCAAAAAGTATGAAATTCAATAATTTTCATCTGTTTGACCCCTAACCCCAAAGGGGAACATCTGAAAATCATTGAATTAAAAAGTCCCCCCTTTGGGGGATAGGGGGTCAAAGGACTTTTCGGAGCGGACTCAATTATAATATTTCAATTACTGGTCGGAATTTATGCATTGCAAATGCTGAACAGCCCACCCCTCGTTGCAAACGAGGGGCAGCGCAGGTGAACAGCTTTTTTTATTCGATTACCGCCGATTCGCAAATGTATGTTGGAATAATCCCTGAACTGCTGATACGGATTAATGCCATATCGGGCAAAGTATTTCCCGACAAAACCAATACCGTGTCCAAACCAAATTTGTTGCCGCCAATAATATCTGTATATAATGTATCCCCCACCATTAGTATCTCATTTCTTTTTACATTGATGTCAAGCAACGCCCTTTCGAAAGCCAGTAAAAACATCTGGGCATCGGGTTTCCCGAACCTGATAAACATTTTTCCGATAATTTTTTCAACCATATTAGCCAAACTGCCCACCGCCACCGAAATTTCGTTCTGACTCACCGGATAATTAATATCTGTGTTGGCAACTACCACTGTCATGTTTTTCTTTCTCAGCAGGTTGATGGTTTTGTTTATATCTTCGTTCCAGTTAAATCCTTCGTCATCGAGAAATGCAAAAGATTCGATATGGCCGAGGTCGTTTAAATCAATATCTTTTACAGCAACCGTTTTTAAACCAGCCGTTTCGATGTAGTGTGCAGAATTTTCGGTCCCGAGATATGCAACTGCATTCCCGTTGGCCACTTTAACTTTAAAATACTCCATGGCCAGCATCCCCGACGAAAGGATTTTATCGCTGGTTACCTGCCACACTCCCCTGTCCTGGTACCATTTGGCCAGCATTTCGGGGCTGCGCGACGAATCATTGGTTAAAATGTAATATTTAATTCCTTTCCGATCGAGAAATTCGAAGGTTTTTACAATGCCTGGTATTAATCCCTGGTGATTTTTCAACACCCCAAAAGCATCAAAAAACACAGCTTTGTAGTTGGTAACAATACTCTTAAAAGTTTTTATCCTTCGGTGCATACCTTAAATTTTTAATGTTCGTAAAATTTTATCCACATTGTAATTGGCGTCGATAGCCGGGAAATAAGTATCGTATGCTTCTTTCACCAGCTTGTTCGAATAGGTTTTCCTGAAAAAATAGGGCCCGTCCTTGATAACGTAATTCAGTATAAAAAAACGATATGCCTCAATGATGAAGTGCACCTCGGGTCCGGTAAGCGGATATATACGGTGATATTCCTTCAGAAACATCATAAACCGGTCTTCCATCAACGGATCAACCAGGTAACTAAAAACGGTGCGGTCGCCAGTATTGGAAACAACCCGGCTGAAAAAATAAAAATCCATTACCCTCGATGACATTCTGAACCAGTCGTAATCCCAGCGTGAAAAAAATTTTCCCTCACCCGTAATTGAAAAATTTCCGATGTTCCAATCGATAAAAACCGGGATGGTTTCAAACTCACTCATGTAGTTCACCTTGTCGGCATTATTCAGAAAGATATCACAATGTTTGAGTACCATTGATTTATGGTTTTCACACATTTTTATTTCGTTATTGTTAACCGATTTAATCAACTTATGAATGTCGGTAACCACAGTTTTCGACGGATTGGGCAACTGGGTGCAAATGTTGGTGCAGGCAATGTGAAAACGGGCCAGTTCTCGCCCCAGTTTACGGATTAGTTTTTCATCGGGCCGGCGGGGCAATTTCAATTTGGTTTGAATGGGATTGTAAAAAACTACCCACGCGCTGCTTTCCTCCTGGTGATAACGGTAAATGAAAAGTTCGTTTTTCTTGACCAGCGACTGGGCCAGGAAATTCTGGTAAGGCGCTTCAAGATTGTTCGCCAGGTTATTAATAATGATGTGATCTTCGCGGAAATCGTCGTACTTTCCGTAATCTGAGAGTTTGGCAAAAACAGGTTCACGTTTGAAAAACGATATTTTATATACCTGATTTGTAGAAACGTAAGCGCTGACATCGTAAACCCCCCGGATTTCGTGCCTGTCGTCGAATTCTTTCCAGGCGTGTTTTATAATTTGAATGTAATCAGCTTTGTGCATTTACCGGATAAATTAAATAATTTCGAAATAACGTTTTAACTCCCAGTTGGTTACGCTACCCGCAAACTGGCGCCATTCCCATTCACGGGTCCGGGTGAAGTGGTCAACAAATGGAGCTCCGAACAACTGTTTTGCAATCTCCGAATTTGCCATTTTTTCAGTTGCATCCATAAGATTTTTGGGCAAACCGCCCTGTTTTGCCGTGTTGTATCCGTTTCCAATTGTTTCAGGGATATCAAGTTTCAGTTTGTTTTTAATTCCGAAAAGGCCCGATGCCAGGGCTGCAGCCATTGCCAGATACGGATTTGTATCGGCCCCTGGAACACGCGATTCAATGCGTGCAGATTCCATCCTGCCCTGAATAACGCGAACTGCCGTAGTCCGGTTGTCAAGTCCCCACGTAGCATTTGCAGGAGCCCAGTCGCCGTGCCCTATTCTTTTGTAACTGTTTACATTTGGCGCAAACATGGGCAGTATTTCGGGCAAACAAATCAACTGGCCGGCAATATATTGCTCAAGCAGTTGGTTCATTTTTCCATTTTTAGTATCGTTGAAAAACAAATTTGAGGTTCCGTTTTTATTCCACAAACTTTGGTGAAGGTGACCTCCGCAACCTGGAAGTTTACTGTTCCACTTGGCCATAAAACTGGCTACCATATTGTGCCTGTATGCAATTTCCTTCACTCCCGTTTTGAAAAGAACAGCTTTGTCGGCAGCAGCCAAAACATCATCGTAAAAAATTGCTGCTTCAAAAACCCCGGGGCCTGTTTCAGTATGAAGCCCTTCCAGCGAAACTTTGAAAGCGTCCATAAAATCAATCAGTTCGTTTACAAAAGCGCTGTTTAATGAGGTTCGTAAAACCGAATAGCCAAACATTCCGGGGGTGATTGGCTGCAGATTATCAAATCCTGCCTGGTTGATTTCCGACGGTGTCCCCCTAAAATTAAACCATTCGAATTCCTGCGCAAATTTTGGTGTAAATCCCATGTTTTCACATTCGGCTGCCACCCTTTTTAATAAACTTCGTGAACAGGTGGTCTTTGCATAAACTTCATGTTCGCTGAAATCGGCCAGAAAAAAAGGCATTGAATTCTCCCAGGGAATTTTCCTGAAAGTTGAAATATCGATTTTTGCCCTTGCATCGGGGTAGCCGGTGTGCCAGCCGGTAATCAGGCTGTTGTCATAACACGCATCTCCGGCATCCCAGCCAAAAACAACATCACAAATTCCAAGCTGGTTGTTAACAGAATCAAGGAATTTCTTTTTGTGGATATATTTCCCCCTGAGAATCCCATCGATATCGGCAATGGCAATTTTAATTTTCGATGAATCTTCTTTTTCAATGATATCAATTATTTTTTCCGTATTCATTTCTTACCTAAAATTTGAAGAAAAGTAGTTGATGTTATCATATCTGTCAAATCCTTTTTCAGTAAAATTTTAAAACAATCTTTCATTTTAATTTTTTTCGAAAGGATACACGGTACAAATTAAAACAATCTTAAACAAACCCCCTCTTTTTAAATACCATTGTTCGTAAAATATCTGTTATTTTTAACAAATGGGTACTTAAAATTACCACCAAAATCAATCTAAATTATCTATTTTTGGTATCTAAAAAACAACATACAAAATAATACAAAAAATGGCACAATTCAGATTAAACGCTTTGACCGAAGTTCTCAACCGCAAACCAAACGAAATAGCCAGGGAAGAAAACCTGGTATCAGACTATTATGGAATGCTGGTGTTTAACCAGGTCAAAATGAAGAAATACCTTTCGAAAGAAGCTTTCAAGGCAGTGATGGACGCTATTGAAAATGGCACTACCATTAATCGTAAAATGGCCGACCAGGTGGCGCAGGGAATGAAAACATGGGCGATAGAAAACGGGGCGACCCATTATACGCATTGGTTTCACCCGTTAACCGACGGAACAGCGGAAAAACATGACGCATTTATTGTGCATGGCGCCGAAGGTTCGGTTATTGAATCGTTTTCGGGAAATTTGCTCGCACAACAGGAACCCGATGCTTCGTCGTTTCCAAGCGGCGGTATCCGGCAAACTTTCGAAGCCCGTGGTTACACAGCCTGGGACCCCACTTCTCCAGCATTTATAAGCGAAACTACGCTAACCATCCCAACTATTTTTATATCGTACACCGGCGAAGCGCTTGATTATAAAACCCCTCTTTTAAGGGCAATTAATGCGGTTGACAAAGCCGCAACCGCAGTTTGCCAGTATTTCGACAAAAATGTTACTTCGGTGCGCACCAATCTGGGTTGGGAACAGGAATATTTCCTGATTGACGAAGCGTTGTTCATGGCGCGTCCCGACCTGGTTTTAACAGGCCGCACTTTGATGGGGCACGCATCATCTAAAGATCAGCAACTTGACGACCATTATTTTTCATCGATTCCCACCCGTGCCAACCGGTTTATGCAGGATGTTGAAAACGAGGCATACAAATTAGGAATACCTGTAAAAACACGTCACAACGAAGTTGCGCCCAACCAGTTTGAATTTGCGCCCATTTACGAGGAAGCAAACCTTGCCAACGATCACAACCAGTTGATGATGGATATTATGCAAAAAATTGCCCGCAGGCATCATTTCAGGGTTTTATTTCATGAAAAACCTTTTAAAGGAATTAACGGTTCGGGGAAACACAACAACTGGTCGCTGACAACCAACACCGATGTAAATTTGTACTCGCCGGGTAAAAACCCCAAATCGAATTTGCAGTTCCTCACCTTTGTAATCAATACTTTAAAAGCTGTTTACGATGGGCAGGATTTGCTGAGGGCAAGTATTTTAACTGCCTCGAACACACACCGTTTGGGAGCAAACGAAGCGCCGCCGTCAATTTTATCGGTATTTTTAGGAACCGAGGTTTCGAACATGCTCGACCTGATGGAAGAAGCCGTGGTTGACCGTAAAATGACGCCCGACGAAAAAACCGCACTGAAACTGAATATTGGCCGCATCCCCGAAATTATTCTCGACAGCACCGACCGTAACCGCACATCGCCATTTGCATTTACCGGCAACAGGTTTGAATTCCGCGCAGTAGGCTCTTCGGCAAACAATGCATCTGCACTTATTGTTTTAAATGCCCTTGTTGCCAACCAGTTACTAAAGTTTCAGGCTGCGGTTGACGCCCTTATCGAAAAGAACGTAAAAAAGGATGAAGCCATTTTCCAGGTACTGAAAGATTTAATTGTACAGTCAAAACCCATCCGTTTCAATGGCGACGGTTACAGCGAAGAATGGGTTAAGGAATCTGCCAGGCGCGGGCTTACCAACATCAAAACTGTGCCGGAATCACTGGAGGCTTATCAACGCCCCGGATTCAAAGAGATGTTTGAAAAACTGGAGATTTTCAGCGAAAAAGAGTTACGTGGCCGCGTTGAGGTTGAGTATGAAAAGTTTGTCAGAAAAATTCAGATTGAATCGCGGGTGCTTGCCGATATAGCTATTAATCACATTGTTCCTACAGCCATTGCGTATCAGACTTTGCTTTTGGAAAATGTAAAATATATGAAAGATGTTTTTTCTCCTGAGGAATTTAAAAAATTGGCTGGCGCCCGAATTGAACTGATTCGAAATATCGGCTCACATGTTTCTGCAATAAAAGCCAAACGGGAGGAAATGATCGAAGAGCGCAGGAAAGCCAATGTAATCGAGAATATGGTATCGAAGGCAAAAGCTTACGACAAATCTGTTAAACCCTATCTGGAGGAAATCAGGGACCACATCGACAAACTGGAATTGATTGTTGACGACGAAAAATGGCCATTGCCAAAATACAGGGAACTTTTGTTTACACGATAATTACATTGTCAGGGTTTTCGCTTCAGAATAAAACTGAAGCAGTAAAAAGGGCATGAAAAACGGCAATAAAACGGAGTTCATGCTCTTTTCATTTTTAATAAAAACAGGCATTTGAAAAGTATTGAAAATGCCCTAACCAAAGGCATTAAACCTAAGATAAATCATAGTAAATGAATATTTATACAATAATTTTGTTATATAAAACTTTTAATTAAAATCACTTATGAACCGTAAAGACGTAATCATTCTGGGCGCTGCAGGCAGGGATTTCCATAACTTTAATACTTACTTCAGGAACAGGGAAGAATTTAATGTGGTTGCCTTTACCGCTGCGCAGATTCCAAATATCGACGGCCGCAAATACCCGGCAGAACTGGCCGGAACGTTTTATCCTGACGGGATTCCGATTTATCCAGAAAGTGAGTTAATCCGGCTCATCAAAGATTTGGAAGTTCAAATCTGTGTGTTTTCTTACAGCGATGTTACTTATCAGAAAGTAATGAGCGTGAGTTCTGTTGTAAATGCCGCCGGGGCCGATTTTATGCTGCTTGGCCCGAATCAGACGCAGGTTAAAAGCACAAAGCCCGTTATTTCAATCCTTGCTGTGCGGACAGGTTGCGGGAAAAGCCAGACATCGCGCCGGGTTATCGAAATTCTGATGGCCAAAGGACTTAAAGTAGTTGCCATTCGTCACCCAATGCCTTATGGAAACCTGGTTGAGCAGAAAGTTCAGCGGTTTGCAACATTAGAGGATTTGGAAAAACACAAATGCACCATCGAAGAGATGGAAGAATATGAACCACATGTGATTCGCGGAAACGTGATTTATGCAGGTGTCGATTACGAAGCAATTTTACGTGAAGCTGAAAAAGAAGCCGATATTATTCTTTGGGATGGCGGAAATAACGATTTTTCATTTTATCATTCCGACCTTACCATAACCGTTGCCGACCCTCACCGGGCCGGCCACGAGCTGAACTATTACCCCGGTGAAACAACCCTGAGAATGGCCGATGTGGTAATCATCAACAAAATCGACAGTTCATCGCCTGAAAATATCCAAATCGTTCGTAACAGTATTTTTAAGGTAAACCCAAAAGCAATAGTTATCGATGGGGCATCTCCGTTAACCGTTGACAAACCCGAACTTATCAGGGGTAAAAAGGTGCTTGTGGTTGAAGATGGCCCGACATTGACTCATGGTGAAATGAAAATTGGAGCAGGAACTGTTGCAGCCATGAAATTTGGAGCATCTGAATTGGTTGATCCACGCAATTACGCTGTTGGAAAACTTGCCGAAACATTCAGGATTTACCCCAACATCGGTACTCTGCTCCCTGCCATGGGATATGGTGAAGAGCAGGTCGCCGACCTCGAAAAAACAATTGAGCTGACTCCCTGCGATACGGTGGTAATTGCTACTCCAATCGACCTTAACCGTGTTGTAAAAATCAACAAACCAACCGTGCAGGTGGGTTATGATTTACAGGAAATCGGCAAACCGGATTTGAATGACGTTCTTGAAGAATTTATCAGGAAAATAAAGTCTTAAGCTACTTTCGGATAAGAAATTTAACTATCGGGAAATGATTTTCCTGGTGGTTTTTCTTTTTACATCTGTTGTTTTCATACTTTAATTTCCAAACTCACGTTATACTTGCAGTCATTTAAAATTAATTTACTTTTACAACCCGAAATCTTTGGAATGGGCATGAACTTCAGGTTTGTTGTTTTTTTATTAATGGTAATCATTTTAAGTAGTTGCGGATCGGCAAAATTCGGCCGCGATGCAATGCTTTCACAGGATATTGGCGAATACTACAAAGCCATTGAAAGATACCGCAAAGCTACCCGAAAGGAAAAAGACCGTGAAAAACGTGTCGTTTACGCATTTCAAACTGCCGAATGTTACCGTTACATTGGCGATTACGAAAGAGCAGAACTGTATTATAAAAATGCTATACGACGCGGATATCCCGACAATATTGCACTTTTACACCACGCCGATATGCTTAGGGCTACACAGCAATATGAAGAATCCATTGAAAGTTACCGCATGTATCTCGATTCTGTTCCCGGAGACGAACGGGCACAAATTGGATTGGAATCAATTCGTAAAACCCAGGACTGGGTGGCCAATCCAACCCGCCACATCATTAACCCGATAAAAGAAATCAACTCGCGCGAAAGCGATTATTCCCCTGTTTTTGTTGCCGGCCGCGATAACGAAATTATTTTTACCTCTTCAAGAAAAGGAGTTACCGGTAAAAGAAAAAGCATGATAACCGGGCAAGGTTACACTGATATTTTCAGAAGCACTTTCGGGGTGCAAAAACAAAAATGGGAAGTACCCAAATTACTCGACGAAAATTTAATTATAAACACTGAAGACGAGGAAGGGGCAACCACGCTGACGTCAACCGGCGAACAAATGATTTTTACCCGTTGCCGTTTCGATAAAACCCAACCGCTGGGGGCCGAGTTGTATTCAACATCGCAATCGCGGGGTTCATTTTCAGAGCCGGTAAGGGTGCAGGTAGTTGGCGATAGTATTGTTGCCGCTCATCCTGCATTTAACCAGGATGAAAGCCTGCTTTATTTTGTTTCTGATATGGAAGGAGGTTTTGGTGGAAAAGATATCTGGGTTGCAGAAAAAACCGGGGGAAGTTTTTCGTCGCCTGTCAACCTGGGCGAAACAATAAATACTCCCGGCGATGAAATGTTTCCGTATGTCCGCGATAACGGAGAACTTTACTTTGCATCAAATTATCATCCCGGCATGGGCGGATTCGATCTTTTCATGGCTGTAAAAGATGAAGATGGTAACTGGAAAATTGAAAATATGGGATCGCCAATTAACTCTCCCCTCGACGATTTCGGGATTGCTTATGTAAAAGGCGAGGATAAAGGAATGTTTACCAGCAACCGCAAAGGTTCGCGTGGCGACGATATTTATTCATTCCTGGTTCCACCAAAAATTTATGAGGTTGAAGGCGAAGTATTTAACAAGGAAAACAATACTCATATTGACGGAGCAACTGTAAGAATTATTGGAACCGATGGAACCAATATGAAAATGCGTACACAAAACGGCAAATTCAAAATGAAACTGAAACCCGAAACCGAATATGTTTTTGCAGCATTTAAGGACGGTTATTTACGAGATAAAGCCTCTGCAAGCACAATAGGTTTGGCCGACAGCAAGGATTTTGTATTCGAATTGTTTTTAACGCCAACTGATTCACCAATTAAAGTTGATAATATTAATTATGAATTTGCCAGTTTCGAATTGCTGCCCGAATCGAAAACAGCGCTCGATACTGTGTACCAGGTTTTGATTTTTAATCCCACAATTACCATCGAGTTAATGGCCCACACCGATTATGTGGGCAGTGATAATGCAAACTTCGAATTGTCTCAGAAAAGGGCGCAAAGCGTAGTTGATTATTTAATCGAAAAAGGAATAAGCCCGCAACGCCTTGTGGCAAAAGGATACGGCGAAACCTGGCCGAAGGAAGTAACACGCGATTTGGCCAGACAATATGATTTTCTGAAAAGAAACGATGTTCTGACCGAAGAATTTATAAAAAAACTGACGCCTGAACAACAGCAAATTGCAAATGCCATCAACCGCCGCACCGAATTCAGGGTGCTTTCAACCGATTTTATTGAAAGGTTTGACGCTGAGCCGGAGAAGTAAAATCTCTTTTTAAAAATTGTTTTACAACATCTGTTGTTTACATTTAAATAACACACGTTTGGAATTAAACATTTAAAAAGTTTATTATTTTAGCCCCCTTTCAAAATAGAGTCAACTTTAATCTAATTTTAATAAAAAACCATATATACAAATGGAAAACAAGCTTCAGGAGCTTACCCAAAAGCTATATACAATAGGAGTAGAAAAAGCAAAAAACGAGGCTGAGAGAAATTATTATTTCGGAGGCGAAAAGGAAAGCAGAACAGTTAATCAAAAATGCTGAAACTGATGCTGAAACAATTATCGGCAATGCAAAAAAAGAAAGCGCCGAATTAAAAAAGAAAACCGAGTCGGAGCTGAAACTTTCTTCAAAACAGGTTATTGCAACTGTAAAAAACCAGGTTACCAACCTTGTTGTGCAGGATTTGCTATCAAAAGATATTGAAAAAAACCTGGCCGATAACGATTTCATCAGAACGGTTATCGAACTTATGGTAAAAAAATGGCAACCCGATGACGCCCAAAGTACCAATCTTCAGATTATTCTCCCACTGGAAAAAAAGGACAATTTTAACAAATATATCAAGGATAAAATCAATCATCTGCTTACTCAAGGATTGACTGTAAACTTTGAAGATAATTTCAAATCGGGTTTTAAAATCGCTCCTAAAGACAACAGCTACATTATTAATTTCGCACAGGAAGATTTCGATAACTTTTTTAAATCCTATTTAAGGGCTCAAACAGCAAACCTGCTTTACGGAGAAGAATAATGAATGTTAAAGAGAAATTATTATTGCCTGGTAGCTGGATTCCCGGATATTGTTCTTGATCAGAAAAAAATTCCTTTCTCACTGGCTGAGTTAAAACAAGAACTTAAATATCATCTTCATGCTGATGATTATCGGCTGGTTGAATATCTGTTTTTGGAATACGACAATATCAATTTTTTAAACCTGTTGCAAAAAAAGGAGGCAGAATTCATACCGCTGGGTAATTACGATCAAAATTTTTTGATTGAAGAAATAATAGAACCTGAAAATTTGCCCGTTTACATAAAAAAATTCCTTGAGGGGTATCGCGAAGAAAATCCTGAACAGCCAAAGCTGAGCCTTGAAAACCAGCTCACCTGGCTGTACTATGATTTTATGATTTCGCAAAAGAATGAATTCCTGAAAGAGTGGTTTACTTCATTGCGCGACTTTAAAAATATTTTTTCTGTTTATAATTCCCGAAAGTTTGGGATTGATATTGAAACCCAAATGATTGGCGATTATGAATTAACCGAAGCAGCAAAAAGAACTGCGGCCAAAGATTTCGGGATGGCTAACGAACTGCCGTATATAGATCAGATTATTGGCATACACGAGAATACTGACCTTGTTGAGCAGGAATTGACTTTCGACCTGCTAAAATGGAATTATTTAGACAGATTAAATACGTTCAACTATTTCACCATTGAACAAATATTGGGGTTTGTCATCAAATTTATGATGGTTGAACGCTGGGCCAAACTCGACACAGAGCAAAGCAAAGAAATCTTCAAAAAAATGCTTAACGATTTAGAAAACAGTTTCCAATTTTCCAAAGACTTTAATATCAATGAAAAAAGAAGGTAAACAAACACAGGGAAAAATAGCCGGAATTATTGCCAACCTTGTTACGGTTGAGGTTGACGGACCGGTATCGCAAAACGAAATATGCTATATCAAATTGGCAGACATTGACTTAATGGCCGAGGTTATTAAAGTATTTGAAAAGAAAGTATTTGTTCAGGTTTTTGAAAGCACGCGTGGTTTGAAAGTAGGAATGGACGTTGAATTTACAAGTGCAATGCTTGAGGTAACGCTCGGTCCCGGAATCCTTTCACGAAACTACGACGGATTGCAGCACGACCTTGACAGAATGGAAGGTGTTTTCCTGAAACGCGGCGATTACACACAGGCGCTTGATTATGAAAAACTTTGGGAATACACGCCACTTGCAAATGTAGGCGACACTGTATTGGCCGGCGACTGGCTTGGGGAAGTTATCGAAAATGTGATGCCGCATAAAATTATGGTACCCTTTAAATTCGAAGGAAAATTCACCGTTAAGGAAATTACAGCAGCCGGACAATTCAATGTGAATGAAGTTATTGCTGTACTAACCGACAGTAAAAACAACGAAGTAAAAGTGACCATGACACAAACATGGCCGGTAAAAATTCCGATAAAAACTTTTAAAAATAAACCACGTCCGTTCAAATTGCTCGAAACCGGTGTAAGGACCATCGATACAATGAACCCGATTGTTGAAGGTGGAACAGGGTTTATTCCGGGACCTTTTGGAAGCGGAAAAACCGTTCTTCAGCACGCCTTATCAAAACAAGCGGAAGCCGATATCGTAATTGTGGCTGCCTGTGGTGAGCGCGCAAACGAAGTAGTGGAAATATTCACAGAATTCCCCGAATTAGACGACCCACGTACCGGCAGAAAATTAATGGAACGTACAACAATTATTGCAAATACATCGAACATGCCGGTTGCTGCCCGCGAGGCATCGGTTTACACGGCTATGACCATTGCCGAATATTACCGCTCGATGGGTTTAAAAGCGCTGCTGCTTGCCGACTCTACTTCGCGCTGGGCGCAGGCTCTGCGCGAAATGTCGAACCGAATGGAAGAACTTCCGGGCCAGGACGCATTCCCGATGGACTTACCCGCCATTATTTCGAACTTTTACTCGCGCGCAGGTTATGTTTACCTGAATAACGGCCAAACCGGCTCTATTACATTTATAGGCACTGTTTCGCCGGCTGGCGGAAACCTGAAAGAACCTGTTACCGAATCTACAAAAAAAGCGGCACGCTGTTTTTATGCTCTCTCACAGCAACGTGCCGATAGTAAAAGATATCCTGCAGTTGACCCGATTGACAGCTATTCAAAATACCTCGAATATCCCGAATTACAGGAATATCTCAAAAAGAATATCAGCGAAACCTGGATTGATAAAGTTTTGGACGCCAAAAACTATCTGCTACGAAGCAAGGAATCATCGGAACAAATTAATATTCTTGGCGATGACGGAGTTCCGATTTCATACCACCTCAGTTTCTGGAGAGGTGAAGTTATTGACTTTGTTATACTTCAGCAGGATGCTTTTGACGAAATTGATAAAAGAACTTCACTGGAACGACAAAAATTCCTTTTGGAGAAAGTACTTGATATTTGCAAAATCGATTTCAAATTCGAGTCTTTCGACGAAGTAAATCCCTATTTCAAACGAATTATTAACGTTTTGAAACAAATGAATTATTCAGAATACGAATCGGATAAATTCAACAACTATCTTACCGAATTAAGCACCATTATCGACGAAAGGAAATAAAAGAATGGAAACAAAAGCATTTCAAAAAATATACACAAAAGTTATTCAGATTACCAAAGCCACCTGTTCGCTCCGGGCAAACGGAATTGGCTACGAAGAGCTGGCTATGGTTAACGGACGACTGGCACAAGTGGTAAAAATTATTGGCGATGTAGTTACGTTGCAGGTATTTGGGGGCACCGAGGGAATCCCGACCAATGCTGAAGTTGTTTTTATGGGTAAACCACCCGTGCTGAAAGTTAGCGATGATTTGGCCGGAAGGTTCTTCAACGCCTTTGGAACCCCGATTGACGGAGGTCCTGAAGTGGAAGGTGAAGAACGTGAAATCGGCGGCCCATCAGTGAATCCGGTGCGAAGAAAACAGCCTTCAGAATTGATTGCAACTGGTATCGCGGGAATCGACCTGAACAATACGTTGGTTACCGGACAAAAAATACCATTCTTTGCCGACCCCGACCAGCCTTTTAACCAGGTAATGGCCATGGTTGCCATGCGCGCCAAAGCCGACAAAATTATTTTGGGTGGAATGGGTCTCACCAACGACGATTATCTGTTTTACAAAAATGTATTCGAAAATGCAGGCGCGCTCGACCGAATCATCTGTTTTGTAAATACCACCGAAAACCCGCCGGTTGAGCGTCTTTTGGTGCCCGATATGGCTTTGACCGCTGCCGAATATTTTGCAGTTGACAAAAAACAAAGTGTACTGGTTTTATTAACTGATATGACACTTTATGCCGATGCGCTGAGCATCGTTTCTAACCGCATGGACCAAATTCCATCGAAGGACAGTATGCCCGGTTCACTTTACTCCGATTTGGCAAAAATTTATGAAAAAGCGGTTCAGTTTCCCGATGGCGGTTCAATTACTATCATAGCTGTTACAACGCTTTCGAGCGGCGACATTACACATGCAATTCCTGACAATACGGGTTATATTACTGAAGGACAGTTATTCCTCAGAAAAGACTCTGATATTGGAAAAGTAATCGTTGACCCGTTCCGAAGCCTTTCGAGGTTAAAACAATTGGTTATTGGCGATAAAACCCGTAAAGACCATCCGCAGGTGATGAACACGGCAATACGGTTATACGCCGATGCTGCCTTGGCTAAAACCAAACTCGAAAATGGTTTTGACCTCACCGACTACGACGAACGTACATTGAAATTTGGAAAAGAATATTCTGATAAACTTTTGGCAATCGACGTTAATATCGATATCGACATGATGTTGGATACTGCATGGGGTTTATTTGCAAAATATTTCAGCAAAGCCGAAGTAGCAATCAGAAGTGAATTTATGGACAAATACTGGAAAGGTGAATAACCTATGAAGTTTCAATACAATAAAACGGCGCTTCAGGAATTGGACAAGCATTTAAAAATGCGTGTCAGGGCATTGCCTACCATTAAAAACAAGGAGGCAGCGCTTCGCGTTGAAGTTAAACGTGCCAAAGATGAAACGGCAGAATTGGAAAACAAACTGAAACAAAAAATTGCCGAATATGAAAAATTCATCCGTATTTGGGGCGAATTTGATATTACATTGCTTGCAGTAAAAGATTTGGAATTATCAGTAAAAAAAGTTGCCGGGGTAAAAATTCCGCTTTTGGAAAATATTGTTTTTGAAACCAAAGAGTTTAGCCTTTTTAACAACCCGCAATGGTTTTTTACCGGAATAAACATTCTTAAAGAACTTACTACCAAAGCCATTGAACGCGAAGTTAATTATCGCAAAAGCGAGTTGCTTTACCTGGCGCGTAAAAAAACAACGCAAAAAGTAAACCTTTACGAAAAAGTTCAAATACCCGGTTACCAGGATGCGATTCGTAAAATTAAACGCTTTTTGGAAGATGAAGAAAATCTTTCGAAATCGTCGCAAAAAATTGTAAAAAACCGTCAACAGGAGCAGGAGGAATACGCATGATAGTACCAATGCTAAAATATACCTTTATCGCTTATCATCTTGATTATGAAAAATTTCTCGATGACATAAGAAACATTGGCGTATTGGATATTGTTGAAAAAATAACCGACCCCGGCAGCGAAATAAAAGAAAAACTCGACCAGCTAAAAACGGTTAACCAGGTTTACCAATTCCTTGAAAAACTAAAAATAAACGCTGAAACTGAGATAAAAGAATTTGAAGCTGAAATTCTTGTAAAAAGCGCTGAAAAAGATCACCATATAAATCACAAAAAAATTCCTGAAATTTACAGTGAAAACGAAGCGCTATACAAACAGAAGCTTACTGAAATAAAAACGCGCTTCTACCAGGAAAAATTTTCAAATAAGGATTTTCAGAAACCAGCGCTTTCAGGAAGTGAAATAGTTACAAAAATACTTGAATACAGGGATCGGAAAGATGCTTTGATTCAGCACGATAATATTTTAAACAAAGCCATAAAAAATGTTTCGCCCTGGGGTGAGTTTTCGATTGAAACCATCAAAAAACTGGAGGAAAACAACGTTAAAATTCAGCTTTTTATTTCATCGGAAAAAAAGTTCGATGAACAATGGCTGGAGAAATACGACATTACGGTTATTAACACCATAAGTCCATTTGTTTATTTCGCAGTTGTAAATACAACCGGGGAGAAAATTGAACTTGATGCTGAAGAGATTAGAATTCCTGAAGAATCAATCAGCCAGTTGGAAGATAAAAAGCTGGACCACTTTGTTCAAATTACTGAGATTGAACAGGAGCTGAATTTTATTGCCCTAAACTATTTGGTGGAAGTGCTTAATTACGCCCTTCAACTCGAAGAAAAAGTTGATTATCAGAAAGTATTGAAAAATACTGAAAATGCTGTTGAAGATAATGTGAGGATAATTGAAGCTTATTCGCCAAAAAACGAGGTTGATCAACTGAATGAATATCTGAAAGAACAGTGTATTGTTTATTTTGTTGAGAAACCAAAACAAGAGGACAAAGTTCCAATAAAACAAAAAAACAACAGGTTTGCGAAGCTTTACGAACCCATTGGGAAACTATTTTCGTTACCCGCATATTCAGAACTCGATCTGACCCCGTTTTTCGCTCCTTTCTTTATGATGTTTTTCGGATTTTGCCTGGGCGATGTTGGTTATGGTATTGTAATTCTGCTGGGTACAACTTTGTACAAAATAAAAGCAGAACCAGATATAAAACCGATTTTGTCGCTTGCTCAGTTTCTTGGCATTGGTACCATCATTTTTGGAATCCTGACAGGCACATTCTTTGGAATAAACCTTATTAATGTAGAGTTTCTGGGTAAATTCAGAAATATAATGCTTGACAGTCAGAAAACATTTTACCTGGCGCTTGCAATCGGCTTATTTCAGATTCTATTTGGGTTGATTATAAAAACAGTGAACAGTTTCAGAATGTTTGGCTGGCAGTACGCTTTGCCATCCATCGGCTGGTTTATACTGATATTGTGCCTTTTAGACCTCTTTCTTTTAGAATTTGTCACATCAGTAACTTTGTATCTCTCATTTGTTGCACTTGCCCTGATTGTATTCTGGAGCGACCCGAAAGCCGGTATTTTAGGCCGAATTGGAAAGGGAATCTGGGATTTATATGGAATTACCGGCATTTTTGGCGATGTACTTTCTTACATTCGTTTGTTTGCTTTGGGAATTTCGAGCGCAATCCTCGGATTTGTTATTAACACCATTGCGCTTCAGATATTAGGTTCGGCGCCTGTAATTGGCCCGATTATGTTTGTAGTGTTTTTAATTATCGGACATGCCGCCAACCTGATGATTTCTTCGTTAGGTTCGTTTGTACACCCCATGCGTTTAACTTTTGTTGAATTTTACAAAAATGCCGGTTTTATCGGCGGAGGAAAAGAATATAAACCATTCAGAAATAAACTATTAATTAAAAAGGAGAATAATTTATGACAACAGCAGTTATTTTAGCCTACATTGGAATTGCGTTAATGATTTCTTTGGCAGGTATCGGGAGTGCAATTGGTGTTTCAATTGGGGGAAGCGCAACCATTGGCGCTTTAAAGAAAAACGAAGGGGAATTTGGAAAGTATATGCTTTTAAGTGCATTACCCGGAACACAGGGATTATATGGCTTTGCCGGTTTTTTTATCGTAAACACATCAGGGGTTGTATCAATGGAAATGACCATTTTGCAGGGAATCGCAATTTTTGCAGCAGGTTTTACACTTGGAATTGTCGGTTTGTTTTCAGCAATAAAACAAGGTCAGATTTGTGCTAACGGTATTGCCGGAATTGGCGCAGGGTACGATGTTTTTGGCAAATCGATGGTACTTGCCGTATTTCCTGAATTATATGCCATTGTTGCATTTGCGGCAACATTCCTCATTGCAACAGGATTGCAATAAAATCAGATAATGCTTTTACAGGAAAATTTCCTGTATTAAAATACAATGCCATGTTCGGGTTAATTCTGAACATGGCATTGTATTTTGGGCTGGGTATAAAAATGTAAAGAATAAAGTGAGTAAAAATCGGACTTGATTTTAATGAAATTATTGTAACTTGTTGTTTTATTCTGTAAATCTTGAATTTATGAAAACAAATATTCAAAACATTTTAGTCATCATTTTTTTCACAGGGGTATTTACTGGTTGCAGTTTTCTTAATGAAGAAGATAATTTTAATGGAACTATGGACGCACGTATTAATGACAATTTGATAATATTTGATGAAGCCTATGGCAACCGGAGACTGGGGGAGGACTTGAAATGGTCGGGAATTCTTTATATTGTTGGAATGACGAAAATGGATGTATCAGGTTATGAAATCCAAATCGATTTTCCTTTAAATCCAACGAAAGGAATTACATACCATACCTCGTGTATGTTTAGAACATGGATAGGAAACTATTATGATTATAAACAAACCGCTTACATTACAAAATCAACAAATTCGAATAACTCAGAATATACAAGTACTATAACGTTTACTTCCCTTGAAAATCAAAGATATAAAGGTACATTCTCCTTTACTGCTAATTTAGTAACCGATAATCAACACGATAGTGTAGTTGTAACAAATGGTAATTTCGAAATTGACAGCGATGGAAGAAAATGGTAAATCAAAGAGGTAAAACTTAAAAAAAACTATTTACATCTCCAGCATTTCCCTCAGTTTTTTTATCTGCCCTGGATTTCCCAAAACAAAAAGCTGGTCATGGCGGGAAATAATCATTTTTGGGTCGGGATTAAAAATATAACGTGCGCCACCGGTTTTTATCCCCACGATATTTGCCCCCGAAAGTTCACGTATCCTTAAATCGAGTATCGATTTTCCGACAAATTGCTGTGCCAGGTTTCTGCATGAAATTTCTTCCAAACTTACATCCTGGGTTTTTTGCAAAAGTATCGATTCAAAAAATTCAACAACATCGGGCTGATGAACCAGTTTTGCCATTCGTTGCCCGCCAATACGTTCGGGCATAATTACATTGGTGGCGCCGGCACGTTTCAGTTTCATTTGCGAACCCATTTCCGAAGCGCGGCTGATTACAGTTAAACCCGGGTTCATGCTCCGGGCAGTGAGCACAACAAATACATTATCTGCATCATTGGGCGTAGTGGCAATTAACGCGCGCGCTTCATAAATCCCGGCCTGTTCAAGCACCTCTTCATGTGTTGCATCCCCTTTAATATAGAGCAGTTCGCGGTTTTCGCGTACCCTCGAAATCACATTATCACGTTTGTCCACAATAACAAATTCAACACCATGCTCGGCCAGTTCAATGGCTGCCTGCTCGCCATTGCGGCCATAACCAACAATAATCACGTGGTTTTTTAGTTTTGCAATTTTTTTGTCCACTCTGTATGTTTTGATATAATTTGCCAAATCACCGTCGAATACAAACCTTGCCAGAGTTGCACCGACGTAAGCCAAACTGCTGAGACTGGTTATAATCAGACCCATTGTAAATATTTTACCTCCCTGTGAAAGAGGTTCAACCTCTTTAAACCCCACAGTTGTAATGGTTATGATGGTCATGTAAAGACAGTCGATAATTTTCCAGCCTTCGATGATATGATAACCAACCGTTCCGACAACGATTAATGTTAAAAGCACCCCCATGCCAATTTTAATGGTCAGGCTCGAAGCCTGCTGAAATTTATTGAATTGCTGATGGTTCATTTTTCAGTTTAGTTGCTTCTTACAAGTTTAACCCCGATTTGGCAATTTAAGCATTTTTTTAGCTCGCAGTATTTATTTTTAAGCTGAAGCAGTGCCTGGCTTTCAAATGCCGACCGCGATTCAACACCCATTTTACCCCATTTTTCAACAATTGAATTTCTTTCGGAAGGTAATTGTTCCAAAAACTCCAGCGACCGGTTTTTCAGATATTCCTTATTTTGTTTTTCGCCATAAACAAAAAGGAATGGTATTACAACATTGATAATTATTGTATTAATAGAGTTCTCCCCCAACTCTTTAACCGAATTACGGGTTGAAGTTTTATTAAAGCTGTAATGTGCATTCCAGTAATCTGAAGCCTGCACTTCAAAAAGTTTCTTTAATTCGTCCAGACTTTCAATTTCAATAATTCTTGAAAACAATCCATGTGAACGATGAATCAAAGCGGCCAGTTGCGAGATTCTAACAGTCGGAAAATTACCCGGTCGTAACCGCATGAATTTCCACAAGTGACTTTCAATTCCTTTTAACTGGTATTTTTTGTATAAAAACGAATACTCATTTCTGAGGTTGAGGTAATAATCGTCGCCCAAAAGCCGGTCGTTCAGCAATCCCGAATTTCCAAAAAGCAGCGCCTCCAATTGAAAAAGACTGATTTTATGTTTTGCCAGAATGCCAATTGGAAGAGACTTTGCCAACATTTCAAACGGAATCGAATTTACTTTGAAGCCAAACATCCGGGCCAGCATCTGGTAAAAAGTCTCGTTCCAGTCGTTGTTGTTTTGTTGAAGCCTGGCCAAAATTTCGTTGGTTTTGTCTTCCAGCCGTTCAATCATTAAACGGTTAAATCCCAGTTGCAAAATTATGGGGTCTATTTTATGAAATAAATTTTGACAGGCAATCCAGGTTTTTGCATCAAGCAGTTTCTGGTAATTGGTTTTCAAGGCGGCAGGATAGTGCAAAACCATAGCGGGAATTACTTCACCGTTACTTCTGAAAACTGGTTTGTCGATAATTTCGGCCACATGCATGATGACGCTGTTGTAAGCTGCACCGGCGTTGTGGTTGTGGCGTTCCCAGTCGCTTGCAAGACGGTGAATCTCCACATTTCCAACCCAAATTGTACTATCAATTTTTATACGGGCGTTAAAAAAATCGGGACCTGAATCGGTGTTTCGCTTTCCGGTACTTATAATTTCTACTGGCTGACCGTCCGTAGTTTTCAGTTTTTCAGTTTCAAAAAGGTTGTTTTCCCATATGTATTGCAGAAATTCTTCGGGCATAGCGTTGTAATTTATCAGGTTCTGAAATGAGATTGTAATTTCTGAAAAATATCCCACAATACAATGCCTGCACTCACCGAAACATTAAACGAGTGTTTTGTGCCAAACTGAGGAATTTCAATGCTTCCATTGCAGATATTCACAACTTTTTGCTGCACTCCTTTTACTTCGTTTCCAAAAACAACTGCCACTTTTTCGCCGACAGCAGGAAAATAGTCAGGAAGCAAAATGCTGTTCTCTACCTGTTCGATAGCATAAACTTTATACCCTTGGGTTTGAAGTTCAATTACAACATCTTCAGTTTTTTCGAAGTACTCCCACTCCACCGATTTTTCTGCATCGAGCGCTGTTTTATGAATTTCGGCATTTGGAGGGGTTGCGGTTATTCCGCATAAATAAACTTTTTCGATTAACAGTGCATCCGAAGTGCGAAACACCGAACCAATGTTATTGCAACTTCGGATATTGTCGAGAACTACCACTACAGGGGTTTTCGAAATCGTTTTGTATTCTTCAGCCGTTAAACGGTTTAATTCGGGATTTTTAAGTTTCCGCATGATAATATTATGTTTTTGGTGCTAATTTCTTAAGCGAGTTCAGACTTTTTGCATTTACCAGCGAGGTCATTTGTGCAATTGCAATTTTATTTAACTGAACTAAACGTTCTGATTGAGGCAACCCCTGCCTTATTAATACTGCATTAATACTTTCCATATTTGAAAGAACCACTAATTGCTCAATGTTTGCCATATCCCTGATATTTCCTTCTGAATCAGGATTTTCGATTCTCCATTGCAAAGCGGTTTTTCCAAACAAAGCTACATTTAGCAAATCGGCTTCGTTGGCGTAAACAAAAGAAATTTGAGATTTGGTCAACTCCACAGGAATTAGATTTTCTTTAATAGCATCAGTATGAATGTGATAGTTCACCTTTGCCAGAGTTCGCTGAAGATTCCATTCCAGTTTGAGCCGATCGTTTTCGTCTGCTTTCAATCGTTGAAATTCTTTTATGAGGTAATATTTGAATTCTGGAGAAATCCATGATCCAAACTCAAAAGCAATGTCTTTATGGGCAAAAGTACCACTGCCATACCTGCCAGGTTTCGAAATTATGCCTACAGCTTTGGTCTTTTCAATCCATTGTTTTGCAGACAAAACAAATCCATTACTTCCACTTTCGTTTTTAATGTTACTGAATTCAGTAACATTAAAAAGCGGATTGTTCATTTTTTCCCACAAACCCATAAATTCGACAGTGTATCTTGTACTAAGCCAATGAGAAATAACAAGACCAGTTGTTTCAGCATTTTTGAATTTGGCCATATCGGTTAAGGAAATATAATCTTCACTGTTTTGTGAAAATGTTACAATTTCATAATCATTTACTTTGAAGACCTTAATTTTTGCCATTATCATTAGTTTTTATTCTGATTATTTGCATTAAAAGAACAGTAAATATTATCTCTCTTTTGGCGATCCTTTAACATAAAAGGAAAAAAATGGACTTATAATTACCATATTACTTCTCCCCTTCTCACCGGCATCGTCATGCAACGGGCGCCGCCGCCGCCGCGGGCAAGTTCTGATCCGGGAATCAGTACCACACATTTTTTATAATCGTCAACAGAAATTTTTCCTTCAATTACATCACCGGCCTTCAAAATCTCAAAACCATTGTTGTCCAATTGGTCGATGGTGTGGTTGTTGCGCTCATAACCAATAACCTTTCCGGGTGCAAATGCAAAAAAGTTGGCGCCGCTGTGCCACTGTTCGCGTTCCTGAACCCATGAATCGGTGTTGCCCCCGCAATACGCTGGCCTTAAATCGATGCCTGTTTTTTGCAAAGCCTTTAAAATATTGGGCTCCTCTTCAATTTTTGTCACTTTCCGGTTTTCAATTTGAATATGAATCGTTCTAAGCCGGTTCATTTTTGTTATCAGGGGCTCATAAATCATACACGAATCGGTATTTAAAAAAGTAAAAACCATGTCGAGATGAATAAACGATTCGGGAGTTGAAGGCAGCTCCTGAACAACAATGTGCTGCAATCCGGTTTTCAGTTGTTTTATACTTTCGATAATAAAATCAATTCCTTGCGTGCTGGTCCTGACACCGGTCCCAATTACAAAAACATTTTCTCGCGCCACCAGAAAATCGCCCCCTTCAATGGTAGATTTTGGATTGAATGAAATTCCATTTTTTGGATTATCCGAATTTAAGGTTTCTGTTTCGAACATTGGATGATGTTTGAAAATGGCTTCCATAATCAATGCTTCCCTTTCGCGTACCGGATTGGCCATTTTCCCGATAATCATGTGGCCATTCATACCCATTGCAGAGTCACGGGTAAAGAACAGATTGTGCAGCGGACGTAAAAGAAAACGCTCGTTGCTTAAATAGTTGGTTAAATTGTTTTTTAGAAGAAACACGCCCTCTATCAATAATTTTGCAAGATTTTCAGCCTGGTTTTCGGCCAGTTTATTTGGATTGCAAACTATTCCTTCGTTATTACAGATGTCCTTCATCAGGTTTATTTTCACATTGTCATCCTGTAAAATTTCGGTTAAAAGGTTTTTAACGTAAAATACTGAAGTAACTTTTTTCAAAACCCCTTCCAACTGTGCAAATTCCCCTGAAGCAACCGCGAGGTTCAAAATATCACTGTATAAAGCCCGTTCAGCATTTTCGGGGGTCATGTTTTCAACTTCGGAACCCGGTTTATGAACGATAACGCCTTCCAGTTTTCCAAATTCTGAATTGATGCAGGTTTTCATCTCATTATAATAGTTAATTTTTAAAGGTATTCGATGTATCTCGCTTTATAATGTTCAAGCTGTGTGGCAAAATTTTGTCATGCTCGTTTCATTAAATTCAATTTATATTAAAAATACCAATCTCAAAGATATAAACTTTGCCTGAGCCATAATTGCCGTTTGAATTAAACGTTCTACTTTTATACGGTTAAAGTTAAAATTTGAAAAAATTATTATTCATATTGATTTTGTCGTTTTTGAGGTTGGGCTCGAATGCACAACAACAGGGCCCAGGCCAGTGGGTTATGGGAATTATCGAAGGAAACGATACAATTATACATATACAAATTGGCGACGTTTGGGTTTTCCCCGAACGGGAATTTTCAAGTAAAAGACAAGCGCAGCGATATTCGAAATATGTTGAAAAAGTTAAAAAAGTGTATCCGTTGGCAGTTGAAGCCCGGGTTCTTTTAAACAAATACGAACCAGTATATTACTCTCTCAACAACCAGCGCGACAAAAGAAAGCTGATGAAAAACCTGGAAAAAGAACTGCTCGACAAACACAAAGAGGAGTTAAAAAAATGGTCGATTTCTGACGGTAAAATACTGTTAAAACTGATTAACCGTGAAACCAACCGCAACGCTTACAGCATTATCAAAGATTTCAGGGGCGAATTCAGCGCGGTTTTCTGGCAGGGAATTGCAAGGCTCTTTAAAAATAATTTAAAAGATGGCTACGATCCTGAGGAAGAAGACAAAATTCTTGAAGAGGTTGTAAGAAAAATTGAGATGGGATATTACTGATTGAATCATCGAACCCCAAATTCTTCTTCATACTGGTTAAAAAATGGCAGAAATTTATTTTGCGCAATACTATTCAACAGAAAAGTAAACGAAACTTCGTGTGTTCCGCCAGAATCGGCGCGCAAGCCTGACACAGTGAAATCGTAACTGTAATTAAATTGCCAGTTTCTTTTCATAAAACCAAACATAAAAATTACTGCATTGTACCTGAAACCAAAATTCTGCCGAAACCAGGCGCCTGCCGTTAATCCGAGTTTTGTGGCAAAAAAGCCATAATTAAATTGCTGAAAAGCGCCCTGCAACTGCATGATAAACTGTGGCGAAATATCAAATTTCTTGCGGTTATGACCATACATATAAATCGGCAACCTCGCTCCAAAATGTGCTGTATATTTTCTTTCGAGCCTGGCAACATCTTCATTTCCTGAATAAAACGACTGATTTGGCTCGGTTAAATGGTGTACCGCAAGCCCATAGAAAAGGCGTTTACTGTACATTAATATGCCCCCCGAGAAATCGGCAAAACTGTAATTAGCGTCGGTAAGGGTTGCCAGTTCGGCTGATGTACCATGATCCCCGTAATTTGGATCGAGATTATCGGCAAAAACCAATTTGTCTGTGTTTAGTGAATTTTGGTTATATCCAGCCTGCAAAGCGCCATGCAACCGGTAATTTTCAGAAATACGGACAAAAACAGCATACGACAAATTAAACTGCAGTGTATTTAAAATTCCATCGGCCTGGGAATCGTTTAAAAAATATCCGCCAATTCCGCCCTGTAATTTTCTTGCCGGCATATCGAATGCCGCACTGTAGGTTGTAAAAGCATTACCAAAACCTGTCCATTGATTGCGGTATTGCAATGCAATCCTGGGAACTCCGACAGAACCTGAAAAAGCAGGATTCAGATATAATGGATTTGCATAAAACTGAGAGAAAGAAATATCCTGGGAAAAGGCAGCGAAACTGCACAATAATAAAAAACCAATTGTAATATTTTGCGATTTTTGAAACACCTTTTACCCTCATTGATAAGAAACCCAAATATAATTTTAAAAACAAAGCCCACAGGAATATTTACACAAAAAAGAGGCTGTAATTTCTTACAGCCCCTAAAAATCTAACTAAACTAATCGCGTATATCTAAATGCTGAACTAATTCCAAAAGCTGTTATTCATCATCCAGTTTTCAACTGCTAATTCTGTTTCGGCGTCTGTTTTTTCAACATTCCATGTTTTTATGCTGGTCATCCAAGTTTCAATTTCCAAACCAGTTTCAATTTCTTGTTTAAACCTGTCGTTCAAATTCCAGGTTTTAGTACTGGTCATCCAAATTTCAAGTTCAAGGACTGATTCTGGTACCTGATTAATTGTTGAAATTGTTTCTGTGGCACTGTTCCAAATCACTTCATTTGTCATCCATTTTTCTATTTGAAGTGAAGTTTCAATGTTCTCATGGCTTGAGGCTTTGACTTTGGTTCCTTTTGCGTATGTATTTCCAGCCAATAATAAAAGAACGATAATTGTTCCTGCTGTTAATTGTTTCATTGTAGTTTTCATATTTTCTGTTTTTAAATAACGTTTCTGTTTCTTTGTTTTGTTTCGCAATTATAGACTAATAACTTGAGCAAAGGTTACACTGAATTTTTATAAAAAACAGAAGAATCTTGTTAATGAAACTTTAACGCCGGTAGATGGCGAAAAATCAGCGGTAAAGTAAAACACCTTCCGGTATTTTATTTTCGATATTTGCCGGTAAATGATGAAAAATCCCAAATACTGCAGACCCGCTTCCCGACATGGATGCAAAACCAGCCCCTATTTTATAAAGAAACTGTTTTAATTCGGCAATCAGTGGATATTTAGGGAATACGCTGTTTTCAAAATCGTTCACAATCAGGTTTTTCCAATCGTTAACCGGACTTTTGATAATTTCTGGCAACCTGAATTTTGGATTTCGGGGAATTACATTTTTATACGCTTCAGGCGTGCTTACCGCAATATCAGGTTTTAAAATTATAATCTCATAACCTGAAAAATCGAGTGCAATTTCGTGAAACTGGTTTCCGGTACCTGTTGCAAATGTTGGTTTATTGTGTAAAAAAAACGGGCAATCGGCACCAATTTGAGCAGCATAATTTTCCAGTCTTTCCTGAGTCAGTTCCAGTTTATAATACTCATTCAAAGTTTTCAGGGTAAAAGCTGCATCGGAAGATCCGCCGCCAAGCCCGGAACCAAAAGGAATAACTTTATGTAAATGGAAATGAAGGGGAGGTAAATTAAAATCTGCTTTTAAAAGATGGTATGCCTTTAAAATTAAATTTTGTTCAGGCACACTGTCTAAAACAATTCCTGAAGTTGTAAGTTTAGTCTCTTCCGCTTCAACAAACTCCAGGGCATCAGCAAGTTTTACAGGAAAGAATATGGTTTCCAGGTTATGGTATCCATCTTCCCGCTTTGAAACCACATTCAACCCGATATTTATTTTGGCATTCGGAAAAACAATCATTCTCCTTGTTTTTACTGTTTTGAAAACGATTCGTATTCTTCAGGTGAGCCGCAAGTGCATATCAAATTTCGGTCGCCCCAGGCATTGTCCACCCTTCCGACCGGAACCCAGTATTTGTTTTCGCGGACCCAGGGAAGCGGATAAGCAGCTTTTTCACGCGAATAGTTGTATTCCCAAACATCGGCAACCACCTTTTGTGCGGTGTGCGGCGCATTTTTCAACACATTGTCAAACTTGTCTGCCTCACCATTTTCTATTTCTTTAATCTCATCGTAAATGTTATTTAAAGCACCAATAAAACGGTCGAGTTCCTGTTTGCTCTCGCTTTCAGTTGGTTCAATCATTAAAGTCCCATGCACCGGAAATGATAAAGTAGGCGCATGAAATCCATAATCCATCAAACGTTTGGCAATATCCTCCTCGGTAATGCCAGAATTTGTTTTCAGGTGACGGCATTCCAAAATCAATTCGTGGGCAACACGTCCATTTTCACCTTTATAAAGAATGCCATAATTTTTTTCGAGCGCTTTAGCTATATAATTAGCGTTTAAAACGGCCACTTTGGTAGCATCTGTTAAACCACTAGCGCCCATCATTTTAATGTATCCGTAAGTAATAGGCAAAACCGAAGCGCTTCCCCATGGGGCAGCAGAAACTGCATTAATACCGATATGGCCGTTATTCATGATTGAGTGCGACGGTAAAAATTCGATTAAATGGCTGGCAACACAAATCGGCCCTACACCAGGGCCACCTCCTCCATGAGGAATAGCAAATGTTTTATGCAAATTCAGGTGACAAACATCGGCGCCAATAATCCGCGGATTTGTTAATCCAACCTGAGCGTTCATATTGGCGCCATCCATGTAAACCTGGCCGCCATACTGATGTATTACATTGCACATTTCAATAATTGCCGACTCAAAAACCCCATGCGTGGATGGATAAGTAACCATAAACGCCGAAAGGTTTTCCTTGTGTTCCTCAGCCTTTTTACGAAGAGCATCCAAGCTGATATTGCCATTTTCGTCGCAGGCAACCACAACCACCTTCATTCCGGCGCTGATTGCACTTGCAGGATTCGTTCCGTGTGCTGAGGACGGGATTAAAACCACATCGCGCTGATTGTCGCCACGGCTTAAATGGTACCTGCGAATTACCATTAATCCGGCATATTCGCCGGCAGCACCTGAATTGGGCATTAAACTTACATCGGCCATTCCGGTAATTTCGGCCAAATCCCTGCGCAATTCCTCCATCATTTCGTGGTAACCACGCGCCTGGTTTTTAGGAACAAACGGATGAATTCCGTTAAACTCAATCCAACTCAAGGGCAACATTTCAGTAGCTGCATTGAGTTTCATTGTACACGAACCCAGCGAAATCATAGAATGAGTTAACGAAATATCTAACAGTTCCAGTTTTTTAATGTACCGTACCATTTCGGTTTCAGAGCGATATTTGTTAAAAACTTCCTGGGACATGAATTCCGAAGTCCGGGCAAATTTTTCATCAGTTACAACATTTTCAGGATATGCTTTAATTACCGGCCAGGGTTTGTTTGCTGCTTTGGCAAACACCTCGAGTATCCAGTTCATATCTTCGAGGTTGGTTGTTTCGTCGATGCTAATTCCAACGTTGCTGTTTTCGAAGTAGCGGAAATTCATTTCAAGTTCTAGGGAAAGCCATTCAATGTCCTCCCTTTTTACATATTTTGGCAGTTGAATGCGGATGGTGTCAAAAAAATTAGGGTTAAGCTGTTTGTAGCCCAATTTTTCAATTTCAACGCCCAAAAATGCTGCAATGCTGTGAACCCGGTTGGCAATCATTTTTATCCCTTCCGGGCCATGATAAACAGCAAAAAAACCGGCCATGTTGGCCAGCAATGCCTGGGAAGTGCAAATATTCGATGTGGCTTTTTCGCGCTTAATGTGTTGTTCGCGGGTTTGGAGTGCCATTCGCAATGCCCGGTTGCCATGCACATCTTTTGTTACACCGATAATCCGGCCAGGCATTGATCGTTTGTATTCGTCGCGGGCAGTAAAAAAGGCTGCATGAGGCCCGCCGTAACCCATTGGTACCCCAAAACGCTGACTGCTGCCAAAAACAATATCGGCGCCCCACTCGCCGGGGGGGGTTAAGATTGCCAGCGCGAGCAAATCAGTAGCAAATGCCACTTTTATATCTTTTTCATGTGCAGGCTTCACAAGTTCGGAATAATCAATTATTTCACCATCCGAATTTGGGTACTGAACCAAAATTCCAAAAACATCACTGGTCAATTCAAATTTATCTTTGGATTGAATGCGCAATTCAATTCCCAGTGGCTGAGCTCTGGTAATTAAAACATCGTGGGTTTGCGGCCACATTTTCTCATCAACCAAAACCACGTTCACATTGTCCTTCACCATTTGGCGCGAGCGCAGGTTCATCATCATTACCATAGCCTCACCGGCGGCAGTAGCCTCATCAAGTAACGAGGCATTGGCAATTTCCATCCCGGTAAGTTCGCAAACCATGGTTTGAAAATTTAACAATGCCTCCAATCTTCCCTGCGAAATTTCAGCCTGATATGGAGTATATGAAGTGTACCAGGAAGGATTTTCCAACACGTTACGCAGGATTACTGCCGGTGTAATTGTATCGTAATACCCCATCCCGATGTAGGTATTGTAAACCTTGTTTTTAGATGCCAGCTTAAGTATTTCCCTGAAATATTGCCTTTCTGTAAGTCCTTCCTTTAGTTTTAAAGGTTCTTTTAACCTGATGTTCGACGGGATGGTTTGATTAATTAATTCGTCCATTGAAGAAACGCCGGCAAATTCGAGCATTTCATTGATTTCATTTGCCCTGGGGCCTAAATGACGGTTTACAAATCTGTCGTGAGCCATATATAATTTTATTATTTGAAATAATTTGTAATGTTAAAAAAACCGCTGAACTGAAAAAATGATTTTAAACCAGTCTGAACAAGTAATTTTCAGGATATTGCTCATATTAAAAACGGATTTGTCCTTTTTTCAAAACCTATCTTTGTTTCAGGCCCATGTCCACAAAAAACCGTTGTGTCATCGGGTAAAACAAACAGTTTATTTTTGATATTCGAGATTAGAGTTTCGTAGTTTCCACCGGGTAAATCGGTCCGCCCAATGCTACCATAAAAAAGAACATCACCGGCAATCAGAATTTTATCCTTTTCGCCATAAAAAACCACATGGCCGGGAGAGTGGCCCGGAACATGAATAATCTGCAACCTGGAATTTCCAAATTCAACAAATTCGTGTTCCAATAAAAAAGCATCCGCTGGCGCCACCTCATTCATTTCGAATCCAAACATTTGGCCTTGTGCAACTGCTTTTTCAACCCAAAAAACATCAGCAGCGTGTGCGTAAAACGGGATTTTAAACTCGTTTCGGACAAATTCAACTCCCATAATATGGTCGAAATGGCAGTGGGTATTTGTGATTTTAACCGGGGTTAAATTATTTTCCCTTACGTAATCCTTTATTTCCTGATGTTCTTCCTCGTAATAAAAACCGGGGTCGATAAAAATACAATCTCCGGTTTCGTCATACAAAATGTAACTATTTTCACCCAGCGGATTTACCACAAATTTTTCAACTTTAATCATAATCAGAAATTTACAGTGCCCTTTAATAACGGGACAAATACAAAATCGCCATGTTTTTCGTTTCTGAATTCATTCTCAGAGATACGCGTAATAACAGTCATTTCCTGCCGGTGTTCATTCCCTACGGGAATTACCAACCGCCCGTTAACAGCAAGTTGTTCCTTTAAGTCTTCGGGAACAGAAGTAGCGCCTGCCGTAACAATAATTTTGTCGAAAGGTGCAAAGTTGGGCAGGCCTTTGTAACCGTCGCCAAAAAAGCAAGCGGGATTGTACCCGATTTCGGGCAAAAATTTGTGAACTTTCATGTAAAGCTCCTTTTGCCGTTCAATTGTAAAAACTTTGGCGCCCATTTCAAGCAAAACTGCAGCCTGATACCCTGAGCCTGTTCCAACCTCCAGCACTTTATCGCCTTTTTCAATTTCCAAAAGCTGGGTTTGAACGGCTACGGTGTAAGGTTGCGAAATGGTTTGTCCGGCGCCAATCGGAAATGCCTGGTCCTTATATGCAAATTGAATAAAAGTGCTTTCCATAAAAAGGTGCCTCGGAACTTTTCCGATGGCTTCGAGCACTTTTTCGTTTCGAATGCCTTTTATTTTTAAGCCGTCAATCAATTTTTTACGCATCCCCTGATGACGCGGAGTTTCATTTGTAACCATTCTGAAAAAATATTGCGCTAAATTAACCTAAAAATCATTTTTACAGTTGAATTTCAGATTCAATATTAACATTAAGCGTTGATAAGTTACAGTCAGAATAAATGAATGAAATGTTAACGATAACTATATTTGTATCAGTATCAAATAAAAAAGCAAAATGCTAAATGTTGGATTGATTGGGAACACCGATATTCTTGAACCTTTTGTTAAGTGTCTCAGGGAAAACAAATACATTAATATAATAGGCAAGGCCACAGTAGGAATCAGTGAGCGTATGGACAGCTTTCATTTCTCGATACCTGAACTGAACCGGATTGAAGTGATTGAACGCGCTGATGTTTTGGTTATCGACAATTCTTCGTTGTTGCCTTTTAAAATTCTTTCGGAGATTGTAAAAAAATCGAAGCATGTTTATACAGCCGGTTATTTGAACCTGACCATTGACGAATGCACACAGATTGTAAAACTGGCCCATGAATCGGGTTCGGTGGTCCAGGTTAGTAATCCTTTCTTTTTTACGCCTGCAATTCAATGGTTAAACAACAATATTTCGTCGCCGGTTTATATTGATGTTTTGGATTTTACAGGAGTTCACAACCACAACAGTAACCTGCTTTACCCCATCATTTTAATGCTGCTTGAAATCACGGGAACAAGTCCGAAAAAAGTTGGGGCTGTAACTTTTAATTCTAACCCAAACAAATCTGATTTCACCAATGTAAGACTTGAATTTGGCGATGCTTCGGTGGTAAATATCAGTTACGGAACGCTTGAATCGCTGGAAGAATTTAAAATCATGGTTTATTCCCGCAACCAGTTTATTAATTTGAACATTACCCAAAACAGTTTCCTCTGCAATAATAACCCCATTGACCTTTCAGGATTTGAAACGGTGAGTGAAATGGATTATTTTGTGGATACAATTCAACAAAAAAAAAGAAAAAAAAGCTGTCTTGAAGATTATTTAATTTCCATGTACCTGGTACAAAAAATCAACAAAAAGATAACCCAGTTTTTTGCACAGTAACATTCATAAAATTTTACTTTTGCGGCAATATTTTTTTTAAAGTTCCGTTTATGTTAGCGACTGTACTTTTTTATGCTGAACTTAACTTTTTATGAAAGAATGAATAAGACCTGGCAAGTCGTCAAATACTTAACTTTCGACATTTTAGCGGCCACAATCAGTTGGGTTGTTTTCTTTATATACCGCAAAGCCATCATCGAACCGCAGCGTTTCGGCATTGATATCCCGATAGAATTCAATCACCGGTTTTACATGGGGCTTATTTTTATACCGGCTTTCTGGGTTACCATTTATTACATTACCGGTTTTTATAAAAATATATATCGCCGCTCGCGGTTAATTGAATTGTGGAACACAATTACCATTTCGCTGGTGGGTGTAATTTTCATATTTTTTACTTTAATTCTCGACGATTTTATACACACGTACAAAAATTACTATCAGTTGTTTTTTACATTATTTATATTGCATTTTTCGTTTACTTACATATTCAGGCTGATAATTACAACGCAAACCGTGCATAAAATACACCGGCGGAAGATTGGGTTCAACACCCTGATTATTGGCAGCAACGAAAAAGCTTTAAATATTTTTAACGAAATGAGCAACCAAAAATACCCGGCGGGAAATCTGTTTGTTGGTTTTGTGGGTTTGGAAAAAAACAATGATGCACTTTTGAGCAAATATTTACCGAAACTTGGAAATTTTACCGAGTTAACTGATATTATTCAAAAAAACCGAATCGAGGAAGTGGTTATCGCCATTGAAACTATTGAACACAAAAGGCTTAGCGAAATACTTACCGTAATTGAAAACCGTCAGGTAACCATTTGGGGAATACCCGACTTGTACGATTTCCTGTCGGGGATGGTAAAAACTAACACGATTTATGGTAGCCCCCTGATTAAAATATCGAACGGATTGATGCCGGGATGGCAGGAAAATACGAAACGACTTTTAGATGTAACCCTGTCGTTTGCGGCTTCTGTAATTTTATTTCCTGTTTTTATTGCGCTTGCCATAATAATCAAAGCAACATCGAAAGGCCCGATTTTTTATAAACAGGAAAGAATTGGCCGGTTTGGCAAACCTTTTTGCATTTATAAACTGCGAAGCATGGTTGCCGGCGCAGAAAACGGGACCCCTGCCCTTTCGTCGGAAAATGACGGGCGGATTACAAAAATCGGTAAGTTTATGCGCAAAACCCATTTGGATGAGATTCCGCAGTTTTACAACGTCATCATTGGAGATATGTCGCTGGTAGGACCGCGCCCCGAAAGACAATACTACATCGACCAGATTGTTAAAAAAGCGCCACACTACACACACCTGCATAAACTTCGTCCCGGAATAACCTCATGGGGACAGGTTAGATACGGTTACGCCTCGGATGTTGACGAAATGCTTGAGCGACTTCCGTATGATATGATGTACCTGAAAAACATTTCGTTGTATATCGATTTTAAAATCCTGATTTACACCATTATGGTGAGTATAAAAGGGAGGGGAAAGTGAATCAGTGTGGA
>WTWZ01000041.1:4911-28294 GCA_009773765.1 Prolixibacteraceae bacterium | reverse complement strand
GAAAATGAAGGAGATAATCCGGTTTATGCATGGTTTGTTAATGATCAAAAAATATCGGGCGAAACTGATGTTACCTATGCTTATGAACCAAAAGACGGCGACGAGGTTTACGTGCAGCTTACTTCCAGTAAAGCGTGTGTTATTGATCCAATAGCCGAGTCTGATGGGATTAAAATTAAAGTTACCGATGAATTACCGGTTGCTGTTGATATAAAAGCTGATAAACCTGAAATCTGTGAAGGTGAAACGGTTACTTTCACTGCTATACCTGAAAATGAAGGAGATAATCCGGTTTATGCTTGGTTTGTAAATGGAACTGAGGTATTGGGCAAAACAGGTTTAACTTATGCTTATGAACCAAAAGACGGCGACGAGGTTTACGTGCAGCTTACTTCCAGTAAAGCTTGTGTTATTGATCCAATAGCCGAGTCTGATGGGATTACAATTAAAGTTACCGATGAATTACCGGTTGCTGTTGATATAAAAGCCGATAAACTTGAAATCTGTGAAGGTGAAACGGTTACTTTCACCGCTATACCTGAAAATGAAGGAGATAATCCAGTTTATGCATGGTTTGTTAACGGAATTGAAATACCGGGAGAAACCAATGACATTTACAGTTATCAACCAAAAAACAACGACGAAGTATATGTGAAACTGACATCTAGTGAAGCTTGTGCTATCAATCAGTCCGACCAGTCTATACCAATAATAATTAATGTTATAGCTGAATCAATTGTCAGCGTTAAGATTCCAGAACAAACATTGGTATGCAACAGCGAACCTGTAACATTAACAGCTACATCTGAAAATGGCGGTTCCAATCCGGTTTATAACTGGTTTGTAAACAATGTTAAAATTGCCGGCAATAATTCCGCTACTTTTACCTATACTCCGAATGATAAAGATGAAATTTTCGTAACTGTTGAATCAGATGTAATCTGTGTTAAAGATAAAACCGGAACATCGAATGTTGTTGTTATTTCAGTTGGCGATATTATTCCGCCGGTTGCCAAATGTCTGGATATAACGACTTACCTCGATGTGGAAGGAAAAGCATCAATCACCACCGCTCAAATCGATAATCGCTCGTATGACAATTGCAAACTCGAAACATTATTCCTGTCGCGTTATGATTTTGATTGTGCCGATATAGGTCCAAATCTTGTTACTCTTACTGCCGTCGATGCTGTCGGGTTAACTCATGTCTGCGAAGCAAAAGTTAACGTAATAGATAATATTAAACCGACAGTTGAGTGTAAACAAAACCTTCCGGATATACAACTCGATGAAAATGCAGAATATTTGGTAACTGTTGACATGGTGCTCGTTGAGGGAAGTGATTATGATGCATGTGGCGAGGTTACAACTTCTGTTTATCCGTATGAATTAAATTGTGACAATATCGGACTAACACCATTTACTTTATATGCAGTCGATGTTAATGGCAACACTGCTGTCTGTCAAACAGAAATAGTTATTTACGGGAATATCCCTCCTGATGTAAATGATGACATTGATTCAACTCTTGAAAATTTGCCAGTTTATATTTATGTTGTTCAAAATGATTCAGATATAGTTGTAAATGAAAAAAGCAATATCAATTATTCTTCTTTACTTGTTAATACACAGCCTAAGAATGGTAAAGCAGAGGTAGAGGTTGATCCTTTGACTGGTAAAAAAACTGGCTATATAAAATATACTCCTAATAAAAATTTTACAGGTGTTGATGTTTTCCAATACATAATTTGGGATGATGGTATTCCTTGCGATCCAGAACCCGGAAGGGCATGGGTGAGAGTTACTGTGAAGGCGGTTAACGATCCGCCAATAGCACAGGACGATTATTATGACGCCCACCGTTGTATTCCGGTAATCAGCAATGTTGTTCTTGATAATGATAATGACGATGATGGTTCTGAAAATCTAAGGATTGATACAAATCCATTATCACCGCCGATTCATGGTACAGTCATAATTGATCCAGACGGAACAATAAGCTATTTCCCGAATGAAAGTTATATCGGAATTGACAGCTTCCAGTATGTGATTTGGGACAATGGGATGCCAGAGCGGTTAAGTGATACAGCCTGGGTTTATATTAATGTTGACTGTTCTGAAGAAACCAAAGATCCGTTGGATTGCGAACTGTTTATTCCCGAAGGATTCTCTCCAAACCAGGATGGAATTCACGACTTCTTCCGGATTATGTGTATCCACAATTACCCGGATGCCAAGCTCATGATATTTAACCGGAACGGCGATTTACTGTGGCAAAGGGAAAACTATGGCAACTACGATGTTTGGGGCGACCAATTTAATGCATGGTGGTGGGGAACCTCAGTTCTGAGCAGATTTGATGTTGGCAGACAAATGATTAACGGGGAACCAAAACTTAAAGTGGGCAACTATATTTACATTTTGGAATTAGGTAACGGCGAAAGAAAAAATGGTACGGTTATGATTTCGTATTAAAAATAAGAAACCGGCTAAATCAGAGATTTGCCGGTTTTTGTGGGTTGTACTGGAGTCGAACCAGTGACCCCTACCCTGTCAAGGTAATGCTCTAAACCAACTGAGCTAACAACCCGTTGCAGGCGCAAAAATAATAAAAACAAAAAAAGGCGCTGCAAAAGCGCCTTTTAATTTATTGCTCAGTTCAGGATAATTATCAGAGAAAGAATTTCAAAATAAATAACACTGCCAGTACAACCATTACAATGGTAAGGTCTTTGGCTTTTCCGGTTAGTATTTTGAGCAATACATACGAAAGCATCCCAAAAACAATCCCTTCCGCAATACTGTAAGTGAGTGGCATAATAATGATTGCAAGGAAAGCCGGTATTGATTCGGTGTAATCTCCGAAATTGATGTTTAAAATGGGGGTCATCATAAAGAACCCAACCAACACAAGCGCGGGCGCTGTTGCTGCAGCCGGGACCATGAGGAAAAGTGGGGCCAGAAACAAAGCAATTGCGAAAAATGCGGCTGTGGAAAGCGAAGTTAAACCGGTTTTACCTCCCTCGGCCACGCCTGAAGCGCTTTCAACATAAGTGGTAACAGTGCTGGTGCCTAAAATAGCGCCTGCGGTAGTCCCGATTGCATCGGCAAAAAGGGCCTGTTTAGCGCGTGGGACTTTTCCGTCCTTATCAAGCATTCCGGCCTTTGACGATACTCCAACCAGGGTGCCTACCGTATCAAACATATCGACAAAAAGGAAAGTGAAAAGCACAATCATCATGTCGAAAGTAAAGACTTGTGAAAAATCGAATTTGAAAAATATGGGCTCCAGGGACGGTGGCGCTGCCACCAGGCTTCCTTCGGGCATATTTGTTACGCCAAACGGAAGCCCGGCCAGAGTTGCTGAAAAGATTCCGATGAGTAGTGCGCCTTTTACTTTCAGCGCTAAAAGTACTGCGGTTAAAACTATTCCCCCCAGGGCTATTAAAACAGCAGGCGAACCCATTTCCCCCAGGCCAACCAAAACTGCGTCGTTGTTTACAATAATCCCGGCATTTTGTAACCCGATGAAAGCGATGAACAGTCCAATACCCGCTGATATTGCATGTTTCAGTGCAAGGGGTATTGAATTTACAATCAGTTCGCGGATATTAAAAAGAGTGAGTAACAGGAAGATTATTCCTTCGAGAAAAACTGCAGTAAGCGCAAATTGCCAGGTATGCCCCATTCCGAGTACCACGGTGAATGCAAAAAAGGCATTCAAACCCATGCCCGGCGCCAGGGCAAACGGTAGTTTGGCAACCAGTGCCATTACCAGCGTGGCGATTAGGGCGGAAAGGGCAGTTGCCGTAAAAAGCGCGTTTTTGTCCATACCCGTTGCGCTGAGAATATCAGGGTTTACCGCCAGAATATAAGCCATGGTCATAAAAGTGGTTAACCCGGCCAGAATTTCAGTTTTTACGGTTGTCTTGTTTTGTTTCAGGCTGAAATATTTTTCAAACATTTTAGTACTTATTTATGGGTTAAAAAGTCCATTTAACGCCTAATGTAGGCATAACGTTAAAACCTTCCATTCCTGCAAAATTGTTGCTTAACTCAACTTCGCTGCCTAAAGCAAAATGGCCGTTGATATTGTACCAAAGTTGTGGCTCTGAGAGAAAAGTAAATGTAGCGTCAGTTGTTCCGTCGAAATTAAAGTCAGAATCTTCTTTCCAGAAATCGGCAAAACCGGTGAAGGACATTTTCCCTTTGGCAAAATTTACAAACCAAACACCCGTAATTTGAAAAGAACTTTGTTTATCCTGAATTTGTTTAAACAATCCCTTAATTGAAAACCCTTTTGAAAAATCTTCCGCATTCCATGAATAGTCAACCCCTCCTAACCAGGCGTTATTTACTGAAAAGTAACCATCAACATTAGGAATTTTACCAAACCCCCCATTGTATTCGCCGTGAATACCAAAAGGAGATTTTTTAATGGCCATCACCCGGGCAATCTCAAAATATGCATTACCCATAAAATCGTGCCCGGGAATACCGTAATCAAAATCGATAAAGAAAAAGGTATTTCCAATCTTATCAGGTTTAAACATTTCGACCGTTGTGGTTACATAACCGCGATCTTTCCCAAAATCGTAATGGGTTTGTATGTTTTGGGCATAAACAGTTGAAAATAAGGCTGATGTCATAAAAAATAGTAGAAATTTTTTCATAGATTTTTGATTTTTAAAGTTATGCCGCCAAAAATAGATATTCTGTTCAATTATGTGAAGCGGATGTTCATAGAATGTTTATAAATAGCGGTATTACATGGCCATTATCATTGAAAGCATTGAACAGGTAGTCGATAACATGGATAGAATAATGAAATTGGGCAAATCATAAATCAAAAAACCCCGGCCAGGACGGTCAGGGTGTATTTTTTGAATCGGGAAGATAAAAAATATGGGTCTTTAATTATAAATTCTTAGAATCGATGAAAAGTAACCCTGCTTTTCTAACTTATTTATAAATTATTTTTCAATGCCTCGTTTAGAAATCGGTTAACGGGGTGCAAATTTTTAAATGATTCAACCAATTTCCCGATGAAATTACCGGCTAAAACTTCAGATTGGTTAACCGGACTCATAAATGCAAACGACTTATAGCGCGGCAAATCAATAAATTCGTGAGCGGGAGAAAAACCTTTGGGGGCTGTTTTCAGTTTATCATCCATCATTTCAGGATCAAATTTCCTGATTTCGTTAATGACAACTTCGGTTAAAAACAGCGCTTTTTTGCGGCTTTCATCGTATCGCGCTTTGTTTTCCTGAAACCATTCGCGGTTGTTGTTTTCTGAAAGATCCTGAAGAAACCTTATAACCTGGTTCATATCTGAATTTTTTTAAAGTATTTTTACCATTCAGATTATTAAAAAACACCATCGAAATGAAAAAGTTTGCATTAATAGTGGCGGGGGGCAGTGGCAGCAGGATGAACAGCACTGTGCCAAAGCAATTTGCCGAAATCAACGAACGCCCTGTATTGATGCATACCTTTAATGCTTTTATCAATTTCGGTTCAAATTTAGAATTTATTCTTGTGCTCCCGAAAGAACAGGTAAAGTATTGGCATGAGCTGTGCAAAAAACACCAGTTCAAAACTGTACATAAAATAGCTTTTGGGGGCGAAACACGGTTTCAATCTGTAAAAAGCGGTTTGAATTTAATTTCAGGCGATGGTATTGTTTTTATACACGATGGCGTCCGTCCGCTGGTATCCGCTAAAACACTGCAAAACTGTTTCGAAACGGCTGCCGAAAAAGGGAATGCGCTGCCGGTAATACCGGTTTCCGAATCGGTGCGTTTTGCCGATGGTTCAGTAAACCATCCGGTTGACAGGGGAAAGTATTTTTTGGTACAAACACCGCAAACTTTTCAGTGCAGGTTAATCCAGAGGGCTTTCATGATGGCTAAAAGCGACTTGTTTACAGATGATGCCACAGTTTTGGAGAGCATTGGCCAAACCATTCACCTGGTTGAAGGAAACCGCGAAAACATTAAAATAACTTATCCCGAAGATTTGATTTTTGCCGATATTCAATTGAGAAGATAATGACAGATTTGATTGAAAGCCATTGCGTTGGCGAGGAACGGGGACGAAATAACCTATAAAGGAAAAAAACGGCGGAAAAGTTGCCCGTTCAGCCGTAAATTATTACCGTTATTGATTTTTTAGTTTTTTTATCTTCCGGTGGTGTTTGTACCTTGCAATCTTTAACCGAATGGTATAATCGAGCTCGTATAAAGCCGGAACCATCATTAATGTGAGGAAAGTGGCAAAACTCAACCCAAAAATAATAGACCACGATAATGGGCCCCAGAAAGCAACGTTATCGCCGCCGAAATAAATTTGAGGATTTAGTTCGGTGAACATGGTTATAAAATTGATATTCATTCCAACCGCCAGCGGGACCAAACCAAGTATGGTTGCAGCGGCCGTAAGAATAACCGGTGTGATTCGTGTGCGGCCACCTTCAATAATTGCACGGCGGGTTGGCAGGCCTTCTTTCTTTTTTACCTCGATAAATTCAACTATCAAAATTCCATTTCGCACAACAATTCCACCAAGTGCAACAACTCCCAATCCGGTCATCATAATTACAAGGTCCATTTTGAAAATGATAACACCAAGTAAAACCCCAATAATACTGAAAACGACCTCGCTTAAAATAATGAGCGATTTGCTGACCGAACCAAACTGGGTAATCAGAATAAAGAAAATTACCCCGATAGCAATCACCATTGCTTTCAGCAGGAATGCAACAGTTTCCTCCTGATCTTCCTGTTCTCCGGTTAGTTTAATTGAAGTTCCCTGGCGCATATTAAACCTTTCAGCTTCCTTGTTGATTACCGGAACAATATCGTTTGCGGAAAAACCCGAAAGAACGTTTGAATAAACAGTTATTATACGTTTCTGGTCCAAACGTTTAATCCCTGCATACGAAGTTGTGTAATCGATTTTTGCAACTGTCGATAAGGGGATACTGCGCAATATGCCTGTATTCATATCGCGATAGGTAATTTCGAGGTTTATCAGTGCATTGATGTTTTCGCGCACATTTTTATCGTAACGGAGCATAATCGGATATTCGTCTTCTTCCTGTTTCAGTTTCGAAATCTCTTTCCCGTAAAGCGCTGTGCGAATTTCCATTCCAATTTGCCCGGTAGAAAGCCCCAAACGCTGGGCACGATCACGATCGATCTGTATAATAATTTCGGGCGAATTTATTTCAAAATCTGTTTTTAACTCTTCCACTCCCGGAATGTTCAGCGAATCTAAATAATCGCGGAATGCATAAGCATCTTTTATCAAATCTTCAAGATTCTCACTGGTGACCTCAATGTTGATTGGCTTTCCGGTGGGTGGGCCGTTTTGATTTTTATCGACAGTAATTTCGGACCCCGGTATATCGGCTACTTCTTTGCGGATCATCTCCATATATTCTGTTGTAGAAATCCCGGTTGAGCGGTATTTATGTTCCATAAAATTTACGGATACTTTCCCTTTGTTAAACGGGTTGCCAGATGAGGTGAACCCTTCTTCCTCTGCCCCAATAGTTACATTCGAAATTACCGATTCAACGTCGGGGTTGTTGTTTCCGATGGCTTTGAAAACCCGTTGCTCCGCAATACGCGTAATGCTGTCGGTAACAAGCTGGTGCGTGCCACCGGGCATTTTAATATAAACGTAAATGTTGTTTGGCTCGTTATCGGGGAAAAACAAAACGGTAGGTTTTACAATTGCTGTTAAATACATGGTAAAGATGAAAAGCCCAATCATTCCAATCAAAATCCAGATAGGCCGGGCGCCTTTTAGTACAAACCTCAGTTGTTTTTCATACTGGGCCATAAACCATGGCCATATTATATCCTGGAAAGCTGTTATCATTTTTTTGATTACATAATGGAAAAGAAGAATCAAAATAGTCCCGAAAACCAGCAAATTAGCTATCCCGTACGATTTTGACAAATAGAAAATACCTGCCAGAACAAGCATAATTACCATAATTATTTTATTGCGTTTCCATCCCTTTTCTTTTTGAAAGTCCTGGTCGTACTCGTGTTTCATAAACGAAACCGCAAAAACGGGATTGAAAATATAAGCTACAAACAGTGATGCGAAAAGCGTAATAATAAGCGTTACCGGCAAATAGTGCATAAACTGGCCCACAATTCCGGGCCAGAAAGCCAAAGGGAAAAAGGGGGCCAAAGTGGTAAGCGTACCCGATAAAATGGGAAGGAAAACTTCACCGGCAGCCATTTTGGCGGCAACGTTTATATCTGGATGAAACCGATGCAGCCTGTGCGTATTTTCAATCACTACAATGGCATCGTCAACCACAATCCCTAAGGCGAAAATAAAGGCAAACATTACAATCATATTCATTGTAAAGCCCAGCCCCGGAATAATTAAATAGGCCACAAATATGGAAAGCGGAACTGCAAGCCCCACAAAAAAGGCATTTGTAAACCCCATGAAAAACATTAATACAATCGTTACCAGAATAAACCCGATAATAATGGTATTATTTAATTCTTCAAGTGTATTTCGCGTAAACCGGCTCTGGTCGCCGGTTATTGTAATCTCCATATCTGAAGGATATTCTTTTCCAATTAGCTCTTCGTCAACTATTTTTTTGATTTGGTCTGAAGCATCCAACAGGTTGGTTCCGCTCTTTTTAATTACGTTCAGTGTAATAACATTTTTACCGTCCAAACGGGCGTAACTTTCCTGTTCTTTAAAGCCATCGTTAACGGTTGCAATATCAGTGAGTTTAACAATAGCGCCACTTGATGATTGGATAACAATATTTTTAATGGTTCCTACATCAGAAAACTGACCTTTGATGCGAACTGTATTACGAATGCCGTTGTTTGTTAAAACACCCCCCGAAATGGTCATGTTCTCCAAAGCAACCGCCCGCTCAATATCGCCGAAAGTTACTTTGGCCACCTGCATTTTAAAAATATCGGCATCAATTTGGATTTCGCGATCGAGGGCGCCAACAATATCAACGCGGGTAATTTCCTTTAATCCTTCAATTTTATCCTGGGCAATTTCTGCATATTGTCTTAATTTGTCCATATCGTAATTGCCTGAAATGTTAAGGTACATTACCGGCATTTCAGAAATATCGATATCCATAATATCGGGTTGCGAAGGCAAATCGGTTGGCAGGTCGCTTTTCGATTTGTCAACTGCATCGCGTACGCGTTGCTTGGCTGTTTCGATAGATAGATCGGGGTCGAATTCAACAATAATTGAAGAGAAATCGGGCACAGAGTTACTGGTTATATTTTTTACATCAGAAATTGATTTTAGCTGTTTTTCGATGGGGCGCGTTACCAGATTCTCCATATCCTCTGGCGAAGTGCCTGGATATGCAGTACTTACAACAATATACGGAATTACTACCTGTGGAAATTGTTCTTTTGGAATACTGTAATAATTCATTAACCCAAGTATCGTTATTAACACGGCAAGCACGTAAACGCTTGTCCGGTTATCGATAGCCCAGTTTGTTGCAAAAAACCCCTTAATCTTTTTTTCTTTCAACATAATTGGTCGTTTTTAAGAAATTAAAAAACTACTTTTTGTCCGGGTATTAAATTCTGAAAACCGGAAGTGATGATTTTTTCACCTGCTGATATTCCTTCCAGTACCTCAGTAACCCCGTCGTAATCCATGCCCGTTTTAATTGTCCTCTTTTCTGCCGTCCAATCGTTTCCGTTTCGAGAAGCGATATACAGGAATTTACCATCCTGGTTGCTTTGAATGTAATTTACCGGGATACAAAAAGTTTTTTCGTTGGTGTAATCTTTAATTTTTAAATAGGCAACCATATTGGCCCGAAGCTCAAAATCCTTCGGCGAAACTTTACATTCCACTTTAAATGTTCTGTTTGTAGGGTCGATGAAACGGCTGGTAAAGTTTAGTTTTGTTTCAATTTCTTTCTCCAGATCGGGAAAACTGATGACTGCAAAATTTCCCTCTTTTATGCGGGTAGCATAAGTTTCTGAAACTTCGGCCGATATTTTTGCCACGCTCATATTTATTACCCGAATAGTTGAAGTTGGCATTCCTGGCGAGGCCATTTGTCCAACGCGAAGCGGGACACTTTCCACAGTGCCCGTAATTGGCGAAACAACCTGTGCCATTTTTAACTGTTCGTTAGTTGTATTTAAACGTCTTTCAAGCGACTCTTTGTTGTTTTTTGCCTGCAAATACTGAACTTCGCTACCTATTTTCTTTTCCCACAATGCACTCTGCTTTTGGTAAATATTTGTAGCTAAATCGAGTTGCGTTTTAACTTCTTCGATGGATTGTTTCATTACACGGGCATCGAGCTCGGCCATTACCTGGCCCTTTTTTACCTGCGTTCCTTCTTTTACATAAACTGCAGTCACTATTCCTGCCATTTGCGGGCTAACTGCAATGTTCTGATCGCCATCAACAATTCCCTGTACCCGAATGTAATGGTTGAAAACACATTCGGCAGCATCGGTTACAATTACCGGTACACCTTTTAATTCATCCTTTTCGTTGTTTGGATTGATTTCCGCTGATAGCTGTTCAATTTCAATGTTCAGTTGGTCGCGCTGATGTTTAAGCTTTTCAAGCTCGGCATTTTTGTCTGTAGTCTGGCTGCACGAAACCATGAAAGCAATTGCACCAGCGTAGAGAATAAATTTTTTCATTTGTTTTTTATTTTTCGATGATTAAATAATATCAGTAACGTATGTTTTATTGGGTAACCTGATTGATATTGTAAAGTTTCTCGAGTTTTGTTATAGCGCCCTGTAAATCGAACATATACTGGTAATAGCTGGTGAGGTTGCCCAGGTACTGGTTTTGAGTATTTGCCAAATCGAGGCTCGTTGCCATTCCCTGACGGTATTTTTCGAGTGTGCGCTGGTAAATTTCGTCGGTAAGTTCCTTGCTCTGTTTTTGGTTTTTATATTTTTCAGCTTTTATTTCAACATCACTTTTCAGTTGATTTGCCTGCATAACCAGGCTGTTCGATACAAATAACCTTGTGTTTTCACTTTTTTCAACCTCCAGTTCCCTTTGGTCAATCAACGCTTTTCGCTGGCCGCTGGCAAAAATGGGCAGGTTCATGTTTATTCCAAAAATGTTTTTAGGCGCAAAGTCAAAAGCCGGTGCATTCATTTTATGGGTGTAGTTGTAAAACCCTGTAATTACGGGCAGGTAACTGCTTTTTTCGTTTTTTACATTGAGTTCGGCCAGTTGTTTCGATGTTTGCACGAGTTTATAATCCACATTTTTTTCGAGCATAAACTCTTCGGTAATAATTTGGTCGCTTTGAAGCATCAGCGATTCGTAACTTTCGGTGCTGTCGGCTACCGCAACCGGGACAGATTCATCGATTCCCAACTGAATTTTCAAAAGCCGGTAAGCCATATCGATATTGGTTTCTACCTGTTTTAATGAATTGCGAAGTACGTTGGCAGTAACCTCAAGCTGGTCAACATCTGTTTTTTCCATGAATCCCTGTATGTACATCTCCGAAATTTCGGACTTTGTTTTTAGCACATTATCAAGGTTTTGCTGAAGTATATTTACGCTCTCTTCGGCAAGCTGAATCATTTGATAAGTGTTGATAACCGATTCGTTAACATCGAGCCTCGTTTTTTCATCGTTTTGTACAGCTAAATTTTGTAACACTTTTGTTGCCTGAAGGCCAACAATGTACGAACCATTAAAAATAAGCTGCGATGCAGTAATATCGGTGGTAACATTGTGCTTTACACCAAGTTCGATAGGTTCAGGCGGTGGTGCATTTGGGTCATCGCTGGGAAAACCAAATGTCATTGTAGGCACTTTGGGTAAAAATGTGTAGGCCGATTTTAAATCGAGATGTGGCAAACCCATGGCAATCGTTTCCCTGATTTTTCTTTCCGACATTTCCAAATCGATTTTCGAATTCAGGATGCTGGTGTTTTTTTCCATGGCCATTTTAACAGCCTCTTCAAGTGTAAGTCGAAGGGGTTCCTGCGCGTTGATTATTCCTGCCGGAATCATCAATAGGGCAATCAGTGTTTGTTTTATTTTTCCAAACATATTTAAGTGAATTATTAATTGTTGTTTTTATTTAACTGACTTATTTCCGACTTCCGTTTTTCGAAGTATTTAATGCCTTCGGTAGTTGAAACTGCGCGGATATGGTTTTCGAACATCGCTTCAAAAATCTGGTCGAAAGTGATATTTTCGACAATACAGAAATCTTTGTTGTGCATTTCAACCAGGTTCCTTACATACAATCCTGCCACCAGTCCGGTGTTTAAATTGTCGCGGTACAAACCTTCAGAAATGCCTTGTTTAATGTTGTTGCTTATTTGCTCGAAAATATGTGCCTGTTTTTTTACCATGAAATTGTGAAAAACAGTCTCGTAGTATTTTTTCATCTCGAACTTCAGCTTTGCATCGAATTTGCCCATCTGTCCCGAAACAATTATACTAACCTGGATTAAAACATCGATGGCATTCAATTTGTCAAGCCTGATTTCCGAAATCCGTTTTTCAAATTTCATATCGTCGTAGTAAAAAAGCTTTTCAATCAAATCTTCCTTACTCTTGGCATACTGATACAAGGTTTTCTTCGATATTTTGAGCTGGCGGCTAATGTCGTCCATATTTAAATTCCTGATCCCAAACTCATAAAACAGATTAATTGTGCCGTCAAGGATTGCACATAACCTGGGATCATTTAAATTGATTTCACTCTCCATTTTTCCTGATAATAATTTTGCCACAAAGCAAGGAAACGTTTTAGATTTAAAACGTTTCCTTGTGTAAGATTATTTATTTCTTAACAATGAAACAAAATTCGGAAAAAAGTTTTCAGGGGGAATAATAAGTTAGATGATCACTTTGAATAAGTAGGTGAATGACTGTTTTTTTTGGGTAAAAGATAATTATGATTAAATTTTCAATTTGCCAGTTTTTCAATTTACAAGTTTTAAATCAGCGAATCCCCTTTTTTGATTCTCACATCGGTTACAAATTTCTTTATTTGCTGTTCGTCTTCTTTCCGGCAAATCATAATTGTATCGTTCGATTCGGCCACAATATATCCGTCCAGCCCCTGCAGCACGGCTATTTTTTCGGGCGAAATATTGATAATACAGTTTTTAGTGTCATACGTCAATATGTTGTCGCCGCTGATTACGTTTCCGGCTTCGTCTTTTTTCCGGTTTTCGTAGAGCGTGCCCCAGTTTCCGAAGTCGCTCCATCCAAAATCGGCTGTTAAAACATACACGTTTTGGGCCTTTTCCATAATTCCGTAATCAACCGAAACAGACTGCAATTCGGAGTAGATTTTGCTTATAAAATGAACTTCATCGTTGGTATTGTAAAGTTTCATACCTTTTTCAAACAGCATCGAAACATCGGGCAGGTGTTGGTTGAATGCTTCAATTATTGCAGGCATCGACCAGATGAAAATTCCTGAATTCCAGAAAAATTCGCCGCTCTCGATAAAAAGTTTTGCCATTTGAACATCGGGCTTTTCAGCAAAAATCTTCACTTTAAAGAGGTTGTCCAAATCTTTAAAATCTTCTTTTTTATAAATCTGAATGTAGCCGTATGCCGTTTCTGGCCGACAGGGTTTAATTCCGAGGGTGAGCAATGCGTTGTTTTGCTTAACAAAATCAAGCCCGTTTTTAATCTGGCTAATAAACTCCCCTTCTTTCAAAATTACATGGTCGGAAGGCGCCACAACCATAATGGCATTTGGATTTTTGGTTTTTATCTTGTAGGTGGCATAAGCAATACAAGGCGCAGTATTCCGGCGCAGTGGTTCGGGCAAAACCTGTTCCTCCTTAATTTGCGGAAGCTGCTCAAGTACCAGATTTTTGTATTTGATATTGGTAACTATCACAAAATTTTCGGGAGGGATTATTTTTGAGAACCTGTCGAAAGTTTGTTGAAGAAAGGATCGTCCGGTGCCAAGAATATCTAAAAACTGCTTTGGTTTGGCCAAACGGCTGAGGGGCCAGAAACGGCTCCCTGTTCCGCCAGCCATTATAATACAGTAATTATTGCTCATGAATTTTTAGTTTGTGTTCCTTCAAAAATATTAATTTTATGCAAATCATTTTGATTTGCAGCATATTTTTAATTCAGTTCAAGTTCATATCACCAATCTGTTTGTTTACGGTGTTTAAAATTGTAATTTTAGCTTCTGTTTTAATTTTTGTTGAAAAAATAAATAATTGAAATAAAATGAAATTTCTCTTTCATGCAGGCCGGTATTTTTCGATGATTAGAATGGTATTTGCAAGGCCCGAAAAGCACAGAATGTACGTTAAGCAATTGTTTTACGAAATCGAAAACCTGGGGGTTAGTTCGGTAGGTATTGTAGTAATGGTTTCCATATTTATCGGGGGGATTATGACCATTCAATTTTCCTACGCTTTAATGAATCCGCTGTATCCTTCATATTTAATCGGGTTGGCTGTCCGCGATACATTGCTGCTCGAATTTTCATCGACCATGATGGCGCTGATAATGGCGGGAAAAATTGGCTCTAATATTACTTCCGAAATTGGCAGCATGCGCGTAACCGAACAAATCGACTCGCTGGAAATTATGGGTATTAACTCGGCAAGTTACCTTATTCTGCCAAAAATTATTGCTGTGGTTTTTATTTTCCCGTTTCTGTATATCATCAGTGTTTTCTTCGGAATATTGGGAGGACTGGTTACCGGGCCCATTACCGGAACCATTACTTTGCCTGAATATTTGGAGGGGATAAAAACATTGTTTGTTTCATATTACGCTACATTCTCAATCATTAAATCGCTGGTATTTGGGTTTCTGGTTGCTTCGGTCCCTGCCTATTTCGGTTATTATGTGCAGGGCGGTGCGCTCAATGTGGGCAAAGCAAGCACAACCGCCGTGGTAAACACCAATATTCTGATATTATTTTTCGATTTAATTTTAACCCGTTTGTTGCTCACATGATTGAAATTAAAAATTTAGTGAAGTCGTTTGATGGGAACGAGGTTTTGAATAACATATCCATCATTTTCGAAAGAGGGAAAACCAACCTTATTATCGGGCGCAGCGGTTCAGGCAAAACAGTTTTGCTGAAATGTGTCCTGGGTTTAATTGATGTTGATAAAGGTGAAATTTGGTATAATGACCGTAACTTTACCTTAACCGGTGAAAAACAACGCAAAAAAATGCGGCAGGAAATCGGGATGGTTTTTCAGGGTGGCGCGCTTTTCGACAGCATTACAGTTGAAGAAAACGTTCGTTTCCCGCTCGATATGTTTACAGCCATGAGCCCCAGGGAAAAACAACTGCGGGTTGCTTTTTGTCTCGACCATGTAAACATTGAAACACGGGCATATAAACTTTCACCCAGCGAAATAAGCGGCGGAATGAAAAAAAGGGTTGCCATTGCACGTGCCATCGCCCTTAATCCGCGATACCTGTTTTGCGATGAACCAAACTCCGGCCTCGATCCTGAAACATCAAAGGTAATCGACCGGTTGCTTTTAGATTTAACAAAGGAATTTGAAATGACCACCATAATTAATACCCACGATATGAACTCGGTGATTGAAATAGGCGAGTCGATACTTTTTATCAGCCAGGGCAAAAAAGAGTGGGTTGGCACAAACAAGGAAATTCTGAACAGCCACAACAAAAAACTAAACGACTTTATTTTTGCAAATAAATTGTATGCGCAATTGCGGAAGGATGTTGAGGAGGGGTAATTATTTTAGTTCAGCTTCAATCTCCCGTTTGATTGCTTTTTGAACTAATTGATTTAATGTAATACCTTTCATTAATGCCAGTTGTGCTGCTTTTTTATGTATACCTGGATTTAATCTGATATTGAAAGTTCCTTTATATGATTTTTCAACCGGAATACCTTCTTCTTCGCAGTCTTTAATATGTTCATCGACCATAAATTTAAATGCATTTTCCAACTCATCTACCGTTGTTCCTTCAAAAGTAACCAGGTCGTTTATTCCTTCTACCTTGCCAAAAAATACCCGATCGCTTGAGTTATAATGCACAGACCCGATAAATCCTTTATATGTTAAAATATCCTTCATACTAAATTTTTCAATTTCAATTCGTTTTCAATAAAATCCAACTGATACTGTTTTATTATTTTCCCGGGATGTGGTTTATGAAGTTTTATTTTATGTTTTGTTTTTTCATTTATAAAAACTACTCTTGAACCGGCTCCCTGTTTCTCAACGTAACCCAAAAAACCCAATAATCGTCTCAATTCATCATAAGAAAAATTTTTAGGTTTTTTCCTGAAACGATCAATAAGCTTTTTTAATGTTGTCATATTGCAAATATATAAAATGCAACTGAAAATTAGTTACATGTTTTTATTTCTTTAAATTGATTTGAAGCAAAAACCATTATCCCTTGGGAACCAGTGTTACCACCGGAATTATCATCTCTTCCATCGAAATTCCACCGTGCTGAAAAGTGTCTTTGTAATAATTGGCATAGTAATTAAAGTTATTCGGATAGGCCAGAAAATCATCGGAGTTGGCAAAAATATAGCTTGTACTTACATTTCGCGAAGGTAAAAATGCTTTTCGAGGATCGCGCACCTCAAAAATCTGTTTCGATTTGTAATTCAGGTTTTTCCCGAGTTTGTAACGAAGATTGGTACTGGTTTCGCGATCGCCAATAACTTTAATCGGGTTGTTTACCCTGATTGAGCCATGGTCGGTGGTTAACACAACCCTGATATCATTTTCCGAAAGCCCTTTTAAAAGCGCCAGCAACGATGAATTGTTAAACCAGCTCAGGGTTAACGAACGGTAAGCCTTTTCATCGCCAGCCAGTTCTTTTACCATATCCATTTCGGTACGGGCATGAGAAATCATATCCACAAAATTAAAAACCATTACCGAAAGGCCGCTATCCAGAATACTGCTCAGGTTATCCGAAATGCGGCGTTCCATTCGCATTCCCGAAACTTTATCGAACCAGAGTTTCTCTTTTCTGCCGTGCCGGGCCATTTGTTTACGCAACAATTGCTCCTCGAACCTGTTTTTGTTTCCTTCATTATCGTCATCGTCCCAAAAATCGGGGTAAAGTTTTTCAATTTCCGATGGCATTAACCCTGCAAACATGGCATTGCGTGCATACATGGTTGCGGTGGGCAAAATGCTGAAGTACAAATCCTCCGATTCGGTCCTGAAATAATTGTCGAAAACTTTGTTAATGGTTCGCCACTGGTCGAAGCGCAAATTATCGATTACAAGGACGAAAACTTTTTTTCCGCTGTCGAGTAACGGGAAAATTTTATGCTTGAAAATATCGGGCGATAAAATTGGCCGTTCGCCAATATCCTGTAAAAACCAGTTGAGATAATGATCTTTGATGAACCTGAAAAATGCATTGTTGGCGTCTTCTTTTTGCCTGGCCAGAATTTCATCCATTGCAGGATCATCGCTCTGGCTCAGTTCTATTTCCCAGTGAACCAACTTTTTGTACACATCAACCCATTCTTTGTAATTCAGCCTGTCGTTTATTTGCATCCCTATTTTCCCAAACTGAATTTGATAAGCCAATGTGGTTTGCTGTGTAACCAGCCTTTGCTGGTCGATGTTCTTTTTCAGCGAAAGCAAAATCTGGTTCGGGTTAACCGGTTTTATAAGGTAGTCGGCAATTTTCGAACCCACTGCCTCGTCCATTATATTTTCTTCTTCGCTTTTGGTAATCATCACCACCGGCACATTTGAAGATATGGTTTTAATTTGTGTAAGCGTTTCCAGTCCCGTCATTCCGGGCATATTTTCGTCTAAAAAAATAATATCGTAATAATTTTCCTTTACTTTTTCAACTGCATCCAAACCGTTGTTGGCTGTTTCAACATCGTATCCCTTGCTTTCAAGGAAAATAATGTGAGCGCGCAATAAATCAATTTCGTCGTCGATCCAGAGAATTCGTGGTTTGTTCATCTGTAAAATTTCAAATCGTGTAAAGATAATAACAAATCAAGTGGCAGAAAAGTATCTGTTTAACTTACTTTAACGAGGGAGGGGGAGTTTCGGATTTAAACAAATCAGGCTTGTTTGTATAACGAATTCTCATTTCCACTGGGAATGTCAGGTATAATTTGGTTGATACGTGCAATAAACCATTCACGTGAAGGTGATTCTGTAATCCAATTTATTTCAATCAATTTTTCAACAGGAAACTGTTCTAAAACTTAAATCTATTTCAAGTACTTTATCTTGGAGCGGGTAGAGCGTATTTTGATAATAATCGTCGTGCATTGGTATAGTATGTGCGTCGTTGAACAGGAAACAGTTTTTGGATGGTAGAGTCGGTTAATAAAAGGAGTAAATTTTGTTTTTCAACAAGACTGATTAACTCATACCAGTTAAGGCTATTAAGCGCTTTGATGAAAATCTGATCATCGTTCTTGAACATTTCAACCGGATTTGCCAGTATTTCATCAGCAATCTTCATTTTGCTTACTTCCGGCATGTCCCAGAGCATAGCTTTTAATTTTGTATGTAAATCGACATGCATATTTGTCTTTTGAGCAAAGATACAAAATATCATGAAATACTTTCGGATTGTGGAAAGTTCAGAAGGGCATAAGATTATTTTCTGAATTTTCTTTAATTTCAAGTCCAAATTACAAGTATGGTTGGATTTGAGATTTTTCCTTTGGTTAGCTTTCTGATTTTGATTTTTATGATTTTGGGAAGAGTTGTTTTTCTGAAACGAAAAGGGGTTAAAATCAGCGCTGCCGGGAATGAAACAGTGAAAACTTCACCTTTTAGCTATCCTGTTTTTCTGTTGATAATGTTATTGTGGTTGTGGGAAATCTCAAAGCCGGTTTTTCAGATTTCATTTTCAGTTCTTCCTGAAACAATTACCCAACTTTTATTTCATTCAGTTTTTATTCAGATTGCAGGAGTGATGATTATTGCAATATCACTGGTTATCATGTTACTTACACTGCTTCATTTCCGGAATTCATTGCGCTTTGGCCTCGTCGAAAACAACATTGGAAAATTAATCATAACCGGAATTTTTGCCTTTTCCCGCAATCCGTTTTTTACTTCGCTAATACTGTGGTTTACAGGAATTGCACTCGTTTTTCCATCGCCATTTTTTGTTGGTTTTGCGTTGCTGGCCGCTACTGGTATCCATTTTTTTATTCTGAAGGAGGAAAAATTTATGCAGCGCTTTTATGGTTCGGAATACCTGGAATACCGGAGAAAAGTGCGAAGGTACTTCTGATTAAGTAAGCAGGTGACTTTGAACCACCCGCTCACTGGCTATAAATGTAATCAGTTGGTTTTCAGCAACTGCATAATTTCGTCGAGTTTGGGCGAAAGGATGATTTCCGTTCGGCGGTTAAGCGCCCGGTCTTCAGGTGTTTCGTTGGTGGCACGTGGCGAAAACTCTCCTTTGCCCGATGCTGTTAAACGCGTGGGTTCAATTTTGTATTCATCGGTTAAAATACGCACAATCGAAGTTGCACGGGCAACGCTCAAATCCCAGTTGTCGCGGTAAACTGCGGTTTTTATCGGCACATTGTCGGTGTGGCCTTCAATCAGGATGTCGATATCGCGGTTTTTGTCCAGAACACCGGCCAGCACTTTTATGGCTTCCTTTCCTTTGGTTTCAACTGCTGCACTCCCCGATTTAAACAACAGTTTGTCGGACATGGAAACATACACTTTCCCGTTTTTTACTTCCACCGAAAGTTCATCGGAATTAAATCCAAGCAAGGCATTGCGGATAACATCGTTCAGCCGTTTTGTAATTGAATCCTGCCGTGCGATTACATCCCGCAGTTCATTCAACGCCTGTTCCCTTTCTTTTAAAAGACGTTCCTTGAAGTTTAACTCTTCGGTTTTTTGTTTCAGTGCCAGGTTAAACTGCTCGGCTTCCGAAAGTTTTGCCCCCGAAAGTTCATTGTACTTCTTTTCAATGTCGGTAATCGACTGGTTCAAACCAGCAATATTATTTTTTAGCGACTCAATATTATCTTTTAATGAAACTATTTCGTTGTCGCGTGCTGCAAGCGTTGTGCAAAGCGAATCGCGCTCGGCAATAACGGCTTTAATTCTTTTCGAAAGCAACAGGTTTTTCTCCGGGACGGGTTGTCCGCACTGGTAGATGGGTTTGCAGGAACCAAGAAACAACAGTAAAACTATTGTGTACATCATTAAATTTCGTGTCTTCATCGCATTTGATTTTTTGTTTTGATAACTCCTTTTTTTTAGCCTGCAATTTACAATTTTGTCAGCGTTGTAAATTGAAATTTTTATGGCACTTTAAAAAGCCGGAAATGCAAAAAAACCTTAAAATTCACACCATTCATATTTATCGATAAACCTTGAATTATAAATTGACATAAAAAGATGTGTAATTGCAGTTTGGTTTTAATTGCCATGCAATTTAAAAATAAAAAAGGCACCCTGAAAAAGGATGCCTTCCGGTGTGTGTAATATAAAGCTATTGTTTGAAAAAGGGCAAAACCAGATAGTTGTAAACAATGCACCCCATGCAAACGGCGAGCACAAACTCGAGCGATGCAAAAAAAATAAGTATTCCGCCTACAGCAAATGCCGCAGTATTCAACTGAAGTAAAAACAGTACCGTAATAGCCAGCGACATTATAAAACCAATTCGGGCCGCAAAAATCTTTGGCGCTTTGTCTGTCTCCTTTTTATTCAGGTTTAAAGCGTTAACCATCCGGTGGCTCAGGTAACTTATGGGGCTGTATCTGGCATTGGTAAAGGCCCTGGTATAAAAATCTGCTGTTAAAAAAATCAGGAATAGCACCGAATTCAAAAGAAAAGCGGTAGCAGTCAGCAAAATGGCCAGCAAAGCGTTTATCCGTGTTACACGTTCATTAACATATTCGTTTGATATGGGGCAGATTATTTGTTTCATCAATTTCATCATATTTTAAGTAAGTAAAGAATACTCGTTACTGCAAATATACAGACAAAAAAGTATTTAGTTTTGTTTTGTGACGAAAGTCACACATGAGTCTCACAATGATTTAACATTTGGGGAAAATTTAATTTTGAAGACTAATGAAAATGCCTGGCTACAAATCAATTTGGGTAACAGAAACACTAAAAATCAAACGGCGCCGGTATATGCCAGTTCTTTGCTGTTAATCAGGGGAAATGAAAATTGAATAAGCTTTCGGCCCAATTACACGTTCAGTGTTTCACCTTCCGATTTGGCAATAATCACGGCTGCACAGGTATCTCCCCAAACATTTACAGTTGTGCGCGACATGTCGAGAATGCGGTCCACTGCCAAAATCAAACCAATACCTTCGAGCGGCAAATTCACCGCCGTTAACACTATGGTCATCATTACCAACCCTGCCATTGGAATTCCAGCCGAACCAATGGCTGCAAGCAACGCAGTTAACACAATAATTGCCTGCTGGCCCATGGTCAGGTCGATTCCATATACCTGTGCAATAAAAATTACGGCCACGCACTCATATAAAGCAGTGCCGTTCATGTTAATAGTTGCGCCCAATGGCAACGTAAAACTTGTGATTTTCTTGGAAACTCCATTTTTTTCTTCGACTGCCACCATCGACAATGGAAGCGCCGCATTTGACGATGCGGTTGAAAATGCAGTGAGCAGCGGCGTGGCCATGTTTCGGAAATGTTTCAGGGGGCTGGCTTTTCCAAGAAAACGAACAAGAAGGGGCAGGATAATTGCGCCGTGAACAAGCAGGGCAATAAATACAGTTAGCATGTAGATTCCAAGGCTTCCGGCAATATTGGAGAGAGAGCCTGCATTTTTTGCCACTTCTTTCGATACAATGGCAAAAATTCCAAGTGGTGTAAACAAGATAACAAACGATGTGATTTTCATCATCACTTCAAATACGGAATCAAAAAACCGTGTTAGTTGTTGTTGTTTTTCGGTTTGAATTTGAGTGATGAAAAAGCCAAAAAGGATGGCAAAGAAAATCACTGGAAGTATTTCGCCTTTTGCCATGGCATCAAATACATTGTCGGGAATCGTACGCATTAAAATATCGCTGGCTGAATTGCTCCCCTGAGGTAGCGGCTGAACATCGCCTGCAGCGCCAAGATTTGCACCAACACCCGGCTGGAAAAGATTGACAAAAAACAATCCGGTGAGAATGGCAATTAAACTGGTAACGATATAAAATGACATGGTTTTTACACCCAGCCGCCCCAGGTTCGGGCCGCTGCCAATACTGGCCACACCGCTGATTATTGAACTTAAAATAAGCGGTACCACCACCATATTCAGGGCACGCAGAAAAACCACGCCCATCCACGATACATATTGTACAAGATCAGGAAGAAAAAAGCCGAAAGCAATGGCCGCAACAAGCGCAATCAGTATTTGCCAGTGAAGTTTAATTTTGAAAATCATATCCCGGTTTTATAAGGCGTCTAAAATAATCATTCAAATCGAATTCCTTCTCAAAAGCTGCAGAGTGGTTTTTTTTCAGAATACGAAAACAATTTTACCGAACCACCAACTTTTTAGCCGGTGTTTTTGTATTCCCGTATTCAATAAAATAATGATAAACGCCACTTTGATAACGGCTTACATCTAACATCAAATGGTCGGTGTGGCTGTCAACCTCAAACTGTTCAACCTGTTTTCCTGAATTGTCGATGAGGTGCAGCGTTGCCTGGTTAATATTTTCGGGTAAAACATAAGCAACTTTTAACGATTGACTGGCCGGATTTGGAAAGGCGTTCAGCAAAATGTCAGGATCATTTTTAATCGAAAATGCACTTACCGCCGGGCTGCCCGGCAAACTGTAAATATTGGTCCACACTTTTTCGGGCGTAACCGAATAATCATAACAGTATGAAAACAACTTGTATGCGTTTTCACCGGTTTTGTTGATGTAATTATACAACGACCCATCGATGGTAACCAGGGCAGAACCGTCGTCGTTGATTATTTTACTGTTGTACTCGTAATATGACTTTGCCGAATTGTACATGTAATAGGTACAAAGCAGTTCGATTCCGGCGTCGGCGTCAAATGTCTTTTCAGAAATAAATTTAATGTCGGAAAGATAAAACCCGTTGGGAATGTTGCAGTTTATGGTTCTGAACAACGAATGGTCGGTGTTGTAAATGCGGCATTGCCCGGCAGGGACATCCATTAAATAGTATTTGTAGCCGAGCGTTTCAAACTTAACCACCGAAGTGGAATAATCGTATTTTTTATCGAGGGTAACCTGCGCCTGCAATGTAAATGCGGCCAGCACGAGAATTGTTGTTAAAAATTGTTTCATATTTTAAGATTTAATTCAATTTTATTTGTAAAAACAGACTTCGACTTCGCTCAGTCTGACAGTCACCCTGAGCGAAGT
>WTWZ01000041.1:0-4902 GCA_009773765.1 Prolixibacteraceae bacterium | reverse complement strand
AATTGCAATCCCTCTTTTGCCGAGGCATCGCCGGGATTGTACAGCAACACCTTGTTAAACAAAACTTTTGCCTGCGGATAATTTCCCAGAAAGTAGGAAGTCCAGCCCAGCATCAGCAGCCCGTCGTACCCAAACGGATACAAATCGACCACCTTTTTAAACAGCGGTTGTGCTTTGTTGTAATCCTTTCGTCCATAATAAACCAGTCCGAGTCGGTACAGCGCAACCGAGTTATTCGGGCTGATTTCCAGTATTTTGTTGTACAGTTCAATCACTTCATTCCAGCGTCCCAGCGCGGCTTTGGGCAAAATCAACCCAAACCGGGCTTCTTCGGAATAGGGCTTTAATTTTTGTGCGTTGCTGTAAAAAATTACCGACTCGTCAAAAAGTCCGGCATTGTAATTCAGCCATCCCAATCGCAAATTGAGTTCGTATGACGATTCATCAAAAACTTTCTTTAAAACATCGGCGGCAGCCGAAAAATCGCCGGCTTTTTCGTGCTGATAACTTTTGTTGAAAGCTGCTTCGAGCGCTTCCTGCGAAACCTGCGCCACCGCTGAAAAACCGGCGGCGGTTAAAATCAGTAAAATAATTTTTCTTCTTAAAAATTCCATGATATTCCTGCTGTTAAGGTGTGTTTTATGTATTTGTATTCCGTCGGATTTCTGCCAAAATCATCGGTGTAAACGTAGTACGTCTCAATAACATCCTGGTTAATGTAACGAACAACAAACTGGTATTTTTTCCAAACCGGAAAGTACAAACTTCCCATCAATTTCTGCTCCGACCGGCCAGGGAAATTTGCCACAACATAACCACCTGGTTCGATAAAATTTTCCATATCGCCGTTTAAATACTGCCCGAAAAAATGTACCGGCCCTAATTGTGCTCCACCGGAAATTCCAAAAGTATTGAAGCTAAAACTTCGGTCTTTCTCCTCTTTTTTAAGATAAATCCTTGGGGTGATATAAAAATTCAAATTTGAAAATGGATAGTAAGTTATCCAGGCTGAAAGTTGAGTCAGGTTAATGTCGTATATATTTGCAGCATTTACTTCTACTCCGGGAGAAAAATTACCAAAATGTGACCAACTGGAAAGTGAAAGAATAAAATCTGCGAATTTGATTTCTTTTTCTCTAAAAATTGGCTGTTCTGTATATCCTCCCAAAAAGTACGATGAATTTCCCCAGATAACATTAAATGAAGGTGAAAGATTCAGTTTTTTACCAATTACAAAATAGGGATTTACAAAATACTGGAATTGATTTGTTTTTATTGGGAAAGTGTACTGTACCCCCCAATCAACTTGCTGTTGGCGGTTAATATTTAAATGGGTGAAGTTGTGGTTAATTCCTACTCCCGGCGCAAGCTGGTGACTGTAATCCACCGATTCGAAATGATAGTTTTTCAGTATAAAAGCTTCGCCATAATCGCTTCCAACATTCAGTTCTTCATCAAACGACCGGTTGGAAAGTGCATCAAAATCGGGGTTAAAACTGTACCCGATTTCCAGCGCCGCGCGCAATGGTTTCATGTTCTGGTGGTTGATTTTTACCTTTACCGGAACAGAAAATTGTGCCGCATATTTCGATGCTTCCACACTTCGGCCTGAATAAACCAAACTGTAATACAAATACTCCTGAAGCCACTCTGCCGACTTGTCGTTTTCCCAGGCTTTCAGAAAAAAGTCGGATGCCCTGCGGTACTTTTTCAGGTTGAAAAAGGCAATCCCGGTACGGGCCTGAAGGTAAAAAAAGTCGATTCCATTGTGGCGGGCTTCATCAGCAAAAACAATTAGTTCAGCCCATTTTTGCTGCTCGTAAAGTTCGTACGATTTCCGGTCAACTTCGGCGTAATTCCATTTTTCCTGTGCCGAAACCGCAATCCCGAAAAGAAGTAAAAACCCTGCTAATCCAATCCGTTTCGACATGTTATTTTAATTTTTGCCTCGTTAGTATGTATTAAAAGCTGAATCCCTTTTTCCTTCGAGATTTTTATATCCGACTGAAAATTGCGGATTTCCTTTCCAGTAATTTTTTGTGAAATGGATGCTTTCATTTCGATATCGGCCGACGATAAAATGTCGCCTGCTTCCTTCATGGTGAGTTGATAATCGACATTCAGAAACAGGAAAAGCGGCGCCACAAAATCCTGCAGAATCCTCGGTACTCCGCCAAACATCATGTTCAGCGGAATGGAATCGGCAATTTTGCTGTTGGGCAAAAATCCCAGCGGAACCTTGTACAGCGATATAAAAAACCAATACAAAGCCGAATTTTTCGTTCCGGTGAAATTGGTAAAATAGTGCAAATCGCCGTTGTTGTACAAATAGGCCAATCCACCGTCCTTTTCGCATCGGATGAAAGTGTTGTTATAAACGTCGGTTTCCACCATCCAAGTGGATTTGCCGGTCAGTTTTTGCCATTTATTTTTTTCTGAATCGACCTCCACATCAACATTAATTCGTTGTCCGGGGATAAAATGAAGTGCGTTGGTGAGCGACTCATTTTTCACAGGATTTACCACAACCTGATTGATTTTTGGGAACTCAAAATTTTGAAGCGAAAAACTGTTTTCCTCTTTCACCAGATAATGGCTAAACGGGTAGTCGAGGGTTGCAGAACCAATGTATGGCGTAACCTGAAACTGGAAATGCAGGTGCGGAAATGGCGAACGGCCCGAGTTTCCGCAACGCCCCAGCGGCTGCCCCTTTTTCAATGTATCGCCCGGTTTTACTTCGATTGAATGGTATTTCAGGTGACTGAGCTTGGCATACAAATAGTCGTTGTATTTAATAATTACTGTATTCCCCCAGTTGTTTTTTGTGTCAACATCACCAATTTTGTTATCGTGAATACTGTTAACCACTTCAATTACAGTCCCGTCGAACGACGCGACAACAATTTTTCCGAAGCAAAAGTAATCTTCGGCAAAATCGCCGTTTCCCTTAAACTGATTGCCGGTTCGGTCGGTAACCACAAAATCCCAGGCATGTCGCCACAATCCTTTGTGTGTGTGTTCTCCGTTGTGTGCCTGGCTCACGGTCCAATCGCCAAAAAAAGGCAGCGAAGTCGCAACTGGAAATGCCGATGGAAATCGTTTTAAATTTCCTGAGTACAAGTAGAGATTTTTCTCTGGATTACCCAACTGAACAGGGGTTTTAACCAGATATTTGGAGCGCTGTTCGCGCAGTTTCAGCGAATATAAAAACATGAGGACAACCATGTTAAACGGAAGCGAATAGGGCGAAATACGGAACAGGATAAAAATTTGCTGGGTGCTCGTGGTAATTAAAACCACAGCAGGCAGCAACAAAATTATCCAGGCGTAACTCATCCGGTTGGGTACGAGATAGTATCCGCCCAACGCGATGGCTGATAAAATATAATTGAACCCGATAAACGTGTAGCCCAGCGAATTAAACCCGATGCCAACAATCTGATAAAACAAAAATGCCACCGAATATCCCAGCACCGACAACACAAAAGTGATGCGCGAATAAAGGAGCAACCCAATGGAAATAATAATTCCAGCCAATAAATTGTTCTGGAAGAAAATGGCGCCCAGCGAATGAAAGTAGATTTTGATGAACGACGAACCGATTGAGTTCTCCAGAAAATCGTACAGGTTTACAAAGGTTTGTCCGCCAATTGCATACAACTCGTTATAAGTGAAAATGCCCCTTTCGCTGATGTGGAGCGCATTTAAGTCGTTGGCTGAAAGGACCACAATCCAGATGGTAATCAAAAATGGCACACTCAGGAACGGAAGTCCGTATTTGCCAAGCACACCCTGAAAAACGATGGTAAGGAAAAAACAGGTTACCGCAGCAATCGCTATCAACAGAAAAAGTTCGGGCGAAGGTTGGTAAAACAAACCCACTCCCAAACCCACCAGTAACGCATTAAAACCATACAATCCCGAAATCAGCAGGTATTTGTTGTAGCCCAAAAGCCAGGCCAGCAGGTTGGCAATCAGCACCGCTACCAAACCGCCAATTCCAGCGCCGTAATCAAAAAAACTAATCAGCAAAAGAAATACAGCCAGCAATTTTGAGGTGGAAAAAAACACCTGCGAATAGCTGTTTAGGATTGAGTTAGTAATTTCTTTACCAGTTAGCGTATTGGTATTCATCTACTTACCTTTTCGGATTCAACTCAAAACTTTGCATCGATTCAAGGTCTTCCTTTTTACGGATGATATGTGTTTTTCCCTCCAAATCGATTAAAATCACATTTGGCCGGTAAGTGATAAACTGCATCCACTGGGTCATGTTGTAAGCGCCAACCCGCTCAATTACAAGCCGGTCGCCGGTTTTTACATGCGGGAAATTGATGGCATCTCGAATCACATCGATGTTCATACACAACGGTCCGTAGATAGTGGTATCTTCAACATATTCCGAAACTTCTTTACTCGGGTAAACGCCAAGATTGTACCAAAACGAAGTAAAAAGCAGGTTCACACCGGCATCAATAACCATGGTGCGGCGACCCAGCGTGGAACGTTTATTTGCTAAAACGGTAGTGAGTAAATATGCGGCATCGTCAATCAATGCTCGACCGGTTTCCAGAAAAAGCACCGGCAGATTTTCGTGTGGAATTTCAGAAGAAATAATGGCGTTTGAAATGGCTTCGGCATAATCGTCGAACGATGGACAGGTTTCGTTACCAGGCATATAAGCGCCTTTGAGCGTATTCTTTGAAGCAAAACCGCCACCCAAATCGATGTATTTTAACCAGTAATCGAATTTCCGGTGAATGGCCATATATAAATTCGCCAGTTTTGATGCTGCAATGGCATACGCAGACTGTACCATAATGTAGGTTCCAATGTGGGTATGCAAGCCAATCAGTTCGAGGCTTTCGGCCAGCATAATCCGGTTAATGGCATTCCAGGCAT
>WTWZ01000040.1 GCA_009773765.1 Prolixibacteraceae bacterium | reverse complement strand
TGTATAAATTCAATTAACGGCAACAATTCCCCGCTATATCTTGTCGATGGCATTCCGGTAATGCCATCCGATGTTTTCGGTTCTAATCTCAATGGTTATGAATACAATACATTATTAAGTATTAATCCGCTCGATATTTCAAAAACAACTGTAGTTAAAGATGCAACACTTACAGCGCCCTATGGCTCTAAAGCATCAAACGGGTTGGTGGTTATCGAAACTTTAGACCCCAGTGCAACAGAAACCGTTGTTGAACTGGATTTAAGGAGTGGTTATTCATTAGCGCCTTCCAATCAAATTCCGCAAATGAATGCCGGTCAGCACAAAACATTAATCAGCGAACTCCTTTTTTCATCGGGTAAGCCCGAAGAAGAGATTGTTTTAGAATATCCTAACCTTTATCTAACTCCTGAAGATGATCGTTTTATTGATTATCAACACAATACCAACTGGCAGGACTTAATATTTTCGAACGCTGCATTTACAAATATTAACGTAAAAGTGAAAGGGGGCGACGAAATTGCAAGATATGGCCTGTCTTTCGGATATATGAACAGTGACGGAATTGTAAAAAGCACGGGTTACGATGGTTACAACCTCAGGTTTGTTAGTTTGCTTAATATTTTTACCTGGTTAAAAATGAATGCAAGCGTGTCGTTAAGTTACAACAATTCGCAATTGAAAGAATCGGCAAGGGTAAATGAAACCAGCCCTATATTTTCCAGTCTGGCAAAATCGCCGATGTTAAATCCTTATCAGTACGATAATGAAGGGCAAGAATTAACTGCGCTTTCTGAACCCGATGAGTTGGGAGTCAGCAATCCACAGGCAATTGTTGATAACTATGAGGCTGCAAACAATAACTTCAACTTTCTGTCAACTTTGGGGTTTTCGGCTGATTTAAAGAAAAACCTGGTTTTAAATTCAAACTTTGGGATAACCTACAATGTTTTAAAAGAACAAATATTTCAGCCCAACCGTGGTATGGTAAGTTATTACAACAAGGAAGCAATTAACGTTTCGAAAGCGACAAATAATACCCTGAATTCGTTTTACAACAATACTTATTTAAAGTATAAAAGGAATTTCGGGAAAAACCATGTGCTTACATCAAACACCGGGGTAAACATACTTACCAATAAATTTGAATTAGACTGGGGACTTACCAAAAATGCCCATGAAAACGATGAATACCGCATGTTACAGGACGGTCAAAACAGTTTACGTGAAATTGGCGGTGCAAACCGGAGCTGGAACTGGCTCTCGTTTTACGAAAATGTAACTTATGGCTTTAAGGATAAATATCTTGCATCGGCATCTGTTACACTCGACGGTTCGTCAAGAGTTGGCGACAATGCTTCCAAAACAATCAAAATCGGGGATGTTCCTTTTGGATTGTTTTACTCAATTGGTGGCGCGTGGAGAATTTCAAATGAACCTTTCCTGAAGAATAGTTCAAAACTGGAAGAATTGAAGTTACGGTTAACTTACGGTAGAACAGGAAACGATGCCATAGGAGAAATAAATGCAACCAATTATTTCAATGCTGTTAAATTTCGTGAAACATCAGGTTTAATTCCGGGTGTGGTCTCCAACGATGAACTTACATATGAATCAGTTTATCAGCTAAACGGGGGGATTGATATTGCACTATGGGGAAACAGGGCCCGTGCCAGTGTCGATATGTATAAGTCAACCATTGATAATATGTTGATTTACGTTCCCTTGCAAGCTTATTTTGGTTTCGATTTCAGGCCTGAAAACGGTGGGAAAATGCAAAATACAGGATTGGACGCCAGTGTTATCTTCCGTTTGTTTGATAAACCGAATTTTAAATGGGATTTGCAGGCATCTTTATCAACAGTTAAGAATGAAGTACTAGAAGTTAAAGGCGATATGCTGGTTACAAAAGTTCAAGGCGCTGAGTTGGTTAATATACCCGGTGAACAGGCAAACAGTTTTTATGGTTATATCTTCGAAGGGGTTTATTTAACTGCTGCTGAAGCACAAAGCTCGGGCAAAGTGAATGACAGATTTGTAAGATATCAGGCTGGTGATGCCAGGTTTAAGGATATTTCCGGCCCGAATAAAACACCGGACGGAGTAATTAATAATTTTGATAAAACTGTAATCGGCTCATCAAATCCCGAAAACTTTGGTGGGATTGGCAATACCTTCACCTACAAACGCTGGGCTTTAAATGCTTTTGTACAATTTGTTTCGGGTAACGAACTATTTAATTTCGTCAGGTATCAAAACGAAAGCATGATTGGATTAGGAAACCAGAGTACAAGGGTTCTTAATCGATGGGCTTACGATGGCCACCAAACCGAAATTCCCCGTGCTTTATTTAACGATCCAATTGGAAACTCCGATTTTTCAACCCGTTGGATTGAAGATGGCTCGTACCTGCGAATTAAAAATGTTTCATTGAGTTACAGTATTCCCGGGGAGTTTCTTGTATTCAAAAATGCGCAGTTTTATGTTTCAGGATCAAATTTGTTCACAGTGACAAAATATTTGGGATACGACCCGGAATTTTCATTCTCAAGCGCTCATGTTGCACAGGGTATTGATTATGGCTTAACGCCGCAGCCAAGACAATTTGTTGTTGGTATTAAATTAGGTTTATAAAGATTTATTTTTTTTTTGATTGATATGAGAAATTACAAAAAATACGCAGTAATCGTTAGTGTTTTTCTGCTATCCGCGTTTTTACTTTCTTCGTGTAAGGAATTTTTAAACCCGGAACAGGAAATAAATATTACGAAAGATAGATTATATGATGACTGGTACGAGTACCGCGCAATTGCAATGGGTTTGTATGGAATTCAGGCTAAATTGGTTGAACAGTTGGTAATACTGGGCGAATTAAGGGGCGATTTAATGCAGATTACAGAAAATGCCGATGTCGATATGGTTGAAATTTACAATTTCAATGTTTCAAAAGAGAATAAATACGCCTCGCCAACCAATTTCTTCCGGCTTATTACAGCTGCCAACAGTTTTATTACGGTTTTAAAAACAGAACATCCTGAAGTATTGGATCCGAAAAGTCCGGTTACGAATTACGACAAACTATATGGCGAAGCCTTATGTATGAGGGCATGGGCCTATTTTAACGCTGTGCGCATTTATGGTAAAGTACCGTTTATTCCCGAGTCTATAACAAATATAGATGAAGTTAACAATTTTTTAAATTCACCCGGAACTTATATTGACAGTTTACATATTATTTACGGTATTGACGGGTACAAAAACGACACCCTGAAAAATGTACCCATTACCCTTGAAAAACAATATTACGACCAGAAATTAATTATCGATTATTTTACAAACGAACTAACGAAAAGTGTTAAATCTGTTGGTGTAAACCATTTTATCGATAATAACGACCAAACCTGGGAAGTTACAGTTTGGAACCAATACGCTTATGACGCGCTGCTGGGTATTATGTATTTAACTGATGGTGATTTGGCAAAAGCTGCCAAGCATTTTGAATCCATCATTTACATGAACTCTGATAATTACCGCTACCAGATTGATGCAAGTTTTGGAAACAACAGCTGGCGTAATATCTTTACCAATATTGATTTAAGAGAGCATATTTTCACCTTGTGGTTTGGTAAAACCTTTTTTCAACAGAATAATTTCCAGGAGTTTTTTGAACCCCGCGCCCCGCACAAGTACATGTTAAAACCAACCCGGTCAGCTATTATGAATTGGGAAACCACCTGGGATGATTTTCAGTTAGCCGTAAATAATACGCAACCCGAGAGGACCAGGACTACTAATATAGGAAGGCCGGGGGATTTTTTCAGAGGTTATGGCGCTTCATATATGTATTTGCAGAATGGGGTGCCTGTCCCTCCGCAAATGGTTCAGGGAATGTTATATCTGAAGTCGCAGGAAGATTATCGTACCTCTGCATTACTGGTTGAGGGGGCCGATACTGTAATTTGGAAATATTCAATCGGCAAAGGTGTTTTCGATCAGGATGCAAGGTTTATTGTTTACCGTGCAGCCGGAGTTCATCTGTGGTTAGCAGAGTTATATGTATGGTGGCGGTTTAGCCAGGGAGGTGTTGTCAGGGAATTTACTTCGAATGCAGTAAATATTTTAAACGACGGTTCAAATTATTCAGTCAGCAGCGCTCGCTTGCAGCGTGGTGTCAGGGGGCGTGTTGGTGTAGGCGGTGCCACCGATGGCCTTAGGGTTGGCAATATCAATTTTTTACGTCACCCGTTTACGAATAAAGTTACCGGATATCTCGATTTAACAGGAAATTTCAAAGGATTGCAGCTTTATCTCGAAGATTTGATTATAGATGAACGGGCAAGGGAACTGGCTTATGAGGGAGAGCGTTTTTATGATTTGATGAGGGTGGCAAAACGAAGAAATGATCCTTCATATCTGGCCAAAAAGGTATCTGATAAATTCCCTGAGGAAAGAAGGGAGGCGATGTACAACCTGTTGCTCGATGAAAAAAACTGGTATATTAATTATTTTGAGTAGAGGTAAATAAATCACAATAAATGGCAGGTAATCACAATGTTGCCTGCCTTTTTATTTTAGCAATAATGAAAAAGACTGATTTTGTTTTAGTAACAACAGTATTACTCATTTTACTTTGCAGTAGTACTTTATATGCTTCCGATATTATTAATGTTCAGGCATTGAACAACCGGATAATCATGCTGCATTTCGACGATGGTTACGTTCGTTATCATCAGCGCGGAGAATCAAGGCAAAACGAATGGGTGGTTTCAGAGCCGCTGGACGCACTGAAAGCGGTTGCAGTTGAAAACTACACCATAAAAAGCAGTACCGGTTTTTATGCCGCACCTAAAAGGCCTGATAAGGTAACACGTAAATCGAAAGGGACAGAATTTACCTGGTTGTGCCAAAATTGGTCGCAAAGTGTGGGTTGTTTAAATTCAAAACCAGACCATGCCAAAGAACACTTTATTTATTTACACCTGCCTGAACCATTGGAAATGGGAAAAAAATATGCCATTTCAACAAGTGATATTGCCGGAAACGGAAAAGAATGGGAGTTTGAATTTACCCTGGGAAAAAACAGGAGCGAGGCAATCCACGTAAACATTATCGGGTATGATCCGCACGCGCCCGGAAAATACGGATATCTATATCACTGGGGAGGGGAAACAGGTGGAATTGACTTTTCGAGGTACAACGGTAATAGCTTTTATCTGATTAATACAAAAACCGGAGAAAAAGCATTTACAGGAACCGTTAAGTTCAGAAAGGGCAAAAACAATATCGAAACTTTTCAAATTTCCGATACCCCAAAACAGAACTTTTTGGGCGCCGATGTTTATGAATGTGATTTTTCAGCTTTCAATACCCCCGGCGGATACATTTTGGCCGTGGAAGGAATAGGAAGTTCTTTTTCGTTTAAAATTGAAAGGGATATTTACCGGCTTCCGTTTTACACTTCTGTTCGGGGATTATATCACAACCGCTCCGGAATCGGCCTTGAAGAACCATTCACTGAATACACCCGGCCTGCCCCCCACAATCCCCTGAAAACACCAGGTTTTGCAGGCAAACTGAAATACACCACTTCGCGTTTTGTTGACTGGGGAAACACGGATAATTCTTCTGCTGATAAACCGGATATTGAGGCCGGAATACTCGGTCCAATTGATACATGGGGCTGGTACCAGGATGCAGGAGACTGGGATGGGTATTTTTCGCACCTGAAAATACCTGCAATGTTGATGCTTACATGGGAAATTGCCCCCGAAAAATTTGCCGACGGCGAATTGAACTTGCCCGAAGGGGTGAATCAAATTCCGGATATTCTGGATGAAGCCCGTTGGTTAATCCGCTTTTTTCACCGGACCCGCCACGAAATCATAAACAAAAATTATGGAACTGGCGGAGTTGGTTCGCGTGTGGCCCCCGACTGGTTTGGACATGCGCCTGAAGGATCTCCTTCAAATCTCGATAAAGGTCAATGGATAATTTCGGGAGAAGACCCGTTTACCACATACTTTTACGCTGGTTTAGCCGGTCATTTTGCTTTGGTACTGAACAAACTTGGAATTGAAGATACTGAAGGGATTGATTGGAAAAAGGAGGCTGAAGAGGCTTTTCTTTGGGCGAAAAATAATGCCAAACCAACTGATTGGGATCCGGCCAAAGTACATAATTACAACTTGAAAGATTATGAACTGTATGCCGCAACCAGTTTGTACCGGTTAACAGGTAATTCAGATTATTTGCAAATTGTTAAAAATAACCTTTCAACGGTTATTTCGGCCACGGTTTTGGATGAAGATAAAAAATGGGGAACATACGCGTTGATTACCGGTAACGAACATCAGATTACTGATGCCGCTTTTATATCGAAAGTAAAAGGTTCAATTATGGCCACAGCCGACCAGCGGCATAACAGTATAGCACAGCGGGCCTGCCGTTATGGGGATAATATGTGGATGCCAATGCTGATAGGGCAGGGTACAACTCCGCGTGTTTTTGAAGTTATGATGGGACATTTTCTATCGAAGTCTTTTGTGCCATCCAAAACTATGGATTACCTGGCAGGAATTTTTACCACTGCCGACTATTTTCTGGGCTGCAACCCACTGAATATGGCATGGATAACACATATTGGCGTTCGATATCCTGAAAGGGTGATGCACCTTGATTCGTGGTACAGTGAAACAGGTGAAATGATACCCGGAATTACTCCTTATGGCCCATGGAGAGATGACGGCACTAATTCTGCCACAGGACCATGGGATATTCGCTGGCCCTATAAAACCATTTATCCTGAAGGGATTAACAATTGGCCAGGGCACGAACGCTGGTTTAACAATTATACCACTCCATTAAATGCTGAATTTACTGTGCACCAGAATACGATACTTTCGGCGGTGGTTTATGGATATTTGTGCGACGTGCCCGACGGCTCATTTGAACCGAACAAAAAACCTTCAGTTAATATCCTTTCACCGGAGCATGAATCAGGCGTCAGCGGCAATATTAAAATCAATGTTGCGGTTTCCGATCCGAACGGGGAAGATGATATTGCCTGGGTGGAGTTTTACAACCACTGGCATAAAATAGGGCAAAGCAATGAGGCCCCTTACCATTTTAACTGGGAAAAACCACCTTACGGAACAGTTAAATTGTCGGCCAAAGTGGTTGATAAAAGCGGATTCTCGAATAAATCAGATACAGTTCAGATAACCACAATTCCTCTGGATTATAAAGTTTCGGTGGTGGTTGCCGATAGTATAACTGGTTTGCCGGTTGCGTTTTGCGAGGTAAAAATTCAGGATTCGACTAAAATTACAAATGCTGAAGGATTGGCAACATTTGAAAAAGTAAACGGGCTGATGGATATAATTTTGAAGAAGAAAGGTTACAGATTAAAAAACATAAGTCAAATAAGTATTTACAGCGATACTACGCTTAAATTCACTCTCGCCCCCTTAAAAAAAAACATTACGGTAAACGTACTCGATAAATACCTAAACAGCCCTGTTTCAGGCGCTTATGTAAATTTTAACTCGGTTGTTAAAACAACCGGAATAAACGGTACTGTTACTTTTTCGGAATTCGATGGCGATTACAGTTATACACTGATAAAAACTAATTTTTCAACAGTCGCTGGTCATGTGAAAATAACCGCCGATACAACCTTTAATTTTTTCATGCCCCGGAACCAGGCCGAAATTAAGTTTGTGCTGATCCATGGCGCTGTTCCTGTTTCGGATGCAAAAGTGGCAGTTTTAACCGATACTGCAACCACCAGTACTCTTGGAATAACACGAATCAGAAACCTTATTGTCTTTTCCAGTTACGATTATCACATTTACAAATCAGGTTTTCAGGATGTGTTTGGTTCGGTTTATTTGAGAACTGATACTACAATCAATATTCAGATGAAACCGGTTCCTGTCGGGATTTATGAAAAACTAAATCCTGATAATTTGAAAATATGGCCTAATCCGGTATATGATCTTCTCATGGTTGAATCGGCGGATATCATCAGTAAAATCAATGTTTACGCCATTTCGGGAATAAAAATAAATATTCCGGCAAAAAACAGGCAGGGTATTTTTGAACTTGGTTTTCTAAAAGCCGGGCCCGGCATATATTTACTCGAAATCTTTTTCACGGATAAATCTGTTGTATTCCGGAAAGTAATCCGAAAATAGGTACAAACCCGCTTATAAAACTTTTAAAACACCAATGTATTCAACGATTCAGCCTCTATTTCGGCAACCTTTTTATCTCCCGAAACTTTCACTTGGATGTTGTTTTCGTTCCAGTTGTTTTTTTCGGTTGTTATTACCGATTTCGAAAGTTTTCCAGCGATTCCTGAAATTTCGATGCTAACCGGTTCTTTTTTCAGGTTGATGATTTGAATAACGTTTTTGCCTTCCTTGTTAATTCCGCAAATGGAGAGGATTTCCGAATCGGAACTTAGTGAGTGGATGATTTGTGTGCCTGTGTTCATAAAATCGGTATAATGGCGCGTTACGAAGTATGAAGGATATTTGGTTTTGGTGTCTGCCGACATGATCCCGTAGTTGTTTTGCCAGGTCCAGTACATCGAAACTTCCACTTCGGCATATTTCATCATCCGGAGAGATATTTTCGCAAACCGGAAAGCGTAATCCCAGCTTTCGTTCATTCCCCGCGTTCTCCATGCCATGGCATCGAAACCCAGTTCGCTGCACCAAACCGGCCTGTTCCAGGCTTTGGCAAAACTGGCAATCCGTTCAAATTCGCTGTCCGGGATTTCTTCCGACCACCAACTGTGAAAACACAACGGCCCGAGGTATTTCCAGATGGTAGAATCGGCGGCAATCATCGTGGCAAACTCCACTGTTCCTAAAGTTTGCGCGGTATCTGCCCAAAGGAATTTGGTTTTCAGCCCGGCTTTTTGAAACCTTTCAGCCGCCATTTTAAAAAATACAATGGTTTCTTCCGGCGAAAAGATGGTCATATAACCGCCATCCGATTCGTTAAACGAAAAGTAATCGGCTTCAACGCCGTATTTGGTTTTGGCTTCCGTTAAAAAAGCTGTAATCATGTCGATAACCTCCGCATAATGCTCAGGTTTAATGCGTCGTTTATCATTTCTTTCAGGTTTATCGACCACCGCGTTGGGAACACGCCAAACTGAAATAGTGAAGTTTGTTACGCCAAATTCGGTTTTCATCCGTTTCATGGCTTCCAAAAGGGTAATAACAGTGGGCTGTTCCACAATTTTTTCCCCTTTGTAGGTTTCGTAAGGCTGATTTTCAAATTGTAAAGGCAGCGCCAGCCTTACATGGCTGGGGCGGAACTCGCTTAAAGTTGCTTCGCCAATGGCATCCCAGGCATGATTCGTGTAATTGGCCTGGCAATAATTTCCACCAATCGACTCGATTTTCTGTTTCAGTATTTCGGGGTAAACCTGCACTTTCACGGTTTGTGTAAAACCAGCGTAATTCAGCGACAGCAATAATAAAAAGGTGATAAGATTTCTTTTCATTTTTTTATAAATAACTGATTTATCTGCTTTGATGGTTCCGAGATTTTCAGCAAATATATTCCCGAAGGAATATCCCTGACATTAATCCTGGATTGAAAACCTTTTTTTATCAGAACTTTTATTAACGAAACTCCCTGCAAATTCATAATTTCAGCCGTGTCTTTCACGAAATTTGCCGGAACATCAAAATAAATAAATTCATTCACCGGGTTTGGCCAGATTTTAAAATCACTGCCAATCACATTGGTTATTGCCGGAGTTGCGGAAGGTACTAATGTAAGGTTAACAGTTTGAAGTAAATTGTTGTATCCGGTTGCCGAATCCCATGTGCCTGTATTCGCAAATTGAATACTATAGTCTGAGTTTGCAGATAATGAAGGTTCTTTATCTGGTAACCATAGATATAATTGAAATGTTCCTGGTGCTGATGAATAAAAATTTTGAGTGATTGAAATAGAAGTTTCCCAAGTTCTAATATCTGTATTGATTAAATGGGTTGTAACCGCATTTGTTGCAGTATTTTTCAATACTAAATAAACATTTCTTTGTTTAAAAGGCCTTGCAAAACCAACATTTGTAATTTTCAAAGTCAAATCAAAATTTGAATCATTTGGCGTTACTGACGATGAATTTAAAATAAATCTATACCCCAGGTTTTTAAGAATTTTATTGTAATCATTTGTATTTATTTGGTTCCAAAAGCCCGAGTGATAATCTCTGTTTAAGGTTGTCCAGTTAGTCAACCCCATTTCATAAATAGCATTCGCGCCAGTTGTTCTAAAACCATTATCACATGTGTTTAAACCATTGGTTTCACCTGTCATTGGCAAATATTTTGTTTCATTCGACAAATAATTATATTCTGATGTACCAACAGGATTATCACATTTTCCACTAGAATAGGTTCCCATATCACCATAATTGTTTAAGAATGCGTCGTTAAAAAAACCGACCCTTGCATTTGCAGTATTTTGATAGGCCGTTTCTGCCTTTAGTTGTTTAGTTCCGTACATTTTTGTTTTTATACCAACATATCTAACCTGGACAGGGATTTCAACAGGCGTAGATGCTAACATTGCATCTAATATTTCTTTTCTATTTGCCCATTGAGCCGTAGATATGACACCTGATGTCCCAAACTCTGCAGAGTTTGTATAATACCATTCTCCCCATGTACCAATAAATCCAGCCTGAAGCGAAAAAATAACATCCTTGTTGGTGTTTAATATTGGTGATAGTTGAGAAATATGTGTTAAGATTTGTGACTTTGATGGTTGTTGAGCAACAATTCCTTCAGCATTGGAATAGGCAAATCTGACTATAACTTTTAATCCTGCTGTTCTAATATTATTAAAATCAACTTGTATATTATTTAAATAAGTTGAATTAATATTAGAATTCATAAAAGCATCTAACATAAAGTAGCGGTAAACAACAGTTACTTTGTCGGTACTGTTCTTCCAACCATTTAAAGTGGAAACCGAAAGATTGTTCGCACCATTGGTTGTTGAATAATTACCCGCAGTTATAGAATATTTCTGCAAACCTCTTTCGGGGTTTGCAATAATATTATCCGATGCTGTATAGTTTACTGTTTGCCCTATTAAAGAAATTTGGTGTACTATAATTAACAGCAATAAAAAAACTTTTCTCATGATTATGGTTATTTTAATTTTCAACTCATTTATCTGGTAACCCAGGCAGGTGGAAATTCGCTCATCCGGTTTTAACCTGATTAAGGCTTCGCAAACGCCCTCAGTTTTTCACGGGTTTTGATTCCCGATTCCTTTAAATCAGCCTCCTTCCAGTTTCCATTGTCGCCTGCTGTTGTTTTTAACATTGAGCAGGTTTCGTTTTTGTCGGCGATAGACCAGGTTACCCAACTGATTTTGTTTTGCTCCATCCAGTCAATCCAGGTATTCCATGATTCATAATCAATAGGCCCGTTGCCGCTTGCTTCCATTCCGGCACATTCCGATATAAAAATGGGGATGCCTTTTTTCAGCGCGTAATCGCTGCGGTCGCGCAAATGTTGCTTATGGGTGGCGGCATAAAAATGAACGGTGTACATCAGGTTGCTGAAACCTATTATAGGGTCGTCGGCAACAATGTGTATGTCCTGACACCAGTGCGGGCTGCCCACAAGGATAATATTGTCCGGGTCTTTTTCCCTAATGGCTTTTATTACCTGAATTGAATAATCCTTTACCGTGTCCCACGAATCTTTCACAGGCTCATTAAATATTTCATAAATCACGTTTGGAAACTTACCATATTTTCCGGCCATTTCGGCAAAAAATAGTTTTGCTTCTTCAGTGTGTATTTCGTGACTATGCCAATCGATGATGACATATATCCCCGCTTCGATGGCGCCCTGGACAACTGCTTCGATTTTCTCCTTCGACCAATCTTTTCGGTCCAGATAACTTCCTCTTGGGCCCACTCCCATAGCAGCGCAGCCAGCCATTTTACCGACTCTTTGTTGTAAAACCTGGGCCACCAGTTGTGCCAGCCGTAACTAACGCCGCGCAACACAATTTCCTCGCCTTTTTCGTTTACCAGAAAAGTTCCTTTCACCGAAAGTTTTCCGTTGGTTTTTACTGGTTGGGCGTTAACAAATGCGAACGCAATCAAATAGATTGCTGCCGTAAGAAATACTTGTTTCAGTTTCATTTTTATTAGTTTTTATTTTTGGTTCAGAATTAATTTTCGGGTTTCACTAAAATTATCAGAACGAACAGTAATCCAGTAAATTCCGCTTAAATATACCGATAAATCGAATTCGATGAGATTTTTGCCGCTGAAAGTATGTGCCCCGGAAATAGTTTTTAGCTTTTGTCCGTTGCTGTTAAACAACCCGATAACCACCGGGCTGCCGTTTTTGTCTGAAAAGAACTCGATATTTATTTTTCCTGAACTTGGATTTGGAAAAATATTTAGTCCGGCCTTTTCAGATTGAACTGGTTTTACCGATGTTGTGGCTGCTTTAAGCACAATTGCATTTACCGAAAGTGGTTCAAGCTGAACAGAAATATGATACTTCGGCAGGTCAACCTGATTCCTTTTCAATGCGTTTTGATTGCGGGAAACAAATGTTTCAGTTGCAGGAAGTTTCGAAAGCGTGTAAAGGTAAATCGGTTCGTTTTTAATAATGAAATTGCGCACATCAAGCTGAATGTCTTTGGTTTGGGTGGTGTGTCGGTTAACCAGAAAAATGGTCATCGAGTCGGAATTTTCATTGAGGGTAGGGTAGGCCGAAACATAAGTTTCCTGGGTTGAAGTTGCATCAATAAAATTTTTATGTGAGTATCGGCTGAAAAGGTGAAGTGTTTCCCACATGCCAGTTGGCCAACTCCATGGAGTGAATATTTCAACTCCGTTTTTCATGAACTCACCCATGGTTGAAGCGTACCATGAAGCATGCACGTTTGCATTGCTTGTGTTTAAACCACATTCTGTAACACCAAATTTTACGCTGTGGTTATCGCCCATGTATTTTTTGAGCCAGTCGGAACAGCGGCCAAAAATATATTCCTTATTCTGATTGTTGTCCCAACCACCGTTTACTGTTTTCACACCGTTGGCTTCAGGATAAACATAATTCCGATCGAAGAAAACCCTGTAAAACTGAACCAGTTGCTCTGCATTCGATGATGACGGGTAATAATGGATGTCAAGAATATCAAGCAGTTTAATCCCGGTTTCTTTTTCTTCTTCTGCAATGCGCAGGATAAAGAATTCGAGCCAGCAGTATTTTTTCCCTTTGTACAAAATCCCGTCGCTGCCATACCTGTACCACTGCCACTCATTTGCCGGCACCGGCCCCGACAGTTTTATGCCCGGAAATTTCGCCCGTGCAGCTTTGGCGACTTTAAAATAGAGTTGCATAAATTCCTCTGCCGGAATTTGTGTTTTCATTACATCATCATGCGTTCCCGACCATATTTCGGGTTCGTTGTCCATGCTCCAGTAACGGTACCAGGTTGTATCGTAACCCAAGCCGCCAGCGCCAAACCATTTGTAGAGAATGCCAACTGTTGAATCCGCCGGCCAATCTTTCAGGTACAAATCAGGGTTTCCTTCCCGCAGGGCTTTACCGCCTCCCGCAGGATTCACAGCGCCGCCCCCTGCCAGGTTTTGGTGAACGCCGTCCCACCATTTAGAGCCGTTGTAGGTCCAGTCGGGGAAATTATGTTGGGTGTTGGCGGCTACTTTCCCAAGCAATTGAAACGACCACATACCCTGTACTCCGGGCATTTTAACTGTAAGGTTTTTCGCCGCTGCATCCCAGTTGTTGGCGTAAACGTTATTGTACCAGTCGGGGTGGCTCGAAAGTTTCTGGCGCCAATTGTATTTGGTGCTGTTGTTTCCGCCTCCCTGCCGCACAAGCCGCACCCCGGCTTCGTTGGCTTTGGTCACGTCCGCGTTGGAGTTATTATTTAAATAGGTACTTGGCAATACATTATTTTTACCAAAAATGTAAGGTGATACCGGCCGTTTTTCCGCAGTGGCATTTATGGTAATCTGGACCGGTTGCGCATTACTGATTTCAAAAACGAGTAAGAGTAGAAAGGTTATTTTGAAAATCCTGGTCATAATTTTAAATTAAAATGGATTGATTATTACTTTTTCTGAAAAGCGTTTGGAAGCGTTGGAAGCCTGAATAATGTAAACACCGGCTGGTAAACCAACGGTTGGGATCACCGTTTGATTCCCGGGATTTTTAATCACTTTTATCAGACTTCCGGTAACCGAATACAAACCGATGTGATTCAAATTCTGATTCGAATTTTGCGCAACAATTATTTCATTTGCGGTTTGAGTTAGCTGAAAGGATTTTTCAGGATTAATTTCGAAATTGCGGTTGGCAGTTTTTAAATCGAATTCAAATTTATCGATATTGAACAGAGGATTGGCAATCACAGTAAATCGCATAATTCGTTTGCCGGGGTACAAATACATTTCGGTTGAAAACGGTTTGGTGTTCAGGTTGCTCAATGTGCTTGCAACAGTAATGATTTCAGACCTGGCCGAATCGATGGAAATCTGAAATTTACCTCCATTGTAAACCGTTGCCAAATGTACAGTAAATGTGTAGGACCCTTCAGATTTCACATCCACCGAATATTCGTACCACTCGCCGGCAATGGCATTCCCAATGTGAAACCCGGTTCCAAGCCGGTCGTAAATATCCACTCCTTCATCGGGCCTGTATTTTCCGGGAATGTTTGATACATCTGCATCATGATAGGTAAAATCTTCTCCGCCCTTGTCAAAATCTTCGGCTTCAATCGTTCCCGGAATTTCGTGGGGTACTCCTTTAAAAGGAACCCTTACTGGTTTTACCCATTTTGGAAAGAATACCTGAATTGGTTGTGAATATAAACCGGTTGAATCGTTGTAATGCGCAATTACCCTGTACGTGTAAGTCTGGTTCACGGTTGGTTTAACATCGTTGTACGAAGTTTCATCGGATTTGAGCCTGGCAATTGCGGTATAGTTCTGCGATGTTCCTGCCCGGCGTTGAATGATGATGCTGTCGTTATCTGATACCTTGTTGGCCCAGTTTATAACAATAATAGAATCCTGATAAACTTTTACCAGCGGCACAGGTGATTTTGCCGTGGTATAGATTAAAATATCTTTTACCTCGTCCCATGATTTTTGCTGGCGTTCCATTATCCTGAAATCGCCGCCATCGTCCCAGGCCATGCTTGCAAAACCGTATTTTTGCGACAGTTCAACATAAGCGCGGTAATGGCGCATCCGCGAGTTAAACTCACATTTTTTAAGCGAGCCAAATTCCCCCAGAAAAACAGGAATATTGTTTTTAACCGACCAGTTTGAAACCGCCTTGAATTTATTCTCGAGCTGGTTGTAATCCGATGCCGTTCCCCAGGTCCCCTGGCCTTCCAACCCAAACAAGTAAGGGTCGTATGAATGAAACGAGCCGATAACATATTTGTCATTTGGAATTGCAGCGGTAATCAGTTCATCGGAGCCGCCCCAGTTATGCCCCTGGAAAATGACTAATCGGGTAGGGTTTGTTTTACGGATGATGGATAAAACGCGGGCGTGCAAATCGTCGTTTTGGGCTTTGGTCAATCCGTGCGGTTCGTTAATGATTTCAAAAATCAGCCTTTCGGGTTTGTCTTTGAATTTAACCGCAATTTGCGACCAGATGCTATCGAAACGGGCTTTGTTGGCATCGGTGTAACTGCTTTTTATCCAGTCTTCGTGGTGAGTGTTTATTACAACGAACAAACCGCGTTTAAGTCCCCAGTCAGCAACCTCTTCTATCCGGTTTAACCAGGCGCCGCTTACTTTGTAGGGTAGGGTTTTACCGGTGTAATTATCATATCTCACCGGAATACGGACACAATCGAACCCGGCTTCCTTATACAAATCGAAATAATATTCCTGTGCCTTTGGATTGTTCCATCCCGCTTCGGTTGGCGGTTCGTGGGTATTGCCGAGGTTAATGCCTTTTTGCATTTGTTGAATGGCTCCGTGCGGGGTGATTTGTGCCGAAATGATGGTGGATATAAATAATCCATAAATGAGAAACAGGATTTGTTTTGGATTGAATTGTTTCATGGGTTTAAATTTAATAGCTTTTGCAAAAAAGCGAAAATAGTAAAAAAACCGGGGAATTGGGATTCAAAAAAAAGGCCTGCAACTGCAGGCCTTTTCCTATATTTTTCAAACAAATTATTGTTTCAATGCTTTGTAACGGCCCAGCAATTTGCTGTTGTCGCTTACAACTATCATATACATTCCGGCTGGTTGGTTTCTCAGCGAAATTATTTCAACGCTGCTTTGAACATTGATATCGCGGACTGCGGCGCCCACTGAATTGTAAACCTGAATGCGGTATCCGGCTTTCAAACCGCTGACGTTGATTTCGCCGTTGGTTGGGTTTGGATACAACTGAATATCATTTGCCTTCAAAACATCGGCTGAAGTAAGCGGGCCAAATGTGTAGATTACATTTATTTTGCCATCGGCTGAAGTTACCTTTACCATATCGCTCCCGTCAATATCGCCCGAGGTTTTCATTGCACCATTTTTGTTAACAACCATTGCTGTTGCACCAGGGGCTGCGGTAACCTTACCAAGGAAAGCAGCAATAGTTTCAGTTCCTGATACCCCGGCTACCTTGTAAGCAACCTGGTCAACACCATAAACTGATGATAAAATGTAGGCCAGATAAGTTGTTGCCGGCGTGGCTTCACTCGCCAGTTTCGAAATATGGTATGTTTTTGTTACCTTGCCATTGGCCGAGGTTACAACTACTTTATCGTCATCGGCAACACCGCCGTCAAGACGTACCTGCCCCATTTTGTTAACTAATTTCATGGTAGCTTTTCCCGAAGGAACTAAATTCGACAAAAAAGTGCTTACGTTTGTTCCGCGAGGTACATACTGGACCAATAGATCTTTCTGGATCACACTGTAAACATCCGACAACAGGAATGCGTCATTGTCTGATGAGGATGGAATTAACTGGTAGTTGATTTGAGTAACGCCATTTTCAGCAACAACATTCAGGAAAATATTGTTGTTTACAGTTACATTGATGTATGTAGTGTCGAAATTCAGCATTTTCAACGGAATATAAGCGCCATGGCCATCGATAACAGTTAGGCTTGCCCCGAAAGGAACCGTGATATTGGCTAATACAGTGCGCAATGCAGTGCCATATTCAAAACCTTTGATGTTGCCAACCCCTGCTACTGCTGATGCTGCCGAAGCGCTTTTCGGTTGCTGTTCAATAGTAACAGTATATCTGGTTGATGTCAACACAGCATTCGAACTCAAACCTTCATTAGTTACATTCAGTACATATTTTGTAGTATTAACGCTGTCGGCTGACATTACTTCCAAGACATCATTTAATTTAACCGCATCGCCCATGGCCAGTTCCGCTGCAGCTCTTTTTACCTTTAACGCCTGTTTTTCGTGGGCTTTTGTAATGCCCCCCATAAAGTCGGCAACAGTAGTGCCTGTTTTTAATCCCCTTATGCTTTCGTTCATGGAGTAACCTTCGCTCACTTTGTAAACAATGGAAGATACCGTTGATTTGTACTGTGTTGGTTCGTGCATAAAGTGCTGACCAATATCGTTGCCAACGTTAAGGATATCCTGAGGCCATCCTATACCAAGTTTCTGCCAGTATGGCCTGTCGGTAAAAGTCCATTCGCTGGTTTCAGGATTGGTTCCGAAAGAACCATTGGTACCAAAACCGGTATTGCTTTTGTAAATATGAGGTTTTCTAATCCAGTTGGTGATCATCTCTGCTCTTTTCCCCCCAACAATCCAGTCGGTGGTTGAAGCCATTGACCATGTTTCGATTAATTCGAAATCGGCGGGGTTGTTGGCAGGTTTTAAACCCTGTTTAATTGAATCGTTCAGGATTTTGAACATGAACCAGCTTGAATTTGACCATTTACGAATGGGTGAACCGTTGCCACTGATTCTTTCTCCCCATGGGTTTACGTGCCCGTTAGGGAAGTCCCTTTTGTTGGAGTTGTTCGGATACATATTAAACTGAACATCCAACTGGGCAGGAACCGGCCATCTGTAAGTTGGAATCCATGAGGGATTGGTAACGCCATCTGTAAAAATTGCACCTAGACAAAAAACATCGCCTGGCATAACAAGGGCATTTACGTTCAGATCCTGTTGCAGGATACCCGGCGTTACCGACCACTGTGCCTCGTTAACCCATTTATAACCGGGAACGTATTTATCGTAGCGGTCTAACCATTCGGTGGGCAGCATTCTGGCAGTAATTGCACCAGACGGGTTAGTGTTCCACTGACAGGTAAACATATAATTGCTTAAATCGAGCGGTTGGTTGCCCGGATTGGCAATTTCAGCAAAACCGTTGGACCATTGTTCCCAAAATATAAATTCCGAAAGAAAAGGTTCAGCATGGTAGGGCTGAAGTTTCGATGGGTCGATTTCTTTCACCAGTTCCACATTGTAAGTGTACGAAACGCTGTCGTCTTCAGCGGTAACCACAAACTGAATGGTGCGCTGTGCAATTGTGCCATACAGTGAAGTGGCACGGTTAACCTGAACTTTTGCATTCAATTGTTGCGTTTTTGCAACCAGGGCAGGAATCCCGTCCACGTCCATCGGAACAGTTATACGGTAATTATAGGTAGTTGCGTTAAATCCGGGCACAGTATCGCCAACCCAGCCAAACAAACCCCTGTATGCATCAGGAATATCAGGCCAGGTTATGGATGCAAGGTATGCATTATGGCTTGGCTGAAGCGGTCTCACCTCGATGAAATATTCTTTAACAGCGCCATTCTGGGCAATAACTTTTAATTTATCGCCATGTTTCAGGTCGGGCCTTGCAACTCCGTCAACAGGAACAATTTCCCATTTTGCATTGGCAGCTTTTTCCAGTCGCATCAGTAATGAGTCAACACGGGTAGCATACGGAATACCGTACCAGTTGCCTGTAATACTGTCAGTTCCCGATTTGTGTTGTGTTACCCTTGGCCAATCGAGCATACCTCTCTGGTTATCGCCTCTCCACCACTGAACGGCAGTTGCTGTTGGGTAGTTTAAACCTGTAACCGGAACAACAATGTTTGCACCGGCAGTCGGTTCTGCGACTATAATGTTGAAAGTAGCCTTATGTGCCTTATTTCCTGTCACTGTAATGTGCAATTTATCACCAGTACGTGCGGCAAAGGTTAATGAATCTTTAAAATTTGGACCCAAGTCATAAATCCAGCGAACAGCCGGTTTTTGTTTCATTGCACGCATAACGCCATCGCCCCTGCGTATTCCCCATGGAACGGTGATGGTTTTTCCTGCAAAATTAACATCCACGATATCTGACTCCAGCGTTTTTTCATCGAGTACATAATCCCCGTGATTTCCAACTGTCCATTGCAAATCGCGCCATTGTTCCCAATTAGCCGGACGTTGCCACACAATCCACTCCGAATCATCTTCGCCAACTCCACGGGCATTGGCAAAATCGAGATTACCCTGCTTAACAATTGATTTACGGATCAGTATGGAGTTGTTAGTTGCACCGGTAACACCAGCCACATCATAACTTCTGTCAAAATTCTGGCCGTTGTTGTCAAAGACACCGCCCACCTGATCAATTACAACCGAATCCACTTCAGATAAATGATGCTCGAGATAAAGAGCTTCACGTCCTCCCCATGCTTCAAGAACCCCAAATATTTCCCCGGCTGCATTCCGTGTAATACTATCGGTTGCATCACCGTTTACTTCGGACATGTGTAAAAGCAGATCAGCTATTTCGTATATTTGAAGTTTCTGCAATCTTTGCTGCCCCCCTTCAAATCCCGCTATTTTCTTCCTGTACTGTTCGTCGGCAAAATCATAAGCTGTTGCTACAACAAAGCTTTTCCCCGGTTCAAGCACGAAATCAGGTAACCTCATCTGCTCAAACGTTCCCGGAGTAAAAGGATCGTTAAATACATCATTTATTGCCGTGCTCCACGGTGTAACTTTCCCTAATTCGAAATCCTTTAGGTTAACCGCTTTGTCACCCATGTTCGTAATTTCAACGTAGTTGTCGGGTGTGGCGGACATTCTGGACTCAGTAATAACTAAGCCCCTGTATGCTTCCTGGGCAAATATACCCATGGACAGCAACATCGTAAAAAGTAAAAGTTTTAATCTCATAGTCGTTAATGTTTAAATTAATATTTAAAAATATGTTTTTTTTACTGTAAGCAAATATGATATTTTATTTTTGTTTCATCAACTGTTTTTGTTAAATATCCTGATATTTTTTTGTTGATAAATCAACCATACTTGGGATGTTTACCTTTTGAGGATACAAATTAGCATTTTTGCATTCACATTTTTTAAAGGCCGGTTTTATACATTTTTATGTATTACTGATACTCTGCTTTTTTTATTAAAAAATGCTTGTTCGTACAAGTTGTTGTTAATCAGTTGTCCTAAATTATTTGGCAAATATCTGTTATTCGGAAGGAAGGAAGGCTTCGAGGGTTAAAAGTGAAAATTTCAATGCAGGGACTTTGTTTATCAATGAACATTTGATTGTTGCTAAAAATATATTTAAAATTAAAAAAACAGTAAAAAATTAGTGCTTTTTGGGAACAGACCAGAACGAAACATACAAGCAGGCCAAATGGAGCCAGTTTTTTAAACAACTCTTAGCAATGAAATTATTTTCGGCGTTAAATCAAATTACCCCACCGTTTCAGTAAATCCTTATTGCAGCTTGCCGCCATAAACGTATTATTAACTTTTCATTTTAATTTTCTGGTTCTGTTCTCCCCCCTGGGGGAGTTAGAGGGGGCTTAATATCAAACTATTCCCCGCTCTTTTTTGATGTTTTCGTATGCTTTGTTCACGCTCTGGAATTTCCCGTTGGCCGCCTTCTGGAAATCTTCACCCAGGTGGCTCACCTTGTCGGGGTGAAATTTCATGGCCATCCGGCGGTATGCTTTTTTCACTTCCTCGTCGGTGGCAACGGGTTCAATTTCCAGGATTTTATAATCGGTATCTGTATTTGGCACAAACATGGCCTGAATCGATTCAAAATCCTTGTCGGTTAAGCCCATCCCGCGACTGATGTATTCAATCAGCCCCCTTTCATTTGCATCTACCAGTCCGTCGGCTATGGCAATGCCAAACAAAAAATGCAGCAGTTGCAAACGGGCCGAATAGTTCATGTTTTGTTTTATCTGCCGGCAAACTTCGTCCACCGGAATATTTTGATCCAGCAAATCGCGGAGCAACCTAACAGCTTCTGTTGCCGATGCTTCGCCAAAATTATGCACCATAAATTTTTTAACATAATCGAGTTCCGATTTTAAAACCTTGCTGTCGGCTTTCATCACCGAGGCAGTTAATACCAGCAAACTCATCACATAACCCCCTGTAGTTGTCTGTCCCGAATAACCTGTGCGGGTGGTTGTTTTCATTAACTCAGAACTTCCGTCGAACATCGATCCAATCATGAACCCAAAAATTGCCCCAATGGGTCCACCAACGGCCCAACCCAGGCCACCGCCCAGCCATTTACCAAATTTTGCCATGTGTTTTTAAATTTTTATCTATTTCTAATATTTGCGGAACGATTAATTTTTTATTGTCGTTAACAATTTCAAGGTTAGTTAGTTTCCGTTTTTCTTCATCGGCCCATTGTTTGGCCATTCGTTTCCGCACCATCTCAGGCGTTATGTTTTCTTTTTTGCATACTCTGTCTATCCTCAATTCTTCGGGCGCCGAAACCAAAATGGTGCAATCCATCATTTTATAAAAACCGCTTTCTAATAAAATGGCTGCCTCGTGAATGATGTATTCCGAATCCTGGGTTTTCATCCAGTTTATAAACTCTTTTCTGACCACAGGGTGCACCAGCCTGTTCACTTGTTCCAGCAGTTTATCATCGTTAAAAATAAGGTTGGCAAGCATTTTCCGGTTGATGCGGTTGTCGCTGCCATAAATTTCCCTGCCAAATAGCGAAATCAGACTTTCTTTTATTTCAGTATTCGAATTAATGACAGTTTTTGCAACAAGGTCGGCTTCAAATATGGGTATTCCGAGTATTTTGAAAATATGGCAGACGCTTGATTTTCCACTTCCAATTCCTCCGGTTATGCCTATCTTTAAAGCCATTGATGACAGAAGTATTTAGTTTTGAAATTAATTTGTTTCAATCAGAAACTCCACTTTTTCGGGGTTCAGCCTGATTCCCTGAATAAAGCCGGGTTTTTTGTGCAGCAGGATATCCAGGTTATTAACATTGTCAACAATTGAATTGTAATCAACCGAAACCCCGAAATCTGCAGGTTTTATGGTTTCGTACCGGCTTAAACCCACTGTAAACAAAATCTTTACTTCCGAAGGAAAAAGCTTAATTTGCACTTTATCAGGTTTGTGGATGATTTCGATCGGGATTTTCAATTCCTTTTCAGTGTATTTTTCGGCTTCAATTATTAAGTTCACTTTTTCGGGCGAAATTGTTGTTCTTTCGGGATGAATCAATTCAATTTCCTGACTGAGGCCCGATTCCAGCTTATTGGTGACGTTAACCTTGGTCTTTAATACCTGAATTTTTTCCAGGACAATAGCCGGGCCGGTTATATTAACTTTGCCGGGTACTGTTTTAATGGGATTTTTCAGATTGAACTGCGGAACAAATTCCACTTGAATATCCAGTTCAACCGGAACTGTTTTTGTAATTAAACTATCAAGAACTATTTCGAGTATTTCGGGGTTAATCTCGTTAATTTGAATTTCGCTGCTTAACTGACTGGAAATTTCACGGATGAGATCTTTGCTCTGCACTTTATATATGCCAGAATTTGGCTCCAGATTATTTGTAACCTGCTCAATATCAAGTATAATTGGCGAAAACGACATCATTCTGTATCGGAGAATGGTAAATCCCTGTCCCTGGATTTTTAAATCGAGTTTTACAGGTGTATTATTGGCCAAAAATCGTTTACCGGGCGGGTTTACATATTTTACGGGGTAAGAAACCGTAGCGGAATAATCTTTCCCGAGCGCATTTAAAAACCAAAGTGTGGTTGCAATGGCAAGGCAAATCAGAAAAACGGCAACCCGTTTGTTATTTCTAAGTTTTACAACCTTAACGTAATCAGATATTTCAGTAAAATTCTTGTTCATCTCATATTAATCAGCGCAAATTTAAGGATTTATGCCTAAATGCTGCAAAACTGGGATAATTAAAAAAATTAAGTTGATCAAGGTATTATTTGATTGAAAAAAAATACAAGCTTCTGATGAGGTTTTAATAAAAAAGAAGAGAAACCAGGGTATCTCCTTATAACTTTGTGATCCCACCGGGAACATAATTCTGCAATAATTCATATTTTCAAAATACCATTAAAAACAGGCATTTATGTATTTTAATGCAATGTTAATCAATATTTTAAATACTTATATTTTATTGCATTAAATTACATAATATTTCAAATTATTGCGGTTATGTTGTGCAAGTTTTTTATATTTGCACAACGTATTGCACAACCGAATTATAAAAAATTAACATTATGGCATCAGTTAAGGCATTCATCAGGACATCAGCAAAAAGGGCAGACACGGTAAAAGTCCGTTTCCGGGTAAGCGATGGAAGGAATATTCAGTTATTCCATAAATCGGAAATTGAAGTTGAACCGGATATGTTTGACGAAAAAAATCAAGTAATTAAAGCTAAAGTAGTTTATCCAAAAGAAAAGCGGACTGAGTTTGACAATGGAGTTGCAGACCGTAAGAAGCTGATCAGGTCAATCTATGACAGCACCCCGGGATTAACTTCTGAATTACTTGATTTGAAAATAGAACAAATACTGTATCCTGAAAAATTCATTACAGAAGAGGTTGAACAAAAAAAGCAAACCTATTTTGAAATCTTCGATCATTTTTTAAAACTGCATAAAATATCAGAAGGCAGAAAAGCACATTACAAAGTTTTGAAAAGAGCTTTACAGCGTTATGAACTTTACAAAGGAATAACACTTGATATGGATACAATTTCAAAAGACACGATCCAGGACATTGAAACATTTTTGAAAGATGAAAAAAGCGTTTTTGAAAAGTTTCCAAAGATTTATGAATTGATTCCTGAAAGCAGAACACCACAACCGCGCGGAATAAATACCATTTCAGGAATGTTATCCAAATACAGGGCATTTTGTTTGTGGTTAATCAAATCAGAAAAAACAAAAAACAATCCTTTCAAATCATATTCTATTGACCCGGAATTGTATGGAACCCCTTATTATATTTCAATTGAGGAACGGAATCAACTGTATCAATTTGACCTTTCAGACAGTCCAGAATTGGCAATTCAAAGAGATATTTTTATTTTCCAATGTTTTATTGGTTGTCGGGTTGGCGACCTTTATAGCATGACAAACGCAAGTGTGATCAATGGTGCAGTTGAATATATTGCACGAAAAACGAAGGAAGGCCGCCCGGTGACTGTTCGAGTTCCATTGAATACCACAGCCAAAGAAATATTAAAGAAATATCCAAAAAATGACGGTGGGAAAATACTTCCGTTCATAGCAGAACAGAACTATAATTATGCTATAAAGAAAATGTTTGAAGTAGCAGGACTGAAAAGGATGGTGACAGTACTTGATTCAGCAACAAGGAAAGAGGAGAAACGACCTTTGAATGAAATTGCTTCATCCCATTTGGCAAGACGTTGTTTTATTGGAAATCTTTACAAGAAGGTAAAAGACCCGAATTTGGTAGGTAGTTTATCAGGACATTCAGAAGGAAGCAAAGCATTTGCACGCTACCGGGAAATTGATGAGGAAATGAAAATTGATTTGGTAAACCTTTTAGATTAATTGACATGAAAAGAGAGATAGATATGAGTTTACTATCAATAGAAGAACAAAAGTTGATATTAGAAGGAATTGCACCCAGCCCAGGAAAAAAATATACTGAAATTGATTCTGAAGGAACCTTTATTCTCTACGATGAGATTACAGAATATCTTAATAATTTAGAGAACTTGACATTCGCAGGTCTGGAATTGCGCAAAAGGCAATGTTCCCAAACAATCAAGATTTGTGATGAAATTTTGGATAACAGAAATATGTTGTTATCAATTTTCGACAAAGAAGATGTAATAAAAGACAGAAACTTGTTTCTTCATTTATCAGAACGTTTATCTATTCATCTTGACGGCAAAAAGGAATCAAGATATATTATTAAAGACGATGGATTGGTCAAAGTTGTTTTCGAAATATGCAAAACTGCAATTGACTGTGATTATTTAACTTTTAGGAAAAGCATTGAAACAGCAGATTTTAGTCTGTTAAATATTCGGAAACAAAATTTTATTCAAGAACTCACTTACAGGTTATCTGGTATTATGGATGAGGAATGGTATTCTGATATATGTAAAAAAATGCAATGGAAAAAAACTGTTGTTTCTGGTCATGGAAGCAAATTAGAAAACAATGTAATGCTTAAACAATTAGACAGGAAATTAAAAAGACCAAAAAAAGAACGATGATTCAATAGGTGACCACCAAGCCACCACCAAAAAATTTTGCATGAATAAAAAAACGAATTGATAATCAGATTATTAGTTCGTTTTTTTGTTGCAAGAAACTGACACAAACCACCACCAGACCACCAAACACACCCATTAAATTTACATTAATCAGATTGGATTAAAAGTAAATTATAAAAAATGGAAATTCAAGAGTTATTAAAAACAGATGCAAATTTCAATGTGACAATTACAATCAAAGACCTTAAAGAATGGCATAAAGAAGTAATTGCAGACACACGCCGGGAGTTGGAGGAGGTTGTTATCTCGGATAAGGCGGAAAGCTATCCCACACCAAAACAAGTAGCAGAGATGCTTAATGTTGATTTGACAACGTTGTGGAGATGGAACAAAAAAGGTTATCTGAAATCTATTGAATTTGGAGGAGGCCGGAGATACAAGATGAGTGAAGTTAGAAAACTGATTAACGGATAACCGATGAAAACATTTAAACTTTTTGCAAATCGTCAAAAACCTAAAACCTATCAGATTTTATCACTGGAAGGTGCTAAAAAAATGAGCTTGGAAGATGAACTGGAATATGTTCTGATCGATGTTGGAACTCATCCCTATTTGGTTACAAAGGTTAAAAAATTGAGTTGTTATGTCGGACAAAGTACAAAAACAGAATAACGATAATTTTGTCGTTTATGGGTATTGGTATGACCCGGTAAAAGGATTAACAGTCGAACAAAAAGCTGAAATACTTGATGCAATGTTTCAGTATAACATGGGTCTGACTATGCCCGAATTATCCACAATATCGAATATTGTATTTCAATTCATGAAACCTGTTTTTGATAAAAACCGGGATAAATACAATGCCATTTGCGAAAGGAACCGGGGAAACGGTGAAAAAGGTGGCAGGCCAAAAAACCCAAACAAACCCAAAAAACCCAGTGGGTATTCTGGTAACCCAAAAAACCCAGACGAACCCAAAAAAGCCAATAATGATAATGATATTAAAAATGATAAAAATGATAATTTATCAAAACATGATTTTATGCGTTTTTGGGATTTATACGATAAGAAATCGGATAAAGAGAAATGTTTTAAAAAGTGGAATAGTTTAAACTCAAAGGACATTGAAACGATTTTTAAAAACCTACCTGAATACATAAAAAGCACCCCGGACAAACAGTTTAGAAAAAATCCTTTTACCTACTTAAACGGTAAATGTTGGAATAATGAGGTAATTTATTCCAATCATAACAAAGAAAAATCCGAACAATCCGAAAAATATACCCCGGAATGGGTAAAAAAAGAAAGAGCAATAAAAGCGAACGGAGTTAATTAATTAATAAAATTTTACAAAATGGAAAAGAGCGAATTACTATCAGCGTTGAAAGAAACGTTAAAATCAGACCCGAATTTTAAGGGTGAACTTATCGCGGAGATTTCAAAAATTTATGATCGCGATGTTGAAAAGGAGATCGATAACTGGGTAGCCAATACCAAAAACAAAACTTACTAACCATGAAAAAGGAAGTGTATTTTTTTGACAAAATGTTTTTCAATGAAAACTTGTCGCTTTATCAGGCCATGTTAAAGCCACTGAATGAATTATCAAGACATTATCAAAGCCTGGAACTCAAAACACCTTTTACAAAAGAAATTATGTTGCAGGCCGTAAATAACGCCCCGGAACTTAAAAACTCAATTGTTCAGGATTTGGCAGAGTTAATGAATTTGGGAACTGTTCCAAAGGTGGTCCATGAATCTTTGAAAAAGCAAATTGAAGATTCTTTAAAACCAGTTCTTTCAATTGCTGAAAAGGTGCGGAATGAATATTATTTGGCTAAACAATTCACACGTACCGCACTCATTCAGGATTATACCCTGTTCAATGTTTCGGAATCATTTGAAGTTACTTTTGACGAACAGAAATTAAGGGATTTATGCAGTATCTATCTGACAAATGAAAAGCAGAAACAAGCCGTTGACATTGTTACCCAAATTAATAAAAAGATTCAGGAACTAAAATCAATCCTGAATACTCAAACGGTTGTACCGGATTCACACCGGGAGTTTTTAATGAATTATACGGAGAGTTTTAACGGTACAGACTTAAATCTGAATCCGTGGATTATTGAACGTTTAAATTGATAAATATGGAAACAGTAGAATTAACACTTGATGAAATTGGTTTTCTGATTGACAGGCTATCAACCATAAATGAAAAAATTTACCGGGTTAAAAATGGGTTGGCAGACTTGGAACAACTGACAAAAATCGGTATTGCAGTCGAAGCGATGGAACCAGTTGAAAAGGAACACCAAACCGTTTTAAGCATTTTGGCGAAGTTATCAGATAAAGTTTAAGCCATGTTAACAGCAAGGCAACAGAAATTTTGTGAACAGTACTTGATTGATTTGAACGGTACTCAGTCAGCAATAAGAGCCGGGTACAGTCCGAAAACTGCAAACCGGATTGCAAACGAAAACTTGACAAAACCTGACATTCAGAAAAAAATAAGTTTGTTACAGATTGAAGCAAGGGAACAGGCAGGGATAACAAAGCAAGAGGTTATCAATACACTTTCAGACATTATTAAGGCCAATATTGCAGACTTGTTTCAGGATAGCGGAATTAAGCCTGTAAATGAGTTAAGCGACATTCAGAAAAAATGTATCGAAAGCATAAAAATTTACAAAGGCAAAACTGAAATCAAACTTTTCAATAAACTGGTAGCAATTGAAAGAATAAATAAAATGATGGGGTGGGATTTGCCGGAAAAGACAGAATCTGAGTTGAAAATCATTTGGGAAGAAAAACGTTATGCAATTGACCAGGAAACAAAGTGAAGCATTAAACTATTTAGAAGACAACAGCACCAATGAACTTCTTTTTGGCGGCGCGGCGGCGGGCGGCAAAAGTGTTCTTGGTTGCTATTGGCTTTTAAAGTCATGCTTGAAATTTCCCGGTTCACGATGGTTAATGGGTAGAAGTGAATTGAAAACTTTACGCGAAAGCACTTTGAACACGTTTTTTGAAGTCGCCAAAATGCAAAACATTAAATCCGGTTCTCACTATTCATTCAATCAACAGTTGATGAGTATTCGATTTGTTAACGGTTCAGAAATATTGCTGAAAGATTTATTTCAATATCCATCAGACCCAAACTTTGACAGTTTAGGAAGTATTGAATTAACAGGTGTGTTCGTGGATGAGTGCAGCCAGATAACGGAAAAGGCATTTAACATTGTTAAGAGCCGGATCCGTTATAAACTTGCTGATTTTGGATTAATCCCAAAGATTTTATTGACCTCAAATCCATCCAAAAATTTTCTTTATACAAGATTTTACAAACCTTTTAAAGAAAAAACTTTGCCGGGTAACATGAAATTCATTCCTGCATTGCTTACAGATAACCCGAATGTAACACCGCATTACAGAGAGAACTTGTTACAACTGGATTTAATTTCGAAAGAAAGATTGTTGTTTGGTAACTGGGAGTATGATGGCGACAAAACCGCGCTGATGACTTTTGACCGGATTACGGATATTTTTTCAAATTCTCATAACCTTGGAGAAATGTTTATCAGTGTCGATGTCGCTCGTTTTGGCAGCGATAGAACTGTTATTTTCGTTTGGAATGGATTAACAGTCATTGAGATTATAACGCTCGAAAAAAAGTCTGTTTTGGATGTTTCAAATGAAATAAACCGATTGAAAAATAACTACAATGTACCGATGTCAAATATCATTGCAGACGAAGACGGGGTGGGGGGTGGTATTGTTGATTTTGTCGGGTGTAAAGGATTTGTTAATAATTCAATGCCAGTTGAAGTAAAAGGGCAAAAACAGAACTTTTCGAACCTTAAAAGCCAATGTTATTTTGAGTTGGCAGATAGGATTAACAAAGGAGAGATCAGCGTTAAAACAGAAGATATTGAAGTCAGGAACCTATTAATTCAAGAATTGGAACAGGTGAAACGAAAGGATATTGACAAAGACGGAAAATTGGCAGTTATTCCAAAGGAAAAGGTTAAAGAACTAATCGGACGATCCCCGGACTATTCCGATACCTTAATGATGAGAATGTATTTTGAATTGAACCCACAAAATGAGGGCGTTTCAATTGATTTACTTTCAACTATGTTTCACTAAAAAAGGCACTTTTTAACAAGTCACACACCTCAGAGGCGAAGGGTCGGAAGATTTTAAAGGCTTGTAAGTAATTGAAAATAAAAATGTTACAAAGGTTAAAAAAAAGACGTTTTTTCATTGGGCAAAGTATTGGTCACACTTTTATCAAACTACGTCCAAAAATTGATAAAAAATAGATAATCAACATTAAAATTAAACGCTATGATTCAAGAGAAAAACACAAGAGAATTTTTGTTACAGTTTGCAAGTAGGAAGGAATTAACCAACAGTTTGCAACTGGTATTTCGAAATTTCATTACCTCAGAAATGTTTTCAAACCTGCCAATCAAAGACCGTGAAAATTTGATGTTTCATTTAGAACTGGTACAGGATTTTATTGAGGGTGATCCCGGTGAAAACAATTCAGTTTCTTTCAGTGATAATTAAGATTTTAGGACTGTCCCATTTAACAGCCAGTGTTGAACACTGTTTTTTTTATTAAGAGGTGTAATTTTTGCACCTCTTTTTATTTGTATTTCTCTGAAAATTAGTACATTTGGATAACTTCTATCTGAATAACAAAATGTCAAGTTTGTATTCATTAAAAGGGTGGGTTTTGGCTACCCTTTTTTTATTCTTTTTTATGGAAGTTGTGCAAATGTTGTGCAAATTGGCAAAAATGAAAAAATCAACTACTGATAATCAAATAGTTGACTTTTTAAAAGTGACCCCACCGGGACTCGAACCCAGATCATAAGAACCGGAATCTTACATTCTATCCATTGAACTATGGGACCCTTTTAACGAGCAGCAAAAATAACAAAATTCCGGTTATATGAAAGATTTTATTTCAAACCTGGCAGGTGATTGAATGTTAATAAAAAAAGCAGCATGGCACTTCCCCGTGATTAGATATATATAAATTTGCAGCTATCAAAAAATAAAGTATAAATGAAAGAATGGATTGATATTTCGACAAACTGGTTTAATGCTTACTGCAGTTCGTTTAACCGGTTAACCGAAAGCCAGAGTTCGGATTTCACCATTAAAAAAGAACATTCGCTCAGGGTAGCTGCAATTGCGCTTTCGCTCGCTGAAAAACTTGAATGGACCGATGAGGAACAAAAAATTGCATTTCTTGTTGGTTTATTGCACGATTTGGGCAGGTTTCGTCAGTTGGTTGAATTTGATAAGTTTAGTGATGAAAAATCGGTTGATCATGCAGGGGAAGCGGTAAAAATTCTGAAAGAAGAGAATTTGTTTGACGTATTACAGATCGAAAACAGGGAACTTATTTTTGCTGCAATACTAAATCACAATAAATTCAAAATCCAGGAAGGTTTAACGGGACAGCAATTATTACATGCAAAATTAATCCGCGATGCCGATAAGCTCGATATTTTCAGGGTTCTTGGAGTATATTATGCCAACCGAAACGGAAAAGCAAATCATACGTTAACATGGGAATTGCCCAAAGGAACTGCTGTTTCACCATTGGTTTCGAAAGAAATTCTGGCCGGAAAAATGGTGTCAAAGAAGAATATAGCCTCTGAAATGGATGTCAAAATTATGCAGTTATCCTGGGTTTACGACCTGAATTTCCGTCCAACATTTGAGTTCCTGGTAAAAAACAGGTATTTGGAGAATGTATATAATTCGTTGCCAAAAAACGATTTAGTGATTGAAATCTACCGAAAAATTAAGGTTTATACTGAAAATAAAATTATGTCGTAAACGGTTTCTTTGATTTAAAAGTAATGTCGAACAGGTTAATTTGCATTTGCAATTTTGTTGAAAAAAAGGAAATCAAATTATTATTCAGGAAGGGGGCTGAATCGACAGTGGATATTCAGAATTTAACACGTGCAGGGACATCGTGCGGGAGATGTTTGCCCTTAATTGACGAACTTGTTGCACAACATCAAACAGAAAAGCCCAAAATCATCCAGAAAGAACAGGACTTTGGGCTTTAATCAGGCCAAATCATTTATATTAGAAATATCGCGGAGATGCAAACATCTCTTTCAGGAACCGCATTTCGTAAGAGATCATCACTTCGTGAGAGCCATTTTGAAAATTCTGCAGAGCTGAAGTTGTAATATCATAAGAATATCCAATCCTCAATTTTTTGTCGATAATCCATTGGGCAATAAAGCCATACGAATCGCCTGTGCGGTACATTGCCCCAAGCCAGAAGCGTTCTTTTATCAGGAAGTTGGCTGTTAAATCAAGTTCAACAGGCGCGCCGGTTTCCGATGAAAATGTGGCTTTTGTCAGCATTGTTGGTTTAAATTTTAAATTCTCCCCAAGGTCGAAAACCAATCCTGCTGTAAGGAAGTAATGACGCAATTCGTGCGATACTGACAGATTATTGTAATTATTTTCAAAATCATGATTTAAGATTTTAGGAATAGAAAACCCAACAAAATATCGCTGCCCAAACAGAAATGCACCAACACCAAAATTGGGTACAAACTTTCTGTCGATTTCGCCCATAAAAGCAGGGTCGGTAATTCCTGATCCCGGAGCATTGGTCTGGTATTCAAGTAAATTGTTGGTGTAATTGGTAAAACCTCCTTTTAATCCCAATCGCAGATTCATTTCGTCATTCATGGGAAGTAAATAGGAGTAATCGCCAAACATATAAAACCTTTTTTCCAAACCTATGACGTCGCTAATCAAATTCAAACCTAAAGCCACCCTTTCGTTTTTTAGCGGCGCCTGCATCGAAAACGTGTAGGTTTGCGGCGCACCTTCCAGGCCGGCCCATTGCTGGCGCCCCAGTACCATGAAACTAAACGACTCCCAGGTTCCGGTGTAGGCAGGATTTATAGTTTGGGTATTGAACATGTATTGTGTGTACATCGGATCTTGTTGTGCATTAGAGGTTAAGCCTCCGGCAATGATGATAATCATTAAAATCCCTTTTGTCAGATTCGATTTTGTTTTCATTTTTTCAATTTTTTATCAGCGGTTTCGATGCTTTAAATGCTTGTCCCGTTAATTTTTTCAGTTTTTTTGTTTTTGATTCGAAACCCATGTATTAATTTTTTTCTTCCGGTGTTTCAGCACAAACAATTTTTCACTGTTAAACAGAACATTAAAAGGTAATTTTTTAAATTTCTAATGGCATTTTTGGCAACTTCTGTATTTTCATTTTTTAAGTAAAAAAGCGTAACAATATACATTCAATTTATATGCCTCATATAGTAAATAGCATACAATCAAATGTTTATGCGTTAAGTAGAGTGGGTTTGATTGTCTCATTTTTGGACAAACATTCCATTGAGAAATTTGATAACTGTTGCGGGATAAGAGATTGCTTTTGGTTTTTCATTTCTGAAGAAAAAAAGGCATGTTTATAACAACAAAAAACAGGAGTTTTCGAAGCGAACCTCAAAAACTCCTGTTTTTCAAAATTTATTTTAAACTCTTTAAATCCTTCTGTTATTTCAAAACAGTGGTAATAATTACCTGTTAAGGAATACAGAGCCTGCAGCAGGTTCTCTGTTCCCGTCATTAAAATACAAGATGTAAAAATAAGTTCCGGGAGGCAGTTTGTCCTTGCCAATTGTCAAGCCCTTGTTGGAGCGTCCATCCCACCATGCTTCAGTTGATCCCCAGCGGCCGGTATTCCCGAACCCTTCTTTTTCAAATACCAGGTTGCCCCAGCGGTTGAATATCTCAACTTTGGCATCGGGAAATTTAGAATCAAAAGATTGTTCCCTGTAAACTCCATTGCTGTCCTTGCCATATAAAGTTATGGTGAAATAATCATTAATTCCATCATCATTCGGAGAATATCCGTTTGGAATAAAAATTTCTTGAGCGGTAAACGGATTTTCTGGAACTGTATCGGTATCCATTACAATGATTTTTACTTCAGCAATATCACACAATGTGGTAACAATTGAATTACAAATCTGATAACTGAAAGAATCAACTCCAGAGAAATCGGGATTAGGAATATATACAATGGTCCCGTTAGTATTAATCACAACTGTACCATTAGTTGGTGCACTAACGGGAGTAATATTAATAACTATTTTTCCAATTGGACTGATATCATTGGATATAATGCTTCCTTCAGCAATCTTATCATTGTAAATTTCAAATTCATCGTCAACAGCTTGTATTACAAGTTCAGCAGGAGCGGTCACAGTTATAACTACACTGGCTGAATCTTTATGTCCGTCAGGTGTGGAAATTGTATATTCAAATTTATCTTCACCGACAAAATCTTTTGGTGGATTGTAAGTTACACTTCCATCTGTATTTACTTTAATTGTTCCTCCAATTGTCGTGGTAGCTGGTGTTGAAATAACTGACCCCTCAGGAATATTACTGTCGTTGTTTTGAACAGAAACGGTAACCGGTGTATTCATTAATGTTGAACTGTCATCGTCTGCCAGTTCCATTTCTGGTTTAGTGATGCAGACAGTTACAGTAGCCACTATGGTCAGCGTGCTGTCGCACCCGGCTGCGTTGATTAAATTCTGGATATAAGTCCCCGAAACGGTGTACTCAGTTTCGTTAACCGTCACTGAACCGCAACCTGACACTTCGATTGTTTCTTCGGTGCTGTTGAGCACAGTGGCAATGATGGTCAGCGTGCTGTCGCACCCGGCAATATTCTGAAGTTCCTGGGTGTAAGTCCCTGAAACGGTGTATTCAGTTCCGTTAACCGTCACTGCGCCGCAACCTGACACTTCGATTGTTCCTTCGGTGCTGTTGAGCACAGTGGCAATGATGGTCAGCGTGCTGTCGCAACCGGCGGCATTGGTTAAATTCTGAATGTAAGTCCCCGAAACGGTGTATTCCACACCGTTAACGGCCACCACGCCACAGTTGGTAGCTTCGATGGTTTCAGAAGAGCTTTTCAGCACCGTCAAATTCAGAGTAACGATAGAATCACAACCATTCGAATTTACCATAGTGTAAATGGCGGAGTTGTTGCTTGCAGAGTAAGTATTGCCGTCAATCCATGTATATGAATCACATGCAGTCTGCACATCGGTGGCTGTTAAAATATTTGGTTCGGTAATTGTTACCGTAGCAGTAGTTACACAACCTTTTGCATCGGTAATGGTAATAGTATGCAACCCTGCCGCCAAATCAGCAGCAGAAGCAGAAGCCGAAGCACTTTTGTCCCATGCGTAAGAGTAAGGAACGTTACCACCCGAAACAGTCAAAGTGGCAGCGCCGTTGGCTCCGCCATAACAAACCACTGGATTGTCCTGAACGGCCAAGGCTATTAATTCGTGTGGTTCTGAAATTGAAACATAACAAGTGGAAATTGCACCGTTGGCATCTTTAACAATCACTGAATGCGAACCTGCATTTAATGCACTTGCAGTTTGAGAAGTTTCATTGTTATCCCAGAGATATGTAAAAGGTTCAACTCCTCCTGTTGGAACAACCCTTGCAATACCATTGAATTCACCGTAGCAAATAGCATTGTATATTAATTCAGTATTGCAATAAAGTGCACCTGGTTCTGTAATTATAACATTACAAGTCGTTTCACATCCTTTACTGTCAGTTACGATTACAGAATGTGAACCTGAATTTAGAGCAATGGCTGTTGCGGTCGATTCACCATTGTCCCATAAATAGGTATAATCAACGTTTCCACCATAAGCGGTAACAGTGGCGACACCATCACTGGCTCCGAAAATACTTACTGGCTGGTCTTGTTGGGCA
>WTWZ01000039.1 GCA_009773765.1 Prolixibacteraceae bacterium | reverse complement strand
CTGATGTATTTGGCATGAGGATAGAGCAATATGACAACGGTTATACTGTTTGGAAATATAATCTGGCTGATAAAGCCGACGCCAGAAGTTTCACCGACAATAAATTCTACTGGGTTCCACTGTCGCGCGATGAAATGAACAAAGCGCCACAGTTACAGCAAAATCCCGGGTACAATTAGTTTAATTTAGTTAGTAATTATTCATTAAAGGCCGGCTCGAATCGAGCCGGCCTTTTTCAAATTCTTTTTCAATACAATAAAATTATGGTAAGGTTCAAACTTTCAGCAATGATGCTCCTGCAATACATGATGTACGCGGTTTGGTGGGTTCCGTTGGCCGCATACCTTACCAATCTCGGAGTGGGCAGCATACAAAAGGCATTAATCCTTAGTTCAATGGCCATTGGCTGTATAGCATCGCCGGTTATCGGTATGCTGGCCGACCGTTTTTTTGCCGCCCAAAAAGTACTTTCGGCATTGAACCTTGTTAATGCCGGAATGTTATTTCTGGCGGGTACAACAAATAACCCCGACCTGCTCTTTATTTGCCTTATTGTGGCCATGCTTGGGTATATGCCCTCCTGGGGGCTAACCAGTTCTATTGCAATGGTTCATTTACCCTCCGAGCAATTTCCCAAAGTCCGTGTTTTTGGTTCCATTGGCTGGGTTGTTTCCGGTTTGTTCAGTGTTATTTTTATCAACTTCCTGAAAATTGATTTCGACGGGACCAACATTCCGTTTTACTGCGGGGCAGGTGTAAGCCTTTTTGCCGCAGTTACCAACCCGTTTTTGCCAAACACCCCCCCGCTGGCAATGGGCAAAAAAACTTCGTTAATTGATGCTTTCGGATTGGGAACTTTAAAACTGATGAAAGACAGGAATTTTGCCATTTTCATTATTTTCTCATTTCTTTCGCTGATCCCCTTTGCAATGTATTACTCCTATTTCTCTGAATTTCTTCTGAATATAAATGCAAAATACATTTCGGTTACCATGAACTGGGGAGTTTTGGCCGAAATGGGCTTTATGCTGCTGATTCCGGTTGCAATTAAAAAATTTGGTTTACGGAAAGTGATGATTTTTGGGTTAATTGCACTTGTAATCCGCTACTTGTCGTTTTATGCCGGCGGAGTAGTTAATCAAAGCTGGATGTATTATATTGGTATTTTAATCCACGGGCTTATTTTCGGGTTTTTCTATGTGGGCGGACAGATTTACATCGACAAAAAAGCGCCTGCCGAATTAAAAGCACAGGCACAGGGTTTTATTTTCCTGGTAACTTTTGGCGTGGGCCTTTTGGCCGGAAACATGTTATGCGGCAGAATTATAGATCATTACAAAAGCGCTGAAGGCTATAACTGGGACGCTATCTGGGGAATTACAACATTATCGTCGGTGGTTCTTTTAGTTCTTTTTATGTTGCTTTTCAAAAAAGAAAAAGAAGTATAAACCAATTTTAATACTGATTTAAACTTTTCCTTCACCTCCCCTGAGTGGAGGCAGGGAGGGGCTTTTTACCTGAAAACCACATGGTACCAGTACGTATCTGAATAATCGCGCAACGCAGCCTGCGCCTGCTGTTTGTTCCCTCTGTTCTGTTGAAAAATTCCGTAATATTCATTAAACCTGATTACTGTTTGCGGATTGATTTCAAATCCCTCAAATTCGGGATATTTCTTCAGGTTTAATAAACTATACGCAACCACTGCTTCTTCAATATTTTTGGGAATTCGTTCAAATCCTGCACTTTTTAAAAGAGGTAAAAGTTTGGTTACACCTTCAAAATCCTTTTGCAGTAAAAGCCAGGCAAATTTATATTCTGCAGCTATCCGGTTGGCCGAATCGGCAGCAATAATTAAATCGAGATTTGCAGCAGGATTTTCAGCCAGTACAAAAAAATCATGTTTAGTTTTTAACCTCCTTTTAGCGCCAAGTTCAGCATCTTTCTCAATTGCTGTGTCATCAAACAATAACTTTTCAAATTTTCTGGCTTCCCGGCGATAAAAAACCGATTGTTTTAATATTGAAATGTATTTCTGCGCCACATTGTAATTTCCGCTGGCCAGGTCGGTTTTTATCAGCATTTTCAACCCTTCAGGGGTATTTCCGCGCATTACCATGAATTCATAAGGCCAGCGTTGCGCCTCATTTATCATTCCCAGCGACCAGTAAAAATAACCACCCCTTTTTAGTACTTCACCAGCCAGTTCCCATTTTAAAAACAAGGTACCGCCATCGGGGCTTTGCTGAAACTGAAAAAGCATATCATTCAGTTTACCGGTTTCAGCCAATGCAATATTATTCAAATAGTTGGTTAAGATATTAATTGATGGAAACTGCCTGTTGTAATTGATTAGTTCATCAAATTTCTTTTCGTAAAACAGTTTCTCCACATGAAAATAATGACTGTTCTTTTTATCAATTCGTGAAACCGCTAAATAAGCAAAAACAGCCATTACCAAAAAAGGCGTTATTTGTCTGATTTGAAATCTGCGAATTTCAATTTTAAAGAATAATTTTAAATGAAACCTGAAAATCAGTGGCAACATAGAAATAATGGCAATTACAGTAATAAAAAGTGGTTTCTGGTTTCCAATGTTTTGTTCTGAAAACGGATAAACAAGCAAAGATTCAATGGTTTGAAAAAACAAAAACTCCTGCGCCACATAGAAAAATATTGCTCCAACTACATAAAGAACAATCAATTTTGACCATTTTCCCTTTTCTGCACTGAGAATCAAATAAAAGGCCACTAATATCAAAAAAAGGGTTGAAAAACTTCCGGTCAAAAAATACCAGACTGGAAAAAGAGAAACAGGGACCCACATCCATTTTCCCGCTAAAAATCTGATAACAAGATAAAATACAAGCAGTTGCATTAAAATCCCGAGGTTATTGAGGGCTTTATACTGATAGTTGGCCTGCAAATAAAACAAAATCGCCCCGGTTAAAAACGGGATAAGGAAGAAGGTGTTCCGTGTTAAAACCTTTCCAATTTTAGTGATGATAAAAATGCAAATGCAAATTTCAATTGAAACAATAAAAGCCCCGGCCAGCGGGTAAAAGTAAAAAGCTGTTTGAAGTTCAGCCAGCCAAACTAAAAAGCCGCCGGGTTGACTTAAATGTTCTGCAAAATAAGAAAATGATAAAAGAAAGAGTGACGATTTTTCCTGGTAAAAAAAGATGTAACCGGCAAACCAATAAAAATAAATGGTGGATAATGCAAGAAAAGTGAACCAGGACAAGATTTGTAAATTCCGGTTGATTTTCATGTCAGTTGCATTCATTTTTCCAAATATTATTTGTCTGACCATTTGGGTTGGATTGCTTCCTGCCTGGCTGCCTTTCTGATTTCACCCGGAGTGAACGAAAACTCAGATTCAGCAAATTCAGGTATGTTAAAAGTTTTCAGGAACCGGTTGTAAAATTTGGGATTTTCCTGCGGTAAAACAAAAGGCTTTAGGGCAACTCCATTTTCATCAACATACGAAATATATGGTCTTGCTGATAATCCATCGCCGCGTTTACTGCTAAAAACCAGCCATCTTCCGTTGGCCGACCACGAATGGTAACTTTCAGAAAAGTCGCTGTTTACTTCTAATTTGGCAACCGAAAAATCATCCGGTTTTATTGAATACAAATCGGCTTCTTTATGCCATACAGGAAAACAACCATAATCGTGCAGGGTAAAAACCAGCAACTTTCCATTGGGCGAAACCCTGGGAAATGAAACACTTTTCCCCAGCGCCGCAGCATCAAACACCATTTCAACCTCGCCAAAAGTGCGGTTTGAAGGATTAAAATTTACCCGGTACAGGTTGTATTTTATATCGCGGTAATCGTATTCTTTTTCAATTTGTGCAGCCCGGCAAAAATAAAGCCAGTCACCGGCCGGCGACCATTCCGGGTATGTGTCCATAAATTGGCGTTTCTGGTTTACCTGAATTTCCATAATTTCATTTTTTGCCAAATCGTACAATACAAGCGCCGAGGCCAAATCAGTAACCTCAATCTTTTTACTTTCCAAAGAATGAAACTGCTGTACCACTTTATTCGATGAAAAAGCCACATATTTTCCCGACGGGTGCCAGCGCGGATAAGTAGCGCTGTTCTCCATTTCCTTTGTTTTCAGATTGAATTTCTTCAAATCCCCATCGGCAACGAAATAGGTTCCGCCCCTTGAACCCCTCATGTGAAACATAAAATTATCAGGATTTTGCAGATTTACTGCATGGCAATTCACACAATTCTGGCCAACAACATTATTTTGTACTACAACTTTCTCCTCGAAACTTTCCAGGCTGCGTTGCATAATACTTATTTCACCCCAGCTTTCGTACCCTGGAAACAACAACCTGTAATACAAATAAGGCGCAACCGGCGAATCAGAAATGGTATTTGAAAAAGGTTCGAATTGCGACCACTCCCCTCCCCTTTTGACATAAACCTGGTAAAACAGTTTTTTGCTTTTATTATCCCTGAGCAGGTTTTTCCATTTTTTTTCCGGAATTTTAATAATTCCCCTTTTATCCGAAACTTCAATCGATACTCCTTTTTCATCTAAAATCCTTACGAAAAAAGCATCCCCATTTTCTTCAATCGTAAAATTCAAGGGGGCAATATTGATGGGTATGGTTAAACCTGAATAATCGGGCCCGATAACTGGCCTGTTATTAATCCAGGCAGTATTTCCATTAGGTTTTGTTGAGCAAGCCGCAATAAAAGATGCAAGTATGATTAATAAAGTTATTTTCCTGATTCTCATATTTAGTTAAAGTTCGAAATGTAAAGTAAGAATTGAATTTCATAAAAACCAAATAATTAAACCGCTTTAACAACCAAATTTATATAACATTAAATGTTACAAATGAACGTAATCCTGAGAGTTCACCTAATTTATTAAGCACAATGTATTAATTTCAGTGAGCTTAATCAACGCTGTCATTTCGACGAGGAACGAGGAGAAATCTCGTCGATTATCAGGTAGCTTTCAGGTAGTTTTCATTTTTAATAAGGCAATAAGGTTTGTTTTCCTCTGTCAGCCTTTTTTAAATTTTATATCAAAATACTTCCTAAACTTTAATTTTCGAAGTAAAATCAAGAATTTAATTTCAATTCGTTTTGCATTTTGAATACTTTTTTTACATTTGCCCTCGATTTAACAAAAAGAGATGAAATTATTTTCAACATTAATTCTGGTCGTTGTGGTTGTCATTCTTGGAATTTCCAGGAGAGGCTAGAATATGTTGTAGATTAAAAAATATTTACAAGCCTTTCCTGAAAAACGGGAAAGGCTTTTTTAATGTAAAAAACTAAAGAATACGAGAATATGCAAATACCATTAAAAAGCAACACAACTACGCAAGGCCGCAGAATGGCCGGTGCACGCAGTTTATGGCGGGCCAACGGGATGAAGGAAGAACATTTTGGAAAACCGGTAATCGCAATTGTAAATTCGTTTACCCAGTTTGTTCCCGGGCATGCGCATCTTCACGATATTGGGCAATACATTAAAGGCCTGATTGAAAAACATGGATATTTTGCCGCCGAATTTAATACAATTGCCATCGACGATGGTATTGCCATGGGCCACGACGGTATGTTGTATTCGCTCCCTTCGAGGGATGTAATTGCCGACAGCGTTGAATATATGTGCAACGCCCACAAGGTTGACGCCATGGTCTGCATTTCGAACTGCGACAAAATTACACCGGGAATGTTAATGGCCGCGGCGCGTTTAAATATTCCGGCAGTTTTTGTTTCGGGCGGACCGATGGAAGCTGGTGTTGTTGGAACAAAAAAATACGACCTCGTTGATGCCATGGTTTTGGCTGCCGACCAGTCTGTTTCCGACCAGGAACTTTCCGTAATTGAGCAAAACGCCTGCCCAACCTGTGGTTCGTGCTCAGGCATGTTTACCGCCAACTCGATGAATTGCCTGGCTGAAGCAATCGGACTGGCCCTGCCCGGAAACGGAACAATTGTGGCAACCCACGCCAACCGTAAAAAACTGTTTGAAGAAGCCGCTGAAAAAATAGTAGCCGCCACAAAGGCCTATTATTTCGAAGGGAACGATAAGGTGCTTCCACGCAACATTGCCTGCCGCGACTCATTTTTAAATGCCATGAAACTGGACATTGCAATGGGTGGATCAACCAACACGATACTACATTTACTCGCCATTGCCCACGAAGCAGAAGTTGACTTTACAATGGAAGACATTGACAGACTATCGCGCATAACACCCAACCTGTGCAAGGTTTCGCCAAGTTCGCACTACCACGTTCAGGATGTTAACCGCGCCGGCGGGATCCTTTCAATCATGGGCGAGCTCGATCGGGCAGGATTAATGGAAACTTCGGTAAACCGAATTGATGGAAGAACATTGAAAGAAGCACTTGATGCTTTTGATATCATGCGGAAAACTGTTTCGGATGAAGCAATAACCAGGTTCCTTTCTTCGCCCGGCGATGGTCGGCGCAACCTGGTTTTAGGTTCGCAGGTTAATTATTACGCAGAATTGGACGACGACCGCGAAAAAGGTTGCATCCGCAACCTTGAACACGCCTATAACAAAGATGGGGGCCTTGCTGTTTTGTATGGAAATATTGCCGAAAATGGCTGTATTGTAAAAACAGCAGGCGTTGACCCATCACTATTCAAATTCTCGGGAAAAGCTACAGTTTTCGATTCGCAGGATGATGCAGTTAACGGAATTCTTGGCAACGGAGTTCAGAAAGGCGACGTTATTGTGATTCGTCACGAAGGGCCAAAAGGCGGGCCGGGAATGCAGGAAATGCTCTACCCTACTTCGTACCTGAAATCGATGCAGCTCGATAAATATTGTGCGTTGATTACTGATGGAAGATTTTCAGGTGGAACATCCGGGCTTTCAATCGGGCATGTATCGCCCGAGGCTGCTTCAGGCGGTGCAATAGGCTTGATCAAGAACGGCGATTTAATTGAAATAGATATCACAAAACGGTCTGTAAATTTAATGATTTCAGACGAAGAACTCACAAAACGCAGAGCGGCAGAGGAAGCCAGGGGAAGCAACGCCTATACTCCGGAAACCAGAAAACGCACGATTTCGAAAGCCCTTAAAGCTTATGCAAGTTTGGTTTCGTCGGCTGATAGAGGAGCAATTAGGTTGATTGATTAATTCATAATATTGGATGCTGGATGCTGGATACTGGATACTGGATACTGGTTACTGGTCATTAAGAAAAATTTAACCAGAAACCAGTATCAAGAAACCAGCAACGATTGTTAAAAATTAAAAAGATAAAAACTAAATAAAAATGACAACAAAAAAAGTAAAAGGTTCGCAGGCTGTTATCCTTTCGCTGCTGGAGGAAGGAGTTGATACCATTTTTGGATATCCGGGCGGTGCAATTATGCCCATATACGATGCTTTGTATGATTTCGACAAACATGTCACCCATATTCTGACACGCCACGAACAAGGCGCTGTTCATGCTGCAGAAGGTTACGCCCGGGTTACCGGTAAAGCAGGAGTTTGTTTTGCAACTTCCGGCCCGGGGGCTACCAATTTAATCACCGGAATTGCCGATGCAATGATCGATTCAACCCCGTTGGTCTGCATTACAGGCCAGGTGGCATCTCCTTTGCTCGGTACTGATGCTTTCCAGGAATCGGATGTGGTGGGCATTTCAATGCCGGTCACCAAATGGAACTACCAGATTACCGTTCCCGAAGAAATACCGGAAGTAATTGCACAAGCCTTTTATATTGCACAATCAGGCCGGCCCGGCCCGGTTTTAATCGATATAACCAAAGATGCACAATTTGGCGAGCTCGAATTCCAATACAAAAAATGCCGTAAAATCCGCAGTTATGTTCCCGAAACTCCGGTTGACCCATTTAAAGTTAAAGAAGCTGCCGATTTGATAAATACAGCTACACGCCCTTTGCTTTTATTCGGGCAGGGCGTGATTATAGGCAATGCTGAAAACGAACTGAAAGAGTTTGTTGAAAAAACCGGAATTCCGGCTGCATGGACTTTACTTGGCCTTTCGGCAATGCCAACCGACCACGAATTAAATGTTGGAATGTTGGGTATGCACGGAAATTACGCCCCTAACCTGTTAACAAACGAAGCCGATTTAATTATTGCCGTTGGCATGCGTTTCGACGACCGGGTTACGGGAAAAGTGAGTGAATATGCAAAAAAAGCAAAAATCATCCACCTCGAAATCGACCCTGCCGAAATTGATAAAATTAAGAAAGCGGATGTAGCAGTTTTAGGAAATTCCAAAAAATCGCTGCGAATGTTAACCGACAATGTAAAAGAAAATTCGCACAAAGAGTGGTTACAACGTTTTAGGGAATGCGATAAAATCGAAAAAGAGAAGATTATCGACAGCGAATTGTTTCCAACAAAACCCGGTTTAACCATGGGGGAAGTTATTCGTATTACGGGAGACAAAACCAATCATGAAGCCATTTTGGTAAGCGATGTTGGCCAGCACCAAATGGTCGCATCACGGTATTTTAAATTCCGCAAACCAAAAAGCAATGTTACTTCAGGTGGTCTTGGCACCATGGGCTTTGCTTTGCCCGCAAGTCTTGGGGCTCAATTGGGCGCTCCCGGCCGCACAGTGATAGCAGTAATTGGCGATGGCGGTTTTCAAATGACAATTCAGGAACTTGGAACCATTGCACAAAATAAACTTCCGGTTAAAATTATTATCCTGAACAACAATTTCCTTGGAATGGTGCGCCAGTGGCAGCAACTTTTTTTCGATAAAAGATATTCTTTTACCGAATTGCAAAATCCTGATTTTATTATGATTGCAAAAGGTTTCGGAATTGAGGGGCACAAAGTAGAAGTTCGCGAAGATCTTGAAAAAGGAATCAGTAAAATGATAAACCACCATGGCCCGTATTTATTAGAGGTGGTTATTGAAAAGGAAGACAACGTTTTCCCGATGGTTCCAACCGGAGCTTCTGTTTCAGATATTATTCTGGAACCGTAAAGAGTTTAAAGTTTAAAGGAAAATAAAATGAAACAAGAATACAACATAACAGTATTTTCTGAAAACCACATTGGTCTGTTAACACGGATAACCATCGTTTTCACCCGTCGGAAGATAAATATCGAAAGCTTAACAGTTTCAGAATCGGCAATTGAAGGGGTTTATAAGTTTACCATTGTAGTTAAAACCACAAGGGAGCAAACCATAAAAATTGTTAATCAAATTGAAAAACAGATCGACGTTTTAAAGGCATTTTACCACACCAACGATGAAATTATTTATCAGGAAATTGCACTTTACAAAGTGCCAACAGAAGCCTTATACAACAGCGATACAGTGGAAAAAATAGTACGAAAAGCCAGCGCCCGCATTTTGGAAATAACACGTGAATATGTGGTAATCGAAAAAACCGGTCACAAAGAGGAAACACAGGCTTTATTTGAAGAACTTAACGAGTTCAGGGTTTTGCAGTTTATTCGGTCAGGGCGTGTTGCTTTATCCCGCGACCCCATAGAAAGATTATCAGAATTTCTTAGGGAACGTGATGCATTTTTAGATGCAATAGATTGATTTACAATAAATAACATATTCATAATATTTAACCTGCCCGCATAAACCGGGCAGGTTTTTTTATTTAAACCAATCAAACCAATACATTATCTGTTTATAATGAACAGCATGTCTGAAAAATAAACTGACAGTTTTTTTTCGGCTGCACAAATCATTACATTTGCACTGGCTTTATTTTCATTGAAAACAATTATTAAAATGGCTTTTATAAATAATTTATTAGGAATAATTTTCGGCAACAAATCGGAAAGAGATATAAAAGAAGTAACTCCTGTAATTGAAAAAATCAAACATGAATATAGCAGGATTACTAAACTTTCGAATGATGAATTAAGGGAAGAGTCGGATAAAATTAAAAAAAACATCGACGATTGGATAAAACATGAAGAGGATGAAATTGCAAAACTCAAAATAGCCGTTGAAGATGCCGACATCCAGGAGAGTGAGAAAATTTACGAAAAAATTGACAAGTTTGAGGAACAAATCGAGGTAAAACTCAGGGAAGTTTTAAATGAGGTTTTACCTGTTGCATTTGCCATTGTAAAGGATACTGCCCGCCGGTTTGTTGAAAACGAAAACGTGGAAGTTACCGCCCGCGATTACGACCGCGATTTGGCCGCGGCCCGAAACAGCATTATTATTAACGGAGACAAGGCAATCTGGAAAAACAGGTGGATGGCTGGCGGAAATGAGATTATCTGGAACATGGTTCATTACGATGTTCAGTTGATTGGCGGGATTGTGCTTCACAATGGAAATATTGCAGAAATGGCAACCGGCGAAGGTAAAACAGTGGTGGCAACCCTGCCTGTTTTTTTAAATGCGCTTTCAAGGCGCGGCGTTCATATTGTTACGGTTAACGATTATCTTTCTAAACGCGATGCCGAGTGGATGGGGCCAATATACGAATTTCACGGGCTGACGGTGGATTGTATCGATAAACACCAGCCCAACTCTGAAGCCAGGAGAAAAGCCTATAATGCTGATATTACTTTTGGAACAAACAACGAATTCGGGTTCGACTACCTGCGCGACAATATGTCCATCAACCCCGAAGATTTGGTACAGCGAAAACATCACTACGCAATTGTGGATGAGGTTGATTCTGTTTTGATTGATGATGCGCGGACACCATTAATTATTTCGGGGCCGGTGCCAAAAGGCGAAAACCAGCAATTTGAAGATTTAAAAGGTTATGTGGATAAAATTTACAGGGCACAACGCGAACTGGTAAACCAGATATTTATTGATGCAAAAAAACTGCTCACAAAAGAAAACGCCACTTCCGATGAAAAAAAGGAAGGTGGGTTACTTTTACTTCGGGCTTACAAAGGATTGCCCAAAAATAAATCGATTATAAAATTCCTGAGCGAAGAAGGAATGAAAGCCCTTGTTCAAAAGACGGAGAATTTTTACATGCAGGAGAACAACAAAAACATGCATGTAGTTACCGATCCACTCTATTTTATCATCGAGGAAAAACAAAACTCGGTTGAACTTACCGATTTCGGGATTGAATATATTTCAAAAAATCTGGACGACAAAGAGTTTTTCGTAATGCCCGACATGGGAGGGGAAATGGCAGATTTGGAACATTCCGGCCTCGCCCCTGAAAGTTTGCTTGAAGCAAAGGACAAACTGCTTCAGGATTACTCGGTAAAATCGGAACGCGTTCACACTATAAACCAGTTGTTAAAAGCATATACCATGTTCGAAAAAGATGTGGAATACGTGATTATCGACAACAAAATAAAAATTGTGGATGAACAAACCGGACGTATCATGGAAGGCCGGCGATATTCCGATGGTTTGCACCAGGCCATTGAAGCCAAGGAAAATGTAAAAGTGGAAGCAGCCACACAAACCTTTGCAACAATCACTCTTCAGAATTATTTCAGAATGTACCGCAAACTGGCCGGTATGACTGGAACGGCAGAAACCGAAGCCGGCGAATTCTGGAATATTTATAAACTGGAAGTTGTTGTAATTCCAACCAACAAACAAATTGTACGAAAAGACAGGGAAGATTTGGTTTACAAAACCAAACGAGAAAAATACAACGCTGTAATTGACGAAATTATTGCACTCCACAATGCAGGCCGCCCGGTGTTGGTTGGCACAACATCGGTGGAAATTTCGGAATTACTGAGTAAAATGCTCAAATTTAAAGGTTTAAAACACAATGTGTTAAATGCCAAACTTCACGCACGTGAAGCTGAAATTGTTGCCGAAGCCGGACAAACCGGAACAGTAACCATTGCAACCAACATGGCCGGCCGCGGAACCGACATTAAACTCACAGATGCAGTTAAAAAAGCAGGTGGTTTGGCTATTATCGGTACCGAGCGGCACGATTCCCGGCGTGTTGACCGTCAGTTAAGGGGCCGGGCCGGGCGACAGGGCGACCCGGGCACATCGCAGTTTTACGTTTCGCTCGAAGACGATTTGATGCGTTTGTTTGGTTCAGGCCGAATCTCTGGAATTATGGATAAACTGGGACTTAAAGAAGGGGAGGTAATTCAGCATTCCATGATTTCAAAATCTATTGAGCGGGCACAGAAAAAAGTGGAGGAAAACAATTTTGGTATCCGGAAACGATTGCTGGAATACGATGATGTAATGAATTCGCAACGCGAAGTGATATACAAAAAACGTCGTCACGCATTGTTTGGCGAACGCCTGGAAGTTGACCTTTTAAACATGATGTACGACTCGGTTGACGTATTGGTCAACGAATATCATGGTTCCGACAATTTTGAGGATTTCAATATGGAAATGCTGCGCTTGCTTTCTCTCGAATCGCCTGTAAATGCTGAGGATTTCAAGAAAATGAATGCCGAAGAAATCATCAACCTGATTTTCGATAAAATGATTGCTGCCTACAACCGCAAGGTGGAAGCAATTTCAAAACAGGCTTTCCCGGTAATTAAAAATGTTTACGAAACCAAAGGAAATATTTACCATAATATTGTTGTTCCGATTTCCGATGGAAAGCGGGTATTTCAGATTATTTGCAACCTCGAAAAAGCCTATAGCAACAAAGCAAAAGAGCTTGTAAAATCGTACCAGAAACAAATTGTTCTTCGAACCATCGACGAAGCCTGGAAAGAGGAATTACGCGAAATGGACGACCTGAAACAGTCGGTGCAGAATGCAACGTACGAGCAAAAAGACCCGCTTCTGATTTACAAGTTCGAGTCGTTCAACCTGTTTAAACATATGGTTGCCAAAGTAAATAAAGACGTGGTTTCAACGCTGATGAAAGGTTATATCCCGATTCAAAGCCCCGATCAGGTCCGCGAAGCTGAAACGCGAAAAAGAATGGACATGAGCCGTTATAAGACTCAGAAATCGGAAGTTCCCGGAGAAGAAAACCCGATGGCCGGGGCAAACACGCAAACCCAGGAACGCGCAAAACCTCAGCCGGTTGTTGTTGAAAAACACGTCGGCAGAAACGAACCTTGCCCCTGTGGAAGCGGGAAAAAATACAAGCAGTGCCACGGAAGGGGGGAGGTTTAGAGCCTGCCTGCTGGCAGACAGGTTCAGAGTTTGAAGTTCAGAGTTCGGAGTTTAGAGTTGGGGTTCAAAGTTTAGTATTTTTGCTCTAAACGCGAAACCCTAAACACTAAACTATATAATAGTTGTTACTAAATAAAAATAGTATATGGTTGATATAATCAGTTTTATTCACTGGAATGTAAATCCTGAGATTTTTCAGTTGGGGCCATTTTCGGTTCGTTGGTATGGTTTACTTTTCGCATCGGGATTTTTACTTGGCTATTATATTGGCGAAAAAATGTTGAAATCGGAAAATGTCAGCCAAAAATGGATTGACACCCTTTTCTTTTACATCATAATTGCCACAATTGTTGGGGCACGTTTGGGGCACGTTTTCTTTTATGGCTGGGATTATTATTCGCAGAACCCGGCCGAGATTTTTATGGTCTGGCATGGCGGGCTTTCAAGTCATGGCGGAGCACTGGGAATTCTGATTGCTTTGATTGTTCATTCGAAACTTATTACCAAACGCCCGGTTTTGTGGACACTCGACCGTGTTGTTGTGCCCACTGCGCTGGTGGCCGCTTTTATTCGCCTGGGAAACCTGATGAATTCTGAAATTTATGGTGTTCAGACTTCAATGCCCTGGGGCTTTATTTTCGAACGCAACGGGGAAACAGTGGCCAAACACCCAACCCAGATTTATGAAGCGCTGGCGTACCTGTTCACGTTTGTGGTTTTAATGTACATGTATTGGAAAACAAGGGCCAAATACCGCGAAGGCTTAATTTTCGGGCTATTTTTTACCGCCATCTTTGGCGCACGTTTTCTGATTGAATTTATCAAGGAAGATCAGGAAGCATTTGAAGCCGGAATGACGTTGAACATGGGACAGTGGCTCAGTGTCCCGTTTATTTTGGGCGGATTATATCTGGCATTTCGTGCGGTAAAACTGCCCGAAAAAATTTATAAAAACAAATAATCCGGCAATGTATCAAACGCATAAAACATATATCACACCCGACATGAAAATGTCGGAATTAATTATTGAGAACCCATCATTGCTGCTACTGCTTGAGCATTTCGAAATTGACTTCGCGGTAAAAGAAAAAACCATTGAACAAATCTGCGCTGAAAATAAAATCGACCTTCCTGTTTTTTTGGTTTTTGGCAACCTGTACAACGGATTTTACCCCGATGAAAAAGAAATAACAGCCCTGGAAGATATTTCATCAATCATCCTGTTTTTGAAGAACAGCCACCGGTTTTACAAACACGACAAATATCCTGAGCTAAAATATTTTATCGGCCAGTTGCACGAAAGGCACAATACAGAAGATATACTGCTGATTGAAAAGTTTTTTAATGAATATTTCGAGGAAGTGCTTGAACATCTCGATTACGAGGAAAGCGTGGCCTTTCCTTACATTTGCAGGTTAATTGAAAAAGAGAGGATTGAGCAGAACAATGATTTTTCCGCAAAGGAATACAGCGATCACCACACCGATATTGAAACCAAACTCACTGACCTTAAAAACCTGTTGCTCAAACACATTTCGCTAAAAAACGACCTTTCGTTACGAAGGAAATTTCTTTTCAGCCTGTTTGAACTTGAGTTCGATTTAAATATCCACTCAATTATCGAAGAAAAAATCCTTCTCCCGCTGGTAGGTAAAATTGAAACTGAACCGGAGAATGGATAAAGACAGGATGAATATTGCAGTTCTGGAACCTTCGCAAATCATTGTCGAAGGACTTTCGAATATGCTGATGAAACTGAAAAAGAATTTCTACATCTATCGTTACAGCGATTTGGAAGAACTTAAAAATTCAACGGTCAAGGAACAATTTCAGATTGCCTTTGTAAATCCCACAACCATCCAAAACAGGATTTCAGACTTTGTAAAGCTGAAAAACAACTACCCTCAAATTTTATGGATTGCGCTGGTTTATTCGTTTTTCGACGACGAAGTGATTCGGAAATTTGACGAAACCCTTTTGGTAACAGCCACACCCGACCAGATTGCGCGCAAACTGGGACATTTTAATACTGGCGCGGAAAAAAACCAGCAGGAAGATTTATCGGAAAGAGAAATCGAAGTATTGTCGCAACTGGTTAAAGGGCTTTCGAACAAGGAGATTGCCGATAAACTGAATATCAGCATCCACACGGTAATTAGCCACCGGAAAAATATTATCGAAAAAACCGGGATTAAAAGTTTATCGGGATTAACCATTTACGCCATTACCCGGAAAATTATTCATTTCGATATCTATTCATAATATCTTTAAACAAATCAGCAACGGTTGGCGGAGTATATGAGATTGCGCTGGCACCGGACTCAATTGCAAGTTGAATGGTTTCATTTGTTTTGCCACCAGTGGCTATAACTGCTATGTCCGGGGCAATATCCCTTATTTTTTTTATTATAACTGATGTTTTATCTGCCCCTGAAACGTTCAAAATATCTGCGCCGGAAGCAATCCGGCCCTTTATGTCTTCCTTTTCAGAAACGATGGTTATCAATACAGGAATATCAATTTTTTCCTTCATCCTTTTTATTAAATCGTTTGTGGCTGGTTTATTTAAAATAACTCCCATTGCACCCTGAAATTCTGCATCCATTGCAAGGTCTATTGAACGGTCCCCTGTAGTTATTCCTCCCCCGACACCACAAAAAATTGGTTTATCAGCAGCTAAAATCAACGAATGAGAAATCATTGGCTGAGGAGTAAACGGATACACAGCAATAATTGCATTTGCATTTGTATTCCTTATAATGGCCACATCAGTACTGAACAAAAATGATTTTAACAGTTGTCCAAAGATTCTAATTCCAGAACAAGTTTCAATTATTTCCGGAACTTTTACAATGTTTGTTCTAAGTTTTCCTTTAAATTCTGGTACTTCTTTCATCGTTTTAATATTTTAAGCAGATATTGATATTCTGCAAATTGTATTTTGACATCCAAATCTATTGAAATTTTTCCTCGACAGATATGTTTGGTTTGGTTTTACCGACGGGATATTTAATAAAAAGATTCTGCCGGCATTTTCACTCCCTGATTTTAATGATACAAACCATTAAAAACCCCTACAAAATGGGATTGCCCGCTTAAAATGATGCCCCTACTTTTGCCTTAATTATAAATCTTAAATAAAAATAAAATGAAGAATATTTTTCTGACAACTGTTTTAATCCTTGCAACAGTTACATTTTTAATGGCCCAACCCGACAGTATTCCATCCAATCTTTACATTAACAGCGCCGAAAAAATGCTGTTGACTAACGGAAACCTGAAAATTGGCGGATATGGAGAAGTACATTACAACCAGCCCGTTTCATCGGATGTAAGAAAAAACGGAATTCTGGATGTTCACCGCATGATAATGCTGCTTGGTTATCAGTTTAATGACAAGGTACAGTTTGTTTCCGAATTAGAATTCGTACACGTTTCGGAAGTTTATGTAGAGCAGGCTTTTTTGCAATACAAACTTAACGATGCTGTTAATTTCCGTGGTGGCTTAATGTTAATACCCATGGGTATTATAAACGAGTATCATGAACCTACCACATTTAACGGTGTTGAGCGGCCACATATTGATAATGCCATTTCGCCCACTACCTGGCGCGAAATTGGTTTCGGGATTACGGGGATATTACTTCCGGTTTCGTTGCGCTACCAGGCCTACCTGATGAACGGTTTTAACGGCTTCAACGGCCAGGCCCGTATTGGCGGAACAAGCGGTTTGCGCGATGGAAGGCAGAAAGGCGCCAACTCATATATGAGTTCACCTAATTTGAGCCTTAAAGCCGAATATTTTGGCATACGCGGATTGAATCTGGGTTTGTCGGGATATTTTGGAGATACACAAAGTTCACTTTATAACGGAATAGATAAAAATGATGGGGCTGCTTTGGCAAAAGCCGATTCATCAGTAGTTGGAATTTCGATGATTGGCGCCGATGCACGCTATTCATACAAAGGACTGAAACTTACCGGACAGTTTTACTACACGCTATTGTCGAATACAGAACAGTTTAATGCTTTTACCAAAAACAAGGGCGGAGGCAACCTCGGAAGTTCAATGTTCGGGTATTACATCGATTTGGGATATAATATTTTAAGAACTGTAAAAACTGAAAAACAACTGATTCCGTTTGTGAGCTATTCAAATTACGATACCCATCATAAAGTGCCCGTCAATATTACCGACAATTTATCGTACCGGAAAAATGTAATTACAACCGGATTATCGTTTTTTTTAACACAGGGGGCTGTGGTTAAAGCCGATTTGCAGTTTGTTAAAACCGGCGCCCAGGATAAGTATGCCAAGACATTCAATGCCGGTTTTGGTGTTATGTTTTAATAGCTTCAAAAATGAAAAAGGGTATTGTACTGGTATTTGGTTTATTGATTTTTTTGGCCTGTGTTGGCCAGAATGAAATTGATTATCAGAACAAGCGAATAATGAATGGTTTAAAAAAATGCGGAATCTCAGGATTTTCTCAACTTGAAGAAATAAACCAGAATTTAAAAGACCATCCTGAAATTCAGGGAAAATTTTTCAGTGTTTTAAATAATGCGTTAGTTAGCGAAGTTAAATATGTTTATGTTGGAAGGGTGAACAGTTGCCGTACAGGCGGCTGTTCCGGTTCCGGCAAAGCTCCCATTGCCATTGAATCGGAGTATTTTGATTATTATATTTTTTTCGATTCGGTAAAATCTGTGAAATTGATTGAGGTGTTTAACTACCAGGCCAAACACGGGTACGAAATTACAGCAAAAGGCTGGCTGAAACAGTTTATCGGTTTTACAGGAAAGGACTCGCTTGAGGTCAATAAAAATATTGACGGCATTTCGGGGGCCACCATTTCGGTGTATGCCATTACCAGCGATGTTCAGGAAAAAACGAGGTTGCTGAAAGGGGTACACTGAAATACTATTAACTCGTTTTTTTATGTTTTAAAACCTATAGGTAAACAACTGTTTAGTGCCTGAATATTGCGATTTCCTGTAAAGCATGGTATAATACTGCGTAAGAAAACGACTGCAAATTGGAGCAAAGCATTTATTCTTCAATTAATTTAACCCTTAAATTGAGTTTTCAGAGTAAGTAATCATTTTTACAATTTTCTATTTTTTGAAGGGATATTCAAAATTTTCCAAAGAGTTTTCAATTTGCGGTTAACAAAACTTTCAAACGGTTTTCTGTCATAAAACAATGAAAGCAAAAAGAATTTGATACCGTAAAAAAGATACCCCTGTTTGGTTAGGTTAACACCGGCCCCAAAGGCAATATTTGCAATATTTTTATTTGTCACATTTTTATATTTGCCGGTAAAATCTGACTTAATGGTTTTATGATCATTGTACCATCTGATAAACTTTTTAGGGCTGGTATCTTTTGAAATACCACCCTTATGGACTCTGTAAACAGACATATACTCCTGAAGGCAATGCGCTTTCCCGCATTCCAACAAGGTTAAAAACATGGGGGTATCGCCAAAATAATAACCGGGATTTTTTGCCCGTTCAGTTATTTGATTGCGAAAAACTGAACGAAACATAACAGATGCAGTTGGGATTGACCATTTTTTAAGAATTTCCTCTCCACTAAAATCCTTCTCCTTTAGATGTTTAAAAAAATCCGATTCTAACTCATTATTGTTTTCATCTACAATTTTGCACCGGTGAAAACACATCGAATAGTCTTCGTTTCCTGTTAAAAAATCAACCTGCTTTTGCAATTTAAGAGGGTCTGTCCAATAATCATCTCCTTCGCATAAGGCAATGTACTTTCCGTTAACTTTTGGAAATAATAAGTGTGTGAAAGGTTTTAAACCTTTTGAAAATTGATTCTCTGTTTGATATGTAACATTAAAAACTCCGGGAAAACGATTTTCATATTCTTTTAAAATTTCTGGTGTTTTGTCTTGTGAACAATCATCATTAATTAAAAATTCAACTGCAAAATTTGTTTTTTGCATTAAAAACCCATCCAGTGCATGACCGATAAATTTTTTGTGGTTGAACGTACTACAACAAACACTTACCAAAAAATTGTTGCTCATAAAAATCCTGATTTTGCTGCAGCAATAAATTTAAATCAATTATTTAGCCTGCCATATTTACCATTCCCGGGATTAAGATTGAGTATTTTCCTCAATTCGGAAGGAGACATAACTTCCCTCTCGTTTGCCACTGCCAGCTCATGGATTCGATTGAGAAGATCAATGTTTTTTGCCAGTTTTTTTCTGTTTTTATCAAAGAAGATATTGTCTTCCAAACCAACTCTTACACCTCCATTTGCTGCTATAGCAACCGAGTTCATAAAAAGCTGGGTATCTCCGATTCCAGCTAAACTCCAGTATGAATTTTCAGGCAAATCACGAATCATTAAACCGGCATGAAGCAGATCGGCTTGGGCACAGGCAACATTTCCCAAAAGCAGGTTAAAATAGTGAGGAGCATCCAATAATCCCCTTTTTTCCAGGTATTTGGCATAATTTATCATTCCCGCGTCAAACGCTTCCAGTTCCGGAAGAATGCCTTTGTTTTTCATTTCCGCTGCCAGTTTTTGAATCATTTCCGGAGAGTTAACACTTTCGGTTTTGTTAAAGTTTAGTGAACTTAAAGTAAGGCTACCCATATCAGGTTTTAAATCCCCCTCAAGTTGCAAAGGAGATGCCCTGTGTTCGAATTCTTTTATCCCTCTGCCGCTCAGGGAAACACATACTATAAGTTCTTTTGAATATTTCCTAACACCCTCAATAATTTTACCATACACCTCGTTTTTGTATGTGGGCTTCCCTGTAATTTCATCCCTTGCATGGAGATGTACCATTGTAATTCCTTTTTCAATAGCCTGGTGAACATCTTCAACAATTTCGTTTACCGAAATAGGAACATGTGGTGTCATTTCCTTTGTTGGAATCATTCCCGTTGGAGTGAAGTTGATAATTAAATTCATGATACGAGATTTTAAGATAAATTTTTAACTACAATACATGGGTTTCCATAAGCCAGCACATTAGAAGGAATATCTTTTGAAACAACACTTCCTCCACCAATTATACTATTGGAACCTATTTTGACATTACTGAAAACAGTTGTTCCGGGGCCAATAGTAGTGCCTTCGCCAATTTCTGCAAATCCGGCAATGTTGGAACCTGCATATATCGAACAATAATCATTAATAATATTGTGATGACCAATTGAGCAATTCCTGCTAATATTAACTCCAAAACCTATTTTTGTGTAAGGAGCAATTAAGGATAAAGGTTCAATTTGTAATCCGGGACTTTTTATAACGGAAGAAGAAACTACCGATGACGGGTGTACAAGCGGAATAAAATCTTCGAAATTTATTTTCCAGAGTTTATCGTAAAAATTAAACAGAAACTTTTTTGTTGATGGTTTATTACTGCATATTAGAAAGCTATTTTTACTATCCAACTCAACATCGGAATAATAAATTTCAGAAAATGAAATATTTGTTTCGAAAGGAGCAACTGCCCGCTTTTCTTTTTCATTAATAATAATGGTAACTTTTCCACAATAATTCAAGGCTGAAAGACTCTCAAACAGTAATGCGAGATATGCACCGCTGTATCCCAGAATTGTTATATCCTGCTTCAGATTTAGTTCCATATTTTTAGTTTTATCATACTTCAAGATTTGTGCTTCGCAATTATTTGTTAAACACCCAATCAATCCAATAGTCTTTTATTAAATTACTTGTATTTTCAAACCCGTTAAACATTAAAACATCAATTATTGACAGGCCTGGAATGAAATTTTCGTTGTTTTGAGAATAACGAGTAAGTTTATTTTGAATAAACCCCAGCTTTATTCCGGCATCATTATAATCATCAACCGAATACAATTCTACTCCTCCTGGTGCATTAATATAAGTATCGGCTCCAAAAGCCTTACAAAAATTCAATCCCCACAGATTTCCCCTCTCCGCTTTATCGACCTGGGATATTATTTCAGAATACCTGTATATTTTAGTTTCAATATTTAATTTTTTGGCGATGGCAATTGTGCTTTTTACATTAAAATCAGCCAGAAATGTTTCTGATCCATATAGTAACTCAGAAATAAAGGTAATTGTTTCGGAATAAAACTTTGCTTTCTTTTTATAGTGTTCCAATTGTGCCAATATTTTTTCTTTCCAGGCCAGTTCTTCATTTAACTGACATTCTGTCAATATGCCGTTAACATGCAAGTATTGAGTGGCGGCATTAAAGTATTGCCAGTTGTAATCAGGTTTTAAAATCCGGTTTCTGGTCATCCAGCTTTTTCGGTTGAACTGAGAAATGTCAAAAAAAATAAAGGTATCAACCGCCGATATCAGACTAAAATATCCAATATAAGGGAAAAAATAGGGTTGGTGTGATGCAATTTTCATTTGCTGAAATCATTGAAACAATTAATTATATAATCAACATCCTTCAAATCAAGCTCCGGAAAAATTGGCAAACAAATTACGCTTTCCGAGGCTCTTTTTGCAATGGGAAGTTCTGATTTGCAACTATACGGAGAATTTTTATAGACAGTATATTCGTTGATAAGCGGATAAAAATACCGGCGCCCATATATGCCTTTCGTTATCAGTTTATTGTAAAGTTGATCGCGTGAAATTCCATAAATTTTTTCGTCCACAAAAACTGGGAAATAGGAGTAGTTTGAATTTGCTTCCTTAGCTTCAGGCAAAAATGTAATTCCTTCAATTTCCTTCAATCCTTCCCTGTATTTTTGCGTAATTCCTCTTCTTTTTTCAACAACGATATCATAATTTTTTAACTGAAGAATACCTAGTGCAGCCTGTATCTCATTCATTTTAGAGTTTATTCCGAATGCTACAACATCTGTTTCGTTCACAAATCCAAAATTTTTTAAATGATCTATTTGTCTTTTTGTTTGAGAATCTTTACAAATGATAGCTCCGCCTTCCATGGTATTAAACATTTTTGTGGCATGGAAACTCAAAATTGAAATATCGCCGTAATTACAAATGCTTTTCTCCTTGTAGTTAACACCAAATGCGTGTGCAGCATCATAAATGACTTTCAATCCGTTTACCTCAGCAATTTCCGCTATTCTTTCAATATTGCAGGGATTACCATAAACATGAACCGGCAGAATTGCCGATGTTTTTGAAGTTACAGATGCTAAAATCTTTTCGGGGTCCAGTGTGCAAAATTCAGATTCGACATCAACGAAAACAGGTTTAATATTGTTCCATACTAAAGAATTTGCTGTTGCAACAAAACTATAAGGTGTGGTAATAACCTCTCCGGAAATGCCAAGAACTTTTATTGCAGTTATCAAAGCCAGAGTTCCGTTTGCAAACACCGAGATGCACGGAACTCCTAAAAATTCTGCAAGCTTATTTTCAAATTCACGATGAAACGGACCATTGTTGGTTAACTCTTTACTATCCCATATTTGTCTTAAATAGGGTATAAATTCATCGATATCAGGCAAATATGGCTGAGAAACGTAAATTGATTTTTCCAGGTTATTTTTCACAAATAATTTTCATTTTTCCGCATGTAATTTAAGTAAAATATGTTTGAAATAATCTTTTACCTGATTATCCTGTTTAATACCTAATCCGCCAATTGATTTTCTACCTTATTTATTTCGTAATAAATGATTTCAGTAATTTTAATTCATTTTTACAAAACAGATATGAACCGGTAAAAAAACAAAAGCCTCCAAGAATCCCTCCCGTTGCAAGTCGAAAATAACTTTCTTCAATTACAAATGAAGGGGCGTATGCAGCAACACCTGAGACTATGGATAAAATTAAAATTGGCATAATATCCCGGAGTTGATCAAAAAACCCTATATTAATTAGTTTACCTGTATAATGAGTATTAATTACCAGTGAAATTAATGATGAAACAACAATTCCGACACACATAGCCAAGACGCCCAATGGCGCTGTTACAAACAATATTATAGTGGTAATCATCTTTTTTATAATTTCCAATTTCAGAAAAAGATCCGATCTTCCTTTCACTTGCAAAAGGTTTAAATTAATGGCGTGAACAGGGTAAAACATATATGCAATACATAAAACCTGCAACAGAGGTACTGCAGGCAACCATTTGTCGGTTAATAAAATTTTTATTAAAGGTTCGCTAAGTGCGCCTAACAGTAACATCAGCGGGAATATTACAAATGCCGACATTTTAAGCAGTTTCCTATAGTTGGATTCCAATTGCGGCAAATTGTTTTGCATTTCACTTAAAACAGGGAAAGTTACTCTTTGAATCACACCTGTAATATTCGAAGAAGGTTGTTGAGCCAATAATTTTGCCCTGGTAAAAAAACCCAGATCGGCTGAAGTAAACATTTTCCCGATAATTACCTGATAGATATTATTGTAGGTCGCATCAATCAACCCTGAAAGCATTAATTTCGAACCAAAACCAAAAAGCTCTCTAAATGAATTTCCTGAGAATATAAGTTTGGGCTGCCATTTTATGAAAACCCAGAGTAGAATGGTTGAAATTAAAGCCATCGTAATCCCAATGGTCCCTGAGATTACCAGTGTAATTAAAGAAATTTTGGTTTGTGTTTTAAAATCAATTCTGATATTTAAAATTGTGCTTTGGATTGCCCCAAAAGCACCGATAATTACGTTTAATCCAACCACCCTGATTACAGGAATAAGTATTGAATTACCATAGAACGAAGCAATATAGGGAGCTGTAATAAAAAGCAAAAGGTAAAAAAATATGCTGATTGCAATATTGTAATAGAAAACAGTGCTGAGGTCTGTATCCGATCTGTCTTGTTTTCGGATTAAAGCAGCGCCAAATCCGCCACTTACAAAAACGCCTGAGATTTCAATAAAAATCATTATCATTCCAATTATTCCATAATCGGCTGGAGATAACATACGTGCAATAAAAATTGAAATCACAAACCGGACTCCCTGGCTGGAAAACCTCTCTGCTGCACTCCATTTTAAACCAGCTATCGTTTTTTGTTTTATGCCAGTCATGCCATTATTTCAACAATCATTAATAATCAGGTTGAATAGTGTCTTGAAAATGCTATCGGGTAAATATATTAATAAGATTTCAAACATAAATCAGCTAATTGTTTTATGGAGCCATTATGTTGTTATCAACTCAATCCCCGTTAAATCGGCTTTCCCGTTTTTCAGAAATTCGTATGTCATCCGGTCTGCCTGGCAATCGGTAAAATAAATTCCTTTCAGGCTCTTGTTTTTAAAGAATGAGTTTTTGAGCTTTGCATTTTTAAATGTCACCCTTTTAAAGGCGCAGTTTTCGAAATAGCAATCATCCACCTGGCCTTCGAAAACCACATCGGCAACATACGTATCAATAAAACTGCTTTGGTTCCGGCTTGCACCCGAAATGGTGTTTTTCTCAAAACCGCCCGATTTAATCTTCACCCCTGTAAAATCGGCGCCGGTGATAAAGCTTTCCAAAAATTCGGTTTCTATCAGCGAATAGTTTTGAAACTGGTTGCCCGACAGGTTGGAACTCTGAATACGACTGCTGCTGATGTCGGAATCTGAGAAATCACATTTATCAATATTATTGCCTGATTTTTTTCTATTGCAATGCAATATTCAGGTTGAAGACCTGCGGCAACTGGAGTAACAAGGGATTAGTGGTGTGACGGTCAGAATGAGCGTAGTCGAAGTTTGGTTTTCCTAACTAAATGACATTGAATCCTAATTAAAAATCTTTATCCCCACATAAAAATTCCTCGGTTTTGAAGGGCCGTAAATATAGCCGCTGTCGCGGTATTTGCCCGAGTCGAAATCGTTTTGGTACTGGTTGAAAATGTTTCCAACACCTCCAAAAAATTCAACCGACGAATCGAGCCTGTGTGCAGTGGCAGTGTAAGAAATTTTTAAATTGGTTTCCCAAAACTTTGGCGATTCGAATAAAATATCATTCTGAATATTCCCTGCATAACCTGGAACCCCGTAATGTGGAACAAGCATCGAACCAGTATAAATTCCTGATAATGTGGTCTTAAACTTTTGGGTAGGAGTCCAGGTCAACGTGTAGTAACCGTAAGAATTAGGGGATCGCAAATAATCTTTCACACCTGGCAACTCTTCCGACCACTGAACCGGCTCGTTGTACAAGCTTTGTTGAATTGTAATTCCGGCTTCTGCCTGCAATTTCCGGTTGTAATTGGCACGAAATTCAAGCGTGGCGCCGGTTACATGGCTTTTACCGCCGTTTTGTTTTTGCATCAGCGAATTTCCATCGGCATCGGTACCGGTCTCCTGCAAAATAAATGCTTCTTTCAGTAGTGTGTAGAATCCTTCAACGGTAAAACCGTAAATATGAAATTCAGTAGGTTTGTCCCAGTTAAACGATGTTGTCCAGCTTTGCGAACGTTCCTCTTTTAAATCGTCTGCCAGTTCAACGGTTTGTATTCCACCGCCGGCAAAGGCAATATGCATGTCTGAATCGAAGGCCTGCGGAGCGCGGAACCCGGTTGACCACGAAAGACGTAACTGTGCATTTGTATTGGGTTTGAAAAGGAATGAAACGCGTGGATTGAAAATCATGTCGTCAACAAAATTGTGTTTATCAGCGCGTACTCCGGTAAGCAACGTGATTTTCTGGCTGACTGTCCAGTCGCTTTGCAGAAATGTGCCAAAATTGCGCGAGTTTTGGTCGGTAAGGTAGTTGTAAGTTTTTATTTCGTCGTAAACATCGTCCACAAGATATTCTGCACCAAAAGTAAGCACATTCACCCCCAGCAAAAAACTGTACAAAGTGTGGTTTAACTGAGTACCAAACTGAATGGTGTGGTTTTTTGATGTTCCGTAAGGAGGATTCGCAAAATATTCTGCTTTCCCGGCTTCGTTGTCAGGAGAAATCCCTGTAAAATGATTACGATTTGTATTTTGCCCGGCAGCATAAACCACAAACGAAGTTTGGTTGTTATCGCTGGTCAGGGTGTAATCAATACCTCCTGTTAAAATATTGTGGGTGCGTTCCTCCGATTGTTCGGCCAAATATGCCGCGCCATCCAGCATTTCACCACCATAACGGTATTCATGCAAACTCGAAAAACTGGCTTCCACTTTCTGGTTTTCATCTAAATTGAAAAAAGAATTGATGCCAAACGAATTGTTGTTTAAAGCTGGTAATTCTGAAAAATTATCACCGTTATGGTCGTACCAATCGCGCTGGCGGTGCGATGTATATAAAGCCATTCCCGCGTTTCGCTTTTGCGACAGGGCAGTTAAAGTTCCGTTAACCGAGAAATCATTGGCGCTGCTACCCACTACTGATTCATTCAATGTTACTTTGTATGAATTTCGCTGCGGCATTCGTGTAATAATATTTACTGTTCCTCCAATGGCGCTCGAACCGTAAAGTGCAGAAGCGCCCCCTCGCACAATTTCAATTCGTTCTACCATTTCAGTTGGCATTTGTTCCAGGCCATACAATCCGGTAAGCGGGCTGAAAACAGAACGGCTGTTTACCAGAATCTGGCTGTAAGCGCCTCCAAGCCCATTCATCCTGAGCTGCGAATAGTTACAGGTCTGGCAGTCAATTTCCATGCGTAAACCCGGTTGAAAATTCAATGATTCCGAAACCGTTTGTGCAGCCACATTTTCAATGGCTCTCGAATCCATAACGCCAACAATTACGGCGCTTTCAGTTTGCCTTTTAAATGTTTTTGTTCCGGTAATCACCACTTCATCCACCCTTATAAATTCTTCCTCTAGTTCGAATTTTACCTCTATGGTTTGGTTGACCTGAGTTTCAATTTCTTTCTTTTGAATTTTATAACCAATCATTTTTGCCACAATGGTAAATTTACCAACAGGAACATCTACCAGCATATAGTGGCCGGTTATATCTGTGGTTGTTCCCATAGTTGTATTCTCCAAATAAATATTTACAAACGGAATGTGTTCACCTTTAGATACAACGTGTCCTGTAATAACTGCGTCACTTTTTTCCTGACTTTTCAGATAGTTTAAAAAAGACAGATTTATTGTGAACATTAAAATGCAAAATTGAATCAGTTTCATTCTTTTGAAGTTTTTTAACTGGCAAATATGTCGATAAAAAATTATTTAAGCCAACTTATTTATAATAATTCCAAATAAAGCGATTTATAATTTAATCTTCACCATTAATCTTTTATAATCCTTTCAGAAGCGAATAAACTAAACCATTTCATGTAATTTTTTGTTAACATATCAATAATAAGACAATCAGGTATTTTGTTGTATTCTTTAAAATGATTTATTTTGCACAAATTCTAAAAATAAAAAACGAAAAAAATGTTGGAAATAGGAAAATACGCTATGGTTACGTTAACGTACAATTTACATGTTGACGATGAAAACGGGGAATTGGTGGAGCAGGCTACGGAAGCGCAACCCTTGCAGTTTTTATATGGAGCAGGGGCAATGCTGCCCAAATTCGAATCTCATCTGGCAGGTTTGCGCGAAGGCGAACCTTTTAACATAAAGTTGAGTAAAAATGATGCTTACGGAGAGGTAAACGAAGATGCAGTTGTTGAATTACCAAAATACGTATTTATAGTTGGGGGTAATTTCGACAACGAACTGGTAAAGATTGGCAATACCGTTCCAATGATGAGCAGTAATGGCCAGCGTTTGAACGGATTGGTACTGGAGGTTAATGACGATGTTGTTACAATGGACTTTAATCATCCGCTTGCCGGCGAGGATTTATATTTCTCAGGAAAGGTAATGGCAGTGCGCGAAGCATCCGATGAAGAAGTTTCACAGATATTATCCGGCAGCCATGGCGGTTGTGGCTGTGGCAACGGCAGTGGCGGGGGATGCGGATCTGGTTGTGGCGACGAAGGTTGCAGCGATAACTCTTGCGAAACTGAACATTCCCATGGAGGTTGCGGCTGTGGCTGCTAATAACCCGTTTTGATTATTAGTTCTAATTTCATGAATACATTTGGGCAAATATTCAGGCTTACATCATTCGGAGAATCGCATGGACGCGGTATTGGTGGAATTATTGATGGTTGTCCTGCCGGGCTGGAACTAAGCATCCCGCTTATTCAATACGATTTGTCGCGCCGGAAACCAGGGCAGTCGAAAATTACCACCCAACGCCAGGAACCGGATCAAGTGGAATTCCTTTCAGGCATTTTTGAAGGTAAAACGCAGGGAACGCCCATTGCATTTGCCATTTGGAATAAAGATCAGCACTCGAATGATTACAATGATTTGAAAGATGTTTTCAGGCCTTCGCATGCAGATTTTACCTACATTCAAAAGTACGGAACCCGCGATTACCGTGGAGCCGGACGATCCTCGGCACGCGAAACCATTGCCCGTGTTGTGGCTGGCGCCATCGCAAAACAAATTCTGGCTAAAATTGGAGTTACTGTTCAGGCTTTTGTTTCTCAGGTTGGTGAAATTAAACTCGAAAAAGCATATACAGAACTGGATCTTTCCAAAACCGAAGAGAACATTGTCCGTTGTCCTGATTCCGAAACCGCTGAAAAAATGATATCCCGGATTGAGGCTGCAGGAATAGATCATGACACGGTTGGCGGTGTGATTACAGGGGTGGTAAAAGGCGTACCGGCAGGTTGGGGAGAGCCGGTTTTTAATAAACTTCATGCTGATTTGGGTTTTGCAATGCTCGGAATTAATGCCGTAAAAGGTTTCGAATACGGATCCGGATTCGAGGGCACAAAACTCAGTGGATCAGAACATAACGACATATTTGTACAAACAGGAAAAGGTATCCGCACTAAAACAAACAATTCAGGTGGAATCCAGGGTGGCATATCAAACGGGGAAGACATTTATTTCAATGTAGCTTTTAAACCCATTGCAACATTGTTGAAAGAACAAAAAACAATTGACATAAACAGCAACGAAATATCAATTAATCCCAAAGGAAGGCACGATCCATGTGTACTGCCGCGCGCCGTGCCAATAGTTGAATCAATGGCTGCGCTGGTACTTGTAAATCATTATTTATTAAGTAAATTAAATTCAATTTAAAATGCCCAGAAAAAAACGTGTTAGAAGAATTCAGATGCCCCCGGTTATAAAAGGAATGTCGGTTTATGGTGCAAGAGGACGAAAATCAAATGAAGTAATTTTGCATCTTGAAGAATATGAAGCAATTCGCCTGCTCGATTACCAAAACCTTACCCAGGAAGAAGCCGCAGTTTTTATGGATGTTTCGAGGCCAACTTTAACGCGTATTTACGAAGAGGCCCGAAATAAGGTAGCAACAGCCTTTGTTGAAGGTCGCGATTTACTCTTCAAGGGTGGCGATATTTATTTTGATAAAAACTGGTATAAATGCAATTCATGCCAGGCAAGTTTCAGCGATTATTCAGATAAAATTTCGAATTGCCCGGTTTGTGCTTCTACCGATTTAATATCTTTGAACGAGTATTACTCTAAATAAACCAGGACATTATATAAAAAAAGCCACCGGGTCATTACCCGGTGGCACCCAATTAAGTTGTGATAAAACCAGAGTCCTGGCACACCAGGATTCGCAAGTTACAACTATAAACAACTATAGTCAATAGTTTTTAGAAAATAATTCTTAAAATTCCAATTTTTAACACCTCCAGCAAAAAGATAACAAATGTTCAATATTTGTCTTTTGTGAGAATATAATACTTCTTTGTCTTTTTTGTTAAATGGAAAAACAACAATCCGGCAAATATTTGATTTTTTCTATATTTGCATCGAAATTAAAAAAATGAATATCCGTAAATTATTAAGAATATTACACCGTGATTTTGGTTATTTTATTGTTGGAATGACTATTGTTTATGGGCTATCAGGAATTTATTTAAACCACCGGCATGATTTTAATCCCGATTACAAAATATTTATCACCGAATTTCAGGTGGACCTTCCTGATAAAAATACTTTAACTAAAAAGGATGTAAAAACAGCATTAAAATCGGTTGATGAAGATGTGGTTTACAAAAAACATTATTTTAATAACGAAGGATTTATAAAAGTTTTTATTGAAAATGGCGAAGCAGTGATTAATCCTGATACTGGCGAGGGACAGATGCAGTATCTTCAAAAACGCCGGGTGATTTTTTCTATGAACAAGCTGCATAAAGCATCAATCGGGACAGTATGGAAATGGGTCAGCGATATTATGGCCGTCATTCTTATGTTTGTTGCAGTATCGGGCCTGTTTTTGTTAAAAGGGAAAAGAGGTTTCGGGAAATGGGGCTGGTGGTTGATGACTGCAGGAATTATTATACCTTTGGTTTTTGCGTTGATATATATTTAGTTTAAAGTTTTAGAATATGAAAAATCTGGTAATTATTGGGATTTTGGTTTTTGTATTTTTTGGTTGTGCCAATCAAAATCAAAAACAGCAGCAAGCTACTGAAGAACAAACTTTGGTTTTAACAGTTGACGATTTGTATGAAAAAGCAGCAGACCTTACGGATAAAGAAGTGATTGTAAAGG
>WTWZ01000038.1 GCA_009773765.1 Prolixibacteraceae bacterium | reverse complement strand
TGCAAGAAATTCTTGAAAATCCTTTGGGTATTTTTCTTCTATTTCCATGCAGTAAATTTAATCATTTCGTCAACTTGCCTGTTGTGGATAAGCAGTAAACAAATTTTTAAAAACTGTTTTGTCAACAAAGGCTTTTAAAAACCGGTTTGTAATTAAATCTTTAGTTTTGTGAAATTTGAAATAAAAATAGTGTGTTCGCGGATGATTTGAATACCATGAATGTTGTTCAATAAAACGTTTGCTTACTTTGTCAAGTTCTGATAAATTAATGCCACTATTTAATAATGACTGCATCAAATCAAAGTATATTTTTGCTTTTTTAACTTCCTTGATTTCTGTTAACACTTCATTTAAATTAACTCTTTTTAGAAGCAAATGGCAATCATACAAATCGCGCAGAGAAACTAATTTGGTTTTATGGCCCTTATTTGTTAACTGACTGTGAATAAAATTTTGGATTAGTTTATGTTTGCCGGAAGGTACGTAACAATTTATTTTACCCTGAATTTGTTTTTTTTCTTTGAAAATTAATTCAGCGCTGAACCACCTGGAATATTCAGGAATTACAGGTAAACGATGGATTTCTATGTCGGCAGGAACATCGGCGCGGAATAAACGCGGATAATCTTTTAATGTTTTAATATCATCATAAATCTCTGTATCAGTTTTATATCCAATATTTAACAAAATTTCAGATGCCGGCAGAAAGTCATTGTCCCGTACAAGGAAATCGATATCGCCAATCATCCTGTCGCCGGGATTGTGATACAATCCATCGAGCAGGTTGGCAGTACCTTTCATGAAAACTGGTTCGATGCCCACTTTGTGCAAATGAAAACTGATTTCATCAATTTGCTGTAAAATCTGATCATTACGTTTGATGTTTAACTGAAGAATTTCATTCAAGTGTTCTGCTAATTCCGGTGCTAAGCCATCTGATAGTCCTGTTTTTTGCAGCCGTCGGTAAACAGCAGGAATAATTAAATGATTGCTGCTTAAACGAATGAATTTAGATATAACTTCTTCTTCAAGTATAACTTTTTCTTTAAAATTGTTATGAAAAACAGATGTTTCATTACTGACAAGAAATTGAAATGTAAACTGATAAAGTTCAGAATTTGTCATGGTTGAAATTGAACAAGCAATTGAAAGGCCGGTAAAGAAAATAGCTGGACATTTGGGTTTTGTGGCCTTGGGGAATACTAACAGAAAACAACATCAGTAAATTTCTGGATTATTTTCTCTCTGTTAAACTGTTCTTTTAACAGGTTATTTGCATTTCGTGTTTTTTCAATAAGTATCTCTGGGTTACTTAAAACAATATTAAGCATTGTGTTGGCTATTTCATCAATATCGCCCGGAGAGGAAACCCATCCAAGGTTGTTGCTTTTTATCAATTCTGCAACTTCACCTTTAATAACGCCTAAAATAGGTTTTTCGGCATTAAGATATGATTGAAACTTAGCAGGGATGGTTAGGTTGAAAATAGGTAAATCTTTCAATGAAATGATTAACACATCTGCTTTGTCAAAAAAGATCGGCATGTCAGCCGATTTAATTCGTCCCCAGAATTTTACATTTTCAATTTTATTTATTTTGACTTTTTCCTGCAGGTAATTTATATGGGAACCATCGCCAATTAAATTCAGCCAAACTCCATCAACAGATGAATTTTTTAAGAACCTGTCAAATCCTGAAATTACATTTTCAAGATTTTGCACTTTTCCAATGTTCCCGGTAAAAACAAAATTAAATTTTCCGGGATATTTTATTTCCAAATATGGTTTATCAGAACCTGCCAGTTTATTGGTTGATGGCCATTGGGGCATGAAACTAATTTCTTTCGCAGGAGAATATTTATTAATGATTGGAATAAAACCAGAACATGAAACAGCAATGTTGTCGCAATTCGAATATACCCATCTAACAAACTTCTCCAGAATAATTCTTGAAATTCCTTTTTCGGCCAAACCGTAGGCAAATACGGTATCGGGCCAAACATCCTGGGTCCAGATGGTGGTTTCTTTCTTGTATAAAACTTTAATCAGGATACCAATCGAAGAAAAAGTCAATGGCCCTGTTTGATAGATAAAAACAGAATTGAATTTGTTTCCGTTTTTTATCGCCCATAAAAAACCTAAAAACATATTCCATAAATAGTTCATGATTTTTACCAGTTTATTGTTTTTATAACCTTGAATGAACTGAACGCGGTAAACAGGTATGTCATTGATAAATTCCTTTTGAAAGAGCCTGTTGCGATATCCGGAAAAGATTTTTCCCGCCGGATAAGAGGGATTTCTGGTTAGCACAGAAACTAAAAAACCCTGTTTTCTCCAGAAAAAAGCAAGGTCATTAATTAAAAAATCTTCAGGAGCAAAAACTTCTGAAACTATAAGTACTTTTTTATTCCTGTCGCCCCTCATTTTGACCAAACAACCCGATTAATATAATCGGTGTAACTTAAAATAATCCTAACAACTTTATCCGAAACATTTGGCATCGAATAATCGGCAACCTGGCGTAAATCCCGATGATTCCCGCGTTTCTGGTTTTCAAGTATTGCCAGTCCCTGCAAAATCCTTTCGGTATTCAGCCCAACCATCATTACCGATGCTTCTTCCATTGCTTCGGGGCGTTCGTGTGCTTCGCGGATATTTAATGCCGGGAGATTCATTATTGAAGATTCTTCTGAAATAGTCCCGCTATCGGATAAAACTGCTTTTGCATTTTTCTGCAAATGGTTGTAATCGTGAAAACCCAATGGTTTCATTAACTTGATGAGCGGGTGAAACTCAGTTCCCTTTTGGTTTATTTTGTTGCGGGTACGCGGATGTGTCGATACTATTATTGGAAGTTGATATTTTTCTGCCATCAGGTTTAAGGTATCCACCAGTTTATCAAAATTCACTGAATTGATGTTTTCTTCGCGGTGGGCCGAAACCACAAAATATTTTTCCTTTTCGAGCGATAGTTTTTGCAGAACGGTTGAAGCATCAATTTTCCCCATATTGCTGCTTAATACTTCAAACATCGGGCTGCCGGTTTTAATCACCCGATCGGCGGGTAGCCCTTCGCGAAGAAGATATTCCCGTGCAATATCGCTGTAAGTGAGGTTGATATCAGAAATGTGATCTACAATTCTGCGGTTGGTTTCCTCGGGTACGCGCTGGTCGAAACATCTGTTTCCCGCTTCCATGTGGAAAATCGGGATGTGGCGCTTTTTCGCAGGAATTGCGCATAAACAACTGTTTGTATCGCCCAATACAAGAAAAGCACCGGGTTGTTCTTTTTCGAGGACCGGATCTATGTTGATAATGATTTGCCCGATAGTGGTTGTAGCGTTACTACCTGCGGCATTCAGAAAATAATCGGGTTTTCGCAATCCGAGGCCACTAAAGAACACTTCGTTCAACTCATAATCATAATTCTGGCCGGTATGCACCAGAATATGTTCGATACTTGTTGTTTCATCGAGTCTTTTTATAACTTCTGATAAACGTATAATTTCAGGCCGTGTGCCCACAACGGTTAGGACTTTGAGTTTTTTCATATTAACAAGATAAAAGATAAAAGTAGAAAGATAAAAGTCAGGGAAAGATAAAAGATAAAAACACGATTTAAATTTATTTTTTGCGGGTTTTTTGCATAATAGAGCCAAGGATATTTTTTAATTCTTTAGATTCCGTTAAAAGAAAGTTCAGTTCCTTATCATTTTCGCTATCTTCTGAAATACTTACTATTACTCGCAGCCAGTAATTTGATTCGCGCATTTCGCGAAGTGAAATTCTAACCTTATTATTAAAGTCGGGCTTCGAAGATCCGGCCTGTGACTCTTCATAATTGGCACCACTGGATGTTGAACTTTTTATCAATTGATTTTTTATGATTTTATATTCAAACGTATTTGGAAGCGTACGTAGATATTTAATTACCCGAACTCCAAAATCAAAAAGTCTTTTTTCCAAATCATTCATTTTGAGTTTCTTTATGGTTGTTATCTGTTTCTTCGGCGTCCTTTTGTCTTTCTCCCTTTGTCTTTCTCCCTTTGTCTTTCTCCCTTTGTCTTTTGTCTTTGATTCTCAACTACACTTTTTCAAAAAATGTATCAGCATCGTTGGGAATAAAATGTTCGTTAATCCAGAAAATGGTATAAAGTTCTTCACCGCCAATGTTGGTAATGTTGTGCGTGAACCAAACGGGCATATCTACAAAAGAGGGTTCTTTTCCGTCAAGTTCAAAAGACAGGATTTTATCCGATCCAATTTTTCTGATTTCAATCCGGGCTTTTCCTTTAATTACTGCAAACCGCTCGGCTTTGCGGGTATGAAAATGGTTTCCGCGCGTAATTCCGGGCAAGGTGGTAGAGAAAGAAACCTGGCCACCGCTGTTTAATTTTACTGTTTCTATGAAGGTGCCACGTTCATCAGTGTTCAATTTCAGTTGAAAAGGAAAGAAAGTTTCATGATCGATGTAACACAGAAACGTGTTAAAAAGGTTTCTTTCAAACGAATCATCGAGGTTGGGAATAATACCTTTTTCAAAATAGTTTTCTTTATATCCGGTAAGTTTTTGCAATAATGCTGATACTTTTATTTGCGATGTATGTTGAACTTGCACTATATCAATAATTGAATATTCACCTGTTTTTGATTGCCTGTTTTCAATTTGTCCAATAATTTCGTTTACCAGTTCGCCCACATAAATAAGATTGATTTCGCTGTCAACTTCTATTTTAGGCTGTTCGTTATGTGTAAGCTGATGACAGAAAGTGGCAATTACCGAATTGTAGTATGGATTTCCAAAAGGGCCAAAAACATTGGGCATAACAAACCCCGTGAATTTGCCTTTGTTTCTTTCTGCCCACTGTCCGAGCAATTCTCTGCCTTCTTTTTTCGATTTGCCGTAAAGGTTATCCCGCTCTTCCTGAGTGCTCGACGAAAATAAGATATGGGGAACAGCATTGGTTGCTTCACAGGCAGCAATCAGTTTATTTACCAGTGCGATGTTAGTTTCGTAAATTACCTGTGGGTCGTTGTGGCGGTTCATCGCGGCCAGGTGAACAATTACTTCGCATTGAGAAACAAATTCTTCCAGAGCCCGGTTGTCATTAAAAAACCCGTCTTTAAACGGTATTCTGGTGAATTTGCCGGGAAACAAACCAAGTGTATTAAACAAATGGGTTCCAATAAATCCGGCCTGTCCGGTTATCCCGACTTTCAGCATATTTATTCAGAATTAGAAGTTAATGTAGAGATTGAATTAAGAAAGGGAGAAAGGGAGAGGGGGAGAAGGGGAGAAAGGGAGAAGAGAAGAGGAGAAGGGGAGAAACGGAGGGGGTGATTTGATTAAATTGACCATTTTTCAGGAGAGTTTTTCATTTTTCATTTTCATTTTAATAAAATTCATCTTTTCTCTTTTTCTCCCATTCACCCTTTCCCCTTTTCAATTTTTAATCGGGATACTGTTTGATTTCTTCGCCTAAAATATCTCTCCGAATCAACGGTAATTTTAAAAGCAGTTCTTTCGTTCCTTCCACATCCAGGCGGCGGGTGTTATGAGAGTGATAATCTTCAAAAAGGGAAACTTTTTCTGCTCCTTCTGTAAAATAACTGGCATAATTGAGGCCACGATTATCTGCAGGTACACGGAAATAATTGCCCATATCCTTGGCTTTGGCCATTTCTTCGCGATTCACAAGCGTTTCATATAATTTCTCTCCATGGCGTGTTCCAATAACCCTAACTTTGCTCTCTGATTTGTACAATTCTATTAATGCCTGGGCTAAATCAGCAATGGTTGAGGCAGGCGATTTCTGCACAAACATGTCACCGTTTTCGCCGTTCTGAAAGGCATAAATAACCAAATCAACTGCATCTTCCAGGGTCATCATAAACCGGGTCATATTGGGATCGGTAATAGTCAGGTCTTTGCCGGCTTTTATCTGATTAATAAAAAGAGGTATTACAGAACCACGTGATGCCATTACATTTCCGTAGCGGGTACCACAATATACGGTTTTTGAATCGGAATCCATTGAACGGGCTTTGGCCTGCATCACCTTTTCCATCATAGCTTTTGATATACCCATTGCGTTGATGGGATAAACGGCTTTATCGGTGCTTAACACAATCATTTTTTTTACACCGTGTTCAAAGACTGAATCCAATACGTTCTGTGTTCCCAAAACATTGGTATTCACCGCTTCTATTGGGAAGAATTCGCAGGACGGGACCTGCTTTAAGGCAGCGGCATGGAAAATAAAATCGACACCATTCATAGCATAATCAACGCTGCGCTTATTGCGGACATCCCCGATGTAAAATTTTATTTTCGGATTGTTTAGCCGGTGACGCATGTCATCCTGCTTTTTTTCGTCTCTCGAAAAGATACGGATTTCCTTAATGTCAGTATCTAAAAAGCGATTTAGAACTGCGTTGCCGAAGGAGCCGGTACCACCGGTGATTAATAGGGTTTTGTTTCTAAACATTACCGTAATATTTGAAATTTTAATGAGTAAAATATTGGTTCAAAAGGTCTCTTTTTTCATTTAAGGTGGGATAATTGATTAGAACCGCCCTGAACTTACCTTTAAACACAAACAGGCTACCGGCTGCAACCCCGATAATACCATGTTGCCTGATAATATTTCCAATGTCATCAAGCGATCCTGCACCACCCAAAACTGTAACCGGAATAGTAACCACTTCCCTTATTTTTTTAATAAGTTCTAAATCAAAACCTTTCATCACACCATCCTGATCCACTGAGTTGATAACAATTTCACCAGCTCCTAATTTTTCAACCACCGCTGCAAATATGATAGGGTCGATACCCGTGTGTTTTGTCGCGTTGTGTGTACATAGTTCATATTTGGAGCCAAACATTTTTTTCTTAACGTCCAATACAACCACAACGCTCTGTTTTCCCACACGCTCTGCCATTGCAGTTATTATCTGAGGGTTCTCAATAGCGACCGAACTTATGGCAATTTTTTCAACGCCAAGCCTGAATATTTTTTGGGCCTGTTCAACAGTTTTAATCCCACCGCCATAACACAAAGGCATCCTGCATTCAATGGCGAGGTTCTCAATCATTTTATAATCAGGTTCTCTGCCCTCGCGGGTAGCATCGATATCAACAACTATTAATTCATCAACTTCCTTTTCGTTAAATATCTTGACCGCATTTATCGGGTCACCAACATATTTTGGGTCTTTAAACCTGGTTGTTTTAACCAGTCCTTTTTTATGTACGAGAAGGCAGGGGATAATACGTGGGTGCAGCATGTATTTTATATTTTAGCGTGATAAAGCTGGAGTTGAAGAGGTTAAAGAAGTTAAGAGGTTGAAGAGGTTAAGAAGTTAAGGGGTTGTGGAGGTTAAGAAGTTAAGATTCAAGACTAATCTTCTCAACTTCTAAATCTTCTCAACTTCTCAATCCCCTCATCTTCTCAACTTCTCAATCCTCTCATCTTCTCAACTTCTCAATCCTCTCATCTTCTCAACTTCTCAATCCTCTCATCTTCTTAATTTTTTATCTTCCGATTTTCTTACCTTTTAGGTTTAGAAACAAAATTTTTTTGAGTTCATTTCCATTGAATTTAGCATTGACAAAATCTCTTCATATTCTTTATCCAGCAAATTAAAAGTTTCCTGATTTATATAATTACATGCATTCGAAAATTCAAGCCAGCATTGTGTTTCAGACGCTTCTTGCTGTGAGTCGGTTAATTTATTTTTAAAAACCAACTCATATTTTCTTTTACGCCAGGCTTCTGCTATATTGGAACAAACCGATCGGGATGATCGTCTGATTTGATCCGTCAAAGAGTACCTTTCTTCAATGGGAAAATGCTTTGTGATTTCAAAAATCCTCATTGCTGCATCAAAAGCCCGCTTATAAACAATTAATTCCCTGAAATGCCTGATGTGTTCTTTTGTTTCCATGTATTTCTTTTAGAAGTTTAGAAGTTTAGAAGTTTAGGGGATTAGGGGTTAAGAAGTTAAGAGGATAAGATGGTTCAAAACTAATCTTCTCAACTTCTTATCTTCTCATTTTCTTATTTTTCTTCTCTTTTAATTTTTAGAAATTTAGAAATTTAGGGGTTTAGAAGTTAAGGGGTTAAGGGGTTAAGGGGTTTAGAAGTTAAGGGGTTTAGAAGTTTAGAGGTTTAGAAGTTAAGGGGTTAAAGAAGTTTAGAGGTTTAGATAGTTTAAAACTAAACTTCTCAACTTCTCACTTTCTCATCCTCTCACCTTCTCACTTTCTCATCCTCTCACCTTCTCAACTTCTCAACTTCTCAACTTCTCACTTTCTCATCTTCTCACTTTCTCATCTTCTTTTTCAAGAAAGCAATGCAAAATTCTTCAACAACTGGATACCATTCGAATGGCTTTTTTCAGGGTGAAACTGGATACCATAAATATTATTTTTATTTACGGAGCTTGCAAAGGTTACACCATATTCTGTTGATGATATTATTTCATTTTCGTTATGGCACACAAAATAATAAGAGTGTAAAAAATAAAATCTTGATTGAGCATCCAACCCATTTAACAAATCATGCCCATTTACTGGGTTGATATTATTCCATCCCATGTGGGGTAAACGGGTTTTATAAGCGATTAAATTTGAGTCAAATAACTTAACCACTCCATCAATCCATCCCAAACCAGGCAGATTTCCTTCGTCGCTTGATTTTGCAAGCATTTGCATGCCGACACAGATACCCACAACCGGAATTTTATTGCCCAATACCTGGTTTTCCAGTTCATCCCGCATTCCCGATGCGTTTAATTGAGCCATAGCATAATCGAATGCCCCGACACCCGGTAGGATTATTTTGGTTGCACCTGCTATGTCCCGGGCATTATGGGCTACTTTTGTTTTTATGTTCAACCTTTCGTAAACATTAACAAACGCACGGATATTGCCAAGGCCATAATCAATTATTGTAATCATTTTTTTCTTTTCTTCACTTTTTCAACCCCCAACAAATGCAACATTTTGGCTCCCAATCTGAAAAGGTTTTGCTGGTTTTTATAATCCCAGTAAAACTTTTTGGGCATGTTGAAATATTGCCTTAATTCATCACTGCTGATACCTAGTTTTGTAGCGATGTAATTGAATTCATCGTCAATAGTTGCAGGATCATAAGCTGGTTTGCCGATTTTTTCCAGCGCCTCTTCTCGGGTCATTTGCCCGGTCAGGATCAGGCTCGAGAACTGCACCCTGCGTGTGTCGTAACCAAAACGTTCGGGGAGCCAGTATCCTTCGTAGAATTTGGTAAACCGCGATTCGAAATGCTTTTGAGGATAAGGTTTCCATCCATATTCTTTTTCCAGCATGTCCAGCGCAGCAGTTTTTATAAAAGGCATAAAATTCAATGGTTTTACCACATGTACACCTTTTAGGTATTTCAGATAAATTTTGTGGCGATAAATGGAACTAAACGGATAGGTTTCCATTTTTAAAGTACCAAATTTTTTGATGATACCTTTGTTATGCACCATATCTGTCCCATAATAAAACCACTCCATGGGGTATTGTACACATTCAGTTGAGAAGTTGCCACCATTCAGAATGTATTTAATTTTGTACTTTTCCGCGAACTGGTATAAAGTAGCAACAAAAGCATGATCCTGCGGTATATCTAAGTGAGGTACCCCTGATTTGAAAAATGCCAGTTGAAAATCCTTCATCTCTTCCCAGTTAATTACTTCGGTATAAAGATCCAACCCCAGCTTATCTATCATCACATTGATATTGTGAACAGCAAGTTCGGAGTTCCAGCCACCATCAACATGAAAAACCAGGGGACGCAAACCAAACTCCTTTACTGCAAGGTGCAACATATATGAACTGTCAACACCACCGCTCAACCCGAGCAGGCAATCAAACTCGTTTTTTTCTCCTGCTTTTTTTATTTTTCGAACGATGGCTTCAAGTTCAGTTTTGCCTTTTTCGTCGGTATGCCAGTTTGGTTTTACGTTATTTTGAAAATCGTGGCAATGATCACAAACCCCGTTTTCATCAAAGGTGATATTGGGATCGGTGGTATCCATTATACAATTGGTGCAGATTTGGTAATGTATTTTATTTGTATTGTTCATTGTTTTGTTAATCATTCAAAACTAAAGATTCATATAAATCCATATATTCTTTAAATCTATCGTCCTTGTTAAATAATTCATCTGCACGATTTCGGCAGGTATTAGAAAAGGATTTTTTACCTTTTTCCTTAACATTTCGAATTACCTTTATTAATTCAGGGATATCTCCTTTATCTGTTACAAATCCGGTATCAGATGAAATGGCTTCGATGCTGCCACCTGTACGATAAGTAACTACTGGTGTGCCACATGCTAAAGCTTCTAAATTAGTTGTTGGAAAATTGTCCTCCCAGGTAGGGTTAATAAATAAATCGGCTGTTGAATACATATTTATCAATTCCTTTCTGTTTTCGGTTTTTGTTAAGCCAATAATATTTTTGGGCAGTTGTTTTAACTGGGTATCATTTAATCCAACCAGCACAATAACTTCATCTTCATTTAAAAGCTTACTTAACTGAATAAAATCACCCAGACCTTTTCTTCTGTTCCACGGACTTGCAACACCAAGCAGCATAAATCGCCCGTTAATGCCAAGTTTTTCCCTAGTCTCCTGGTTGTTTTCCTGCGGTTTAAAAACAGATATATCAATACCGTTGTGAATGGTTTGAACAGGAATATCTTTCATAAAAGATTCAAGGACAATATTTTTCAACCAATCGGATACCGGAACGACAACCATTTTTTTTACAGAAGTAAATAACGCTTTCTTTAAATAGTAATTTTTACGGGATCTGTCGATGAAAAAACTTGCAGGGTACACACGTTTTTCGGGGCAGTTGTTACATTCAGTTTTCCATTTATTGCAATTGGCAAAATCGAAATATGCACAGTGTCCGGTTATCGACCAGCAATCATGAAATGTCCAAACTACAGGAATTGATACATTTGCTAAAAAATCGAATAAGATTTCTATATTAATATAATATCCATGAAGATGGTGAAGGTGAATAATATCCGGTTTAATTTCTTTAATCTGTTTAACAAGATTTTGAGTTGCAGTCTTTGAACCTAAGCAGTGCCTGTCAAATAAGCGAGTTTCAATTCCGTGCAAATAAACCTCCAAATCGGTTCCAATTCGTATTAAGTTAGATTTGCTTTGTCTGGGAAATCTACCATAAGCAATATAGCTATTCCAACCTTTTTGAATGGCTAAAATTCCGATTTCTTCTGCAATTCTTCCTGTAGAACCGGTATTACCTTCTACACATATTTGAAAAATTGTGGGCATTTTTACTAATTTTTTATTTTGGTAATTTTCTTATTACATAAAAAACTCCTCCCGGAGCAATTTTCTGATAATTTGATGTCCGGTGATAGTGCATATTCCAGCTAAAAATCTGTGAAATCAATTTATCGAATTTTGCATAACTTTTTGATTTATAACCAATATTAAACAGTTTAAATAATATTTTATACATAAAAAGTGAATCGATATAAGTTTTTTTAACAACTTCAACCTTTGCTTCCTGAAAAATATTATCGAAGAATTTAACAGGAATTCCGCGTTCATTCTTCGTTAAACCTTGCCGAGGTTTTCGCCAGTCACCCATTGTGCTTATCGGTTCCTTTATAAGCAGGTATCCTCCCGGCATTAATACCCTGATTAATTCATTAAGTACAGTTGTTACATTCGGAATGTGATGGAGCACACCAAAACAGGTGATTAAATCAAATAAACATGAACTTTCATCACAACTAATCAATCCATTTATGTTAGGTTTTAAATAATTGGGAATAATACTTCCAATTTTATCGCTTCGCAGGTTTTCTGAAGGCTCTAAAATTGTAATTCTCCTGATACGATCGATTATCGGTAAAAACTCCATCCCATAAGCTGAACCAATACCTAATGCATTGTTAAACTGCTGTACTTTTTTTAAATGGTTATATCCGTTTAAAATATTTGAATTATGATATGGATATGTATAGATTGAATTGTTTTTATTTACAAGGTCGGCATAAGCTTCAGCTTCTTCTTCAAACCATTGAGTAATTTCTTTAAGGTTAAAATTATCGCCATAAAGTTCAATGCCTTCAAAATAACTGATGTATGAATTGATGCTGTTAAGCTCACTTTCTTGTTTCATTTCATTATGTTTTTAGTTAGTATTAAGGCTGGCTGAGACAAGAAAAATAGTCTTTTTCAACGTTCTTTGCTATATTGTTCCAGCTATAAAAATTTATCATTTTTTCCCTGCCAACATTTCCTAACCTTTCTCTTTCTTTTTTGTCTGACAGGGTTTGAAGGACTTCATACAAATTATTAAAATCGCCTTCTTTATAAACTTTTCCATTTCCTTCTATCCGATCATATTCACCAATTTTATCCGAAACTATTAGAGGGAGTCCGCTTGAAGCGGCATCGAGCATAGACATAGATTCCTGTGTTGGCCAAATGGCGATATCGGAAATCATATAGTAGTCGGCTAACGCGATGTGTTTTACAAATGAGAGTACTTTTGTTTTATTAAGTTCTAAAATCTCATCTTTTTGTACTCCTTCGCCAATAAACAAGCCTTGAAATGGTAGGCTTTCAGCAGATAATTTATTTATGGACATGGCTAATAAAAGCGGGTTTTTATCCTTTGAAAACCTTCCTGTATAAATACATACAATATCATTTTCTGCATATCCAAGCTGACTTCGAAGTAATTCCCTTTTATTTTTTTCTTCTTCTGTTGTTGCTGGTCTGAATAGATCTGTATCTGTTCCAAGATGCTGAACTTTAATCTTTTTTTCAGGTAAACCATAATATTTATTTGCGACTAAAGCACAATCGGGAGCTATTGCATAGCACTTTTCAATTGCTTTACCGGCCAAAAAAGATGGTAATGTTCTTGTTAACCAGTAACCAGATTTTTTAAATGAAATACGTGTATTGTCTTTTAAATAAGGCTTCACAACTGATAAATGCTGGTGCGATTCGGTAAATAATTTGTATTTAAGCAGGGGCTTATAGAAAGCCAGTTTAAAAGTATGGAAAGCTGCAATTTCATTGGTGTGCACGATATCTGGTGCAATTTCCTTAATCTTATTGTGTAGCTTTTTAATATTGACATATCCCCAAATAATCTGCGAAGGTAATCTGTGTAAAGTGTATCCATCAATTGAGGATTTCCCCGTGCCCTGATCTGCCGGGCCTAAAAATGAACCGTACGTTTTAAAATAACCTGTTTCGTTTCCGTAAATATTAAGATTTGAAGTAACAACATGTACTTCATGCCCTAATTTTGACAACGATTTAGGCAAACAGTTTTCAGAATAGCCCATCCCTTCAGAATAAAATGTGCTGACAATTACAATTTTCATTATTCTTTATCAATAAAGGTCCTGAACCATAACTCTACACACAATAACCTGAAAATGAAACGGCCAGGTTCAAAACGTGAATGGAAATCAGAACCGATCATCTTTTTTAGTTGTTTTTCATTAAATATTCCTCTTTCAAGTGTTCTTTTATCCAATAATACACCTTCAAGTAAAGATTTGTTTCCATCAAAGAAATCAGCTATCGGAGATGGAAATCCTAATTTTCGTGAATCTTCATTTATATATTCAGGGAATATTTTTCTTAAAGCTTCCCGCTGAATAAATTTTCCTTTTCCTTCTGCAATGAGATAATCTTCGGGGAGTGTCATTGAAAAATCAACCAACCTGTAATCCATAAATGGTAACCTGCTTTCAATGCTGAATGCCATTGAAATAGCATCTCCGTAATGCAAAAGATTTACCAAAGTAGTTTGATGTGATTCGCGTAATATTTTTCCCAAATGCGAATCAGATGTGCAAACGGGTTGAAAGGTATATTCATACTTCTTAAGTTTCCCAATCAGTACTTTTTCATATTTCAAAACATATTTCCGAATGATTTTTTTAACAAACGAAGGCAATTTCAAACGCAGAAATGAAATTAATATCGCTTTAGACGAATATTGTTTTGCTATAACTTTATAATTCTTCAGAAAAGTTTGGATTTCGCCTTTTAACAGTTTGTCGAGTAAATAGAAACCTGCAAATTCAACAATATAACCAGCCAGCAATTCGTCAGCGCCCTGTCCTTCAAGAACAACAGTTACATTTTTTTTTGCGGCTTCATATACTTTCCATAGAGGGAATATGGATGGTGATAAATGACCTGATTCGAGGTGATAAATCATTTGGTTCAGGACTGTAAGATAATCATCGCCGTAATTAATATTTACCTGATTTCCATCTAATTGAAAATACTGGTTAGTTTTTTTTGCTGTTGAATATTCGTCATCTTTAAAATTTGGAAAATGTGCAGTGAATGTATGATGAATTTCATTATTGAACTGGCGAATTCCGGCAACAATACTTGTGGAATCAAGGCCACCTGAAAGTGTGGTGCCAACAGGAACATCACTGCGCATCCTCAGTTTTACTGCATCAATAAAGATTTCGGCGAATTTTGCTTTTGCATCTTCAAAGGAAATATCTTCGGTTTTAGTTGGATAATGATAATACTTGGTAATGGTTATTATGTTTTTGTTAACGATCAGATTGTGACCTGGAAGTAATCTAAGAATTTTGTCAAACCAGGTTTCAGGAATTTCTCCACAAATTCCTTCACGGCTAAACAATCCAATTGAATTGTAGTTAGGAATCCTTAACGAATCGTCATAGTGGATGATAGCTTTTATTTCTGAACTAAATATAAATCGCTCTTTATCAATAAAATAATTAAACGGTTTTACTCCAAATCTATCCCTTGAACAAAATAAACTGTTTTCGGCGGTATCAAAGATTGCAAAAGCCCACATACCGTTAAATCGATGCACACAGTCTTCACCCCAGTATTCAAATGCTTTTACAATTACCTCAGTGTCACTATTAGTGCAAAAGGAATATCCATTCTTGATTAATTCCTCTCTCAGCTCAATATAATTGTAAATTTCACCATTAAAAGTAATCTGGTATTTATCAACTGACATCGGTTGATTCGCTTCATTTGACAAATCAATTATTGAAAGCCTGACATGTCCTAATGCAATTGTGTCGTTATTAAACAAGAGGCTTTTTTGGAAGTTAGGTCCCCGATGAAGCATTGTCATTAACGACTTATCAAACCTAATCTTATCGACTTTTGTTTTGTTAAATGAAACGTATCCGAAAATTCCACACATGATTTTGTATTGTCGAGTTTAACAGACCAATAATTGTTTTGAATTGGTTACTGTTAATTTTCAGTAATTTGTCTTATCTGATTTTCTTTAAAAAATTATTTATTTCGTGCAGTTCGATTTTAGCAGACGCTTTCCATGAGAATTTGGAGGTATCGAGAATTTGGTGATTACCCGAATCTTTCGAAAAAGATTCCACAATGGCTTTTGAAATTTTATTTTCGAAATCGTTATTTAGTTCAAATGTATTTTCGATTCCTATCGCTTCATGAATACCACCAACCCTTGATGCAAATACCCTACAACCACAAGCCAGTGCTTCAACAACAACCAATGGCAGTCCTTCTCTTAAACTTGTGAGAATTAAAACATCAATACAATTCAACAAATCCGGAATTTCTGATGGAGGCTGGTTTCCAAAAAACCTGACATCTAATTTTCTTGAATTGCATTCATTTTCAAGTTCTTTTCTGTATTTGCCATCTCCAATAACCCAAAATGTAACATCATTAACTGAAGATATATTTTTGAAGATTTGTGGTAATACCAAGACATTTTTTTCAATCACCAATCCACCGATAAAAGCAACAACTTTTTTATCTTGAACGTTGTACTTTAATCTCAAACTGTTTTTTTTGTCAACCGGATAAATCTTAAATTCATTTGAGACGCCATTATACAGAACTGCCTTACTGTCAGACTTCATCAACCTGTCCGAAACTTCTAAAAGAGCCTTACTTACAAAATAATTTTTAGCTGCTTCATTAAGAATTTTAACTGTTTGAGCCTTTGTATATTTGTTTATAAATGGTTCGTTATTAATGTCACAACCATGCCAGGTTACAAAGTATGGAATTTTGTATAACCTGTGGGCAGAGCTTGCTACCATTCCGCATTCCAATGAATGAGCCAGAATTAAATCAAAATTTGAAAAGTTGGGTGCGAGTCTCTTATAAAATACCTGGGAAAATAGCTCTTTAAAGTTCAACTTTACTTTTAGGACGTAATCAATCAAGGAAAAAGGTATCCATAAATTAGTGTACTTTATCTCATCGATATAAAACGAATCAACCTTTTTCTGTTTTTTAGTACCTCGAAGTAATCGAACTATGAACGGTTCGTACACCTGAATAAGGTACACCGCGAGTTCGAAATCGGCTATTTGAGAAAGATGTTTAATTCGATTTTTTACTGAATTGAAATATCCTTTTTGATCGTTGGAATCTCCTTTGAAAAGTATTGCAACCTGCATGAATGTTGATTTTAAAATAAAGTATGTAAAATTTAAAGGTGACGCAAGAGATTAAAGCATTTTATTTCCATGATATAGATTCAGAAACTTATCTGTAACATTTTTTATATCGAACTGATATATATCGGGTCGTATATTTTGATTTTCATAATTTCCTGATAAAAACTCATGGAAAAGATCAGTTTCATTAAAATCACTGGAAATATCAAGAATGGGTCTCTGGGTTAACAGATAGTCAATAATTTTACTTGGCAATCCGTAATCGTCGTTTTTTTTGTCTGATGATTGATTTGCAGATCTGTTCCTGAAATTAACAAGAAAATCCATTTTACTTAATTCAAACAATAGTTGCTCTCTGGGAATAAATTTTCTAATATCTAATTTATGCTTTAACTTTTCCTTGAAGGGTAAATAGAACTTTTCATCATTAGTGAAAACAGTGAACTTAAATTCACTATCTAAAACGGAAAGATAATTTAGAAATGCGGTTGGATCTCTGTGACCAGGATATATTGATCCGGCATAAGCAAATGCAGGAATTTCATTTTTCACAAAAGTTTTATCTAAATTAATTATACTTAGGTCAAATCCCTGGGGAATTACTTTGATTTTTGATTGACATTCAGGATAATAATTTTTTTTGAGTTCGGTTAGAGGAACTGTAATAAAATCGGTTTTGCGCCCCCACCATTTCTCAATATACTTAAAATAGAAGAGCCTTTTTTTATCAAGTGGATTTTTCATATATGGATCACCACAATCGGATATCCATATTTGGGGAAATTTTACTTTGGGTAATATTGTTTTAGCTAATGCAGCTCCCCAGTGTATAGGATAAGGAACTGCATTTGTTATCAACATATTGCAATTATTCTCCTTACGCAGTATAGATGGTATTCTTAAAGTGAATTCTATATCAGGAAACTCAATAAATCGGTGAAAAGTATGGTAGAGTATTTTATCAATTATTGTATAACGAAAATTCCCTTCACTGTCATCGGTTGCAAACCACATCTTTCCGATATTTTTTACAATGATTCCGGTTTCCTTCTGAAAATTTGAATAGTCGAATTGACCAAGTACCGCATATAAAGTAACTGAATGACCTCTTTTTGCAAGTTCAGTTGCCAGTTCAGTTGCCCGGAATGCTCTTGGCGATAAAAGTGGAAATATAGTTCTTGAGATAATTACAATATTCAATTTTTACATTTTAAAGATTCTTTATAACTAAATGGACCAGATTTGAAAGATACAGATAAGGATCTGAAATTGAAATCATGTTTCTAACCCAATATAAAATTGGATAACTAAAAACAATTGGAATTAGATATGTTAATTTAGTTAAGACAGATATTTGTTTTCTGGTTATTAAAATTAAATAAACAATGAATGGAATTGATAATGCCAGAAATCTGGCACCAAAGGAAGGAATACCCCATGTAAAATTCACAAAAGTCATCCATACCAGCAAAAACATAAATACCGTAAAGGCTTCAATATTGTTCTTTATCTTTTTTCGATTATAAATAAAAACAATCATTAATCCATTGAGAAATATGTTGGGAAGAATATTGAGAACTTTTGCATACATTGGAAGATTCCCAAATTCGCTTAACCTTTCATAAAGATTAGTACCCTCAGTATATGCCCAGATTAAATGTTGAATACTTGCAGGTGCAAATTCTTTCAAAAAGCCAACGTTTTCTATCGCAATATTCGTTACAAAAAAACTTGTTAAGTAGGCAATTATCCATGCCTTCTCATATTTTTTCAATAGCAGATACAATAAAATAACACCCAAAACGCTCAAATATGAAATATGGATTAACGGTGTAATTGCCGCCAGTAGCAAATATCTGTTATTTTTATTAATAGTTATTTGAAAAAGTGAAAATACAGCAATCCATGCTGCGGTATAAAATCGAACTCCATTAATGTTAAAGATCGGATTACTAAACGTAAAAAGAAAAGCAAGAATATAGGAGATGACAGAGAAGGAGAATTCTGGTCTATCAACAAGAAACCGGAACGACTTAAGATAAAAGTATGCAAAAATAATAGCAAACAGACCGAACAAAAAATGATAATTGTGTGATATTCGCGATACAAGGAAGTTACAGGTTAGAACGTATATGTCTTTTATCCTTGAATCAAAAGTAAGGTATTCCTTGATTTCACTTGTATAATTGGTAGTGGTGTAATTCTTTGTATAGTTAAAATCCTCAACATATTTGTAAGAATCAAATGATTTATTTTTAGCAATGAATGTATAGCCGAATAATACACAAAACAGAAAAAAAATGAGAAACGAAGATTTACTCTTTAAATTCTTCAATGAAAACAGAAAAGCTCCAAAAGGCCAAATAACGAAGATACTAAGTTTAGTTATTAGGTTATTTGTGCCAACATTATATCTCAATTGCATCCGTGTAATTTTTTGGTCAAGCCAACAATTTTTAAATCTGGATAAGTACATTGAATTTTATTGATTTTTATCTATGGCTAACATTATCTCCAAACGATTTAGTTACCACGCTGCCAGCTCCAATCTTAACATTATTAACTAATGCATTTACAATTTTGCAATTTTGCGCAATAATATTAATTGTTCAACTATTCTTTCGCCCGTTTTACCATCCCACAATTCAGGGATTTTTCCGGTTTTCCAATTGCCTTGAAAAAGTCTTTCCATCGAAGGTTTAATGTTCTTAGGATTTATTCCCAAAAGTTCATTTGTTCCAACAGTCACGGTTTCCGGTCGTTCAGTATTATTGCGTAACGTCATGCATGGCACACCCATTACAGTGGTTTCTTCGGTTATACCTCCTGAGTCAGTAATAACAACCTTGCACCGTGCAACGAGATAATTGAATTGCAAATAACCCATTGGTTCTATCAAATGTAATTCTGGATGTGAAATACTTAAACTTGAAATTATTTTAGATGTGCGGGGATGTACAGGGAAAATAATGGGTAGATTTTTTGAGTTTACAATAATTTCATTGATTAGTTCTTTAAGTTGAACTTCCTGATCAACATTTGCAGGTCGGTGTAAAGTTAAAACAATGTATTCCTTCTCATTAAGGTTTAAAGAATCCCATATTTCAGGTTTTGTAAAACGGGGAATGTTTTTTAGCAAAGTATCAATCATGGTATTTCCAACAAAGAATATTCTTTCATTATGGACCCCGGATTTTATAAGATTTTCATTTGCAACCGCAGAGGTTGTAAAAAAATAATTTGATATACTATCAGTAACTATTCTGTTGATCTCCTCTGGCATTGTCTCATCACCCGATCTGATACCCCCTTCGACATGAGCAACCGGAACCAATAATTTTCGGGCAGCAATTGCACAAGCCATTGTGGAGGTAACATCACCTACAACTAAACATAAATCTGATTTCTCATTCAAAAGAAGTTTCTCATAACCAATCATAATTCCGGCAGTTTGTTCAGCCTGAGTTCCGCTTCCAATATTTAAGTTGAAATCCGGCTTTGTAATTTCTAATTGCTGAAAAAAGGTATCACTCATGTTTGTGTCGTAATGCTGTCCCGTGTGTATTAGTCGGTATTTGATAAGCTTTTCAGGGATATTTGCTTTTTCAATAGCATGTATTATTGGAGCAATCTTTACAAAATTTGGACGTGCACCAACTATTAAGTCAACTTTAATCATAACGGTTTTGTTTATTTTGCTTTTTGACATATATATTTACTTTTAAATAGTGAACCTCGGGATTAATTCTTAAAAACCATAAATTTTTATTTCTTAACCTGGTCACTTTTTTAATTATCGGAAGCTTATGTAATGAGATTCTATTATGTATAAGAATGTTTTACTACCAAGTATTCACGTCACAATCTTTATCGGTTTTGTAGTAGTATAGGAAGTAGTGTGTAAATCAGTAAAATCTTCACTAAATTCCAGTTTTTGTCCTTAAATATCAGTTCGGCATGTCCTTGCTATCAACACTTAAAAACGTGACTTAAGGTTGAGCGGACAGTTGCGAAAAGATGAATTATCATATTCGTTAAATTTTTAATGATTTAAGAGAAGCAATAAGCATCTCCTTTGAATAATACTTTTCAAGCAAGGATTTATTATCCAAAACATCTCTTTGGATTGTGGGTCCATTAAGAAATAACAGGTTGTTGTCAAATATTTTAAATCCTCTATCTTTCAGTGATTTATAGGATGTTGTATTAGGATTTACATACACAATTTTACCTAATGACAACAAAGTTAATGTAACTCCCATAGCTTCCTGCCGCCAATGGTTAAAGACGACTATATCAACATCAGATAATACTTTATTATACTCATTGATAGGCATGAAATTTTCTATGGTTTTGAATTTATCACCAAACAAATAACTACCAGTCTTTTTCACAGTTTCTTTATAAACTAAATCATTACCGTAACTAAGTGGAGATAAAATATATTCTATATTGTTTTCAAACTTTTTCAATTCATTAAAAATAGTATGATGATCATTATTTGGACTATTGCTGTTACCAACTAAAATTTTTATTTTTTTTTCTATTTTGGTGGGAGCAAAAGCATCAGTATTTACTACATTGCTTAAGTAGATTGGGGAATAATGAAAAACTGCCTTACTCTCTAGTATTTTATTTGCCAAAATTGAATCGCCTTCAATGTGTGTTAAATGCTTTTTCGCTCTTTTTAATGTGAATTTTGTTGAATCTCTTATCAATATTCCTCTCTTTACTTTTATCCCATGAATCATACTATATAGTTCATGACCATATATTATCCAAACTAACTTTTTAGTAAACCGTGGAAATATTTTAAAAAAAATTGCTGCTGTTGGCCCATGAATAATTATTACATCACTAAAATTACAGAGCCTGTAAAATAAGATTAAATTATTAATTAGGTTTTTCCTAATAGGTGAAGAAATGTAAAAAACTGAATTCAAGGGATAATTGCGGTCCTCGATTTGATTTGAGAAAAATAAAAATTTATGATCTTCAAGTTCTTTACTTTTAATGATAAAATCACATAAAGGTAAAATGAAGTTGTCTGGATGTGCAATGTGTAAATACTTAGTCATTAATTAGTAAATTAATAATTGCATCTATCTGCTTTTCATCCAGTTCATAATACATTGGCAATCTCAACAAGCAATTTGAAAATCTATCACTATTCTTGAGAATCCTTCCATCATGTTTCTCATGGTAATATTCACTATTGTGCAAGCTGAGATAATGAAATACAGCAAGAATATCATTTTTCTTTAACTTGAGAATTAACTCATCCCTTTGCTCAAGAGATTTACACACCAGGTAATACATGTGACCATTGTTTGTAGAATAATCCGGTACTAAAGGTAATTTAATGCCATTTTCCGAGGCCCAAATCATTAGACCTTTATTGTATTTATTCCAGATTTTAGTCCTTTGTTTTTGAATATCATCAAGGTTTTCTAATTGAGCCCACAAATAAGCTGCAATTATTTCGGATGGAAGGAAAGAAGAGCCAGTATCTACCCAACCATATTTATTAACTTCGCCACGAAAAAACTCGGAACGATTAGTCCCTTTCTCCCAAATTATTTCAGCTCGATTAATAAATCGTTCATCATTAATAGCCAACAAACCACCTTCACCTGCATTGATATTTTTAGTCTCGTGGAAGGAAAAAGCCGCTAAATGTCCGATGCTTCCCAATGGTCTACCTTTATAAAAAGATTCAATGGCTTGTGCTGCATCTTCAATTACCAGCAGATTATATTTATTAGCCAGAGCCATTATTTTATCCATATCGCAGGCAACGCCTGCATAATGAACCGGAACAATAGTTTTAGTTTTTGAGGTAATGAGTTCTTCAATATTAGTTTCATCAATTCCTGGATGATCGGTATGACTATCGGCAAATACAATTTTGGCTCCCTGGCGAACAAAAGCCAATGCTGTTGATACGAATGTGTATGAGGGCATAATTATTTCATCACCCGGTTCAATATTGGCAAGAATTGCACACATTTCAAGAGCATCAGTGCATGATGTTGTTAAAAGTGCTTTTTTAAAACCAAAGCGTTCTTCAAAAAATTTTTGACACTTTTGAGTAAACATACCATTGCCTGAAATTTTCCCGGAATATACTGCCTGATAAATATAATGCATCTCTTTACCTGTAAGGTAGGGTTTGTTAAAGGGGATCATTTAGTCTATTTTATTAATGAACATTGTCGCCACGTATTACTTTTGAAAATTTAATCTTTTTACGAATTAACCAAGCTTCATTGAAGTGAATATAAAAAGGCCGAAAAAATTATTATAAGTACTTAACATGTGAATAAATAATAATGCATCACTTTTATATAAGGTAGGGGTTAATTGAGCGGTATTATCCTGTGCTTAAATTCTAAAGTGATAGATGAATTTAGTTTCTTCTACTTTAGTAAAGCCCATTTTCAAATGAAAATTAAATGATTCAGAATTTTGAAAAGAAAATGGACTTCTAACAATCTCGATTTTAGAATTATTTGCCCAATAACTAAAAGATTGTATCCATAGATTTTTACCAATTCCCATCCTTTTATAATTTGGATCAACACCTGTTAAGGTGAAATAACCTATTTTGTTTTGATTATCAGTCTTTATTAAATGAATTCCAGAGACTGAATTTAATTCTTTAACAAGGAACAGACCATCTGAAAAAGATTTGTTTATGGAATTATCGATCCATTTATGATACATCTTTTTTGTCTTTTCTTTGCCAATCTTATTTTCATTATAGAATCTTGAAACCATGGAAGTGTCTTCGGCAATTTTATAACATTCATTTCTTTCCTTATCTGTTAACTCAGTTCTAAAATCGTATGGTATATTCATATAATCAGCCTTCTCGAATTTTTTAGACATCGTAAGTTGTATATCAACAAAATGAAGGTCTGCTTTTAAAACTTTATCCCAAGGCAGCATCTTTTGAAATTTAAAAACATAAACCAATTTAAATTTTTCATCATTGGATTGCTGCTTAAAAAGAAACGGATCAAAATCCATGTCATCATAAATGGTCAATTTACCAACTTTAATCCCGAAAAACTCACTATCCCATTTAAGAAATTCAATTACCATAATAAATATTGTTTTGATTTTCAAACATATCTTCAAATTTTAGATTTAAATCTTATATAGTCGTATCAAATGCTGTTTTCATGTTTTATTGTAAATTGAATAATATGACAAATATAAGTTTGAAATTGAAAGATAAACGGTCATTATCTTTTAATAAGCAAATGGAATTTTTCAGCAATTGTATTTTTTAAAAAATTATATTCTTTTAGTTTTAGTAGCTCCCCTGAAAAGATCACAATAACTGTACCAGTGATGATTTGAATCATTAGCGTAATTAATTGGTGAAAATGACTAAAATAACCAACAACAAACACAACCAAACCCATTGTAACAGCCAGGATAAATGAAGGTAGGATATCTTTTATCTGCTCTTTTATCGGATATTTTAAGATTTTATTTGATTCGTGATTAAAAATTACATACCCAAATATAGCAATAACGATCATACCAACTATCAGCGCTTTGATTCCAAAAAAAACACCAATAAAAATATTGGGAATGGCCAATGTTTGCACAATAATTTGAAGTTTCAGATATAAATCCGATCTCCCAACTACATTAAGAATATTGATGTTCATAGAATTCAGTGGTAACATAATTCCCACGAAACAGAGCAATTGCAACAATTCAACCGACGGTAACCATTGCTGTCCAATCAGTGCTAGGATCAATGCCTTTGCTATTGCAGCCAAGCCTGCCATAAGAATTGCAATAACAAAAAAAGTG
>WTWZ01000037.1 GCA_009773765.1 Prolixibacteraceae bacterium | reverse complement strand
CCAGTATGTTTGCCTCGCACACTTTAATTGCCTACCCCATTTTAAGTAAACTTGGTGTGATAAAAAACCGGGCAGTAAATATCGCAGTAGGAGGAACTATGATAACCGACACGCTGGCACTTTTGGTTTTGGCTGTTATTGTTGGAATGTCGCGGGGGGAAGTTGATGCCGAATTCTGGACCAGGCTATCAGTTTCACTTGTTGTTTTTGCACTAATTGTTATGCTTGTTTTCCCAATCATCGCGCGTTGGTTTTTCAAACGTTACGACGATAATGTGTCGCAATATATTTTTGTCTTGGTAATGGTTTTTCTTGGCGCTGTATTGGCAGAACTGGCAGGAGTGGAAGCCATTATAGGCGCATTCCTTTCCGGTCTTGCACTGAACAGGCTCATTCCCTCCACATCGCCGCTGATGAACCGCATTGAATTTGTGGGCAACGCGGTTTTTATCCCGTTTTTCCTCATCGGAGTAGGAATGCTGGTTGATTACCGCGCTTTTTTCTCTGATTTTGAAACCATAAAAGTTGCGATTATAATGACAGTGGTTGCCACTTTTGCAAAATTTGCCGCAGCGTGGCTCGCACAAAAAAGTTTCAGGTTTACGGTTGACGAACGCAGGTTGATTTTCGGGCTGAGCAATGCACAGGCCGCTGCAACACTTGCTGCTGTTTTGGTGGGATATAACGTAATTATCGGCACAACCGGATCGGGCGAACCCATCAGGCTCCTGAATGATGCGGTTTTAAACGGCACTATCGTTATGATTCTGGTAACCTGCACTATAGCTACTTTTGTGGCCCAAAAAGGGGCAATCAACATATCACTCAGTGAAACTGCCGACGACATTGAAGATGACACTCACAACGAAAAAATCCTGATGCCACTTAGTAATCCCGAAAATGTGGAAGAATTGGTTCAACTGAGCACCACCATTAAATCGAAGGATAATAAAACGGGTTTGTATGCCCTCTGTATTATAAACAACAGCGAAGAAAATGCCGCTGCGGTTAAACAGGCCAACAAATTGCTCGACAAAGCCGTTCATGCTGCTGCGGCAACCGATGTAAAACTAAACCGTCAAATCAGGTACGACCTGAATGTGATAAATGGAATATCAGGGGTAATTCACGAAAACAAAATAACCGACCTTATTCTAGGGCTTCATGTAAAAAAAGGAATTTCCGACGGATTTCTGGGTTCCCTGACGGAGGGAACCCATTTCAACCATTAAAAAACAGGTGGTCATTATTCCAAAACATGCCGAGATTGAGATTGGCTTTTCGGAATGGCTGGCGAAAGTTTGGAACATTGGCCGTAATACGGGCGCAAAAATGATTTTTTATGCTTCCCCAAAAACAACCGGAATTATTAAGGAAATTCATTCCAGACACCCCATTGATGCCGAATTCAGGGTATTCGACGATTGGGAGGATTTCCTAATTGTTTCGCGCCTTATAAAACAAGACGACGGGTTGATAATAGTAATGAGCCGTGAGAAAAAGCCTTCATACCAGACTAAGATGAAGAGTATCCCTGAGTACCTGAACAGCTATTTTGTTTCCAACAGTTTTATTTTAATTTATCCGATGCAGACCGGCGTTCTCGAAGAAAACATAGACCTTACCAACGCTTCGCTGATTGAACCTATGGAAAAAATTGACGAAATCGGAAAAATAATTGCACGGTTGTTTAGAAGAAAGTAACATCTCCGGCCATTTAAGTGAATTCTTACTGACAATTTATAAATTTAGCCAATACGTTAATTTCAGATTAATTGATCGGAACCGCGGGCCAAATTTTTCGATAAAATAATTGTCGTTATACACCAGATATAAATCCGACAGCGGGGCAAAACGCCATTGCAGACGGGAATTTATTCCCAGGTTCTTCCGCTGGTTGCTGTACTGTACCATGGTTGACCAGAAAAGTGATTTACTAAACGTAATATCTACTTTGGGCGTTAGCAGCCAGTAATCGGCGCTGGAATGCGGCCCCGGAAGCCTGATGGCATCGTAACGCGTGTTCAGGCTAAACGATACCCAGGGCTGGCGCCGTATAGTTACCTCGCCGCCGACAGTAAAATTATGTCCTGTAAAAAACTGTCCTCCCGATGATGTTGCGGTAAAAGATAGTATTTTAGCCGGATTCGACTGGTAAATAAGGTTGTACAGGTTAAATGAATAATCCTGGTTTCCCGGTAACGGAATACCACCTGAACGGGTCGGGTCAAAACCATGTGTCAGGTAAATGTATTGGTTTTGATAATCAAGCCGCAGGGTGGACTGGTCGGTAAAATTTACATTGTAATAAAAACTGTAAATATGGTCGGTTTTTTTGAAATCCATATTGGGGCGCCAGTAGTACAAAGCCATTGCCCCCGGCCCGTGCTGACTGACTGAACCGCCCGAGGGATAGAATTTATAAATGAAACCGTTCCCGTTTTTTAAAATTCCGGCCCGAGGCACAAAACCCAAATCGGCCCTAAAATCTTCATCCACATACATTAAATCGGCCAACCATGTTATTTTGCGGTTATTGAAGGTTACCGTAGCCTGTGACGACAAGTTTCCTTTTTTATCATCGGGTTGAAACGATTTGTGGAGGTAAAATTTACCTGTCCAACTGTTGTCAACCGATGCAAGGTTGTATTCTGCACCAATTACCCGGTTATATACTTCCGAGCTGTCAAGGAAATCATAATTTTTAAAAGCCTGCCGGTTAATGGCAAAGAACCCGATGTTCGACCGTGTAAACATCTTTTTCTGGACTGAAAGCATCATGTTGTTATTGGAGGCGATTTCATTTTCAAAGTCTTCGCTGGTTTGCATATTCAGAAAACCAAGCCGCCAGTCATCATTCAATTTTCCACTCAGGCGCACACCGCCAATAATACGGTTTTCAATGAGGTTACCGTATTTATTCCTTGCCAGCCCGATTCTGCGTGAAAAAAACGGTTTGGCTGCATTGTACATATCGCCGTAGTTACCAAAAAGGTCGTTGTTGTCGATAAAAAACTGTCGTTTTTCCGGCAGAAAAACTTCAAACCGTGTGAGGTTGGTAAAAATATCGTCCACCTCCACATTCGAAAAATCAGGGTTTACCGTAATATCCAGGTTCATGCTGTTGCCAACTGCTACTTTGGCGTCGCCGCCAAATGTGAGTTGCCTGTCTGCCTTACCAATGCCAAAATCTTTTGATGTTAAAGCATTTATGTATGGAATAATGGCCACAGGAGTGTGCGATTTTTCCAGTGGTTTTTCAAAAATCATTTGTCCGGCAAATGCCAGGTTCGAGAGTAACTGATTTTGGGGCACATGTGCCCAGGTGCTCTGTTCGTTGGTTTGCATATCCCACCGGTAAACTTTCAGCCGCCAAGAATTATCGCCTTCCCTGAACTTAAGCGAGCTAAACGGAATGGCTGCTTCGAGGATGTAGTGGTCTTTGTGCATGGTACTTTCCACCTGCCATTTTTGGTCCCACGTGATATTAAAACCATTTCTGTTTGCACCTCCTTCAGAAATGAAGCCGTCGCGTTTTACACCGTAGGGCGTCATTCCAAAAAGAAAAGCGGTTGTTCCGTCATTAAACGTGTCGAACATCAATGAAACGTTATCGTTGCTGGTTCCGCTGAAATCATGGCGCAGGGACGCCACAACGATGTTTTCTGATTTTATGCCGGCGCGTATCCCTACATAAATCGCATGATCGTCACATAAAAGCCTGAATTCAGTTTGATTTACTGACTTTGCCGAATCGGAGGGAAAAAACTGCCAGAAGCCGTCGCCTTTATCTGCCGTCTGCCAAACGGGTTCATCCAGGATCCCATCGAGGCGAATGTGGTCGCTGGTGTGTTTCACTGTAATATTTCTCTGGGCCTCCTGCGAAAAACCATTAATGGAAAACAGCGAAATGAAAAAGAATGCAGATAATAAGTAAGAAAAGTTTAGATGATTTTCAATTGCAACCCAAACACAGCACTTTGTAAAGGCGTTTATTTTTTTCATTTTTTTTATTAAATAATTTATTTAAGGTACAAAAGTACTTCGCGCAAAGAGACAAAAAATTACCTGAATTACGGAATCATCTACCATTTTTACCTGTTGCAAGCAAATTGCAAAAAGGATAAACAAATTCAATATGAGAACTGAATGAGTTTTTGTTCAAAATGATTTAATTGTTGTGGAAAATTTCATAAATCAATTCAACTGCCTGAATTCTTTTGGCGTCATTCCAACCCGCTGTTTAAACAGCCTGGTGAAATGCTGCGGATATTTAAACCCCAATTCATAAGCTATTTCATTTACGGTTTTACCGGTATCGAAAGTCTTGTTTTTTGCAACGTCAATAATTTTATCCTGAACATATTCCTTTGCCGATTTCCCTGTTTCTTTCTTAATCAAATCGCCAAAATAGTTGGGCGACAAATGAAGTTCTTCAGCAAAATATGCAACAGATGGTAACCCGATTTCATGAGGTTTACCCGATGAAAAATAGCCATTCAGCACCTCTTCAAACTTTTCCAGAATGCCTCTGTTAACATTGTCTCTTGTAATAAACTGGCGGTCGTAAAACCGTTCACAGTAATTCAGAAACAGTTCGATATTTGAGACAATAAGTTTTTTGCTGTGCTTGTCAATGTTTTGTTGTAGTTCAGATTCAATTTTCGAAAAACAATCCAGAACAATCTGCCTTTCACGTTCCGACAAGTGTAACGCCTCATTGGCTTTGTAACTGAAAAAGTGATATTCACCCATGCTTTTGGCCAGGATGGTGCCCCGGATCAAATCAGCATGAAAAACCAGCGCAAAACCTTTAGGTTGATAAACCTTCCCGTCATTTTCAATTTCCAATACTTGTCCCGGCGCTACAAAAACCAGTGTGCCTTCCTGATAATCATAGTAATTACGGCCATATTTCAAATCGCCGCATTTCACATCTTTCAGGAAAATGCAATACATTCCAAAATTTAACCTTACATTTTTTTCGCCGCCCCACGACCGGGGATTGGCTCTTGAAAAATCGATTACACTCACCAATGGGTGCAGTGTTTCGTGGTTATTCATTTCGTTGTATTTATAAACCGTGTCAAATCTGAAAATACTGCTCATCACTTAAGTTGTTTTTCAGAAGCAAATTTACAAATTCCATCCTCAATGTGGCCATTCCGCAAATCAAAACAGTAAAAATGGTAGAAGATGCAGTAATTTATATACAATTGCCTAAATTGGTTGTTATTACATTTGTAAAGAAAAAAGAGTTGTGCAATGAAAATTAAATACTTCAGTTATAAACCCTTTGCATTGAACGGTGTTTGTAAAGGCCATTCCAAACATTCCAGCCTAAGGCGTTTTTTGCTGTTTTTACTTTCCGTGTTAACCTTGTCATCGTGTTCCACAATTCAGGAAAATGTAATTATTATTCAGAAGCAGGGCAGCTTTGCTGTTGGTGGGTCAGTCATTGCCAATCCGGGAACATTTGATGCAATCGGGCGCACGCCTGAAGGCCAGACCTTTCATGGCGACCATGCTTACATTTTTTACCAGGTTCCTAAAGAAACAAGGACACTGCCACTGGTATTCTGGCATGGCATTGGTCAGTTTTCAAAAACCTGGGAGACTACCCCCGATGGAAGGGAAGGATTTCAAAACCTGTTTTTAAGAAGACAGTTCAGTGTATATTTAATAAACCAGCCGAGACGTGGCAACGCAGGACGAAGTATGGCAGAGGGCGTATTTACGCCTACACCTGACGAGCAGTTTTGGTTCAACACATTTCGGGTTGGTGTTTGGCCCGATTATTTCCCCGGAGTACAGTTTGCCAAAGACGAAGAAACTTTAAATCAGTATTTTCGGCAAATGACCCCCAACATTGGGCCAATTGACATTCAGGTGAATGTGGATGCCGTATCTGCATTGTTCGATAAAATCGGGCAAGGCATTCTTGTTTCTCATTCACATTCAGGGGGAATGGGTTGGCTTACTGCCATAAAAAACCAGAATATAAAAGCAATTGTTTCGTATGAACCTGGCAGCGGTTTTGTTTTTCCGGAAGGAGAAGTACCTGCGCCAATTGCAAATTCAGCAGGTCGGTTAGTGGCCACTGGTGTGCCTTTGGAAGATTTTTTAAAACTCACAAAAATCCCGGTTATCATTTATTATGGCGACTTTATCCCTGCAGTACCGGATACCAATCCGGGTACTGATGGATGGCGCGCCCGTCTGGAAATGGCCCGTTTATGGAGGGATGCAGTAAATCGACATGGCGGTGATGCGACAGTGGTACATTTGCCCGAAATTGGAGTTAAAGGCAATACTCATTTCCCGTTTTCAGATTTAAACAATGTAGAAATTGCTGATTTAATGTCGGGATGGCTAAAGGGAAAAGGGCTGGATAAATAGCAACAAAATGAAAAGTAAGGTAAAAATTCATTTTTTAATAGATATGATTGTAACTTTTAACATCATCGCATCGGCTCAAACCAGGCCAGCCAATCCTTATGGCCAGGTTTACGGCGATGCCTTTACCAAAAATGTACCATGCAAGGTAAATATTCATCCTGTTACCTATAAACTGAATGGAATTTATATCGCGAAGGCCATTACTACTACAACCGGACACATGCCCATCCCAATTCCACTTTCAGGTGCACCATGAGCAGCCTCATCGACCAGATGGCTTTCGACGCTTCCACCAACATGGGGTTAATCAATCAGCCATTGTTGATGATGGCAGGAAGCAAAGCCGACATAAACTACATGGCCGACGCTGCTTTCAATCGGGCATCCTGCACAAAAGAAAAGGAATTGTTCCTAATCCCGGGAGCCACCCACATACAAACCTATTATGTGACAGAATATGTGCAGCAGGCTATGAACAAACTCAACGAGTTCTTTGGTAAATATTTACAATGATGAAACACCCTTCGACTACGCTCAGGGTGACTGTCAGACTGAGCGTAGTCGAAGTCTGTTCCAAAAAATTAATCAAATAAAAAAAATATGAAAACAACAATTCTTACATTATTTCTAATCATTATCGGTATGCAATGGTCCATTGCGCAAAGTTCAGCAAAACAGGAAATCATCAATCTCTCGAAAGAGAAATGGCAGTGGATGGCCGACAAAAACGCAGATAAACTGGCCGACCTTTTCCACGAAGAATCGATGTTTGTCCACATGGGTGGAAGCTGGGGAAAAGAACAGGAAGTGAACATTATCAAAAGCGGAGGCATCTGGTACAAGAAAGCGGATATTCATGATGTGTCGGTGAAAATCATTGACAATACGGCCATCCTTTTAAACCGAATCACACTTTTGGCAGTGGTTGGCGGAAACGAAGTAACAAATCCGTTTATGGTTACTGAAGTATATATAAAACTGAACGGCAACTGGAAGTTAGGTTCATTATCGTTTACCAAATTAATGACACCCGGCGGACAGTAAAACATTTTAAAATTCAATATGATGAAAATAATATTAGCGGGACTTGCCATCGTAATAAGCTTCAGTTTGCATGCACAGCAAGCTTCTGACAATGCTTCCAATATTGGGGGCCCAAAAATTCAGACGGTCTCCGGTATCGTGCGCGGTGTAGCGGAAGGAGATGTCGAAAGTTTCAAGGGAATTCCATACGCCGCACCACCGGTTGGAGAATATCGATGGCGACCACCACAACCTGTTGTTGCATGGCAGGGAGAGCTTGATGCAAGTAAATTTGGTGCGAGTTGCGCAGCAGCCGGATGGGGAGCCGCTCCCGGAACCATTCAGTCGGGTTCGTCGGAAGATTGCCTGTTCCTGAATATATGGAGACCTGCCGGGACTGCACAAAATTCAAAACTGCCGGTTATGGTTTGGATTCATGGCGGCGCTTTTGTAGGAGGCAACGGTAACACTTCAGGAGAAGGGTTTGCCAAACATGGCGTCATCCTGATTAGCATCAATTACCGTTTGGGGCGCCTCGGACATTTTGCATTCCCTGCATTGAGTAATGAGCATCCTGAAGAACCCAAAGGAAGTTACGCCTTCATGGACCAGATTGCCGCCCTGCAATGGGTGAAGGATAATATTTCTGCTTTCGGTGGCAATCCTGATAATGTGACCATTTTCGGTTTCTCTGCCGGTGGCGTTTCTGTACATTCATTGCTGACAATTCCGGCTGCAAAAGGCCTTTTCCAAAAAGCAATCAGTCATTCCGGCGGCGGCCGCGACGGTGTGCTTACCGGAAGGCCGGTAAACAAGGAAAATTCCGATCTTTTTTACACAGTTTCGGCCGAAACAATCGGGATAAACTTTGCGCGCAAACATAAGATTGAAGGTACGGATGCTTCCGCATTGGCCAAACTGCGTGCCTTGAAAGTTGAAGAGATTGTTGACGGTGGCCAGGAAACCGATGGGCAGGGAGGTCCTCGTACCTATCCGGGGCCTATTCTTGATGGCAAACTGGTGGTTGAAACTGCCGAAAGTGCATACAAAGCAGGGCGTCAGGCGCGGGTTCCGTTAATGATTGGCAGTTGCAGCGCCGAAATTGGTGGCGCGTTTGTAAGTACAAGCAGTACAAAAGAAGAACTGTTTTCAAAGTTCGGAGAACTGGAAAGTGAGGCAAAAGCAGCGTTCGACCCTGAAGGGAACAAGGAATTTGCCGAGATAATCACAAAGTTCAATACCGATTGGGTTTGGGGCGAACCGGCCCGGATGACTGCAAGAACTTTTATTGCGAACGGCGAACCGGCTTACATTTTCCATTTCGGATATGTTCCGGCTGCACAACGCGAAAGGGCAAGGTATGGCGCAGGCCATGGTTCCGAAGTCCCGTATGTTTTTAAAACCCTCAGCGAACGCTGGGGAACTACTGAAGCGACACCGGAAGAAGAAAAGCTGGCTCAAATGATGAACACCTATTGGGCAAACTTCGCAAAAACTGGTAATCCTAATGGCGAAGATCTGCCGGTTTGGCCACTTTACAATACGCAGAAAGAAGTAATACTCGATATTGAGTTGGACGGAAAACCGGTGGGCAAGCCCGACCCCCGTAAAGACAGGCTTGATGTCATTGAAAAAGCTTTCAAATTTAGGGAACGCATACAATCACGGGGTATTTAAAACAATAAAAAAATGAAAGTCAGTAAATTCATCTTTATCGTTGTGGCTGTCAGCTTTATCTCGTTTCAGTTGAAAGCCCAAAACAAAATAAGCAGCAATCAGGCGTTATCCGCACAGCAGCAAAGCATAATTTCAATTGCAGCGCTCACCGCCAAAGGCGACCTGCAGGCGTTAAAACCTGCACTGAACGCGGGGTTGGACTCAGGATTGACCATCAATGAAATCAAGGAAGTCCTCGTTCACCTGTATGCCTATTGCGGGTTTCCCCGCAGCATCCGCGGGTTGCAAACTTTTATGGAAGTAGTGGATGAGCGAAAAGCCAGAGGCATACATGATGCGCCGGGAGCAGAAGCATCTCCAATTCAGGAGGGACAAAGCAAATACGAACGGGGCAAAAAAGTATTGGGCGAACTTACAAAAGCGCCGCAAGACAGGCCATTGTCGGGTTATGGCGCTTTTGCCCCGATAATCGACACTTTTCTGAAAGAGCATTTATTTGCCGACATTTTCGAACGCGATGTTTTGGCTTACCATCAAAGGCAACTGGTTACCATTTCGGTGCTAAGCGCCATTGGCGGCGCAGAACCGATGCTCCGCAGCCATTATGGTATTTGCCTGAATGTAGGTTTAACGCCTGCACAATTGGCCGAATTTGTGAGCGTTATTCAATCGACTTTGGGCGAAATAGAAGCCAATGAAGCACAGGCAGTTTTGGATGAAGTGCTCAAAAGCAGACAATGAAAATCCGGGAGTCGGACTTTCCTAAGTCCGACAGTAACCAGGGGAGTCGGACTTTCCTAAGTCCGACAGAATTTCTTCGACTTTGGAAAGTCGAAGTCCCACAATAATAACATAGCAATGAAAAACATTTTAAAAAACAGTCTTCTTTTTCTGATAATCCTGTTTTCAGCATGTAACATGGAGAAAAAAACAGGCGAAAAAATTCTGCAAAGCGAACCGCTTTTCCCCAAAGGCAATCTAATCAGCAACAACAACTTCGCCGGAACAGCTTATTTGCACATGATGGGTGCCACCGACACTACACTGCATGTTAATTACGGCAATGTAACCTTTGAGCCTAATGCTCGAACCAATTGGCATTCGCACCCGGGCGGTCAACTTCTTTTTATAACGGAAGGTAAAGGCTATTATCAGGCAAAAGGTGAGCAGGCAAGATTGCTAAAAAAGGGTGACTTTGTTGAAATTCCCCGAAATGTTGTGCACTGGCACGGAGCAGCGCACGACAGTGAATTTGCACACATTGCCGTTAGCCTGAATACCGACGATGGAGGTGCAATGTGGATTGGGCCTGTTACAGATGAAGAGTATAGTGTGGCCACCAAATAATTTTTAAATTATAAAAACCAAAAGTTCGAATCAATTACAACTAATAAATAACCAAAATGAAGAACAAACCATTTTTTGCAACCGCATATTTGATGTTACTTGCAGTAACCCTTGTCAATGCGCAGGACTGGCCACAATTTTTAGGGCCTGAAAGAAACAGTACATCGCCACAGAAAAACCTTTTGCGCAACTGGCCTGAAACCGGGACTGAAGTGCTTTGGACAGTGAACCTGGGCATCGGCTACGGAGGGCCAATTGTTAAAGACGGCAAAGTTTATCTGCTCGACCGCGACGATAAAACAGGCGACAATCTCCGTTGTTTCGACCTTTCAACAGGAAAAGAACTTTGGAATTTTGCTTATCCGTCTCCCGGTTCGGTAATGTTTCCGGGCTCGCGCAGTGTTCCGGCCATCGACGGAAAACACGTTTACTCCTGTGGCCCTTACGGCGATTTGTACTGTATCGACATCAACACCCATAAACCGGTGTGGAAAAAAAACGTGTGGACGGATTTTGGCGGAGATCCTGGGAATGACACCATTGATGAAACCGGCGGGGGACGGGGCGGATTTGGTGGCCGTGGAAATTTCCCAATCTGGGCCATTTCGCAGTGTCCGCTCATTTATGGCGATTTGCTGGTTATTGCTTCCATGGCGCCAGGCGCAGGGGTTGTTGCCTATAACAAGCTTACCGGCGATGTGGTTTGGAAAACACCTAACCTTGGCAATGAAACCTATGTCAGCCCTAATGTGGTAAAGATTGACGGACAGGACCATATTGTTATGGTTACTTCATCAACAAATCCGGTCGGGCGCCCTGAATTGCCAAAAACCCCTGGAAATATTATTGGTATTGAGCCTCTTACAGGAAAAATACTCTGGAATTTTTCGGGATGGAATTGTCATATTTCGGTAGCTCCCGCGGTTGACGCCGGCAACAATAAAATTCTGGTTGTGGGCGGATACGAATATGGCGCTTTGATGATACAAATCGAAAAAAATGCAGATGGCAGCTTCAGTGCAAAAGAACTTTTTAAAACTGTTGAATTTGGCGACCAGACCAAACCACCGGTTTTGCACAACGGATATTTCTATGCCCAATATGCCACCAACAACCGCCGCGACGGACTGGTTTGTATGAGTATGGACGGCGAAATTATGTGGAAAACAAAACGCGACCCCGATTTCAACAAAGGCAGTATGATTTTGGTTGAAGGAATGATCTTGGCAACAGATGGTGCAAAGAAACTTTTCCTGATTGAGCCGGATCCGGCCGGGTTCAAACCAATTTCATCGGCTGAATTGCTGACAGCGCCGCCTGTCGGAGAAGGAATGGCAGCAAGGTTTGGCACCCAAAACTGGGCGCCCATCGCACTGGCCAATGGCAAACTGCTAATCCGCGACCAAAGCCGGATGATTTGCGTGAAAGTGGCAGAATGATTAAACAAGGCTACTGCAAGAGCAGGTCCCTGTTGTACAATGTTTGAATTATCAGACCCTTTAAAAGGGATTTATTGCGTGATTTCTTCGAAATGTTCGAGTGCCCATGCAATCAACATTTCCACAGCAGGCATAAATTCCTTCCCAATTGGTGTTAAGGAATATTCAACCCGTGGTGGAATTTCGTTGTACATTTTCCTTTTGATTATACGATCTTCCTCTAGGCGTTTCAGGGTGCTCGAAAGCATCTTTTGCGAAATGTCCGGTACGGCATTTTTCAAATCTTTATATCGCATCACACCGTTTTGATTCAGCGTACTTAATATCAGCAACGACCATTTGTCGCTCATCCTGTTTAAAATATTCCGAACCGGACAGGTTGGATATTGTAAATCTAATACTCGCATAGTTCAGTTTTTTATTCTGCAAAATTACGAAAATCTCTAAAAGAGAGTAATATTGCCAACAGGATAATTAATTTCTTAAAGAGACGATTTTTTTAAAATTATTTTTCATGAGTAAACTCCTGATATTCAATAATTCTAACCAAATTGGTAACTTACTCACCTGTTTGCAGGGTTCATTAAAAACAATGAATTTTGAATGTAATTTAAATCAAAAAAAAGGAGGGAAAAATGAAAAGTTTAATCGTAAAAAGTTTGAATCAGATTCAGCCACAGGCCATCAACAGAAATAACAACGAATTTTCTGTTAAAACAATTATACCTGATGATGAAGCAGGTAAGTGTCGGGTTAATTTTGTTGAAGTTGAGCCGGGAAATTATGCTTACGGCTATCATTACCACGAAGCCAACGAGGAGGTTTTTTACATTATCAGCGGAACCGGAATTGTGCGAACCTTAAAAGGAGAAATCACTCTAACGGCAGGCGATGTAATTTATTTTCCGACAGGCGAGGAAGGCGCCCATGTAATCAGGAATAGTTCGGAAACAGAAAAGCTGGTTTATATCGACTTCGGTACAACAATAATTCCTGAAATCGTACACCTTCCCGATTTCAACCAATTGATGGTGATTGGTAAAAACGGAATGGGAATTTATGATGAGAAGTAAATATCAGCTTTTTAAACTTTCTTATTGGATTAATGATTAAAACAAAAAAATAAAACTATGAATAAAGTATTAGCAATATTTATTGTATTCGCCGGGTTGATTTTTACAGAAACCAGCGCACAAAACAAGGTTGTACTTCTTGATATTTCGCTTGAAGAGAAATCGGAGTACCTGAAGGTCAGCCCGGATATCTTTGCAAATTACCGGGAAATTGTGGAAAATCAACTGGGGGCAACGCTCATCATAAATGAAGGCCGGGAGGTTGGCAGGGAAATGTTGAAAAAAACCGATGTACTGATTGTCCTGTCAACATTATCTGGGGCTACAGTTAAAAAAACACGGTCAGCCAACGAGATTAATTCAATTGTCAATTTCGTTAAAAACGGGGGCAGACTAATTTTCTTTACAGATGAAGACAGACGTATTAATATTAAGGCTTTTGGCGCCAACGAAATTGTCAACCCTTTTGGGATGAAGTTTGGCAATGACCTTCCCATGGTGCGGAATGTAGGGGCTATGAGTTTTGTAGGTGAGTTTATTAAAGGCAGGTATGAATTGCCTTACAGCGGGAGCCGCGAACTTACAGGGGGAACGCCAATTAGTGTTATGAATGCCGAAGGCGGGCACTTGCACGGGGCCTATGTTAAACTCAAAAATGGAGGTAAACTGGCAGCTTTCGGAGATACAATGGTTGGCTTGTTTATCGGCGGGGTTAAATTCGAAATGCCCGATGGCACTTCAATTGTATGGAAAGGCAAGGACAATTATCAATTTATGAAGGAACTTATTGGCTGGATGCTTGAACAATAACAACGTTTTACAGGAATGGTTTCCAATCATAATTAACGATTTGAACCATTCTCTGTTGAGGGAGTGGTTTTTTCCTTATTCCGTTGTTTCTGCATTATAATAGCGTGACAAATTCCACCCCTACTTTATCCACTTCCTGCATCAGCCGGTGGGTTTCGGTGAGGGCGACGATGATTTTCTGATAATGAAGAATATCTTCGAAATTGAGGGTGCGGCCGTTCCTATCTTTTAACCATTTTTGAGCAGGTTGGTAACCGCCAATGTAAAACTCCCAGGCAATCAGCGGCACGCCATCGAAATATTGAAGCCCCTCCAACCTCCCCGAAGCAGAAGCTTTTTCGTAATTGATGTAAACCCTGCCATCTTCAAAAACCACTTTTCCTACTTTATTATCTCCATCAACAGGGTAGCTGGTAATAAATTGATTCACCTTTGGCGATTCCAGTAAATGAATTTGCCTGATTTCACCTCCCAATTCAACCAGTTGCCAAAAGGATTCGGCATCTTTCGGATATGGCACACGCGGAAAATCGATTTTCAGGAATTCCTTGTATTTTTCTCTGTATGTTGGCGAATGTAAAACGGCATAGACGTAATCAAGAATATCAATAGGGGCAAAAAAAGAAATTGAGCCGGATGAGATGAATTTGGATGGGATGGATCGGGATGGGATGGATTTGAATGGAATGGATATGGAAGGGACAGGTCGCGACCTGTCCGTACGATGCGCCCCATTATTCGCCCCATCATTAATTGCCACATTATCAGCCCCATCATTTTTCCCCAAATCATTTTCCCCATCATTTTCCGTCCAATTTTTTTCTGCCGTAAATTCCATCCCCAATTTTTCGGCAATCCGGCCAATGATTTCCATATTCAGATTGGGCGTGCGATGCTGTGGTTCCAGTGTTTGCTGGGAGTTGGGATCAGGATAAAGATAAATGGGAAAAATATAATTCACTTCACCCGTTTGAAGTGAAACTGAACATCGCTCTGATATTTTATTTGATATATACAAATGCTGAAATTCAAATGAAGTCTGTTGCCTACAAGTCAACAATGCCAAATTGCTCTTCAACATATGTTTCATAATTCCGTCTCTTGGCCTTCCCATAATTCCATTTGAACAGCCCGTGTAAACTGTATATTTAAAATCGAATGGTCGATAATCAATTCGGGTAACAATTGCTTTATTACTTTTTACATCGTTAACTGCATTTTCAACCTTCCCAATTTTTTTATTATTGAGATTGTATTTCAAAATAATTTTTGAAACTTCAAACTCCTTCAAATCATCTAATAGAATTTGTGCTTCAATTCTCGTGTTCTTAATAGTAAGTTCATCAAATTCAGTCGCTAAACCTGAGTTAAACAGGATAAAAATCTCATCAATTTTAAATCCCTTTTCGTATTCGTCTTTTCCTTCAAAATCCTTCGAAACAAGAAAATAATTGGGATTATCGGGTTGTAATTCTTTCCACTTAATATCATCAATCGAATGTTTATCCAAAAAGTCGTATTTATCCTGCCGTTTGCCAAAAACATCGAAATGGAAAACCTGCGCGTGTTTATTGTTTTTCATGCATTATTAATTGAGGTCATAAAATGTGTCGTTTTCCCATTTTTCAGGGTTTTGTGTAATGTAATTGTAAATGTTCCAATATGCATTTTCCGATTTCACAATGTTGTCGTGAAATGAACGCTGCCATTGAAAATGAAGATTTCCGGCCAGATGGATTTTTTTTGATGAAGTTGTTTTCAGGGCGCCCATCAATGCGGAAATGGATTTTATTTTTTGGGGGGATTGATCGGATTTTTCGAAATCAAAATCATTTTCCTGGGTGCATTGTTGGGACAGGTCGCGACCTGTCCTCACGCGATCCGTCCGTTCGGAATGAAATTCATTTTCCGGGGTGGATGGAAGAGACAGCTCGCGAGCTGTCCGTACGCGATCCGCCCCATCCATTTCGATCGGATGGGATGATTCCCCCCGATTTCGCGAAATTTCGGCAAGAATATGAAGATGATTAGGCATGATGATATAATTGTGGATGATGAAATAAGGATATTGATGTTCCATCCATTCAATTTGCCCGTTCACGATATTGCCAAATTCATTTAATTCCATTTTCCGGTTGTTAATTTTGCCCAAATAATTAATCCGGTCTTTGCAGCAAATTGTCAGGAAATAGATGCCGTCAGAGGTATAATCAAATCCTTTTTTTCGGTTTCGTTTCCGTTCTTTCATTTTCGTTTTTTCACAAAAATATTGATACTCACACCTTGCATAATATCAAATACATTCTCATCTTTTCCGCCATCGGGGGCTGTTTCTTTCTTTTTGGCATTTCCGTGCAAATCGAGAATGTAGATTTTGTCGAAAGTTTCGAGCAGGTTTTTCCTCATTTGCCGGTGAATCAGTCCATCGATAAAGCTGTTGTTCGAAATGTAAGCCAAAATACCTTCACCGTTCTTTTCAATAAAATGCTGACCAAAGCGAATAAACTTGATGTAATCGTCGGAAAGTGGTTGAATGTTTCGTTCGTTTAAATCTTTTTTATAATCGGCAACCAGGTTTTCAATCCATGCACTTTTATTTGAGCTGCTCACACTATACGGTGGATTTCCCATTACCACCATCACAGGCGTATCACGTTTGATATGGTTGGCCTGATTTGCCTCACTGCTAAGCCAGTTGGCAAACAGGGTTCCCGTATCAGGGTGGTGTTCTTCGAGGCTGTTGGTCAGGTAAATGTTAAAACGCTGTTCCTTTGTAGGTTTGTAACCCGTTTCGGTAAGCAACATGTCGAGTTTAAGGTGTGCCATTGTGTAGCTGGCCATCAGCAATTCAAAACCATTTAGCCTCGGAATCAGGTGTTCCTCCACATAACTGCTCCAAGCACCCTGCATGTACTGAAACTGAGTTTTGTAAATGTGTTTCACCACTTCATCAATAAAAGTACCCGTTCCGGTGGCAGGATCAAGAAACTGAACCTTATGAACTTCGATTTCTGTAGTTTTGTTGCTGCCTTGTACCGGTACTTTAATTTTTACTTTACTGGTGTTGGCAATCCCTTCGGGGAGGTTAAAATCGGTTTTCAGAATATCGTCAACCGCCCGCACCATAAAGCTTACAACCGGATGCGGCGTGTACCACACTCCCCTGCTTTTACGCAATGCCGGGTCGTAAGCAGCCAAAAAAGTTTCGTAGAAATGAATTACAGGGTCATTTGCCTGTAACGTATTTCCAAGATTTTGCAGCAGCGCTTTTACATCGGTAGCCCTGAAAACCTCAGCCAGGTTATCCACCGTGGTTTTTATTCGCTCGTCGATATCGAAACCGGCAACGTACTGAAACAATTTCCGCAAAAAAGGATTGGTTTTCGGTATCAGTTCTGCCGCTTCGTTCCTGCTGAAATCCTGTAACGACGGGTCGTGTAAGCGTGCTGCGAACAATCCGTAAGCAAGCGTTTGGGCGTAAATATCTGCAAATCCTTTTGGTGTTAAATCATGAATAAGAATATGTTTGAATGTTTCATACTGACTTTTCAAAGAACTGTTTTCGCTGTTTTCCTCATCGGATGTAACAGCGCGTTCAAGAATATTTTCGAGCAGCCGTGCCTTTGCCGCCATCATTTCGGCCAGCTTTTTACTCGATTTTATGGTTTGCCCAACGAATGTGCAAAAATCTCTAATCAGTGTTTCAAATTGGGCGAAGTTACCGGTTAACGGTATAATTTTATTCCCTTCAATTTCACCAATTCTGATTTCGTGAATCAACTCGCCATTCTGAAAAAACTGAAACCAGAGATAATTGGTAATAACAAGGTTATCGAGCGCTTTTTTATACCGGTCGAACTGCTCTTTGTATGCTTTGTTTTTTAAATCCTTATCGATATCCTTTGCCTCGATGTAACCAATTGGAATTTTTTTGCGGGTAATTACATAATCGGGGTTTCCACAATCGGTAACATTGGCGGGTTCGTTGGTAATTTCAACCCCCTGCACCAATTCGCGGATTATACTTTCGAGGTCTGTACGGTAGGAATGTTCGCGTGAAATTCCTGATTTAAAACGGGTATTGAGCTGGGTTAGGTATTGCGTGATGTTCATTATTTCTATCTGGCTAATTGAGAAGGCAATTTAGAAAAAATATTGTTTTAGTTATCGACAAATTATCGACAACTCAATTCCGGCAATTTTGGGGTGAATCATCTGCTATCTGTGCCCTATGTGCCTATGTGGTTCATCCTTTATTTAAACAGCTCCACTATCTCCTCCTTAGTGATTTCCTTAAACGGATCATTTGAGTTGATGAATTTATCGGCCAGAGAACTTTTGCGTTCTTTTAAAACCTGTATTTTTTCTTCGATGGAATTTTCGGTGATAAACCGGTAAACAAACACATTTTTTTGCTGCCCGATACGGTGTGCGCGGCTGATGGCCTGGTTTTCGGATGCCGGGTTCCACCACGGGTCGGTAATAAAAACATATTCTGCGGCGGTGAGGTTCAGCCCTACTCCGCCCGCTTTCAGCGATATTAGAAAAATGTAGTTTTCAGGGTCGTCCTGAAACTGGCCGATAACCTTTTCGCGATCGGTGGTTTTTCCGGTAAGCAGGCTGTAACGCCAGTTTTGTTGTATTATCCTCTCCTCAATCAATTGCAAATGAGTTACAAACGACGAAAAAACCAACACCTTGTGGTTTTCTGCCACCAGGTTTTCGAGCATCGAAAGCATTTGCTCAAATTTCCCCGAAACGTCTTCCGATTCTTTATCAAGCATCGATGGATGATTGGCTAACTGCCGCAGTTTTGTAAGCCCCTGCAATACCACAAACGAGGATTTTTTGATGCCTTCCTTTTCAATATTTTCAAGAATAGCATTGCGGATAACCGACTTCGCCTCTTCGTACAACTTTTCCTGTTCTTCGGCCATGCGGCAAAACACAACATGTTCGGTCAGCGGCGGAAGTTCGCGCGCCACTTCCTCCTTTTTTCGCCGTAAAATAAACTGGCTAATTAGCAACTGAAGTATTTTTTGTTGTTCAGGGTCGCTGTGTTTTTCGATGGGGGCCATAAATGTTTTCTGAAACCAGATATGGCTGCCGAGTAGCCCGGAATTCAGAAAATTCATCTGCGCCCACAAATCCGACAACGAATTTTCGATGGGAGTACCGGTTAATACAAGCCTGTGAGTTGCCCGCAACTGCATAATTGACTTGTAGGTTTTTGATTCGGGATTTTTAATAAACTGGCTTTCATCTAAAATGGCGTAAAAAAATGGCGTCCCTGTCATTGTTTTTATGTCGTTTCGAACGGTTCCGTAGGTTGTTAAAATAACATCGTAAAACGAGGCAACCTGGGTTAAATTAATTGCCTTATTCCGCTGGCTTCCAACATATTTATACACTTTCAGAGAAGGGGTGAATTTTCTGATTTCGTTGTCCCAGTTGTGTACAAGCGAGGTGGGAATCACAATTAAACTGGCTGGCTGACAATTAACTTCAACGGGGTTGGACTGTTGGGCGAATAAATCGAGTTGCCCGTTAATTGCAACCGGATTCCGGATGGTTACACCAGTTTTCTCCCTTTTCAGTTTTAATAAAAGTGTTAATGTTTGCAGGGTTTTACCCAGTCCCATATCGTCGGCCAGGCAACCGCCAAACCCGTTTTTATGCAACTGGTGCATCCAAAAATAACCATCGAACTGGTAGTTCCTGAGTTGGGCTTTTAAATTATCAGGTATTGAAAGCCCGCTTTTTTCGGGGCTTTCAAACAGGCTTAACTTGTCGGTTACAGATTCAACCGCCTCTTTTAACTTGTTTTTCAGCAAAAAATAATGGTGCTTTTCAAACTGAAGTTTATCGCCGGCCATTTTTGCCAGCGGAATCAAACCTTTGTAACGGGCAAACCATTCCTTGGGCAGAATGGCAATTTCGCCGTTGGGCAATTCAAATTCGCGGATATCGTTTAAGAGAAATCTTTTGAGTTTAATAAACGGAATAATGAATTCGCCAAAATGCACCATCGCATATATATCGAACCAATCGCCCCGTTGCTGGGTTTTCAACTTAATCTGCTGCAACCCGGTAAAATACTTTTTGTCGAAGTTTTCCTGTGTTATCCGTATGTTATTTTTGTCGAGTTCGGGTTTGTTTCGGTTTAACCAGTTCACCAGAAAATAGACGGCATTTTCATTTTCCAGCAAATCAAGCCCCGGCAACGACAGGTAACCATCACTTTCTGTTAAACCAAACTCTGTTAAAAAATTTTGAACTTCGGTTTCCCAATCAAAATCGCGTTTTACTTTTCTGAAAACATAGTTGTTGTTTTCCTTTTGAAACTGAACGGCAACCTTCCGGGTTGAATTGGGCTGAAATTTTTCGTTATCATACTGAAAATACAACACCAGTCGCGGCTGATATTCCAGGTTTCTTTCCAAAGCCAGAACAGCATTTTTTTCAGCATTGCCCTCATTCAGGGTAAAACCGCTGGCATGAACTTCAAAATCGCGAACAGTGTTCAGAATAAACCCGCCGTAATATTTCTCTTCCAAAGCATGCGGGATGACAACAAATTCTTTTTCCAGAAAAGGAGTTAACCTTTTGGCATTCAAATCTTCGAAAACGAACATTTTATTTTGCTGTACAAAAACACAGGGATCGTTGGTAACTACCCTGATGATACTTTTAAACAGCTTTATTTCCTTTTCATTGTGAAATATTTTCAACCGGTAACGTGTTTCAGTTTCGTTACGTTCGAAATAAAACGCAGGACGGGCAAAAAACGGCTGTACCTGAATCTCATCCTCATCGTATAAATTGGCATATTTCATTTCCTTGTTCAGCAGCCGCACCGGGCTGACCATTAAAATTGAAGCTACCCTGATCAAACATTTTTCGATATGTGGCAAAATGAATTTTTTAAAGTGTTCCGGTTTTAGTTCGGCATAAAATTCCTTGACACTGGCAGCATTCGAGAATTTTTTCTTCAGCCGGTCGTCGCTGTATTTTTCAATGATTTCAACCAGTTCTTTTTCGTAAGGCTTAAATTTATAATCTGTTTCGGTTTTGAAATCGCGGGGTTTTACATGGTTGATTACCGTGTAAAACTGCTCCTCCTTTTGAATGAGGTACGGAACAAAAACATTCCCCAGGAAACGGTGCCCAATTAGCGCTATTATAAATTCAGTTACAGCCATTAATTTCGATTGTCTTGCGATTCAACACTTTTCACAATTTGAGAAGGGATAAAATTTTGAAATCAAAATAACCTCAAAGATACGGGTAGTTTGGGAAACGGGAAAGAAAAAATATAGCTTAACTTTACAAAAATTCAAATTTAACGACATGAACCACCTTTTTATAAAAAAGATTTACACCAATAAGTCCGTTTCATTTGCCGAGGCAGAAAATCTACTGGAAAATCAAGCTGTTACGCATCCTGTTCAAATTCTGAACTGGAAAGGATACGACTATCTTCCGAAGGTGAATTTTAGAATTGGCCATATTGGAAATGAAATCTGGCTGAAATATTACGTTGCCGAAAAACACATCCGTGCACTGGAAACCTGCTCCAACGGCGAAGTTTACAAGGATAGTTGCGTGGAGTTTTTTGTATCCTTCGATGGTGGCAACTACTACAATTTCGAGTTCAGTTGTATTGGCACAATCCATCTCGCATTTGGCCCGGGCCGAGGAAACCGCAAATTTGTTGACCCTGAAGTTGTTGAAAAAATTGAAATTGAATCGTCGCTTGGCAACAATCCTTTCGACAACCGGTCAGGAAATTTTGAATGGGAAATGATGATCCGCATTCCACTGGAATGTTTTCAATACAGTAAAATTATAAGATTAAACGGGTTAAATGCCACTGCCAACTTTTACAAATGCGGCGACAAAACCCAGCAACCCCATTTTGTAACTTGGAGCCCGGTTGGTACCGAAAACCCCGATTACCACAGGCCGGAGTTTTTTATGAAGGTGTTGTTTGAGTAGTTGGGACTTCTAAAAACCCCAAATTTTCTGGTCTCCATTTTTTAGGGAAGGTGTTTTTAGGCTGTGCCCTTTTTATCTGCTTTTAAACATCGGTGAATCGCTGTATTTCAGGCCTGTTGTAAAATTATCGTTTAAAATGAATTTACGTTAAACAAATTTTTTTAGCTTTGATGCTGTAAAACATACTAATCAGCTACATGTACAATAATATAGAGTTTGGGATAAAAGATATTGTTGATAATCCAAAATCGATTTTTTACCTGTTAACCTCTGAGGAAAAAGAGGAACTTCAACATCAGGCTTCACTTTCGAATTACCGGAGGAATGAATTTATTTTCAAGGAAGGCGATAAACCAAATGGGTTGATTGTACTGGTTGATGGGAAAGTTAAAATATTTAAGGAAGGCTTAGGAGGGCGCGAACAAATAATCCGTATGGCTAAACCGCTCGGCCTGATTGGTTACAGGGCGCTTTTAAGCAATGAAAACCATATTGCTTCGGCGCTTACACTTGAGGAATCGGTGATTTGTACCATCAGCATCGATTTTATTATGAACAAGGCGTTAAAAAACAACGATTTTGCGTTTAAAATCATTCAGAAACTGGCCAGTGAATTAGCTTTTTCCAATGGAAGAATGATTACTTTAACCCAAAAGCATATCCGGGGAAGACTGGCTGAATCGCTTATGCTCCTAAAAGACAAATATGGAGTTGAGAACGATGGCACTACGTTGCGGGTTTATTTATCGAGGGAGGATATAGCTAATTTATCGAACATGACTACTTCGAATGCAATACGCACACTTTCCACTTTTGCCAGTGAAAGGATGATTGCCATCGACGGCAGAAAAATTAAAATTCTCGATGCAATCCGGCTCGACAGGGTCAGTCTGTTGGGGTAACTCTATTCCTGCAGATACACCCGTTTTACCCTTTGCGATATTCCTGTTAAAATTTCATAAGGTATGGTTCCGGCTTTTTCGGCCAGTTCAGAAATTGGAATGTTGGGGCCAAAAATCTCAACTTTTTCACCGGATTTTACACTTAGCCCGGTTACATCGAGCATCAGCATATCCATGCAAATATTTCCAATAATTGGCACCCGCTGGCCGTGAATAAATGCCTCGCCGTTATTATTTCCCAGTTTGCGATCGAGGCCGTCTGCGTAACCTAAAGGAACAACAGCAATTTCGCTTTCCCTGATTAATTTGCCTTTTCGGCCGTAACCTACAGTTTCGTAACTGTTTACTTCTTTAACCTGCGAAACTGTGGTACTTAAGGTTCCAATATTTTGCAACGGCAATCCTGTGTTCGAAATACCGTATAAACCGATTCCGAGCCTCACCATTTCAAACTGTTTATCAGCAAAACGTTCAATACCGGCTGAGTTTAAAATATGCCTGTCGATTTTATAATGGAATGATTTTAAAACCATACCTGCAACTTCCTCAAACCTCGAAATCTGTTCCAGGGAGAAGGGGTCCAAACTACTGTCGTCGCTGGCAGCCAGGTGCGAGAAAACCGAAATCACTTTAACCCGGTTGTAATCTTTTATGAATTGAATAGCTCTCTGTATTTCGGCATCGGTTTTTAATCCAAGCCGGTTCATTCCAGTGTCAATTTTCAGGTGGACCGGAAAATCATGCTGCCCATTTTGAGAAACTGTTTTTGTAAAGCTCTCCAGCAATTGTAAACTATAAATATTAGGTTCCAGGCGGTAGTCAATAATTTGCTGAAAACTCTGCTGTTCAGGGTTCATAACAATCACAGGGGTTTTAATACCGGCATTTCGAAGTAATACTCCTTCGTCGGTAACTGCAACGGCAAGGTAAGCCACATTTTGGTATTGCAGCGAACTGGCAATTTCAACATCGCCGCTGCCATACGAAAAGGCTTTCACCATCACCATAATTTTGGTTTCGGGCCGAAGCAGTTTTTTAAACACGTTCAGGTTGTGTACGAGTGCGTTTAAATCGATTTCAAGTTGAGTTTGATGTGCTTTAAACTGCAAAAGCTGCGAAATTTTTTCAAATGTAAACTGCCGGGCGCCTTTAATTAAAATTGCAGCCGACTGAAACCGGGTGCGGTTAAACTGTTTTTCAAAATCGGCCAGCGAATCGAAAAATGATTTCCGCATCGAAAACAAATCGGAATATCTTGAAATTTCTGTGCCAATTGCAATAATTTCATCCATTTTCCAATCGGAGAGCAGCTTGTTAACCTGCCGGTACAATTCGGCTTTAGGCAAACCGGTTTGCTGAATATCGGACAAAATCACCTGTTTGTAAAGATGCGATTTAGCAGCCTGCTGGGTTAAAACCGACAAAGCGATGGCGAGTGAGTTTAAATCGGAATTGTAATAGTCGTTCACCAGCAGGCAGTTATTGATACCTTGTTTGATTTCCAGGCGCATTTCAACCGGGTACAGTTTTTCGAATTCGGGTAAAAGCAACTGTAAATTCTGGCTTAAAACGCTGGCTGTTGCAAAACAGTGGCAGGCATTTTCAACCGATGAACCGTCGGTAAACGGTATTTTAAACTGGTAATTTTTGTTTTGTGTGGTTGCAGTTATTCCGGTAAACCCGTTTTCTTTTTTTACTGAAAAAAAGATAGTTGCTTTTGGGTTTTTTTGCGACCAATCAATTTTTTCAATTGAATTTGCCGCACAATATTCTTCAGTAAGATTTTTTATGATTTCCGAATCGGCGTTAAAAATCAGTTTTTTACAACCGGCGAAAAGCAACAACTTTTCTTCCGCTTTTTGCTGCAGCGAATTAAAACCTTCCTGGTGTGCGTCGCCAATGTTGGTAATTATGCCTATGGTTGGCCGGATAATTTCAGCCAGGTTTTTCATTTCGCCGGGTTGCGATATTCCGGCTTCAAAAAGGCCAATTTCGTAGCCGCTGTCCATTAGCAAAACCGAAAGCGGAACGCCAACCTGCGAATTGTAACTTTTGGGGTTCCTGACAATTTTAAATTCGCCGGACAAAATATGATGAAGCCACTCTTTTACAATGGTTTTTCCGTTACTGCCCGTAATTCCAACTACTGGGTAATTCTGCTGTTTTCGCACAAAAGAGGCCAGTTTTTGCAAGGCTGAAGTAGTGTTTTCAACCAAAATGAAAGTGGCTTTTTTACTGATTATAGATGCATCGGAAACCACAAAGGCAGTTATTCCCTTTTCAATCAGGTTTGGGATATATGAATGTCCGTTGTTTCTGGGACCAATTAACGCCACAAAAACGGGGTTTCCCCCCCCGAAAAAGTTACGGCTGTCAGTTACAATCTGACCGATTTTCAGGTTCACGAAGTTCTGCCCCTCAAACAGTTCAGCATTTAACACGCCTGCAATTTCAGATAAAGTTAGATTGAGCATATTTCTTTGTGTTACCGGTTTCTGGTTGCTTGTTACTTGTTACTGGTGTGTTCAATTGCCTGAATGAATAAATTGAGTTTTTTACCCAAAATTTCAAGTTGTTCATGCAGATAATCATACAGTGGTTTGTTATTCAGCGAACCTGTTTCAAAAAGTGTCTCCAAATGGTCTATTGTTTCATCATTTGAGGCAATAGAAAAAGTAAGAAAGCGGATATATTCCATTGCATATCGCCTTCTTCCGAATCCCTCTACAATATTCGATCTGGTTGATTTGGAAGACCTCCGTATTTGGCTTCCTTCTTCATACATTTCAAATTTAGGAAGTTCTGTCAGTGTCATTTTATGAATGGCAATACTTACCTCTCTTGCTCTTTCCCAAATATCAAACTTTTTGTAACTCATATTATTTTATTTTTACTGCTTATCCACAATAAGCAAGTTATTTTATAATGTCATTATAAGTCACAGATGAAGTGGTTACTGCTTGTTGCATTAGCCTGTAAAACAATTT
>WTWZ01000036.1 GCA_009773765.1 Prolixibacteraceae bacterium | reverse complement strand
ATTGTTTTACAGGCTAATGCAACAAGCAGTAACCACTTCATCTGTGACTTATAATGACATTATAAAATAACTTGCTTATTGTGGATAAGCAGTTAAAAGGATTACCCAACTTACCGAAAGAGATAGAAATACAGATGGTTACTTTGCAATAGTTATTAATCGTTTATTCGTTGAGTTGTCCAATAAAAATATCTGGTGCTTTTTTATTATCGACAATTCTCTTCGAGACGACCGTTTTAAGTTGGTTGTAGAATTGTTTGGTATCAGCCATTTCAAAACAATTTTTCCTTATGTGGTAGATAAATTAGATTACAGCGAAAATTACACAATATTCCAAGCTAAAGAATTTATTCCAGTTGAGGAGGAAATTAAAAACAAGATAATTCAAAACAGAAATATCCTCTACATTGAAAAAGACAACAGCGTTAATTATTTAAAAAATATACTGTCGATTGCAGAAGAAGTTCAAAGTAAGTATTTGTGCATATTCAAAAATCAATCACCTGAAAGTGACGAACCAGCAACTTGGCTCAGGGGTTCATTTAAAGAGACATTAACTTATTTAAAATGAAAATCATTCTAATTCTTATATCGCTTTTACTGGTTCTGGGAAGTGCCAAGGCACAGAAGGTTTATTCGGTTAAATATGAAAGTCAGGCAGATGTTAAAATTTTCGTGGTTAAGCATGAAGGTCAGGCTGATTTAAAGGTGTTTAAAGTTAAATATGAAGGTCAGGCTGGTGATAATGATGGTAAATGGTTCTTTGTGGATTACGAAAGCAAAGCCAAAAAGAAGGTCTTTTTTGTTGATTACGAAAGCAAGGCAGATTTGAAAATTTATTTTGTTGAATATGAAAGTCAGGCTGGATGGATAGATAATTCTAAAAAGCATTTGATGTATTAAAACTAAAGCTTTATGAACAATTTAAAAATCAAATAATGAAAATTTCAAAATCTATTGCAATAAGGAATATCGCTAAGCATTGTGAGGCATTGGGATTACAATTTTTCGATAATTATTTTATTAGAAATGAAGATAATTTAATTGAGCAATATGATGATTGGGATTTAATTAAATCAGAAATTAATGAAGGAGGTGGGAAGGAACTAAATGGAAAGAAAGCAAAGTTTAAAGCAATACATTCTTCATCTGCGCTATGTTTAAATACATTTGCACCAATCAAACAGTTTATAGGTGATTTTTCCTTTTTAGATGACTCTGCTTTTACATATTCAAGATTTGAGAAACGTTTTAAGACAGGGATTAGTTACCCATTTTTAGATTTTTATATTGAAAACAACAATTCATTATATGCATTTGAATCAAAATATATTGAGCATTTAACACCTAAACTACCAAATTGGATTGGCTCAAGCGAAACCGTAGGGAATCTTCAAAAATATGTTAACAGACAAAATGAGTTAACCTTACCCAATAAATTTGTAGATGAAATATTGCAATATTATATCAATTGCAATACTAAAATGTATTTAGATGTATCCCAATTAATTAAGCACGCAATAGGGATAATTAGAAGTCCAGCAGAATTGAAAAAGACCCTTGTTTACATCTATTGGTTGCCAATAAATCATAACGACTTTGAACTGTTTGAAAAACATGAAGCGGAAATTCAGGAATTCAAGGAAAGGTTATTACCATTCAACAGTTATATTAATTTTCATTCAATTTCATATCTGGATTTTTGGAACAGTTTAGAAAAAAATGAGCGATTTGGCAATCATATTAAAAAAGTGAAACAACGATATAATATTAAAGTAAATAACGACAAATAATTGATTAATCAGCCTCACTAAAATTAAATACCTATGAGTACAATATTTCGTTTAAGACCTTCAAATGAATTTACGTTAGATGAGTTGAAAAACAATTATTTGTGGTTTTCGAGACCTACGGAATATAAGGATATTGAAGACTCAAATATAATTGCATTTGCAGAAACAAATGAAAAAATTAAAGAATCGTTTAATAGAGTTTTTTCCAATTACGTAGAACTTGGGAAAGAGGCTGGATATACTGGTATTTGTTGTTTTACTGAAACTCTACCTGACCTTAGTAATTGGAACTGTTTTCCTAAGGGGGTCAATGGTATATTTATCGAATATGATAAAAATATATTGGAAGAACATTTTATTAATACATACTTTATTGGTGATTGTTTTAAAAAGGTTGAATATTTATCTGCACCATTAATTATCGAATCAAGTAGCGACTATGACATTTTGTGGGAAATTAAGGAAGACGGTATTTTTTATGAGTCACTCTGGCAAATTGAACATGATGAAAAACTTTTGGATAAATTTTTCCTAAAACTGTTTACCAGAATTAATGAAAAATATATAAAACAAAAAGAAGTGAGAGTAATATTGGGTAATAGAAACATTCCATACAAGAATCCAGATTTAAAAGGATATCAGATTCAAATACCAAATACATCATTAAAAAGGATATTTGTTCAACCAAATACACCTGAAAAATTTGTTCAGGAATTACGAAAGATAATTCCAATTGAAATTTCAATAGTTAAATTGACCTAAAATAATTCAATACTTATTAAATTATTACTGTGTTCACTGACCATATCACAACAATACGAAATATTAAAAAAAAACGGTAAATACATCGGTGAAAGGCTGTATTACAATTTCACCCACACGCTATATTCCCTCGATGATGCTCTCTGCGAAATTTGGTATTTCCCAGAAACAAACAAAATTGAAAAGATTGAAAAATTATGTGATGATGATAACAAGTTGAATTTGTATATTGATTTCGAATTAAGAACCAAAATCGTCTATTAATGAAATACATTTTAGTCCTTGCCTTAGTTCTTGCCATTTTTTCTGGTTACGCCCAAAACAAGGGAATAACAAAATTAGAGGCAGAAATTGAGCGTTACAGTTTCAAAATAACACAACACAACAAAGCAGTATTGTCATTGGAAGACTCAATAAAAGATTTGCAGGCTCAGATTGACAGTTTAAAGTTCTATTCTTTTACTCCAACTAATAAAACATTTGTTTCTTCTATGAAAGTTTCTGCTAAGCTTATGGATGAGCCTTCGGTGCTGGGAAATGCTATTAGAATGTTGAGAGAAGATGAATCTCTTGAAATAACAGATTATACAAATGATTATTATAGGGTTAAAGCAGGAGGTAATTATGGCTTCGTTTTAGCGAGTTTAGTAAAAGAAACAGACGAACTTTATTTATTACAAAAAACTAAAATGAGCATAGAAGAGCAAGAGGCGAACGAAAGTTTTAGACAGGAGCAATTTTTAATTCAAAAAAAGAGAGAAGAAAAAGAAAAGGAAACTGAAACAAAAAGTGAAATCCGAAAAAAAAGTTTGATTGAAAAATTTGGGAAAGTCAGTGCTCAAAAAATATTAGATGAAAAGATTTGGCTCGGGATGACAGACAAGATGGCAAAAGAGAGTTGGGGAAATCCTAAAGATATTAATCGTTCAATCGGCAGTTGGGGAGCGCATGAACAGTGGATATATTATGACACATACTTGTACTTTGAGAATGGCAAGCTTACAAGTTGGCAGGAAAACTAAATGTAAAAAGATGACCCAAAGGACTATTTACTTATTGATAATTCTATTTGTTTCAACGCTATCAATCGCCCAAATACGCAACGGTTATTGTAATTCAGCAATTAGTTTAACAGGTAACACCCTTAAAACAGCACTCCACAACATTATTAAAAAATTGAAGCGTTGCTTCAAACAATAACTCAGAAAATCAAATTATAAATAAAAATCAACGATTTTAATTAAAAATAAATGCTCGAATGAAAAAATTCTCAAGTTCAGTAATTAACGAACTGAAATATTACGTTTATATATATTCACATCCAAGAACAGAAGAAATATTCTATGTTGGTAAAGGGAAAGGAAACAGGGTTTTCGCTCACCTTTATGATAAAAGTGACCATCAAAAAGTTAAGTACATCGAAGAACTTAGAAGTCAGGGACTTGAACCAAAAATTGAAATATTGATTCATGGTTTGAAAGATGAAGAAACTGCATTGCGTGTTGAATCTTCAATAATTGATTTAATTGGAATTAAAAAACTAACCAATAAACAAGTTGGGTATAAAAGTGCAACATTTGGAAGGATGTCAATTGACCAAATAACTTCCATTTACAACAAGCAACGAATTGATATTGATGAACCATCAATTTTAATACGAATAAATCAAGCGTTCCGATATTCAATGTCTGAAGTTGAACTTTATGATTATACCCGTGGTCGGTGGAAATTAAATCCAGAAAGGGCTAAAAATGCGAAATATGGTATAGCTGTTTATGAGGGAATTATTCAAGAGGTTTATACGATTTTAGAATGGCATAAAGCGGGAACAACCGAAAGTGTTAGAATAGATGATGAAAATAATAAACTTAATACTAAAGATTCATTAGAAGGGCGTTATGAATTTGTTGGAAATCTTGCTCCAAAAGGAATTAGAGACAAATACAAATTCAAATCAGTCGAACATTATTTTAAGCAAGGAAATTCAAATCCGATATTGTACGTAAAATGTAATGTGATAAAATAATGTTGATTGCTACTAAACTAAATTAACTATGAAAATACTTAGTTTACTCATTCTTTTATCATTAACCCTATCAACCACTTTCACAGGCAAGGTCATCAAAATCACCGATGGTGATACAATTGTTGTTTTAACCGATGATAAAGAACAAATTAAAATAAGACTTGAAGGAATAGATTGCCCAGAATCCAGTCAGGATTTCGGAACTAAAGCTAAACAAGCAACCTCAGAACTATGTTTCGGCAAACAGGTTAAAATAATAAAGTCTGGTGAAGATAAATACGGAAGGACTTTAGGTTATGTTCTGGTTGGTGATGTAAACGTGAATGAAGAACTTTTAAGGCTTGGAATGGATTGGCACTACAAACAATACAACAAGGACGAAGAACTTGCTAAAATTGAAATGCAGGCACGTACTAAGAAGGTTGGGTTATGGTCGCAACCTAACCCTGTTGCACCGTGGGATTTTAGGAGGAAATAACTCTTATATTAAATGGCTAAGTAAAACTTAATCAGTTATTTTAAGATATTGAAAATGATCACATTTACCATAATTGGCAATATTATTAACTTTGATTTAAAGGTTTTTGAATTAAATCCTAAATCAGGTTTCTCATAGAAAATGAATTGATTATATTCGAAAAAATATTTTTTAATCAATCTTTTAAATAAACTCTAAACTAAGCAAAATGAAAAAATTAATTCTAATTGTAATTATAGCCGTTTTTATGTTAGGCTGTAATAGTGCAAAAAAGTCTGGAAACGATTTTCTAAACGATGTTTCAAATGGTGAAATAGTTATAGTTGAAGGACTTTGGATTACAATTTGGGATATATTTGAAAGTGATTTAATTGAGGATGAACTTATAAAATCTCAGATAAAACCAAATTCAGATATTGTCAATCAAATGATGGGGTCATTTGTAAATCTACCAAAATCAATAACTGGATTTAAGTTAATTAGTGAAGAAGTACAAAATGAATTCTTGTGGAAATACCAAGATATTTCGGCAGATTATTTTAGTAAATTGGGTTTCACTAATTATACTCTACAAGAATTTATTAAAAACGAAATAGAAAATCACGGACAAAAAAAAGGTTTTGAGGTTGATTATAAAAGGGGAGTAATATTTTATCAAGAACCAGAAAAAATTAAAGTTTTAAATTACCGAATAGATACTACAACAGGTATTTTTAGAACACAATTAATGTTAATACAGAAAACCGATGTCTTAACTAAAAAAAGAAATTGGAAAATTGTTAAAATTAGCAGTTTTCGTATCTAAATAAAACCACATATAATATTGTAAGTTTACAAGTAATAAACAAACCACAAAACTAAATCAAAATGAAAAAATTATTATTTGCATTAAGTATATTACTAATATCTTCGAATTTATTAGCTCAGTCTTTTGTTAGTCCTATTGATTTTGTTGAAAATGACATAAACAAGGGAAAAGTTATTTCGTTTATCAAAAAACAAGTTAAAGATGATTATACCGCTATTGGAATGGGAGACCCTTCTACCCTGAGAATGATGGAGGAGGAAAATCTAAAAGCGTTTAAGGAACTAACTAAGGTATCTAATAAAGTTTTATTGAAAAGTGTAATAAAGACCTACTGTGAAATAGGGATGTGTAATTATTCGACAATCTTAATGATGTATAAGGAACAAGAAAAAGCAAGTAAACAAACATTAGAATGGTAGCTTAGCTATTAGTGCTTTACTTTTCCTAATTGAAAAATATTACGGCATTTTTTGATAGGAGTTATTAATGGTGATTTAAAAGAGAATTTATTAACATATCTTGTTAGACAAAATAATCTCAAAATAAAGGACTTTATTAACGTTTAATTTTCTTACCATGACAATTAAAAATTTGCTATTTGCTATTGTATTAAATTTTCTTTGCTTGCTTACTCCAAAAGACATAAAATCTCAAATTGATACCGTAAGTATTACTTCACTTGGATTAAAAGGGAATGTAAAAAAGATAACTGAATTTAATTTTTTTGCAATAGATAGTTTGGGGAAAATTGTAAGTGGTGATTTCATAAAAGCGGGTTTGGGAGACCATGAATGGAAGTTTAAATCTGAAGAAGATGCGTACAAATTGAAAAAATCCAACATAACATACGAATTTGATAATAAAGGAAATTTACTGACTGAAATATCATATTATTCACGTAGAACACCTAATGAGACAACTAAATATCTCTATCAGAATGGATTAATTACTGAATATAATACAAAAATGGATTTTTCAGATGCAGTTATAAAAATAAAAGTTTTGTGCAAATATGATAGTAATAAAAATCTTATTTCAAAAACTTCATATAGAAATGATGAACTGTATGGAAAAGAGATATTTAAATATGATTTGAATAATAATATAATTGAAATAAATGAAATTGATGAACAGGGGAATGTTACAATTGCAGAATTAAATAAGTATGAAAAAAATAAATTGGTATATCGCAAAAAGAATTACAGTAGTTCAAGTTCTGAAAGTCATTATGAATACGATTCTTTAGGAAATGAAATTTTTACCTCAACTTTATATAAATCAGAAGGAGATGAGGATATCCAATTTATAGAAAAAAGTTTATTCGAACAAGGGGTAATAAAAAGAATAAATTATCTGCGAAATGGAGAATTAAGTGGTATCGAAACTTATGAATTCTCAGATGGGAAAATACAAACTGAAACTTATTATTCAGAAAAATATCCCCAGAATAATTCAATTATAGAGTACAAGTATTTTCCAGATAATAGTAAAGAGATTTTAATCAAGGATAAAGAAGGGGAAATACTTAAAGAATTTGATAAAAATGAAAATCTTGTAAGGCTAAAAATTATAAACACAGATGGGAAAATTGAAGACTATACCTATGAATATTCTTATGATGGTAAGGGAAATTGGATAAAAATAATTGAATTTAGAAACACTATACCGATAAAGATTAGGACACGTGAAATACATTATCTGTAAAAATCGAATAATTTGGGATACTATAAAAAAACATCTTTTCTTCGATTATTACAACTCATTGTTTTGCTTGTTCGAATGAAAAACCAAAACTCAAAACTAAGACTATTACTAAATATTCGACCAAAACTGAACTTGGCGAACCATAGAAATTAATAATAAAAACTAATCACCCTTTTTAACACCCATCCTGTCAGCCAGCGTTACATTTGGAAAACTATTTTCATGTTTCGGTTTTTTATACCGTACAAAAGTTGGTTCAGTATAGATAGGTTTTCCAATGGGTTGTATTAGTGATACTTCATTCATCGTTTCATCCTTTATCATTTCACCAATAGGATAAGCATTCATCAATTTTGCAGGGTAAGGACTAAGCATACTCAGTATATCAGATAATTGCGCTGAACTTCTTAGCCATGTGCTTTCATATTCGTTAAAAAGTATCACTGGCATACGTTTATAACCCAAACCAAATATTAATTTATTGGCAGTTGTAGTTATTATTGCGAATGAATAAACTTCACCGTCTGTTGTTTTTATTCTGTCCCATATACCAGCGAATGCAAATGGTCGTTTCTTATCACGTAGATAAACCAAATGTGGTTTGTTTTCACCGATTCCAATAACAAATGCATCGGCAATTACCAAACATCTTTGATAGCGAATTAGACGGTTAAATTCAGGCTTTAAGAAAATTGCTTTAGAACCATGATAGTTTGGATTATCATCTGCATTTCGGTCACCCTCGGATCGTACAAATGGCAATACATTACTGTTAACATTCAACCCGAATTCAAATAACTGGATTTCTTTTGTCTGGTTGTTATTAATGATGTAGCATTTATCACTCGTGGTGATGTTGTATGATGGTTTATATTCAACCAATTCTGGCAGTTTAGCCATGCTAAACCGTGCTTCAATTCTTTTAAAATTACTTGCGAGTACAAAGCTTTCAAACATAGTGACGATATTATTGTCGCAATTGACGACAATAATGTAGTCTTTATTTTTGATAGAAGTTATTTTTCTTATGTCGATGTTTTAAAGTTGATTTATTATCCCAAGTTATTTCGTAACAGGAAAGTTTATTTTAAAGCAGTTAGCGTCGTCATCCCAAAAATTCACTTTCCTGCCTTACAAAACGTAAGAGGGTTAAGCAAAAATTTGCACCTGCTCTTTTATGAAGTATCTATTATACTGAAGACGAGGAGGTTATTAGTCAAGAACTCCATATTTTTGTCACCCAAATATAAACTGGCGGTTATCTAATATCTGAACTATGAAAAAACTAAAATTTTCGACTCTTGCACAAAAAACTTATGAAATAAAATTTAATGATGACTTGTTCTTCGAATTCATGCACCGCTGTGGCCGTGTTAATATTCCAATTGAAAATCAAATGAGCCTGTATATCAACAACTTACATGAATCACTTTTGCAGGCTGGTGTGCCTTTCGATTCAGTTTTACCGAATACAATTCAATATGATTTCAGCACGGATTTTAGGAAACGATACAATCATATTAACGATATGCTCAAATATGGACTGTAAGAATAAAATTAAGTTAATCCTGACAAAATTAAATTCAACTCACTTCTCTTCTACTAATATTTATATGCCACCTTAAAATAAATATCAAAAAAAAAAACTTTTAAAATTTTCGATACTATGAAGCATTAATACTTTTTGCTTGAAAGAATATTCTGAACGGTAGATAAGTATTCAAAAAATAATCCAAATGAATTGGAAAATAAAAGTTTAACGAGAATATATTTTAAAGAAATATTGAAACTAATTAATAAAAAAGATAAAAGGAGTGTGATTACCTGGTGCAGAAAAAACAGAGTTGAGATTTATAGTGACGGTTCTGAAAAATTTGTTTATGAAGCCGAATTCAACTCTGCCTACAATCAGCCAATTATAAAAAGATACAAAGAAAAGTATGGAGTGAACTGGCTGGAAATGTATGAATTGAGCCTTGAGAATAATTTACATCTGGCGGATTCAAACAATGAAAGAATTTCTGTATCAAAAAGATACACCCCAAAGACCAAAGCGAGTATTAATTTTTAAATGAATTTAAATGAAAAATGAATTAGAATATCACAAATTTAAAGGATTGTTCCTTTATTGCAATAAATGCGATAATTACATCCACCAAAAACAAAAAGGCAAAAAATGCAGCCACCCAATTGAGAAACAAGTTTATAAAGCCATTATTAGAACAGGTAATGGTTATGAACGAAAATTTAAAACTTTAGATGCAAGAGATTTTGCAGGAGCAGTAAAAGAGACTCTTGATTTTGAGGATAAAGTTAAAAATCCACATTTGTATCAGCAATCAAACAACCCAAAACAATCACCGTATTTAGAAGATACAATTCGTATGTATATAGATCACATGCACGACGAAGAAGTGCCACATCATAAGAAAAGTTATCTTTCCAAATCTTACATCGAATCTACCAGGACTTTTCTAAAGGAATTTAAAAGTTTTATTGTAAATAGTGGAGCCGATTTCCATACCTACAAACTCAGTTTAATTAATGATTCTGTTGTTGGAAAATTTAGTGCTTACTTGGAAAACAAGGATATCAGCAACTATACTTTTAATGGACATATAAAGGCAATGAGAATATTTTTCAATTATTTAATTAAAAATAAAGGCTACAACATTAAAAATGTGTGGAAGGAAGTTAAATTGAAATCAGAAAGAGCAACCAATGTAAGTATTTCAGCCAAAGACTTTTATGATTTGTTATCGATCATTGGTCCAGATGATGCTATTGCGAAAACTGGAAAAACAAAAAGAAATATGTATCGCCCATGGCTAAAAGACCTAATCAGGTTGAAAGCATACACAGGAAGAAGGAATGCAGAGCTTTTTGCCATGAGATGGAATATGATCCATTTTGAAGAAGGGATGCCAGTTTATATCGAAAGTCCAAACATCAAAGTAAATAAGCAACAAAACAATTTTGATGAAAAAGATTACCAATTTGTATATATTCCAATTGGTGAAGAGCTTCTTGACCTGCTAATGGATCTCAACCTATTAGAAAATGTGGACAGTAATGATCATATAATAGCACCAGATTCTAAAAACAGAGATGATATGGAAAAACAAACAAGTAAATATTTTACTTTCTTTTTCAATAAACTCAACAGAAACTACTCACGACAATTAAAACATTTACGGAAAACATATATAACCAGTGAAGACCTTTACTTAAATAGTGGATTTTCAATGCAGCATGGCAATTACAAAATCACAGACAAATTCTATGTTGATAAAAATGTGATAGCAACAAAAATGGCTCTAAATGGCTTTCGGATTTTTCCTGTGAACAATAAAAAAGGCACTCTAGTAGGACACTCTGATAATAAAAAAGGAGTTACATCTTTGTAACTCCTTGATTTTCAAGTGGAGGATAACGGAATCGAACCGTCGACCTTTTGACTGCCAGTCAAACGCTCTAGCCAACTGAGCTAAACCCCCGTTTGAGCGTGCAAATATAAAAAATATTTTTAATCAGCATAAATTTACAATTTCTGTAAAATCGGAATTCAATGTTAACTTTTAAATATTATTAATTTGTAAAGTTCAATTATGGTAAAGTTTTTGCGGCAATTAACAATGCAATTGCATCCGCAGTTCTTTACTTATTTCATCAATTTTAACAGTCTTTGGTTTGGAGAAAAACAGAAATTTGAAATCAAAGCGATATTGATTTGTAATTGACAATTATTTTTTATCTTTAGACCCCGTTTTTAAGGTTAAAAAATCGAATAAATCAAATAAAATTAACAAAAATGGAATTAAAAAAATCACCTAAGGCAGATCTGGAAAACAAAAAGAATGTGTACTTTATGTTAGGGCTTGTTATTTCTTTGGGCATCATTCTTTTGGCCTTTGAATGGACAGCAAAACCCCAAAAAACTGATTCATTGGGTTCTGTAAATGCGGTTGATGTTGAAGAGGAAATTATTCCGATTACACGTGAACAGGAAATTAAGCCTCCGCCACCACCTCCGCCACCAAAAGTAGTTGAGATTTTAAATATTGTTGATGACGAGGCTGAAATCGATGATGAACTGCACATTGATACAGAGGCTGACGATAAAACATTAATTACTGTTGCACCTGTTATTTCTACCAAACCGGAAGAAGAAGAAGAAGAACAGCAGGTTTTCTTTATTGTTGAAGACATGCCTGAGTTTCCGGGTGGGGAAATGGCTTTGCGCACATACATTGCCAATGCGATTAAATACCCTGTTATTGCGCAGGAAAACGGTATTCAGGGGAAAGTTTACGTAACTTTTGTTGTGGGGAAAGATGGTTCAGTTAGCAATGCAAGTATTGCCAGGGGCGTGGATCCATCTCTTGATAAGGAAGCTCTTCGTGTGGTTAACACGCTCCCTAGATGGAAACCAGGCAAACAACGCGGGAAACCGGTTAATGTTTCTTATACGGTGCCAATAAACTTTGTATTGCAATAAGAATTAAAAACAATACTTTTGCACTCCCGATCCATTCATGGGTCGGGAGTTTTTATTTTATTAGAAAAGAAAAATGATTGAAACAGCGCCAATTACCGAAAAAGCAGTCCTTGTTGGGTTGATAAGTGGTTCGCAGGATGAAAAACAAGCCAGGGAATATCTTGACGAACTGGAATTTCTGACGGATACAGCGGGTGCTGTGGTGTTAAAAAAATTCACGCAAAAACTTGATGTTCCAAACACTGCAACGTTTGTTGGAACGGGTAAACTCGAGGAAATACGTACTTTTATAAAAGCAACGGAAGCCGGTACTGTAATATTTGACGATGAACTGACACCCACTCAGCTCCGCAATATCGAACGAAGTTTAGAGTGCAAAGTATTGGACCGTACCAACCTGATTCTCGATATTTTTGCAAAGCGTGCCAAAACAGCTCATGCAAAAACTCAGGTGGAACTGGCTCAATACCAGTATCTTCTGCCAAGGTTAACCCGGATGTGGACCCACCTCGAGCGGCAGCAGGGGGGTATTGGAACACGCGGCCCCGGTGAATCACAAATTGAAACCGACCGCCGCATTATTCTCGATAAGATTGCTTTATTGAAAGAGAAGCTCAAAAAAATCGACATGCAAAAATCGGTTCAGCGTAAAAACCGTGGAAAACTGGTAAGGGTAGCTTTGGTTGGTTATACAAACGTTGGCAAATCGACCATTATGAACATGGTTTCCAAATCGGAGGTTTTTGCAGAAAACAAATTATTTGCCACACTCGATACAACGGTGAGAAAGGTGGTAATCGGAAATCTGCCGTTTTTATTGGCCGACACGGTAGGTTTTATCCGGAAATTGCCACACGGGTTGGTCGAATCGTTTAAATCAACACTCGACGAAGTGCGCGAAGCTGATGTTTTGTTGCATATTGTCGATATTTCGCACCCCGGTTTTGAAGAGCAAATAGAGATCGTAAATACCACACTTCAGGAAATCAGTGCCGGCGACAAGCCAACCATTTTTGTATTTAATAAAATTGATATTTTTACATACACAAAAAAAGACGAAGATGACCTGAGTATGCGGACAAAGGAAAATTTTTCGCTCGACGAATGGAAAAACTCATGGATGGCCAAGCACAATACACCGGCGCTTTTTATTTCGGCAAAACAAAAAGAGAACCTGGAAGATTTTAAAACGTACCTCTATGAGCAGGTTAAAGCAATTCATTCCCAACGGTTTCCTTATAATGATTTTCTTTACAACACGGATTGGGAAGTGGAAGGGCAGGAATAACATTTTATTTTCCGCTTATCTCCAGCACCACAATCTCTGACCGGCCATTGGTACGAATTGGCGGGCCCCAGGTTCCATATCCTGACGAAACATAAAAATGGGTATTCTTGATTTTCCCGTATCCGCTGCTTATTTCAAACATTGCACCGGTAATATAATTTAAGGGCCACATTTGCCCATTGTGCGTGTGGCCCGAAACCTGCAAATCTATTCCGTAAGTTGCAACTTCAGCGAGTTTGTAAGGCTGATGGTCGAGCATAAAAACCGGTTTTTCCAAATCGATGCCAGTAAGTAGTTCTTTTATTGTTTTACGGGGCTTTCCGTTCATTCTTTCACCGGTTATATCTTCGCGGCCAACAATTGCAGTTCCATTAGTCAGAACAACTGTACTGTCACGAAGAACAGTAATTTTGTGATTTTTAAGATATTCGTGGGCAGCAGAAGCATTTCCGTAAAATTCGTGGTTTCCCAAAACGGCATAAACACCTTGTTTGGCCTGCAGGTTTTTAAGCAGGCCGCCCATGTTTTTTTGAATAACGGGGCCTAAATCTTCATCAAAAATATCGCCGGCAAGCAAAACAATATCCGCATCTTCGTTATTCACCATTTTAACCAAACGATCTAACCTGCCGTTTGATATCATCATTCCCAGATGAATATCGGAGACCAGCACTATTTTTTGCTGTCCACCGGGTAAATTTTTATCGATTTGAATTGCCTTTTTTTGCACAACCGGAATTTTTGCATTCCTGTACCCGACAATCAAAACTATACCAGTAATTAAATAAACAATCAAAACAGCAATTCTGCCCTTGCTGCTTATCCAGTTAAAACGAAAGAATTCACTGATATTGAACAATCCATTTAATCCGCGGAGAATATCGGCAAGTAAGAATATTAGCGTTAAATAAAGCATTGCTCCCAACCACCACGAACCAATTTTTACAAACGGTTCGGCAAGCCAAACCGGCCCTGCCCTTTCAGTAAAGCGCCCGATTACATAAGCAAAAGCCAGGAGCCAGAATAAAATGGCAGCGCCCCACCAGGCTGCATTTCCCACAGGAAAAACAGACCGGGTACGCGAAAAAATATAAATGTTAACAATCAGGTTAACCGTGAAAACTACGGCAAAAAATATCATAAATGTCATTTTTTCTTTCATTATAAATTTGTTTGACTATTAAATCAAAAAATACAACAATAGTTTAACTTGAAAATGTGAAAAATGTGAAAAGAAACATTTATGAAACACTCCAGACACACTGTTTTTAAAATTAAAAGTTGTCAAATTAAAAAACCTGTAAGTTCGCCCCACAGGTTTTTTAATTATATAAAAAATCTACTTAGCCTTTTTACTTTTTCACTTCCCCGTTGGCAATCAGCCACTCCGCAATTTGCACTGCATTCAGGGCGGCGCCTTTTTTGATTTGGTCGCCAACGCACCAAAAAGTGAGGCTGTTTGGGTCGGTTACATCTTTGCGGATGCGGCCAACATAAACATCGTCTTTTCCGGCCACAAACAACGGCATCGGGTATTTCTTTTCTGCCGGAACATCAATCACAGTAAGGCCTTCGGCATTTGCGAACGCTTCTTTTACCGCTTCAATCGAAAGTGGTTTTTCGGTTTCAACCCAAATGGCTTCAGAGTGGGCGCGGGCCACCGGAATACGTACACAGGTTGCGCTCACTTCGGCATCGGTGTGCATAATTTTTTTGGTTTCCCAGTTCATTTTCATCTCCTCTTTGGTGTAATCGTTATCAAGAAAAACGTCGATGTGAGGAATGATATTCATGGCCAACTGGTATGGGAATTTCGAAATTGTCGGTGTTTTTCCTTCGGCAACTTCCTTTACCTGGTTTTCGAGTTCGGCAATTCCCTGCGCTCCTGCGCCGCTTGCAGCCTGATAAGTAGCTACGCGGACCCGTTTGATTTTCGAAAGATTATCGATGGGTTTTAGCGCTACCACCATTTGAATAGTTGAACAATTCGGGTTTGCAATAATATTACGTGGGCGGTTTCTTGAATCTTCAGGATTTACCTCGGGAACCACTAGCGGAACATCGTTATCGTAACGGAATGCGCTGGAATTATCGATCATAATTGCGCCGTGTTTAGTAATTGTGGTTGCAAATTCCTTTGATATTCCTGCACCGGCCGAAGTTAAAGCAATGTCGATATCCTTAAAATCGTCGCCATGTTTTAATTCTTTCACTACCAGCTTTTTCCCTTTGAAATCATACACTTTTCCGGCGCTTCTTTCAGAACCAAACAAAACCAACTCATCCATCGGAAAATTCCGCTCAGCAAGTACCTGCAGGAACTCCTGTCCTACTGCTCCGCTTGCCCCAACAACTGCAACTTTCATCCGTAAATCTTTTTAAAATGTTATGTAATAGCTATCTTTAAATCGGCTCAAAGTTAGTATTTTGCTTCTAATTGTAAATGTGATGATTAGCAATTCACCAAAAATCTTAATATTCTTTTGTCTTATATTGAATGGCCCACTGCAGGCGCAGGAAATGTGGCGCGAAAGTTTTACTGTTCCCAACAAAGGAATCTGGGGCGGTGAAAGCGGAACAATTCAATCCGATTTTTCGGGGATTGCGAATTGGGCTTTAAATTATGATGGCGTAAAACTTACTGATTCAGGCGATTATGCCAAAACAGTGGCAACTTCGGGAGGAAGGTTTGAAGTGGTTGATATAACCGGCGAAGTGGTTTGGCGCTCGGCAAAAATTGGCATAGCAGAATACATAAAAGTTGATGTAAAACTGAGTGCATCAGAAACCGGAAGCAATGCCAACATCGCCCTCAAATATTTAAAAGCATTCTATAAGCTGGATGACAGTGCAGAAATACCTTTCGAAACAAATGCTGAAAACCGTGGAAACTGGGGTTCGGCAATTGCAGGACAAAAAGATTTGGTTGGCGGAAAACTTCAAATTGTGGTTCGGATGGCCAACGATTATTCAGCCGACAAAGTAATTTTGGATGAAGTAATTGTTATTGCTGAAGAAAAACCTTTGGAACCAATTGAACCGGGAGATATTTTAATCAGCGAAATACTTTTCAATCCGGTTGCAGGAGGTAGCGATTACGTTGAAATTTATAATAATTCCGGAAAAGAAATCTCAACCAACCGGTTATACCTTGCATCGCGCGACAGCAAACTTGAGTTAACACAGGTTTATCCGCTTTCAACTCAGAAAAAAATGCTTTTGCCTGAAAACTATCTGGCGCTTACCAAAGATACAAGCGGCGTTTTCCCCTGGTTCGAAATTAAATGCAGGGAATGTTTTTTACAAATGGAGAAATTCCCGTTGTACAACAACGATTTCGATTACGTGGTTTTGTTGGATGAAAACATGCAGGTAATCGACGAACTTTTTTACACCGAAAAAATGCACCACTTGCTTTTAGCCGAGGAAAAGGGAATTTCATTGGAACGCATTTCGTTCACCCAAAATACCAACGATATAAAAAACTGGCATTCTGCTTCTACTACTTCCGGTTACGGAACACCGGGATACAAAAACTCGCAGGCAAAAATTGAAGATATTCAAAACCCAAAGATTACATTTTCTCCCGAATCGTTTTCACCCAATTTCGATGGGTATAACGATGAATATCAGATTCAATATGAACTTGAAAAACCCGGCTACGTGGCCAACATCAGTATTTTCGATGCTGTCGGCCGATTTGTGATGAAACTCGCCAGCAACGAAATTCTGGGAACAAGCGGAAAAATTACCTGGAACGGTGAAGACCAGACTGGAAAACGCCAAAAGCTGGGTGTTTATGTGGTTTTGGTCGATATTTTTAATACTTCCGGAGAAGATTATCAGTACAAAGATGGAGTGGTTTTGACTGATGTTTTGGAATAAAGCCCATTTCAGGGGTCCAGAAAGTTAATTTCAAACTTAACCACATTTGAATGATATTAATATTGATTATTTCAAAATATTTATAGAATTGGTTTCTTATTGTATTGAATAATTGGCATATATACAATGATCTTCAAAGAAGTAATTATTGAAGAATTTTTGGTTATAGCAGAAATTATTGATTAATTTTGACTAATGTGAAAAAATAACTGTAATTCTCTTAATATGAAACAGATTTATAGCAAACCAACTCGCGAATTGTTAAAGGAATTTATTTTGGTACATAATATTAGCAGAAATCAGATTATTCAGAAGGATGATATTAAAAATTGGTTTCATCTTTATTATCCTAATATCAAAAAGAATACTGTGTACGACCACATTGTGCAAGCGACAACAAATTATCCCACAAGATTCCATTATTCACCTGCCTTAGATGGAAGGCATGATTTATTCTTTCAACTTGACGATGGAACTTTACGATTGTATGATAAAGCAAATGATCCAACCCCAATATATAAAAAAGGTGAAAAGTTAAATGAAGTTCTTAATTCTGAGGATTTTATTGAATCAGACACAGATGATTCAGGTCAGGAATTTGCTTTTGAAAAGGACTTATTGAGTTTTTTATGCAAGAATTTGCATACAATTGAGCCGGGTTTAGTTCTATATAAAAGCGATGGAATTTCTGGGATTGAATTTAATGCAGGCGGAAGATTTATTGATATTCTGGCGGTTGATAAAAATAATTGTTTCGTTGTAATTGAATTAAAAGTCTCAAAAGGCTCTGATAGGGTAATCGGACAATTATTAAGATATGTTGGTTGGGTAAAATCTAATCTTGCAATGCATAATCAAAAAGTTAGAGGTGTTATAATCGCAAGAAACATTTCTGAAGATTTAAAGATTGCTTGTTCTGTGGTTCAGGATGTTAAACTATTTGAGTATAATATATCATTTACCCTGAAAGCAGTGTGATGAAAAGTCACTAAAAAAATTACACCCAGGAAACAATTTGTCACCTCCTTACAAAAGTGAAAAAGTATTATTTTTTTATTCTTTGTGCATAAATTCTATTTCACTAATTTTGATAAACATTAAAATAATGCTGAAACGATGAATATTCAATACATTACCAATACACGGGGACAAAAAAATGCTGTTCAGTTACCATTGAAAGATTGGGAGCAGATTCAAAAGGATTTGGAAGAACTAAAACGCCTGCGGAGCAAAAAACTCTTTTTAACTGAGTGATTGTTAAGAAATAAATAGTACATTTGCAAAAAAAAATATTCAGATGATTGAAGATATTGTTTTGCAAAAGAAGTATGAAGCCATTTTACCACATTTAAATGAGCAATTAGTTCGGGTTTATTTAGGAAGTGAAGCTTTAAGTTTAGGGCGTGGTGGCAAGCAACGGGTAGCAAGCCTTTCGGGTGTGAGCAGGGTTCGGATAGATAAAGGTATTGCCGAATTAAGCCATAGCAAACTATCCTCAAAAATGCCTGCGCTCGATAGGATTAGAAAACCGGGAGGAGGACGCAAGCCACATAAACAAAAGCAAAAAGGGCTTCTGGAAGCCTTGGAAGCCATAGTAAATCCACACACTTGTGGTGACCCAATGAAACCTCTGTTGTGGACAAGCAAGAGTTTAAGACATATTGAGAATGCGCTCAAGGAAAAAGGCTACAATGCCAGCTATGTGACTATTGGCGAACTATTGAAAACACTTGGCTTTAGCTTGCAAGCTAATAGAAAAACATACGAGGGTGGTTCTGTTACTGACCGAAACGAACAGTTTGAATATATCAATGAAACAGCCGTGGCATTCATGTCGGAAGAAGAACCGGTAATATCGGTAGATTGCAAGAAAAAAGAGAACATAGGCAATTTTAAAAATCAAGGGACAGAATGGTGTTTAGCTGGGGAGGCGCCAAAAGTTAATGTGTATGACTTCATTGATAAAGAGCTGGGTAAAGCCGTTCCGTATGGAATTTATGATATTGCCCAAAACCAGGGGTGGGTAAGCGTTGGTATTAGCAAGGATACAGCAGAGTTTGCTGTAAACAGCATAAGATCATGGTGGCAGCAAATGGGCGAAGAACAGTATCCAAATGCAAAAAAAATCTTAATCACCGCTGATGGCGGAGGAAGTAATGGGTCAAGAAACCGTTTGTGGAAAAAAGAGATACAAGCATTTGCCACAGAAACGGGGCTGTCGGTAAGTGTTTGTCACTTCCCTCATATCACTAAAAATTGGAGGGCAAAACCACTGGTTAGTTTGCAGGTTGTGGTAAATCTTATAGCCAATACCAGGACTCAGAAAGGGCTAATTGTAAAAGATAGTTCTGACCAAAAACAATATAAAAAAGGCATCAAAGTGTTGGACAAAGAATTTGAGAAAATCAAGATTGAAAAAAATCCTTTTAGAGGTGATTGGAATTATACAATAAATCCTTAAAATGTATCGATTATTATTTAACAGTTACTAAGTTTCATCTGGATGTAAAATCAACACGTACAAATATTATATGACAGAAAATAAACGAAACGATATAATCTTACCTGATGAAAATATTATCAGGAGGATATATCTTCGCGCTACCCCTAGTTTGTAACGAGGGGCAGTTGAAAAAATTATTTTAATCTTTTCCATCGCACGGTCAAATGCAATAACTGGCATTTAGATGCTTTGATTTTAGCGCAGAAAAAACAGAATTTGAATTGTAACAAGTTGCTTCGGCCTATAAACTTTAAACCCTGAACTTTAAACTCTAAACTGTCTCAGTTTCCCATTTTAATCTGGGTGTTGATTTTGTCGTTTTCGGCCTGATTATTCATTTTCAGCGAATAAACCATCGCCTCAACCTGTTGCAACAAGTTCCGTTTATCTTTGCTGGGTGCAAAAACATAACCGAACACAACCACAACGCGTTGATTTGAAGCATCCAGTTCGGCAAGTAAAACATACGGGCCACCCATAAAGTCGTTTTCCAAACGCCACAAACCCCGCATTTCAACTGCGTAATTTTTATTGTGCTCAAATGTGTTTAAAACCTGGCCGAATTGCTTTTCAACTGCCATGTAGCTTCCGTCAGTAGGTCCGGGAACGTTTATTTCAAGCACACTGTCAGTTTTTGCAACCAGATAATTTTCGGTAAAAGTTGAATCGGAAATGTATGGGAAGGTATAAACTACCATGCCTTGCGAAATTTCTGGCGTTTCATATCTGGCCCAGATAAAATCTTTCTTCTGGCGTGCAATTGCAAATCCGGGGGGCACAGTAACCGTTAACCCAAAACTATCGTTGAGCGCATTAAACACAAGTTTTTCATGATATTTTTGATAATTCATGGTCAGCCTTTCTTTCTCTGCTGCAAGAAAATATGAAATGATTTTTTTGCTGTTCTCATTGAAAAGTTCTTCAAACTGTGTGGCATTTTTTGCGTTTATTTCCACAGTTGCCTGTGGGTAAGCCCAAACATCGTCTTTAAAAAATACGCCCGGAGTTTCCACGTTTGATGATATTGAAGTTTGAATGATATTTCGTGTTGACCTGAAGATTTTTTTAAACCCGGCATGTGGCACTTTAATCAAATCGAAAATGGGTTCACTCTGGGGAAGTGCAATATGTTGCTGCCCCAGAACGGTCCTGAGCAATTCACCAGGTTTTCCTTCCCACGATTCGTCGGAAATTACAATGATTATTTCGTTTGCCTTTCCTGAAATATTCTGGTGTAAAACCTGCTCGTTGGAGCATGAATAAAAAACAAGCACGGCAAAAATTACCAAAACAAGATGGATTACATTCCGTTTCATTATTTCTGATTTTTATAGTTTTTGTGGTAGCAAACGCTACAAAAACTTTACCATAAAAAATCCTGTACCTGAAAATTCAGATACAGGACTTTCCAATATTTCATTTCAAAATTATCTGTCAATTTTTTCAGGATTCGACTTTCCTTCTTCGTCATCCTCCGCTTTGCTGGCATTTTTAAACTCTTTCATACCTCTGCCAAGCCCTTTCATTAACTCCGGAATTTTGCGTCCTCCAAAAAGTAAAAGAACAATAATAAGTATGATAATAATTTCCTGTGGTCCTATAAAACCTGCGATTACAAATAAATTCATGATATTAGATAATAATTGATTTACAACAAAAATAGAATTTTTTTAATTAGAATGTCCCGTTTATAATTTTTATTATGTCGTTGGCATTTGCATAAAGCACTAATGCCAACAGCAAAATCATTCCGGCAATTTGCGAATATTCCAGAAATTTCTCTCCCGGTTTGCGTCCGGTAATCATTTCGCCCATTAAAAACATTACATGTCCGCCATCAAGAGCAGGTATTGGCAGTAAGTTCATGATTGCCAGGATTATTGAAATGAAAGCGGTCATGTTCCAAAATGAATGCCAGTCCCAGGTTCCGGGAAAAATGTTGCCGATGGTTGCAAAACCTCCGAGCGATTCGTAAGCTTTGGCTTCTTTTTTGAAAAACAGGCGAAACTGTTTCAGATAGTCGCCGGTAGTTTGAACGCCTTTTTTTATACCGGCAGGGAAAGATTCAAAAAAACCGTACTTTACAGTTTTATATTCAAAAATATCGGGGTTGTTATAAGACACGTAAAAACCTATTTTCCCTTCCTCCGAAACATTGATATTTTTTATTATACTTTGCCCGTCGCGTAAAATTTCCAAATCAATAGTTTGTCCCTTTTTTGCAGCAAGATAACTGGTAAACTGGTCGTAAAATTCAAATGTTTGCCCATCAACTGTTTTGAAAATATCTCCTTTCCGAAGTCCCGCCATTTCAGCGGGCAACCCTTTTTCAACCTTTCCGGCTTTAATATCGAATGGCGTACGGGGAATCATTACCACCTTACTTTTTAACAGAAGCGCAATATCCGAGTCACTTATTTCAACATCAGTGAGTTGTCCATTTCTTTGAACCTGAACTGTTTTCACGTGGTCGAGTACTATTGTGGGCACAATTGCGGTGAAACTTTCGATGGGTTTGTTATCGAGGGAAATTATGAAATCCCCATTCATAAATCCAATTTCCTGCCCGATTGAATCAACAGCAATTCCGTATTTTACATTTGAAGCAGGCAGAAAGGTTTCTCCCCAGGCAAACATAATTCCGATATAGATTAAAATGGCAAATATGAAATTCATTGTAACACCGCCTAACATTATCAAAAGCCGCTGCCATGCCGGTTTAGATCTGAATTCATGAGGTTGCGGGGGTAATTTCATGGCTTCCTTGTCCATCGATTCGTCAATCATTCCCGAAATTTTTACGTAACCACCCAACGGCAACCAACCAATGCCATATTCAGTTTCGCCCTTTTTTATTTTAAACAATGAGAACCACGGGTCAAAGAAAAGATAAAATTTTTCGACCCGCGTTTTAAATAACCGGGCAAACATAAAATGCCCCAACTCGTGCAATACAACCAGAATTGAAAGGCTTAAAAGTAACTGTGCAGTTTTTATTATTATCGTCTCCATGCAAATTTTCTATACTTATTTTAGTTTTCTGTTAACAACTTTGTTATCCTGCTCGTTTCAGCATTGGTCTGAATCAAATCGTCCAAAGTTGGTTTTTCAATATATTCAACTTTCTGCATAGCTTTTTCAATAATCGCCGGCATTTGCAGAAATGAAATTTTTTTATTTAAAAATGATTCAACAACCACCTCATTTGCAGCATTTAAAATACAAGGCATATTTCCTCCCGATCCCATGGCTTCAAAAGAGAGTGCAAGGTTACGAAAAATATTTGTATTTGGAGGTTCAAAGCTGAGGGTTGGGCAATCGAGGAAATTAAAGCGCGGGAAGCTGTTTTTAATACGGGACGGAAATCCGAGTGCATATTGAATGGGCAATTTCATATCAGGCAAACCCATTTGTGCTTTCATCGAACCATCCTCAAACTGAACGATGGAATGGATTACCGACTGCGGATGAACGATAACATCAACTTTTGCCGGCAGAAGCCCAAACAACCAACAGGCTTCAATCATCTCAAAACCTTTGTTCATCAATGTTGCCGAGTCGATGGTGATTTTTGCGCCCATGTCCCAATTGGGGTGGGCCAAAGCATTTTCAACGGTAACATACTGAAGTTCCTTTTCGGTTTTGCCCCTGAACGGGCCACCTGAACAGGTAAGATAGATTTTTTCCACCGGGTTTAAAAATTCGCCAACCAGACATTGAAAAATTGCCGAATGTTCAGAGTCAACCGGAAGAATCTCAACTTTATTTTCAAGGGCTGCTTTTGTAATTATTTCGCCTGCAACCACCATCGTTTCCTTATTGGCAAGCGCAATGTTTTTACCCGCTTTAATGGCGTTGTACGTAGGCATCAAACCCGAGTAGCCAACCATTGCAGTAAGCACCAAATCAATGGGGCCCATTTGTACCACCTGGTTGAGCGCATCCGTACCGGCATAAACTTTAATATGTTCATTCTTTAAGGCTTCCGAAACTGTTTTGTAGTTATCAGGGTTGGCAATTACTACCGTATTGGGTTGAAATTTCTTTGCCTGTGCAATCAGAATATCAACGTTATTGTTCGCTGTAATCACTTCAACTTCAAAGATTTCAGGATTCTGTTGAATTACTTCGAGCGCCTGTGTGCCAATTGAACCCGTTGAGCCAAGAATGGCAATTCGTTTCCTCATAATTTAAAAATCGATATACTCTTCAGGATTTAAGGCATTTCCACGGTGCCAAAGTTCGAAATGTAAATGCGGCCCTGTTGAAAGTTCGCCTGTGTTGCCAATTATTGCTATGGCTTCACCAGCATTTACTTTGTCACCGGTTGTTTTAAGCAATTCAGCATTGTGCTTATATACCGAAACCAAATCGGCTTCGTGCTGTATGTACAATACGTAACCAGTTTCAAGAGTCCAGCCTGAAAAAATTACGGTTCCTTCCAAAACAGATGAAATAAGCGCGTTTGGTTCGCTAACCAAGTCGATACCAAAATGTTCGGCCGATAAATTGAAATGGTTGGTTACAATCCCTTTCACAGGAAAATAAAAGTGCATCAGGCTTAATTCGGTACTTTTACGAGCATTGCCCTGAATCGACAAATTCAGTTGTTCGGCGAGCAGGTTGTCCTGAAATACCGAATCATGGTTATATTCCGTGAAACTTACATCATATGATTCGGAAACAGTATCATAAACGATGTTGTCTTCCGGTATTTCACCCGAAACAATAGCTTTTATCCCCCTGAAAAAATTATCGCGTTTTTTTAGTTCAACTTCAAGAGAATCAACCATTAAAGCAGTTTCAACCATTAATTGCCGTTGTTCTGCATCGGGATACCCGGGAATATATTCCCGCAGGCCCGTGGCTGCAATCAGTATAGTAACAAGCATAATTATAATTAATGAAGCCATACTGACTGCGCCCAAAACTTTTAACCGGTTGAGTTTCATGCTCCAAACCGATTGAAAGGTAGAATCGTTGAATACCGTTACACGGTACTGGTCTTTCAATTTATCTAAAAATCCCCTTTTATTTTTTTCAACCACACTGTTATTATTTAAAGCGGTACAAATTTAGAAAGAATTGATAAACAACATTATTGTTTATCATTTTTTAACCACCAACCAACTTTAAACAGATATATTATTATCAGTACCGGTAAGTTTTTACGAATAAAAAGACATATATCACACTAATGTGATGTTGAAAAATTATATTTGCAAACTTCAAAAATGATAGCGAAAGGAATAATGAAAAAATTAAATTTAGTACTGCTTCTTTCAGTTTTGTTTTACGGATGGGCATTTGCCGATGAAGGGATGTGGCTCCCTTCACTGATTCATAAACTGAATATCTCAGACATGCAACGGATGGGTTTGGGATTGAGTGCCGAAGATATTTACAGTATTAATAATTCGAGCCTGAAAGATGCGGTTGTGGCCCTCGACCGCGGTTCGTGCACAGCCGAGGTGGTTTCGAAAGAAGGATTACTGCTTACCAATCATCACTGTGCTTTTGGCGAAATTCAAAGTCACTCAAGTGTTGAACACGATTACCTGCAGGATGGTTTTTGGGCCATGTCGCGAAAGGAAGAGCTGCCAAATCCGGGCAAAACAGTAACATTTCTGATTAGTGTTGAAGATGTAACTGCTGAGGTGCTTGCCAATGTAACCGATACAACAAGCGAAGAAGTAAGAAACAGGTTGGTTCGCTCTGTTTCTGCCGAACTGGAAAAAAAAGCCAAAGGCGACACACATTACGAAACGTACGTCCGCAGTTTTTTTGCTGCCAACAGATACTACCTGTTTGTAACAGAAACGTTTAAGGACATCCGTTTGGTTGGCGCACCGCCACAGGCGCTTGGTAAATTTGGCGGCGATACCGATAACTGGATGTGGCCCCGGCACACCAATGATTTTGCAATGTTCAGGATATATTGCGGCCCCGATGGCAAACCGGCTGATTATTCGGAACAGAACATTCCGTACAAACCAAAACATGCTTTGCCTGTTTCTTTAAAGGGTATTAAAAAGGGCGATTTTGCAATGGTTATGGGATACCCGGGAAGGACTAACCGTTATGAAACTTCATTTGGGGTTAAAAATATAATGGAAGTTACAAATGAAGTTCGGATTGAAGTAAGGGAAAAACTGCTTGGAATTTGGGGCGGTTACATGAGCACAAGCCAAAAAGCCAGGATACAGTATGCATCTAAATATGCGAGGAGTTCAAACTATTACAAATACAGTATCGGACAAAACAAAGGGCTCGCCAATTTAAAGGTAATCGATAAGAAACAAGCCATTGAAAATGATTTTACAAGCTGGGCCAACTCCGACAATCAGCGAAAAGAAAAATATGGCGATGCGCTTTCGATGATTGAAAATTCTTTTAAAAATGTGGAAGCAGATAAAGCAAGGTCATATTTTGGAGAAGCGTTGTTGAGGGGCCCCGAAATTTTTGCGTTTGCAAACCGTGCACAATCGTTGTTAGAGTTGCTGGAGAAACCGGAGGAAAACAAGGAAAAGATTGAACGAATTACCAGTTCCATAAAAAAAAGTATGGACAATTATTTCAAAGATTACCATGCAGCAACCGACCAAAAAGTGGTTGGGGCTTTGCTGAAATTGTATGCTGATAAAACTGCTCCCCAGTATCATCCAAAATTCTTTTCCACAGTTCAGAAAAAGTACAAAGGCGATTTTGTAAAATATGCTGAAAAACTATTTGAAAGAACTGTTTTTGACAGCAAGGAAGAATTAACCGCCTTTCTGGACAAACCTTCTCTTAAAGTGCTTAAAAAAGATTTGGCTGTGGGCTCAGCATCTGATATCTTTGCTAAATTCCGCGAAATGAGCGAGGCAGCCAGCGAAAGCCAAAAAATGAAAAGCATTGGCGAGCGTTTGTTTTTAGCCGGATTAATGGAGATGCAACCTGACAAGGTTTTTTATCCCGACGCCAACTCAACCATGCGCTTAACTTATGGCCAGGTGCTTGATTATGAACCGCGCGACGGCGTTATCTATAACTATTTTACTACCGTGAACGGATATCTGGAGAAAGAAATTCCGGGAGATCCCGAATTTGATGTGCCGGAAAGGATGAAACAACTTTTAACAGAAAAGGATTATCGCAGATACGCAGATAAAGATGGCTCGCTCCGCGCATGTTTTATAACCAATAACGATATTACCGGCGGAAATTCGGGAAGCCCCGTTATTAATGCCAACGGCGAATTAATTGGCATTGCTTTCGATGGTAACTGGGAAGCCATGAGCGGCGATATTGCCTTTGAACCTAAATTTCAGCGCTGTATCAATGTCGATATCCGTTTTGTTCTTTGGGTTATAGATGTGTATGCCGGCGCTACCCATTTGGTTGATGAAATGGAGGTTGTGAATTAAAGAAAGCCCCCTGCTATCCTCCCCCGATGGGTGAGTAACAAGAAAAAGAAAATTTTCATTTGTTTGTAATTGTCAATACTCTCTTAAATATTCTTGTCCAATGTCATACTCAACAAGTATGAAAGGGGTTTTTTGTAATGTTAATATACTAAAATAATCAGCAATTTGTTTTTCGTGTAATTTACCCCCTACTTTGCACAAAATACTCGATACTAAAAAATGGCCCGTCCACAAATAACCATATACACCGATGGCGCTGCCCGCGGAAATCCGGGCCCGGGAGGATACGGGGTTGTGCTGCTTTCCGGAGAATTCCGCAAAGAAATGTCTGACGGATACAGACATACCACCAACAACCGGATGGAATTACTTGCAGTGATTGAGGCTTTGGAAGCACTGAAAATTCAGGGAAGTGAAGTTACCATATACACCGATTCAAAATATGTGGCCGATGCAGTAACAAAAGGATGGGTTTGGGATTGGGTAAAGAAACGTTTCAAAAACAAAAAAAATTCCGATTTGTGGTTGCGTTTTCTCGAAGTTTATAAAAACCATGTTGTGACATTTGTGTGGGTAAAAGGGCACAACAACAATCCGTTAAACGAACGCTGCGATGAACTGGCAGTTGCCGCTTCATTGCAACCTAATTTAAAAGAAGATAAAGGTTATCGACAGGAAGGATAAGGAATTATTTAACTGGCTTTAAGCCGCTGAATATTAGCGTGTTCCAGTTTATTTTCGGCGTACTCTTTGGTAATATGCAGCCTGTCGATTTTCTCCGATGGCGAATAAAACATGGCGTCGTTCATTATGCTTTCGCAAATCGACCGCAATCCCCTGGCGCCCAGTTTAAATTCAATGGCCTTGTCAACAATGTATTCAAATGCTTCTTCGTCGATGTCAAGTTTTATTCCATCAATCTGGAACAATTTTTTGTATTGTTTAATCACCGAGTTTCGCGGTTCGGTTAAAATGCTGCGAAGCGTTTTCCGATCCAACGGATTAAGAAAAGCGAGCACTGGCAATCGGCCAATAATTTCAGGGATCAGCCCAAACGATTTTAAATCCTGCGGTGCAATATATTGCAATAAGTTCTCACGTTCAATTCTGTCAGCATCTTTGGCAGCGCTATAGCCTATTACTTTGGTATTCAGGCGGTTTGCTATTTTTCGTTCAATTCCGTCGAAAGCGCCGCCACAAATAAACAGTATGTTTTTGGTGTCAACGGGAATTAGTTTTTGTTCGGGGTGTTTACGTCCTCCCTGAGGCGGAACGTTAACAATGGAACCTTCCAGAAGTTTCAACAAACCCTGCTGAACGCCCTCGCCTGAAACATCGCGGGTGATTGATGGATTGTCCCCTTTTCGCGCTATTTTGTCAATTTCGTCGATAAACACTATTCCACGCTCTGCTGCTTCCACATTGTAATCAGCGGCCTGCAGCAAACGGGTCAGCAGGCTTTCAATATCTTCGCCCACATAACCAGCTTCGGTTAAAACTGTTGCATCGACAATGGTGAAAGGCACATGCAGCATTTTTGCGATGGTTCGGGCAAGCAGTGTTTTTCCGGTTCCGGTTTCGCCAACCAAAATGATATTCGATTTTTCAATTTCGGTTTCGTCAGCATCGATGGCTTGTTTAAGGCGTTTGTAATGGTTGTAAACCGAAACAGAGAGTATTTTTTTTGCCTGATCCTGGCCAATAACGTATTGATCAAGAAAATCCTTTATTTCCTTTGGTTTTAAAAGTTTGGCCCCCTCGAGATCGAAAGTGCCGCCTTTTTTTGTCTCTTCCTGTATAATAGCGTGGGCCTGCTCGGCACATCTGTCGCAGATATGGCCTTCGATTCCGGCAATTAATAAATTAACTTCCCTTTTTTCGCGTCCGCAAAACGAGCATTTATCTGTTTTAATTTTATTCGACATTATTTTTTGTTTCTAACCAGAACTTCGTCAATCATCCCATATTTAACTGCTTCCTCAGCATTCATCCAGTAATCCCGGTCTGCATCTTTTTCAACTTGCTCAATTGGTTTTCCAGTATGTAATGAGATAATTGTATATAGTTCGTTTTTAATTTTCATTATTTCACGAACGGTGATTTCCAGTTCTGAGGCCTGACCTGATGCGCCCCCCATGGGCTGGTGGATCATCACCCTTGAGTGTTTTAGCGCGGTGCGTTTACCTTTGGCGCCGGCTGTTAGCAAAACTGCTGCCATTGAAGCTGCCATACCTGTGCAAATGGTTGCCACATCGGCAGTTATGTACTGCATTGTGTCGTAAATTCCAAGGCCGGCATGAACCATACCACCGGGAGAATTAAAATAAATCTGGATATCTTTTGCCGGATCTGTTGACTCAAGGAAAAGCAACTGTGCCTGGATAATATTTGCAACGGTATCGTCTATTGGTACTCCCAGAAAAATAATGCGGTCCATCATTAACCTCGAAAATACATCCATTGAAGCCACATTTAACTGTCGTTCCTCTATAATGGTGGGCGATATATAATTGCTGTACATCGAACTAAACCTGTCGAGTGTTAAACTGCTTAGTCCTGCATGTTTAACTGCATATTTTCTGAATTCGTTATTGTTGTTGTTCATATCAAACCGATGTTAGAGAAAGTAACTTTGTAACCCACATTAAAAAAATGAGTTACAAAGTTACAAAAAAGTTGGTTGCTGATTCATTCAGCAAAATGTTATTTCATTTGCCCCGTAAACTGCGGTAATTTCTATTTGGACATTTTGTTAAATTCTTCCTGGCTTACTTCGGTTTCCAGAAGGGTAACCTTTCCCATAACTGTTTGAATTACCTTTTCCTCGTAAATCCGTTTGTAAATCCGTTCGTTTTCTTCAGGTTTTTCAAGAATCTTTATTGCAAATGATTCGAGCTGTTCGTCAAGGATATCAAAAATACCGTATTGATTGTATTGTGCCCGTGCCATTTGAATGGCAAACGATTTTGTTTCTTCGGGTGTTACCATTATAGCATTTTCCTTTATTACAGCATCCTTTATTAACTGCCATTTTAAATCGCTGATAAATGCGTCAAACTCTTTTTCAACCTGTTCTACGGTCAATTCTTTATTAACTGCAATCAGCCAGCGTTTTAAAAAGGCTTTCGGGAGCTCAATGTTGGCTATTTCCTGTAATTTGTCGTGAGCGTCTTTTGCAAACTTATTATTCGACGAATACATTAAATTGGTTTCCAATTCCAGTTTTATGCGATTTTTTAAATCGTCAATACTTTGTACATCTGTTTCTTCGCCATATAATTTTTTGAAAAGATCTTCGTTCAATTCTGCTTTTTCAAACCGTAAAATTTTGTTGATTGTAAATTTGAAATTGCTGTTCAGCACGTCGGCTTCGTCTTGTTTAATCTTCAGCATGTGCCTTACTTCGTGCCTGTTTTCGAATGCTTTTACCGGGTCGAAAATTATCACATCGCCACTCTTTTTACCAACAAAATTAGTTTTGATTTCATCGTCTTTAATCCTGTCGATGGCAATTAAAACATCCATTGGGCTGATTCCTTGTTCAAGTTCTTCGCCTGATTCGTTTAACTGAACAAAATCACCGCGCACTGAACTGTTTTCTTTTATTTCTTCATCTGGTACATTTTCCCCCAACCGTGACTGGGCAATTTCAACCTGCTGGTTAATCATTTCTTCTGAAACGGCAATTTTGTAAAATCTGATTTCGATGTTTTTATCAAGCGAAATATTGATTTCGGGAGCCAGGGCAATATCGAAAGCAAATTCAAAATTTTCATCGGTTTCCCAGTTTATGGTTTTTTGCTGTTCCCCGTTTGGAAGCGGTTCTCCTAAAATATGTAGTTTTTCGTCAACCAGATATTGCGATAAATTTTTGGACAGCAATTTATTAACTTCGTCAACCAAAATTGGGATTCTGTATTTTCTTCTGATAAGGCTATCCGGAACTTTTCCAGGACGGAACCCCGGAATTACTGCTTTTTGGCGATACTCTTTCAGTTGATCAGCAACTGTTTTTTCATAATCGGCTTTTTCAACGGCAACTTTAAGTACAGTATTTACAGCGTCAATATTTTCCCTGGCAATGTTCATGATTATTAAAAATTAAATTCAAGTATTTAAAGTAAAAACAACCGCCAACTCTTCCGGGGTAAAGGAAGGCCGGCGGTTTTTGTGCGGGCAAAGGGACTCGAACCCCCACGCCGTAAGGCACCAGATCCTAAGTCTGGCACGTCTGCCAATTCCGCCATGCCCGCCAAACAGCGCGCAAAGGTAAATATATTTTTCAAATTTAAAAATCAGAAAAAATGCCGGTGTTATCTCAGTTCGATAACCGTACCCCGTTTTTCGTCCTGCAATTCCGGTGGAATAGCATCTTTGATTTCGCGCCAAAGCAGGTTGATGAGTTTATATTTGGCAAAATGCCTTGAAAAAACAAGGCTAACTTCGCGAAGGGGTTTAATATTGGTAAACGACTTAACATTGGCCAGCCGCCTATCCGACATTCCCATTTTTGCCAGCTCCGGGATAAGGGTCAGCCCGCCTTCGCGATCGACAATATTCATTAATGTTTCAAGCGATCCGGCCTCAAACTGAAATGGCAAACCTTCTTCGGTGCTACCTGCCAACGAACACAGATTGATTACCTGATCGCGGAAACAATGTCCGTCGCTCAAAAGCCAGATTTCAGGTGTTGCGATATCCTTAACCGTAATTTCCTTTAATTTATGGAGCGGATGCGATGGGTTGGCGTAAATAAGCATCTCCTCGTAAAAAATGGGCTTCTCGCTGATTTTATTCTCATTTAGCGGTGTGGCCAGAATTCCAACATCAATTAAATCTTTTTGCAGCAGTTTCACAATATTACCGGTGTTTTCTTCAACTACTTTGATAAAAATATTGGGAAATTTCCGTTTATAATTGCCAATAAAAACAGGGAGAAGATAGGGCGCCATGGTTGGAATAATTCCGATGCGGATTAAACCTGAAACCTGGTTCTTGTGGTCTTTTACAATATTGTTAATTTCCTCCGACTGTTTTAAAACAATCCGGGCCTGGTCGATAATGCGCTGGCCCACATCAGTTGGCACTAAAGGATGCCGGCTGCGGTCGAAAATGATAATTTCGAGGTCTTCCTCCAATTTCTTAATCTGCATCGAAAGGGTTGGCTGGGTGATGAAACAGTTTTCGGCTGCACGCCCAAAATGCCTGTAGGTATCAACAGCAACAATATATTCGAGTTGAGTAAGTGTAATCATAACGGTAGCTGATTTTGGTTTTAAAAGTAGGAATAATCATCGAAACCAATTCATTTAAAATTGTAATTTTGCGGTAAACAACAGAAAACATGAAGTATTCGGTATCTTTTTTTGCAATTCTTCTGGCCATTGTATTTATTGCGTGCGGACCATCGGATGAAGACAGAGCCCGTACAAAGCTGAATTTTGCAAAAGTTTTGTTGGAAAAACAGGACACAACGGCTGCATTACTGCAACTTGACAGTATTTTAAAGTTATTCCCCAAGGCTCCATATTCTTTGAATGCGGCTAAAAACCTGATGGCCGAAGTTAATTTTGAACTGTTGCACCGAAAGGAAGCAATGCTTGATACTATGAAAAACAGAATTGCCGTACTTGAAAATTCGTTTGTGAAAGAGAAAACCGAATTCGACAGATTTACCCGGTACATTCATAAACGGCAAACTTTTCAGCGGGCATGGAACCGCTCTTTTATTCAGGTACACCTTGATGAAAGGGGCGAATTGTATTTAAGCAGCAATTACCACGGGAAAAATCCTATAAACCATGTTGGCCTGCGTGTTTATGATGGCGGCGATGATGCTAAAACAGATTCTGTCCCGCTGGGCGACCCAAACAATCATCAATCGGATTTTATGGGGTTTAAATGGGAGAAAGTAACGTACCGTGACGGAAAAGACAATGGGGTTATCGGGTTTATTGCCAATTATGCCGACAGGAAACTTAAAGCCGTTTTTTTGGGAAAGGGACAGAATTATATCATTCTTGAAGAGTTTGACAAATTAGCGGTTAAAGATGCACTGGCACTTTCAAAAGCCATTAAAAGTAAGAACGGACTTGAAAAAGAAATCCAGATTTTGCAAAAGAAATTGCAGATAAATTAATGCCGAATCAGGCGGATTATACAATTTCCTCGATATTTTCAGGCGGAATTGCCAAAACTGCTTTGTTCCCGTTAACTACAACAGGGCGTTGCAGTAATTTTGGATTTTCGGCCAGAATTTTTATCCATTCCTCATCACTTAATTTCTTCCCCCGGTAATTTTCGGTGTATTCTTTTTCCTGTGTACGAACAAAAAAGAATGGTTCATGGCCGGTTTTTGAAATGATCTCCCTGAGTTCGTCTTCAGTTATTCCTTCAGAAAGATATTTTTTGATTTCAATTTCGTAACCTTTTTCTTCAAGATACTGAAGTCCGGCGCGGCTTTTTGCACAACGCGGGTTGTGATAAACCTTCATTACAATGTGGTGTTTTTGTTTTATAAACCGGTAGTAATCTTCCTGGGCCCGGTAAACCAGTTTGTCGTCAGTTATATTGTACCTGTTCTGCAAATTCTCGTCCAAAATGCGGGCTTTCGAATTGTCTTTTAACTGAATGTTCAGCATTTCCTTCAGTTCTTCCTGAATTTCAGTGTTAAAAACCGGGCAGGCAATTTCGAAACGGCGGTTTAAATTCCGGGGCATCCAGTCGGCTGAAGAAATGTACATTTTTTCGTTGCCATCATTTCCAAACAAAAAAATGCGCGAATGTTCGAGATATTTATCGACAATACTAATTGCAGATATATTTCGGGAAAGTTCTTCCGTCATTCTAATCCCAAAAATGCCGCGAATAATTAATTGCACCTTAACCCCGGCCTTTCCGGCTTCTATTATCTTTTGCATCATTCCCGGATCAATCAGGCTGTTCATTTTAAGGATCATCCAGGCATCTTTACCTTTTTTGGCAAGTTTAATTTCCTTGTCAATACAATTTGTGAAGAATTTTCGCATTTTAAACGGGCTAACTATCAAATGTCCGTAGTTGAAATGCTGGAAATTGTGTTTAAAAAATTCGAAAGCATTTGCAACCTCGTCGGCCAGGCGCGGGTCAGAGGTCATCAATCCTTCGTCGGCATAAACCCGCGCGGTCCCTTCGTGAAAGTTGCCTGTACCGATATAAGCATAATTCCGGTAGGTTTTGTTTTCTTTTCGTTTTATCCATGCCAGTTTGCTGTGTACTTTTATTCCTGGCACGCCGTTTATAACAAAAGCGCCCTCTTCCTGCAATTTATTCGACCAAAAAATGTTGGCTTCCTCATCAAACCTGGCCTGCAACTCAATAACCACGGTAACAATTTTTCCATTTCGAACTGCATTTAAAAGCGCATTCACCACTTTTGAGGCCTCAGCAACCCTGTAAATTGTTAACCCGATTTCACGAACCTGCGGGTCAATCGCCGCTTCGCGCAACAGGTCTATAAAATGGTTAAAGGTTTGATAAGGGTAATGCAACATTACGTCCTTTTTCCGCAAAACTTTCAGAATGCTGGTGTTTTGTGGTAAATCCTTATGACGAAATGGTGGCAGTTTTGCATAATAATGTTTCTTTTTCCCAATATCGGGGAAATTCATGAAGTCTTTGTCGTTGTGATAACGGACTCCGGGTATGGCATTTTCGGGGTTGAGTTTCATTTTTTTGAAAATGAACTGTTTTAAATCATCGGGCATATTTCTGTCATAAATAATACGTACCGGTTTCCCCTTTTTTCTGTTTTTCAGGCTTTCTGAAATTTTTTCCATCAGGCTTTTCGAAATATCATCGTCTATATCGAGTTCTGCATCACGGGTAATTTTCAAGGTAAATGCCTCATGAACATTATAATCGAAATAGAAAAAAATTTCGTTGAAGCAAAAACGGATAACGTCATCAAGCAATATCACATACTTTTTTATACCCAATTTTGGCAAAACCAAAAACCGCGGCAAAGAGAACGATGGGATGCGCAGCAGCGAGTATGCAAAATCATTGGGATTTGATTTTTTTGAAAGTTTAATTGCCAGGTAAACCGAACGGTCGCGAAGGTAGGGGAATTTGTTTTTGTTGTTCAGCATAATGGGAACCAGATTGGGCAATACCTTATCATTGAAATACTTCTTCACAAATACCCCCTGGTGATGGCTCAACTGTTTTTCGTTGACCATGTAAATGTCATTTTTCTTCAGTTCCTCAAGAATATCCTGATAAATAGCCTGTACTTTTTGTTGCTGAACAATAACTATATTCTTTATTTTATCTAATAATTCCTGTGGGGCAAAATCACCCAAAAGGCTTTCCTCATCGCCGCCCAAATCAACCATACGGCGCACTGCGGCAAACCGGACCCTGAAAAATTCATCGAGGTTATTGGAAAAAATTCCGATAAAACGAATTCGCTCGAAAAGCGGGGTATTTGGATCAGCGGCTTCCTGTAAAACCCGTTCGTTAAACGAGAGCCAGCTAATTTCGCGGTTGATAAAAGTATGTTCGGAATACATATAAAACAGGTAAATTATAAGTTATTTTTAATAAATTCTTCAGTTTGCCGATTGAATTTTTTTATTAACCACTTTAGAATATCCAGTTGATCTTTACTAGGCGTCCGTCTTACCTGGGTCATTAATTTTATTGTATCTGGCCTGTTCAAGGTTAGATTAGATGCTCCTTCATTACAAACTGAACATATAGCTTTTAGATTATTTGGATCATCAGTTCCTCCCATTGATTTATCAATAATATGTCCAATATGCAACCTGGTTTTTCTGTTTTTGTCGTACGGGTGAGGTTCACCTGCCGCTGCACCACACATCTGGCAAGTGTTTCCGTTTCTATCAAGGACAAATGCCCGCACTTCTTTCGAAATACCTCTTTCAAAGAAAGGTAATGGTTTTAAATCCACCAGTTTATATTGACCAGGTTTAAGATCAGAACTATCGTTATGTGTAATAATGTTGAACCCTTCCTCATTTCTTAATTCTCTAATTCTTCTTGCCCATTCGCTTGTTCCCGCAATTTTACTCAATGTTGCTGATTCAACCACTAATCCAACATGTTGAATAAGATAATCTTTAAGTTTGTTTTTCGCTCCCATAGCTACATATTTCCTTTTTCCAATGCCTTAATAATGTTTCTGCCAATTGCTTCAGCAACAGGTGGAGGAAAAGCATTCCCGATTTGCCGGTATGCCGGAGTTTTCTTCCCTTCAAATTTCCAGTCAAGAGGAAATCCCTGAAGGATGGCCGTCATTTTCAATGTAAGCCTTGGTAGTCCATTAAAACCGTTCACAGGAGGAGAATCTCCCAACCCTTTAGCATCTACACCTAATAATTCCCATGCTTTCTTTGCTCTGGTTGGTCCAAGATCGGCCCCGCCATGTTTTTTTGACCCACCTACCAATGTCGGTGCAATTTTATTTGCCTTTTCCCGCCATTTAGTTACATTTTCCCATCCTAAGCTTGCCATTTCTTCATATAAAATTTCTCCAACTGTGTTTCCTGTCTTTTCGAATTTAACAGGCCAAACAAAATGTTTAAAATATTTTGGTTTCATGGCAATAAGTATCGATCGTGGCCTAAGTTGCGCAACACCAAAGTCAGAGGCATTTATTATTTTCCAATGATACTGATATCCTAAAGACTTTAATTGTTTTAAAATTTCACTGCGGTAACTATCAAATTTCGAATCTAACAATCCCCTTACATTTTCGAGAAGTATTGCTTTTGGATCGGATTGCTTAATTAACCTTAGCGCTTCCGGGAATAAATCTCGTTCGTCATTATTGCCAAGTTGCTTTCCTGCAACAGAAAATGGAGGGCAAGGCACACCTCCCGCTAATAAATCAACTTCCTGATTCAGTTGTTTGGGATCAAAATTACGGATATCCGAATGAATAACATTCCAACCCGGCCGGTTGAAAAGTAGCGTTTTACATGCCAATTCTTCGATTTCAACCAAAGCAAGATGAGAAAAACCTGCTTTCTCCAGTCCAAGTGCCTGACCTCCTGCCCCTGCACAAATTTCTAATGAATTGTATTTAAACATAAACTATCTTTTCTCTTTTTTGAAAAAAACTTTGGTTAAAGATAAAAAGATTTACTTTATTCCCCGCCAAATTCCATCAGATAAGCTTTTATAAAACCATCGAGCTGGCCATCAAGAACAGCGTTAACATTGCCGGTTTCGTAACCGGTGCGTAAATCTTTCACCATTTTGTAAGGTTGAAGTACATACGAACGGATTTGTGATCCCCATTCGATTTTCTTTTTATGCGATTCAATTTCCGAAGTTTTTTCGTTGCGTTTACGTAACTCAATTTCGTACAACTGTGATTTTAACAGGCGAATTGCATTCTCTTTGTTTCCAAGCTGGGAGCGGCTTTCGGTGTTTTCGATAATTATTCCCGAAGGGGCGTGTTTCAATCGCACCCCGGTTTCCACCTTGTTAACATTTTGTCCGCCGGCGCCTCCACTGCGGAAAGTATCCCAGGTTATATCGGCCATGTTAAGATCAATTTCGATGGTGTCGTCAACCAATGGGGCAACATAAACCGATGTAAACGAGGTCATTCTTTTGTGTTGTGCATTAAATGGAGAAAGCCGAACCAACCGGTGCACCCCGTTTTCGCTTTTCAGATAACCGTATGCAAATTCGCCTTCGATTTCAAGGATACAACTTTTTATGCCGACTTCATCACCATTCTGCATGTCGGCAATTTTTAGATTATATCCGTTTTTTTCTGCGTAACGCGAATACATTCTGAAAAGCATTTCTGCCCAGTCGTTGCTTTCGGTTCCACCGGCGCCTGCGTTAATTTTTAAAACGGCGCCGAAGTGGTCTTCCTCGTTACGGAGCATATTTTTTGCCTCCAGTTTTTCAACGGCATCAATGGTTTCTAAATAAGCTTTATCAACTTCTGCTTCGGTTGCCTCTTTTGCCTCGAAGAATTCATACAATACCAAAAAATCATCAACCATTTGATTGATAGTATTAAAACCATCAGTCCACACTTTTATCGAACGGACTTTTTTCATTTGCTCTTCGGCTTCTTTGGGATTGTTCCAGAAATCGGGATCCTGGGTTTTGAGTTCTTCTTCCTGAAGTTGAATTAGTTTTGAATCGTAGTCAAAGATGTCTCCTCAACGCATCCCGGCGTTCCAGAAGATCTGTTATCTGGTCTTTAAAAATCATTTATATTGAATTTTATTGTTGGGTGCAAAGGTAAGAAGATTTGGGTTTGAATCAGCAGATTTTATTTAACCACTTCCGACAGGTAGCGGTGAATTATCTCCGGCTCGAATCCGCGGCTTTGTGCAAAGCGGATAATATGTCCAAGTTTCTCAAATTTATTTCCGGTTTTTATGGTTTTAGCTTTTTCTTTTAGTGTTGAAATCAGCACTTTTTTGTACTGCTCTTCTTTAATTTCCTGCAATCCTTTATCAATTAAATCATCGCTTAATCCTTTGGCTTTCAAATAATGGCGCATTTTAATTTTGCCCCATTTATTGAGCCTGAATTTATCTGATACATATGCTTTTACATATCTTTCATCGTCGAGGAACTTTTCAACTTTGAGTTTTGAAATAATTTCCTCAACCAGTTCATCCATAATTTCGTATGCAATCATTTTTTTCCTGATATCGGCTGAACACTGTTCTGAGCGGCTGCACAATTGAGCCATTTTTGCGTATGCTTCCTTAACAATTGAATCCCGGTTTTCCATAGTACGAACTGATTTTGAAATGTCCAATAAAATTAAGGAAAATACTTGCTTAATCCTATACCTGTCGGAATTTGAAGCAGATGAAAATAATTTGGGATGCCTAATTATTACCCGGTAAAACCAGGGTCGGGTCGGGAGTGGCATTTGAATAGTTAAACCCGCTGGCATAAATTGTTCCTGTGTGATCGATAAAAAGATTACGTTGCAGGCTGAACGTGATAAGTTCTTCAAATTTTTCGAAATCTTTGGTTTTCCAAACACCTCCACCCGGCGCCAGCACATAATAATAGTCTTTAAATTTATCGTAACAGTGCCACGATGTTGTTCCATAAGCCACATTAGGGCTGAACACTTTTTTATATGTTTTCCCGGAGTCGGATGATTTGTGCAAGGTAAATCCTCCATCCTGATTTTGCAGGATAATTTCATTTTCGCCTGTAACAAATAATGTGGAAGAATATTGGGGAGTATTCAAATCTTTCCATGTCATTCCATCATCGAAAGTTTGCTTTACATTTAGTGCAAGCGCCAGATGAGAAGTATCATTAAACTGATAAACAGGGCCAAGTGGAACATTGTTTGGAACGCTCGTTGTGTCTTTTCTCCAGCTAATTCCACCATCGATTGAACAATGCATATCGTTATCCCAGCGGCTTACCCAGATGTAGTCGTCTTTGGAAACTGAAAGTTCAAAATGGTAATTATTGCCGGTGATTGGTTTTGAAACCAGTATCCAGTTTTGACCCCAGTCGGTTGTTTTGTAGAGATTGCCATCCCAGCCGCCCCCATAAACTTCGCCTTTGCTGTTAATTTCAATATCTTTAAATCTATAAGGGTAAATTTGAATTTGTTTCCATTCATAAAACTTATTATCAGCACCTTCTTTTACATATAACTTCCTGCCAGAAATCATCATTGAGCGGTTGTTAATTGTGTCTTTAACCATATCTCCAATACCAATTAGGAAACCATCTGTAATCGTATTCCATTTATCGGTGAAAAAGGCGTTGGCATTAATTGTAAACTCGGAATAATACTCACCTGACGAATCGTAAATTTTGCCTTTCACGGTTTGCTGGTTATTTTCGTTCCCCAATTTCCAGCGGGTTAGCATTTTACCGTCGTTACCGGCTTCGATGGTGGTTTTATCGAGGATTCCCCCTCCCTTTAAAACTTCAAGTTCAATATAAAATTTTTGGTTTGAAGGTGGAACTAAACTTTCAAGTATGATTTGAACGCCAATTTCGGTTTCGAGATATTCACCACTTTCTGCCGACTGGTCGTTTCCAAAAATCATATAACTGAATGATTCAAGGGTTTCCGACCCCGGCATCGGGTATTTTTCGCAGGCCAGCATTAAAACCGGTAATATCAGCATGTATAGCAACCTTTTCATGATAAGTTATTTTTGTGTTACCGGAATTGTTAAACCCATCATTACCGTAGTTGAACGGTTATACATTTTATCCTCAATTGAAAACTGGGGTAAAGTTTGCAGGTCATCAATATTTTTGAGAATATCAACCGCACCCAATGATCGGTTAGCCGCCACAAAAATGCTTCCCCACCTGAAAACAGGGATTTCTAATCGATAGCCCAGCATAAATCCGGCATCGCTGGTTTTAAACCACTGCTCCTGGTTTTCGGTAAAATATTCCTTCATTACCTGGTAGCCTTGCCCATAGTTGTTTGTTACAATCCGTTCCCCTTGCGAAAAAGCGTTTTGTAGCCACGAATAATATGCTCCAAAACTAATGTTCGACTTTAGTTTTTTGCCAAATGCAAAATCAAACATAAACGGAAAAGTAAGATAATCTATACTTACATCGGAAATGGTGGATGGCGGATTCTGGGTTTCGAATTCTTTAGGCGGAAGATAAATAAAACTGTAATTGCCATTGTAATTCAACCCGTAACCTTTTTGTTCGAACCACGAGCCGGTGAGTAGCGAAACATTCGGTCCAATCGGAAAATTAACTGAAACGCCCATTGACAAAGCAGTTGATGAAAGATATTTATCTTTATTTTCGGTGCTTCGGGTGCTGGAAATGTTGATGCCCGCGTGTGGAATAATTTTCATTTTTTGGTTTGCCGAATCGTTTTTTGATGCCCTGAACTCATTTTTAAATGGTTTGTAACCCACTCCAAAAGTAAACTCGGTTGACCCGATTTTCCCTTCAACATTGTCGATGTAGGTTTCATGTACGGTTGTGATTTGGCCTGATGCAAAAATATTCCACCTGCCGGTAACCCGGTAATTGAGCGAACCGGCCATAATCCAGCCCCAGTCGTTCATTGGCGGGAATTGTTCGTTTTGGTATTCTTCATTCCGAATATCCTTGTCTTTTCCACGAAATTCGTCGTTGGTTAAAACAGCGTAATAAGCGCCCCCGCCAAACTCGGTGCTCAACCTGCCCTGTGTTTTAAATTTTACCAATAGCGGCAAACGCAAAAAACTGAATTTTGACTCATCATGAAAATAAGTTGGGGCAATCATTGAAGAAGTTGGTTGATAAGAAGAAGGGGATAGCCAATAATAATAATCAGGGTAATAATAACTATACACGTTTTGGTTGAAATAAAATGATGTAAAGTTTACACCTGATTGCAACACCAACCACTGAACCGGTTCGTATTTTGCAAAGATTCCATTCACTGGTCCCGGTTGCGCGGCATAATGTGTATTTCCTTGCGATTGCCTTAAATTCGAAAAATTAATCCCGTTTTCGAACCCAAAAGTAAAATGCTGTGAAAAGACTGGCGCGGTTATCAAAAAAATGAACAAGAATAAACAAAGATGTTTCATGGTCAGGTTGTTGGTTTTTTTCAAGATGGTTTGGATAAGTGAAAGGTTGCGCCAGCTCTGTAGATTTTCAAAAAAATGTTTTTACAATTTTTAATTCAATGCCGTATATTACAAAATTAATAGTGTCTGAATTATAAACACCCTTCGACTACGCTCAGGGTGACTGTCAGACTGAGCGCAGTCGAAGTCTGTTTTCACAAACAAAACGGTATTGTTTTTTAATCCTCCAAAAACGACTTTTCAGCTTTCACTCCGTAAAAAACTCTTCCAACTCAGCTAAAGTTGAACTTGTTTTTTGAACATCACGTATTACAACTCCTTTCTGAAGAATAACTATTCGTGAGCAAACATCGGTAACATGGTCGAGGTCATGGCTTGAAACCAGAAATGTTTTTCCATCCTGGGCTGCAATTTTCTTAATAATTGTCCGAAGTTGAAACTGTGAAGTGGGGTCGAGATTGGCAAACGGCTCGTCTAAAACTACCAACTCTGGATTCCCCATAAATGCTCCAATAACGCCCACTTTTTTCTGGTTTCCTTTCGAAAGGTCGCGGATGAATTTTTTCTTACCTAAAATTTCATTGTTAAAAAAATCCTTAAAATTGGCCAGAAAACCAGCTATATCGTTGGCATTCAACCCGCGCAATTCGCCAATAAAATTGAAATACTCGTCGGGCGTAAGATATCCGATGGTAAAAGTTTCGTCGATGTATGCGCCGGTAATTGCTTTCCACTCTTCCGATTTTGCAACCGGGATTTCGTTGATAAAAACTATGCCACGGGTTGCCCGAATCAAATCGAGAATCAGCGAAAACAGAGTGGTTTTGCCAGCGCCGTTATTTCCCACCAGCCCGAAAACTTCTCCTCTTTCAATTGTTAAATCTGTGATATCAAGAACTGTAGTTCCGGCGTATGCTTTCTGAAGATTTGTAATTTGTATCATAATTAAGTTGATTTATATGCCGCAATCATTGTATGCTTTCGTTTTAAATATTGTTTGGTGAAATAGTCGATTAACTGCGGGTGGAAAACAATACCAAGTAAACCGAGCCCACCAAGAATGAAATAAGCCGCTATATTGCCAAGCAAAAAGGTGAGAATCCCATAAACCGCCAGCGGGCCGAATAAAATTGGGAAGGTAATCAGCCAGTTGGTAGCGCTCATTCCCTGGTAGTTAAACATAGCACGTTGCTCCAAATCAATTGCTTTCCGGCTGTTTAATCCCAGGGCAAAAACTACAAAGGTGTTTACTCCAACATTGTATAACATCACCGCCAAATGGATGTACAGCACTTTTGGCGTAATAAACATGTACCCCAGCGAAAGCAGGTAAAATACCACGTTTGTAACTGCCATCAGAAAAAATGCCGATTGAAGAATTTGTTTCATTTTTACATTTTGCGACATTAAAAACGGGTAGTACCGACTGTGCCATGCCGGGAAAAACTGGCCGTACATCATGCCAAAAATTCCGGTCATGAACATACCCCCTAAAACAAATAACGTTTCGGGAATTTCACCCCCGTTGTCCTTGTACAAAAGCAATCCGTAAAAAATACAAAGTATCGACATCACAGCAGTGGTTCGCGGGCGTTTGTTTCGGGAAATCATTTTAACTTCAAGCGAAAGCATTTTTCCATATTCACCGATTTGGTTGAGCCACGAAAAATCGTGCGTTAAGTTTTCGTTTTTCTTTTGCGAAAGTTCGTCGAGGAAAAAGCGGCTCAATAGAAATCGTAAGTTTATAACGTACAGTATTAAAATCAGAACAGGAAATGCCATTACTGCAAGTGGCTGTTTCACAACAAAGTCGAATATTCTGCCAAAATTGGCTGTAATATCGAACACCCCGAAATGGTGGATGGCGAAAACTCCGGCAGCCAGCGCCAGAAATCCATAGAAAAACCAGTTCGATTCGTTGGTTCGCCACTTGATATAAATAGCCAGAAAGTGGTTTACAAAAATCATTAAAAACAGCGAAGCCAGCCAGGTGATTAAAACCGGAGTTTCCAATTCGTGAACTGCCGATTTAAAAGTAAACGGCAAAACTAAAAAAAGTGGCAACACATTAAAAAAGTGCAGTAACGATTTGTTGAGCATGAAACGCGCAATGCGTTTCCGTTTTACGGGGATCAGCAAAAAAGACTGAAAACCAAAAGTGGGCAGGCTTTGCACCATAATCCGCAAAACCAGTTCGAACCCTACATAAGCGAAAATCAGCGAGTTGAAAACCGGAACCTGGGATTGTACGGAATGTGCCTTTTCAAGAAATTCGCTTAAGTTAAAACCCATAAAAAGCGCAACTGCAGAGAAATAGAGCGCCAGAAAAATGAGCACCCCTTTTGCCGCCATATTTTTGCTGAAAAGTAGAAAAAGCTTCGTTTCATATTATGGTATTGAGTATTGAGATATTGGTATTGAGACTTTTGGTTAGTAAAAAAATTAGATTTAAAATTACATTTTATTCCGAAATTGAAATCCAGTAAAACTGTTTTGAATTCAACAAAATAAATTGATTTGTTACGGAATCATCTTGACCAGTGCAGTGATTTCTGAATCGGATAAATTTTCAATTTCCGATTTGTCGTAAATAGAAAGTAAATAAACTGTATTTTCCCTTATCACAAAATGGGTAACAACCCTGGCACCACCTGATTTTACTCTGCCTTTACTGGCAATTGAAATGCGTATTTTGCAGCAATTATTACCGATAAATAATCCTTTTTCAGGTTCTTCTTTGAGTTGAATTATAAGTTGTTACTCACTTTGGCATTTTCAAACAATCCTTTGGCGTGTTCGCTCTCTGCAATTTGCCTGGTTGATAGTTCTGCCAATGCAGTAAAAATCAACTCTGCTTCACTCATGTGGTCTCTGAGGTTTTGGCTTTTTAGGTTTTTTAATTGTTTATGTTGATTTACAGTTAAGTCAGTCCATTCTTTGTGAATAATATTCGTGAGCATTGCAAATTCATCCTGCTCCTTTATTCCAGTTTCTTTCCAGTAATCGGTAAGTTTATTTCGGGTTTCCTGCCCGGTCATACGTTGTTGAATCCACTTTTCGCTACGCCCCAACTTTTGCCAGTTTTCTCTTGCCCGATCCAGACTTTGTGCAGGGTCAGCAATTTCTTTCATCCGTTCGTATCCTACTTTTGCCAGCCATTGTTTAAAAGGCTCTGCTTTGGGCGAAGGAATCGATTGAATTATACGCAATAAAGTTTCTGTATCGGCAACATCAGTTTCCCTCATTTTGCCATCTTCTGCCGACATTCTCAACCGTACGATTTTTTCGTACACTTCACTTCCTTCAGATGATAACTTCTTTTTGAGGTCGCTCCAATACCTTTTAGGGATGCTGCTCTCAGTTAATATTTCAACTACATCAATCACAGAGAAATACCAAATCTCCTTTACCGAATCCCAGTGGGTTCTTACTTTTTTTTCTTCAAATAGTTTTATGTTGTTCATATTTCGAAAATGTAAAAAGTGGTCATTTAAAAAAAGGCAGATTTTTAAGAGTTTCTCATAATTCAACAATTACGCCCCCCAGCTCTCCCTGTCCAGACTCCGGTAATGAATGGCTTCCGAAAGATGATGGGGCAGAACATCTTCCTCGCCTTCCAAATCGGCAATGGTTCTGGAAACTTTCAGGATGCGGTCGTAAGCGCGGGCAGAAAGGCCAATCCTTTCCATTGCATTCCGGATAAGTTCGTTGCTGGTTTCGTCTAAAACCACATGTTTTTTAATGAGTTTTGAAGTCATTTGCGCGTTGGCATAAATTCCTTTATGATCGGCAAACCGTTCTTCCTGAATTTTCCGGGCATTCAAAACCCGCTCGCGGACGGTAGCGCTGTTTTCGGAAGAATTGAGTTCTGACAGTTTTTTAAATGGCACCGGAACAACTTCCAAATGAATATCAATCCGGTCGAGTAGCGGGCCGGAAATTTTATTGAGGTATTTCTGCACCACGCCCGGCCCGCAGACACAATCTTTGGAGGGGTGGTTGTAGTAGCCGCACGGGCATGGGTTCATTGATGCAACCAGCATAAAACTTGCAGGATATTCAACCGAAAATTTGGCTCGCGAAATGGTAATAGTCCTGTCTTCGAGCGGTTGGCGCATCACTTCCAGAACGGTTCGTTTAAACTCGGGCAATTCGTCCAAAAAAAGTACGCCGTTGTGAGCAAGGGAAATTTCCCCGGGTTGCGGGTAATTTCCGCCGCCGACCAAGGCGACGTCAGAAATTGTATGGTGCGGGCTGCGAAACGGCCGCTGTGTCATCAGCGATGTTTCCTTGTCCATATTACCCGAAACCGAATGTATTTTGGTGGTTTCGAGCGCTTCTTTCAGGGTAAACGGCGGGAGTATTCCCGGAATCCGCTTTGCCAACATCGTTTTTCCGGCGCCTGGAGGACCAACCAGAATGATATTATGCCCGCCTGCAGCGGCAATTTCGAGGGCGCGCTTTACATTTTCCTGCCCTTTTACATCGGCAAAGTCGAGCTGATTATGATTTACCTGCGCATAAAATTCGGCACGGGTATCAATAATGGTTTGTTCCAGTGTGCTTTCGCCATTTAAAAAGTCAATCACTTCACGTATATTTTCGGCCCCGTAAACTTTCAGGCGGTCAACCACAGCGGCTTCGCGAACATTTTGTTTTGGCAGGATAAATCCTTCGAAACCCTCTTTGCGGGCGTTGATTGCAATGGGAAGGGCGCCTTTTATGGGTTGTAAAGTCCCGTCTAAGCTCAGTTCCCCCATCAATACGTATTTGCTGAGCACGTCAGCATTAATTTGTTTTGAAGCAGCCAGAACACCTGCTGCCAGCGGCAAATCATAAGCCGAACCCTCTTTTCGGATATCGGCGGGCGCCATGTTGATAATGATTTTGTATTTGGGCCATTTGTACCCGTTCAGCCGCAAAGCCGACTCGATGCGCTGCTGACTTTCTTTCACAGCGCTGTCGGGAAGGCCAACCAGCATAAATTTAATGCCTGCTGTTACATCAACTTCAATGGTTATAGTTGTGGCGTCAATCCCAAAAACTGCACTTCCAAAGGCTTTTACCAACATAACTGAACGGGTTAATTAAGTGAAGTGCTTAAAAATAGGGATTTTATATTTAAAAGTAAAATGAATGTTCAAAATCGATTTTTTTTGCATGAGTATCCTGAGTTTAAAAGAGAATGAATTTATACCAATTGGTTAAGTACAGTCGAAAAATGCCTGAAAATAACAACTTTACTTACCTTGGCAGTAGTTCCCCAGCTTCTTTTTATCCAGTGGCCAAAAAATGGCATTGGTATAATAGATGAGGTTTTGGTATTTCTGAAAACAAAAGCAGCACCGTTGCAGGTATCCATCACGCAAAGAATATTTGGCGGTTCTTGATAATACTTTTTTGCGCCGTTTTGGGTTTCCGCCAAAACCAAATAATCGTAACTCAGATTCTGGCTGGCACAAACCACTTGGCGGACGGAAGCACGAATTTCCTTTACCGTATCAATGATTACTTCGAACGGATATTTTTTCTGAATTCCGTCCGGTGGTACATTTACATTGTTGATTTTTTTGATGAGGGCCGGAATCCAGATTGAAATCGGGCAGGGATAAAGGAAATCGCGGCCTGAAACAAAAATTACCTGAAACTGCCCGCTTTTTTGCAACTAAATGGCAGTTTGAATGCCTGCAAACCCTCCCCCTAAAATGATAACTTTCTTCATCTGTATTTCATCATTTGCATAATTCCGCCGCCATTTTTCACGTTGGTAAAGCCCATTTGCATCAGTCCCCGTTGCGCATATGCAGAGCGTGCGCCTGATGCACAGTACAGTGTGATTTCACGCGATTTGCTTCCCAATTCGTTGCTTCTCATGTGCAACTCATCCAGTGGAATATTAACAGCGCCCGGGTAAGCGCCTTCGTAAAATTCTTCCCTGGTGCGCACATCAACTACAATCAGCGGGTTGAAATCTTTGGTTTTCTCTACTGTTTTTTCCCCGGTTTTTTTGATTTCCACCTCAATCGATTTTTTCTCAACCGGCAGCAGGCCAATTTGGATATTGTTAAAACCAACAGCTCTTTCATGTCGTTGCAGAGAAGTGTGTCCGCCCGAAATATTAATAACCTCTTTAAAACCGGCACCAATCAAAGTTCGTAACGCCTGGTGTCCTTTTTTACCGGTTTCGTCGTAAACAATAACCAACCGGTTTTTCGGTATTGTGTTTAATTGTTCAGGTAAAAGTTCGAGTGGCAGGTTGATTGCCCCGTTAATATGACTTTTTTCGAAAGCAAATACATCCCGGACATCAACAAAAAAAGGATTTTTGCCTTCAACAAAAGTATCAAGCCCGGTGGCGGTAACCGATGGGCTGAAGCCTGAAATCCGATGTTAATGGCGTCGTTGGCGGTCCCGATTGGTGGCGAGTAGGCAAAATCGATATCTGCCAAATCGCTGACGGTCAGTTTTGCAGCGGTAGCCGTTGCAATTACGTCCAAACGTTTGTCGGCTCCTTTGTAACCAGCCGTTTGACCTCCCAGGACAACCCCGGTTTTGCGGTCGTAAACAATCATCACAGTTACTGTTTCCGCGCCCGGGTAATACGAAGTGTGGTGTTCTTTGTGAACCACCACGGCGTCAGCATCGAACCCGGCATCGCGTGCCTTTTTCAAAGAGAAACCTGTAATTCCGGCTACTGCTTCGAAAACACGCACTACCGAAGTTCCTATGGCGCCTTTGTAAACATGGTTTCCACCCAGCGCGTTTTCGGCGGCAATCCGTCCCTGGCGGTTGGCAGGGCCTGCCAGCGGAATTCGCATTTTTCTGCCGTTTACGCGATGTTCAATTTCAACCATATCGCCGGCTGCAAAAATATCGGGGTCCGAAGTTTGTAACATTTCATTTACCAGCAACCCGCCGGCTTCGCCAATTGCAAGGCCTGCATCTTTTGCCAGTTGCAGCGTTGGCCGAACGCCAATTGAAATTAAAACCATTTCGGCGCCCAGAATCTTTCCGTTATCAAGTTTTACGGTGTTTGCCCTGATTTCCGAAACACCGGCGCCGGTATGTATCCCAACCCCGTACGACAACATTTCGGTTTCTATAAATCCGGCCATTTCGGGTTCCGTGAGCGACATCACGTGCGGCATCATTTCAACTACATTCACGTTCAAACCTCTTTTTACAAGCGCTTCCACCATTTCGAGGCCGATAAAACCGCCGCCCACAACCACTGCCTTTTTGGGTTTCTTTACTTCGAGGTGGTTCGAAATTTTATCCATGTCTTCCAATGTCCACAGCGTGAAAACGTGGTCGAGACCGGCGCCCGGGAATGTAGGTGCAACTGGTTTTCCGCCCTGCGCCAGAATTAATCTGGTGTATTCAAATGTTTTCTGTTCGCCGTTGCGGGTGTCCGTGGCCCTCACCTTTCGGGCAATCCTGTCGATTGCCGTAACAGTGGTATGTGTATGTACTTCAACCCCGTATTGTTCGTTAAAACTTTCGGGGCTTTGTAAAATCAGTTTAGAACGGCTTTTGATGTCGCCGCCAATAAAATACGGTAAACCGCAGTTGGCAAACGAAATATCGGGACCGGCTTCGAGCATTGTAATTTTCGCGTTTGGCGAAATCCGGCGCGCTTTGGCCGCCGCTGTTGCACCTGCTGCAACTCCTCCTATAATCAATATTTTTTCCATTGTAAATATCTTTCCTGTTTTTGATATCTGTTTATCAATTTTAAGCATTCATCGTTTCTGAAAATTCATGTTCCAGAATTTGGGTAATCTGTTTCAGGGTTTGTATTCCTGAGGTAACATGCACAACAATCCCATCTTTAAAATATACGGTTAATGGAAATCCCGCAAGGTGCTGAACTTCGGGCATATTACGTATAATTCCCGACTCGGGATTATCGTATTCCATATCAAAGAATTTTACATGGCTGAATTCTGTTTCAAGTTCTTCAGCAATCCGGTAAACCGGAATACTGAATGGCCACATCCACCCGCAAACAATCATTACATTTTCATTTTCTTTAATGATTCTGGCGCATTCGGCAGAAGTTTCGATATGTTTTAAATTGGTGTACAACAAGAATTTTTTCTTTTTAAAAATCACGTTGCAAAAATACCACTACGGAAGCAGGCCTGAAAACTTTTAAGGTTGAACGACATCGGAACCTGAATTGAACTGCGACAACTTTTTTATTGATTTAAAACTAAATTTGCAAATCAAATTCAGGATATAATATTCTATGAAACCAATTCTTGAAACCGATAAGGAGTTTATCTGCGATATTCAGGCGCCCTGCTTTCAGATGCTTTCGCCCGAAGAGGCCGAATTGGTGAGGGCCAGTAAAACGCAGGTTTTGTTCCGTAAGGGCGACAATCTTACCAAGCAGGGAGCATTTGCTTCCTACGCATTGTTTGTGATTAAAGGGCTGGCCAAGCAATACATCGAAAGGGACAGCTCAAAAAACTACAACCTGAGAATTATTCAACCCGGCGAATTTGTCGGCCTTTCAGCAGTTTTTACCAAAAACACGTTTAATTATTCGTCGGTTGCAATTACTGATTGCCAGGTTTTTCTGATTGAAAAAGTGGTTATTACTGAGGTTATTAAGCAAAACGGAGAATTTGGCTTTAACATGATCCGGCGGTATTGCAGCCAAAATGCTAATCTTTTCGATACTTTGCGAACAGCGCTGTTTAAACAAATGAACGGCCGAATGGCAGATACGTTGCTGTACCTCGACAGTTTGAAATTTCAATACCCCGACATTTTTCAACTCCTTTCACGGAAGGATATGGCCGATTTTGCCGGAATATCGACCGAAAGTGCGGTGAAACTGCTAAAAAATTTTGAAAAAGATAATTTGATTGAATTACACGAAAAAGACATTGTGCTTGTGAACTACACTGAACTGCAGGAGATTAGTAAAAAGGGTTAAGTATTTTATTCAAATCAAACAGCTTCATTTTTTTTATTTTGGGACGGAATGAAATTCAAATTTTGTTATTAACTTTGCATTTCAAAGTACTTTTAAATGAAAACAAATTCATCCAATCCAAATGAAGATATTCAGGCCATTCGTGAAATCATGGAACGGTCGTCCAAGTTTTTGTCGCTTAGCGGATTAGCTGGTATTTTTGCAGGAGTGTGCGCATTGGTTGGCGCTGCAGTTGCATGGTTTTTTATATTCGATTCAGGACAGATTCGGTATAGTGGACACTTACAAAACTATATCAGCTCGATAAACTCAGGCATTGGGTTTTACCTGGCCCTTGATGCTCTGCTGGTTCTTGTTTTTGCAGTTTTGGGAGCTGTTTACTTTTCATTCAGAAAAGCAAAAAAAGCTGGCCGGCAGTTTTGGACAAATTCAACCAGGCGGCTGTTGTTTCATTTAATGCTTCCGCTGGTTTCAGGGGGATTTATTATTCTCATCCTGATATTTCGGAACAAGCCGGACATGGTTATTTCATTCATGCTTGTTTTTTACGGGTTGGCGTTGGTAAATGCAGGTAAGTTTACCTTTAGCGAAATCCATTATCTTGGATTAACACAAATTGTTTTGGGAATTCTTGCCGCTGTTTTTATTAATTATGGCCTTTTGCTTTGGGCCATTGGTTTCGGGCTGATGCATATTGTTTATGGTACAATGATGTTTTACCGGCATGAACGGAAAAAATGAAAAATCCTATTACAAATCTTCAGAAAGTATTCGACAGCCGCATCAGGCTTGGAATCATGTCGGCGCTAATGGTGAACGACACGCTTGATTTCAATGCGCTGAAAGAATTGCTCGGGTTGACCGACGGCAACCTGGCCAGCCACCTGAAAACTTTGGAACAGCAAAAAATTATCGCGGTTTCGAAGCAATTTGTGGGGCGCAAGCCAAGTACAACCTTTAAGGCAACTGAGTTGGGAAAGAATTTGTTTCGCAAACACCTGGTAGCGCTTGAGGAATTAATAAACAATCAATAATTTTTTATTTATAAACTTTGTACTTCAAAGTACTTTTAAAAATTAAAACAATGGAAACAAAAGGTATTCAACAGTTCATGAACAGTTACAGCGTTAAAATGATCATCGTTTCAGTATTGGCTATTTTGCTGCTTATCCCTTCGTTTTTGATAATGAATATCATACAGGAGCGGATTGCCCTGAGTGAAAAAGTGAAAAATGAACTTTATGCCCAATGGGGCGGAAAACAAGTGGTTGCCGGCCCTGTGCTGAATGTGCCCTTTTCGGTTTTGGAAATGGGGGAGAACAGCCAGATGGCTGACAAGCGAAATGGGGTGGCGCATTTCCTGCCTGAAACATTAAAAACTGTTGGCATTCTGTATCCCCAAACCAGGAAGCGCGGAATTTACAAAGTGGTGGTTTACGAAAGTAAACTCAGGCTGACAGGTTCATTTACACAGCCCGATGTTTTGAAGTTAGATATTCAGAATGCCCGGTTCAACTGGGATGCAGCCTATTTTACGATTGGCGTATCGGATATGCGGGGCATTAAAAACCTGCCCGAACTTATAGTTAACGGACAGAAATGCATAGTTGAACCGGGGGTGGCTGATACAGATTTGTTCCAGTCGGGGATTACAATTAAAGCAGGTTTGGTTGAACTGGACCAGCCGTTTAATTTCGAAATTGAACTGGAGTTAAACGGTTCTGAGGATTTATCGGTTGAAGCGTTGGGAAAAACATCGGAAGTTACCATGAAGTCCGACTGGGCACACCCGGGTTTTACCGGCGGGTTTCTTCCGGAGAGCCGCAATGTTTCGAACAACGGATTCACCGCCAACTGGAGCGTAACTCACCTGAACCGCAATTTTCCCCAGCAATGGGTTGGCGGGAAATTCAAAACACACGAATCTAAACTGGGTGTTGAACTCCTTATTCCGGTTGATCATTATCAAAAAACGATGCGTTCGGTAAAGTATGCAATCCTGTTTATCGCACTAAACTTTATCATCTTTATTTTTATCGAACTTAAAAGTAAGGCCCGGATTCATCCGTTCCAGTATTCGCTGGTGGCTTTTGCATTGCTTATTTTTTATGTGCTGCTCACTTCAATTGGCGAACAAACCGGGTTTAATGTTGCTTACCTGGTTTCGGCGGTGGCTGTAACTTTGCTTATTTCGTGGTATGCTTTCAGTATTTTACGAAACAAGCGGATGGTTGCCTGGGTAACGCTTTTACAAACAGGCTTGTATTTGTTCCTGTTCACCCTTTTACAGTTGCATGATTACGCCCTGCTTGCCGGAAGCATCGGGTTGTTTGTAATTCTGGCAATATTAATGCGCGCATCGCAGCAAATCAAATGGTATTCTGAAGAATAGGACGAAAATGCTGATTTGGATATATTAAAGAATCTTTCGTAATTTGATATTTATTACTTCAATGCAAAATTTTTTCTGAAAGTAATATTTAATACACAAAAGGTTAAAAAGTAAAATGCCAGTCAGTTACCGACATATTTTGTTTTTATTCTTAATTGTGTTGTCTGTTCATGTTTCAGCGGTTAAATTTTACAGCGTTAACTCGCTGTTTGGTATTTCTGTAAGAAATACCAATTCTGTTTGCAAAGATAACTACGGATTTATCTGGGCCTCATCGAAAACCGGAATATTGAGACTGACCGACGATGATTACCGTATTTACCAACTTCCTTATGAAACGGAAGGAGTAATTATGGTGAGGCTGATTTATGAGAATGCCAAACTTTTGGCATATACAAACAACGGGCAGGTATTTGAATATAATCCCGTTAAAGATCGGTTCGACTTGTTATTTAATTTAAATAAATTGATTGAAAACCGAAATTTTTATGTGTACAGTTTGCTGCCAGATAACAAAAACAACTATTGGTTTGCATTAGATACAGGTTTATATAAATATCATTCAGGGAAATTGGACCTGATTGACGGGACATTGACTGACAGGTATTCAATAACCTGGTATGATAACCAGCAATTTATAATTGCCAAAACCGAGGGTATCTGGTTGTTTGATACCCAGTTACAAACGAGTAAGATTGTTTGCCAAACTGCGGGCGCGGGGCAATTTTCGGTTTCAACCCTGTTTTTTGACAGAAATCAAAAAAAACTGTGGATTGGAACGCTTTCAAGCGGATTGTTCAGCTTCAGTTTTAATTCTGAAAACTTTTGTCCAATACTGCAGTCAAAATTTCCCAGGCAGCCAATACTTGCCATTGAGGAGAATTCCGATTCAACACTGCTGATTGGTGTTGACGGGCAGGGAATTTGGGAAATAAGCAAATCGGGCGATGAGGTTTTGCAGGTTTTCAAGGAAAACGCCGATGATCCCAACTCGTTACCCGGAAACGGTGTTTATGATATATACTTTGAAACCGGAAAACGGGTTTGGGTTGCAACCAACAGCGGCGGTGTGTCATTTTACGATTTGGCTTCACCAATCATCACGCAGATTGCATACAGCTCAAATAACGACAACTCGCTGGTGAATAATGAAGTAAATGGAATATTGGAAGACAGGGAAGGAAAAATATGGTTTGCCACCAACAATGGTATCAGTGTTTGGAATCCGGGTACCGGCCAATGGAAGACCCTTTATAACAACAAGGTTGAACAGGCTCAGGTTTTTCTGACAATTGCTGAAGATATTCAGGGAAGGGTTTGGGCAGGAAGCTATTCGTCAGGGGTTTATACACTCGATGGAAAAACAGGAAAGGAACTTGCCCATTATGCACGGGGTGAAAAAGGTTCGCCAACCATTGGCAATTTTATTTTCGATATTTTTATTGATAGCCAGAATGATTTGTGGATTGGGGGGGTTAATGGCGAGTTTGTTTGTTATCGGGCTGCCGAAAACAAATTCCACACTTATCCGGAAGCATCATTAAGTTCATTTGCAGAATTGTCGCCCCAAAAAATTCTGATTGGGTATAGTTTAGGCTTATCGTTGCTCGACAAGCAAACCGGGGCCATTAATGAATTGCTTGCCGAAATAGCAATCCAGGATTTACTTGTTTTGGATAGCGTGGTATGGATTTGTACCAGTGGCGAGGGTTTGGTTGAATATCAGGTAAAAAGCAAATCAACAAATAAATATTCCACAGCTACAGGGTTGCCTTCCAACTTTGTCAACAGTATTGTTTATACAGGTAATTTCCTGTGGCTCGGTACCGAGGGCGGTTTATGCCGGTTCGATCCCATCAGTAAAACCGCAGTAACCTTTTCGTCAATTTTGCCCCTGTCTGCTAATTCGTTCAACAAAAGTGCGGTTACTGTCATGAAAAATGGAAAACTGGCCTGGGGGACCAACAATGGCGTTGTGATTTTCACCCCCGATTCGTTGAAAGAAACAACTTCGGCACAAGGGAAAATATTTTTTCAGGATTTCACGGTTTCAGGTCGTTCAATCAGGGACAATTCATTATTTACATTAAATACCCCGGTTGACCAGTTGGAGATCATTAAACTGAAATATTTTCAAAACACAATCAGTTTGGAACTGCTCCCGCTTGGCATTACTGCCGGCTCCAAATTTTCATGGAAGCTGGAGAAATTTGACGGGGAATGGTCAACGCCTGCAAATAACCGGATTATAACCTACACTAATATTCCCAGCGGGACATTTATGCTCCGGGTGAGACTTTTGGACAATTCGCTGGCGCAGATTTTAAGTGAACGTTCAATTATAATACAATTGGTTCCTCCTTTTTGGAAAAGGGCCTGGTTTGTTTTGTTAATTATTGCTTTTGGTTTGGGCATTTTAATCCTGCTCTCACTTTACTATATCAACCGTTTAAAGCAAATACATACCGAAGAGAAAGTGAATTTTTTTACTAATACTGCCCACGAAATACGCACAGCGCTTACATTAATAAAAGCCCCGGTTGAAGAACTTGTTCACGAAAAAAACCTTTCGGAAACCGGAAAAAAATATTTGCAAATTGCAGTTAACCAGGCAAGTCAACTTTCATCGGTGGTTACCCAGCTAATGGATTTCCAGAAAGTTGATATCGGGAAAGAAATGATATCGCTGACAATGACAGATATTGTTAAACTGGTGTCGGACAGAAAATTACTATACGAATCGTTGGCGAAAAGCCGCGATATTGAAGTTGAGTTTATAACCGAACTGGAAAGCTATTTTACAGCTATTGATGCCTCAAAAATGGAAAAGGTAATTGATAACCTGATTTCGAATGCAGTGAAATATTCACATCATGGCGATAAAGTGCGGATAGGATTAAAAGGAGATAAAAGCAAGTGGGTACTTACTGTAAAAGATTCGGGGATTGGCATCAGTAAAAAAGCACAGCGGAAACTTTTCAGGGAGTTTTATCGTGGCGAAAACGCGATGAACTTTAAAATAGTCGGCTCAGGGATTGGATTGCTGCTCGTAAAAAATTACATTACCATTCATGGTGGAAACATCAATTGCGAAAGTCAGGAAAATGTAGGTTCCACTTTTCAGGTTGTAATTCCTTACAAAGAAGTAGCTAACGAAGAAAAATCAGTCCCATCCACTTTTGAATACGACACTAACATCGAATTAACAAACTATCAGTCTGATAAAATTGAACTGTTTACCGAAAGCAATTACGGCAAAAAGATGAGTATTTTAATTGCTGAAGACAATGAAGAACTCAGAAATTTTCTTGCCGGCAAAATCGGTAGGGAGTTTATCGTATTTGTTGCCGAAGATGGAGAAAAAGCCTGGCAACAGATTATGGCGCAATCACCCGACTTGATTATTTCTGACGTGATAATGCCAAACATGAATGGTTTCGAACTGTGCAAGCTGGTAAAATCAACATACGAAACGTCACATATTCCATTAATTCTGCTTACAGCATTAACAGAAAAAGAAAAACAATTGCACGGCCTGGGTTTAGGCGCTGACGATTACCTCACTAAACCGTTCGACATGTACATTCTGTCGCAAAAAATCAGGACTATTATCCGTAACCGCGAATTTGTCAGGGAAAAAGCGCTAAAACTGATTGATAAAGACAATACAAAACCCTTGTTAACCAACGAAATAAACGATAAATTTGTGAAAAAACTGATGGATGTTGCCTGGGCAAATATCGCAAATGCCAGTTTCGATAAAGATGAATTTGCTTCAGCTATGAATGTTAGCGCTTCTCTTTTATATAAAAAAGCAAAATCGCTCACTGGCCAGTCGCCAACAGATTTAATTAAAACCATTCGTCTCCGTCACGCTTCGAAGCTTTTGCAAACCCGAAATTACAGCGTTAGTGAAATAAGCGAAATGTGTGGTTTCAGCAGTGTGGGCTATTTCAGCACAGTATTTAAAAATTACTTTGGAAAATCGCCCTCCGAAATGCAGGAGTAACTTCTTCGGATTTTACATTCAGTAATTTCCGCCCTGTTTTTCATTAATTACATCTAAAAGCCAATAATTCAATAATATGGATATGGGTATTAAAAATTCAGAATTAAAAAATATCCAAAATCTGAAAATGAATATCTAAAATTAGATTGTTCTGTTCTGGTCTGAACGTAACTTTACCGTAACTATAAAATTAATCAAAGCCTGACTGCTATGAACGGAAATTTTTATCTGGCTCCTCTAACGCTCACTTCAAATTTATTTGTCACGTTATTACTTTATCATTACCTCTGATTTAGTATTACTGCGCCTGAGCCTTCTTCATGAATAACAAATATCTTGTTTTATTAAATACCAGATTTTAATCAATTAAAAACAAATCTAAAATGAAATCTAAAATGAAAAAAATCCGATTGCTGAAAGTGGTAAGATTAATAATACCACTAATGCTATTTTCGATTTGGAGCTTTGGCCAGACCATAACGGTCAATGGCAAAGTTACAGACAATACAGGAGAGCCAATACCAGGTGCTGCTGTTATGCTGAAAGAAACCACCCGGGGTACCATTACAGGCCCGAATGGTAGTTATACCCTGCCAGATGTTAGCCCGAACGGTGTACTGGTTTTCTCTTTTGTGGGCATGAATATTGTGGAAATTCCAGTTAACGGACAAACTGAAATTTCTGTTGAACTCGCGGCAGATGTGACTGACCTTGAGGAAGTAGTTGTTGTGGGATATGGTACGCAACGCAGAGAAGCTGTTACAGGCTCAGTTGCTTCTGTGAGCGGGGAAGTAATGCGCGAAATACCTGCTTCCAATTTCACTCAGGCATTACAAGGTCGAATTGCAGGGGTGGAGATGTCGCAAACCTCAACCCGTCCGGGTTCATCTATGCAAATACGCATCCGCGGTACACGCTCACTGACAGCAAGCAACGATCCGTTGATAGTGCTTGATGGGATCCCTTTTTCAGGGACTATTAGTGAAATCAACACCAACGACATTAAGAGTATGGATATTCTGAAGGATGCTTCAGCAACAGCCATTTACGGTTCAAGGGGCGCAAACGGCGTAATTATTATCACTACCAATAAGGGCCAAAAAGGACAAACGGCAAAAATAAGCTATAATGGCCGCCAGGGGGTGAACACAGTTTTTGCCAAATTCCCCATGATGGACGGGCCAGAATTTGTTGCTCTCCGCGCAGCCTCGGGCAGATACACAAACGGGCCTGATGAATTTGACAATATGAATACCGATTGGCAAGACCTGTTTTACAGAAATGGCTCACAGTCAAGCCACGATGTCGGCCTTTCCGGTGGCACCGCCAATGGCAGCTACAGCTTTGGTGTTGGCTATCTTAATGATCAGGGGGTAATACCTACAAATAGTTTCACCCGTTACAGTTTGAGTACTTCCATTGATCAGGAAGTAGGTAAATGGTTCCGGTTTGGATTAAATTCAAACAGTAACGTTAACTTTACCCAAGGCAACCAGGTTGGTTTATACGGGGTATTAAGCATGTCGCCGATTGCCAACCCGTTTAACGATGATGGCTCATTAAAAAGAACCATAAGAATGCCTTTGGATGAGCAGTTTACCTTAACAAGGGAAGTTGTGGAAGGACTCGAAGATGAATGGTTAAGCCTGAACAGGGGATTTGCAACCTATAATTCTGTTTATGCCGAGGTGAAAATTCCGGGAGTTGAGGGACTGAAGTATCGCGCTACCCTCGGCGCGGATTTTGTTCAGAATAACACCGGGAATTATACCGCAGAAGGTATTAACAGCAGCAATCCGACAACGGAATCAACAGCATCTATCAGCAATTCGCACAGGTATTACTGGGTTTTTGATAACCTGGTTACCTACGATCGTATTTTTGCCGATAAACACCGGGTAAATGCAGTAGCGCTTTATTCTGCCGAGGAAACCACTTTCTTTAACTCTGGCACGTCAGCAAGGGGTATTCCTTCAAAAGATTTCCAGTTTTACAGCCTGAGCCAGTCTCTTGGTGAAGTCACTGCCACCAATTTCAATGACGGTGGCTATAGTCAATCAGGTTTAATTTCATACATGGGCCGTGTGATGTACGAATTCAGCGACAAGTATATGCTTTCAGCTACTGTTCGCTCCGATGCTTCATCAAGACTGGCAGAAGGTTATAAATGGCACACCTATCCCGCTGTATCAGCCGGATGGAACATCAGTAACGAACCTTTTATGCAGGATGTCTCCTTTATTGACAGGATGAAAATCCGCGCAGGTTACGGGCAAACATCCAACCAGGCTGTTGCAGCTTACAGCACCCTGGGCCGTTTAAGCTCCAGAAATTACAACTTTGGAAATACCACCTATGCCACCGGCTACTATGTAACCCAATTGCCTAACCCGAATTTAGGATGGGAGTACTCTGAAACATGGAATTTTGGTTTAGACTTCGCATTGCTGAAAAATCGTCTGTCGGGTACAATTGAATACTATATAACGAATACTAAAGATATTCTGTTAGGCTTAGGCTTACCTCAGACATCCGGTGTAACAAGCTATACTGCCAATATCGGGGAAACTCAAAACAAAGGGGTTGAATTTACACTCAACGGCACCATTCTGGACGATGTTAACGGATGGACATGGGATGCAGGCATCAACTTTTATACCAACCATAACGAGTTGGTAGCCCTTGCTTCAGGACAAACACGAGACGAAGGTAATGGTTGGTTCGTGGGTTACAGCATTAACTCCATTTACGATTACGAGAAAATCGGGCTATGGCAACAGGACGATCCTTATCTGAGTATTCTGGAACCTGGCGGTAATGTAGGTATGATTAAGGTGAAATACACCGGGGATTTTAAAGAGGATGGAACACCGGTAAGACAAATCGGACCTGCCGACAGGCAAATTCTGGAAGTTGATCCCGATTTTCAGGGTGGATTCAACACCCGTGTTGCTTACAAAGGATTTGATTTAAGCCTTATAGGTACCTTTCAGGGCGGCGGTATCCTCGTAAGCACCCTCAACGGACCAAGCAGCTACCTTAATTTAATGACCGGGCGAAGGGGAAATATCAAAGTTGACTACTGGACGCCGGAAAACACAGGGGCCAAATATCCTGCGCCAAGCGGTGTATTAAGCGGCGACAACCCAAAATATCTCAGCACAATGGCCTATTTTGACGGTTCTTACCTGAAAATACGTAATATTTCCCTCGGGTACAATTTCAACCAGTTTTTGCTTAAAAACTCAGGTGTTGATATGCGTATGTACTTCGCTGTTCAGAACCCGTTTGTAATGCTCTCGGAGTTCAACAAGGAAATGGGTCTGGATCCAGAAACCAACTCGCGCGGTGATCAGAATGTTGCAACAGGTGGATACAATAACCGAATATTAACGGTCGGTTTCAACTCACCGTCAACACGAAACTACATTATTGGAATTAATTTAACATTTTAAAAAGGAAAATTATGAAACGCATAAATATAAAAACCATAATAGGAACCGCCTTGTTGACAGTGTTCCTTGTAGGATGTTCTGATATTTTAGAGGAACAGCCTCGCAGTATTTTTGAACCTGGTTTTTTCAAATCCGAACAGGGTGTTAATGGCGGTTTGACAGCTTTGTATGCACACCTGCGCTTTATTTACGGAAATGCCTACTACTATAACTCAGGCGTTACCGGTACCGATGAAGCAACTTATGCCCAAAGCGCCGATGGAAATTTCAAGGTGATGGACATTAGCGGGCAGGGCAATATTACATCAACTGCCACCGGGGGTACCGGTGTTTTGTGGGACAACGCATTCCCAGCTATCAACACAGCATCCGGTATTATTGAAAATGCCACTGCGGTTGGCCTTAAAGCATCATTGATTGCCGAAGCCCGGTTTTTCCGCGCATTCGACTATTTTCAACTTGTGCAAACGTACGGCGGGGTACCTTTGGATTTAGGCGCAGGAGAACTTAAGTTTAATACATCGCCTGTAAGGGTTTCAGTGCGAAATACAGTGCCCGAGGTTTACACAAAAGCTATTTTTCCTGATTTGCTGACAGCCGTTAACGATTTACCAGAGGTTGGACGTTTAACTGGTACTGTAACTAAAAATGTTGCCCGCCTGTTTTTAGCCAAAGCCTATCTGACATACGCATGGTGGCTTCAAAATCCAAAAAACATTCCTACTTATCCGGCCGCTGACCGGACAGACCCTGATGGGAAAAATGCCCAGTGGTATTTCCAGCAGGCTTATGATGTTGCAACCACAGCTATCGACAACCCGGGGCCTTACGGTTTAATGCCAACATTCTACGAATTACATGTTGGTGGAAACGAGCGAAACAAGGAAATGATGCTTTATGCTGATCGCACTGAAACAAGCGAAAAATATAATGGCGCCAGCCTTACTTTTGGCAGTGGTGGCGGCGCTGATAATTTTGCCGCATGGATGATGACCTGGAACTATACTGAAATCAGAAGTCATAGAACCCCTGCCCTGACAGGCGCAGTGAGTTCAGTTTTACGCGAAGCTTCACAAGACCTGGGACGTCCATGGACACGAATGGCCCCTGTCATCAACGTTTTCGAAACCACATTTGCGAACAAAACGGAGGACTCACGTTATGATGCGTCATTTACAACGGTTTATCGTGGCAACTGGCCCAAGGGTGGCGATAAAACAGAATTTTACTATGGCGCTAACGGTTTAAAGGTTTACCCTGGCGATCCAATTCTGACTTTCCTGCCCGAAGAACCGGCAACACCAATTACATATCCCCCGGGCGCAGGCCCAAGCAATGTTGGGGGAGGGATTTTACCCGGCAGGGCTGATTATGTTATAGCACTAAGTGGCATAAGCCGCGTAACATATCCGGGAACCTGGAAAATGAGTACCTATCGCACCAATAATGCCGGTGGGTTGGGACAACCCAATGCAGCAAGTACCCGTCCGTTTAATATTGCCAAATTCTCCGAATTCTATTTCGTTGCAGCCGAAGCTGCCGTGAAGGGCGCAACAACAAAATCGGGGAAAAGTGCAAGGGAACTTATCAATGTTATCAGGGCAAGGGCCGGCAAATGGAAATTCGACAGGTTTAACAATGTTGCCAAAACAGCAGATTACAGCGCTGAAATGGTTGCTGCAACTCCTGCTGTAATTGATATAAACTATATTTTGGCAGAAAGTTCGCGTGAATATTACGGCGAAGGTTTCCGCTGGCTCGATTTGGTGCGTACCCAGAAATGGAACGAATTAGCTGCTACTTACAAAATCGCTTCAAGTACCAAGGGCGACCATAATGCGCAAACCATTTCCCGCACTATTCAGCCGTATCATTATCTGCGCCCCATCCCGCAAGGCCAGATCGATGGTATGGAAATGACACCGGAAGAAAAAGCCGCTTACCAAAACCCGGGATATAATTAGTTTGAAAGAGTTTTTTTTCATAAATTAATAGGTAAAATGATCCTATGTTTTTAGTAGGATATTAGTTAGTTAGAAAAAAGCGCCGCCGGTTTTGTGTGGCGCTTTTTATTTATAATGTTGAATACCATCTGAATACTGTATTGTTATTATTGGGAATATCACAATAGTGTTAAATCCGGGATTGAAAATTATTTATTTTATTTTGAAAGAGTATTCTTCAGGCAAAGTTTATCTTTATACCAACCTAATTCCAACGTAAAATGAAAAAAGTAAGGCTACTGTATGCATTTTTTGCCATCCTGATATTTAGTCAGACAGGCCATTCACAAACCGCAATCACACCCGCTCCGCCGGGTTTCGATGTTGTCCGTACCGATATTCCGCACGGAAAAATCGATACGATAAGTTACAACTCCACAACCGTCGGAACAACCCGAAAGGCATTAATTTACACACCTCCCGGTTATTCTGCCGATAAAAAATACCCGGTGCTTTACCTTTTGCATGGTATCGGCGGCGACAAACTGGAATGGCTCAACGGTGGCCATCCTGAAGTGATACTGGATAATCTTTATGCTGAAAAGAAGGTGGAACCCATGATTGTGATTATGCCCAACGGACGCGCCATGAAAGACGATCGTGCAATAGGTAATATTTTCGATAGTGAAAAAGTGGAAGCATTTGCCACTTTTGAAAAAGATTTGCTCAATGACCTGATTCCGTATATTGAAAAGAATTTTCCGGTGATTGCCAATCGCGAAAGCCGGGCCATTGCAGGTTTGTCGATGGGTGGAGGGCAGTCGCTGAATTTTGGTTTGGGCAACCTCGATAAATTTGCCTGGGTAGGCGGATTTTCATCGGCTCCCAATACAAAACGTCCTGAAGAACTGGTGCCCGACCCGGCAAAAGCAAAGGAACAGCTCAAACTTCTCTGGCTTTCGTGCGGCGATAAAGACGGGCTGATAACTTTCAGCAAACGCACCCACGACTATCTGAAAATCAACAATGTTCCTCATATTTATTACATCGAACACGGCTACCACGATTTTAAAGTCTGGAAAAACGGGCTTTATATGTTTTCACAACTGCTGTTTAAACCGGTTGACCAGTCTGCATTCGATAAAATTAGCATGTCTGGAACGCCTGCCGAATCGAATATCCGTTCGGCAAAATACCCGCAGATGTTGCCCGATGGCCGCGCCATTTTTCGCATAAAAGCGCCCGATGTGCAGAAAATGCAGCTCGATTTGGGTAAAAAATACGACATGACAAAAAATGCCGAAGGTTTTTGGGAAGCCACTACCGATTCGCTGAGCGAAGGTTTTCACTACTATTCGCTGATTATCGACGGTTTTGCAGTTTGCGACCCCGCCAGCGAAACTTTCTACGGAATGGGCCGCATGGCAAGCGGTTTCGAAGTTCCTTTCAGGGGCGACGATTACTACACCATTAAAAATGTTCCGCATGGCGACATTCGAATCAAACGGTACTACTCCGATGTTCTGAATACCTGGCGCACTTTTTACATGTACACACCACCCGGATACGATGAAAATATAACCGAAAAATACCCGGTGCTTTACATTTTACATGGTGGCGGTGAAGACCAGCGCGGCTGGGCAACACAGGGCAAAACCGACCTGATACTCGACAACCTGATTGCCCAAAAGAAAGCCGTTCCGATGATTGTGGTGATGGTTGACGGAAATATGCCGGTGGGTGGTTTTGGTGAAGAATCGCTTCGGATTTTTGAGAAAGAAATGAAACAGTCTGTGATTCCGTTTGTGGAGAAAAATTACAGGGTAAAAGCCGATGCCAACTCCCGTGCACTTGCCGGTTTGTCGATGGGCGGACTGCAAACACTGCATGCCGGTGTGAAAAACACCGAAATGTTCGCTTATCTCGGAGTTTTCAGCTCGGGCTGGTGGGCTAACCAACCGGCGCTTGCCAATCCGCAATACGAATTCATGAAAAACAACGCGGATAAAATCAATGCAAACCTGAAACAATTCTGGATTGCCATGGGCGGCAAGGAAGATATCGCGTGGCAAAATTGCCAGACGATGATGGCGAAATTCGATGAAATGAAAATCACTTACAAATACAGTGAATATCCGGGCGGTCATACCTGGCCGGTTTGGAGAAACAACCTGTTCAATTTTGCACAGCACCTTTTTAAAAATTAATATCAATAAACTATGAAACGGAGTTTAATTTCAATCCTTATCATTTTAGTAATGTCTGCTTCACTAAGTGTGGCACAGTCAGGAATAAAAGAAGACTTTAAACCTGCATCATCCAACCAGCCCGGGAAAGAGTACCCTATGGTTAATTCCGAAGGCCGTGTAAGGGCACAAATATCTGCCTCCGACGCTAAATATGTCCAACTCGACATTGGGGGCGTGAAATACGATTTGGTAAAAGATGAAAACGGGGTGTGGACAGGTGAATCGGCACCACAGGACGTTGGTTTTCATTACTATCAGTTAAACATCGACGGTGCATCGGTGCCGGATCCCGGTAGTATGGTATATTTCGGTGCATGTCGCTGGGGCAGCGGTATTGAGGTCCCTTCAGACGATCAGGATATTTTCGCCTTAAAAAATGTTCCGCACGGACATCTGCACGAAATATTTTTCCCATCGGCCAGTACAAACTTATCGCGAAGGGCTTTTGTATATACACCTCCGTGCTATACTAAAGAATTATCGAAACGCTACCCGGTACTTTACCTGCAGCACGGCTATTGCGAAAACGAATTCTCGTGGCCGATGCAGGGCTATGCCAATCTCATTATGGATAACCTGATTGCAGAAGGCAAAGCCAAACCGTTCATTATTGTAATGACTTATGGTATGACCAACGATATCCCGAGGGGGGGCTTACGTAATTTCGATATCAAACCATTCCAAACCGTATTGATAGATGAATTGATCCCATACATCGATACCAACTTCCGCACCCTGCCAAATCAGGATAACCGTGCCATGGCAGGCCTTTCGATGGGCGCTTTTGAAACCAGGCTGGTAACACTGAACAGGCCCGATGTGTTTTCATATTATGGACTTTTCAGCGGAGGTGTATATAACCCGGATGACCTCAAAGACCATAAAAATCTGAAACTTGTTTTCCATAGCTGTGGTAGCAAAGAACGTCCCGATGGGGTGAAAAATGCTGCCGCCGAACTGCAAAAGGCCGGTATTAAGGCTGTTTCATACATTTCGGAAGGCACTGCCCACGAATTCCATACCTGGCGCCGCAGCTTATATCAAATGGCAAAGAGTCTTTTCAAATAACGCCAGCTTATCACCTATAAGTCAATTATTATGAAGTTCAGCATAAAATCATTGCACTGGTTGGCGGTATTTCTTTTCATATCGCCTGCATTTTCGTGGGGGCAGCAAGCCAACGTCAACCTTGAATATAATCCGCAAAAAAATACCGAAGGACTGATTCCGTTCAGCGCACCCGTAAATTCACCCGAAGTACACGATGACAGAACGGTTACTTTCCGCGTAAAGGCTCCCGGTGCAAAGATGGTTGAATTACCTTCGGGGGCAATCCATACTGCACTTGACAAAGGACGTGAGCCAATCCCGTTTACAAAAGGGGAAGATGGCGTTTGGACATTAACTATCGGACCGCTTCCTGTCGATATGTATGCTTATAACTTGAGGATAGATGGGGTGCAAGTTGCAGATCCGAGCAATACGTATGCTGCATTTACCGCCATGCCGCCATACAGCCAGTTGATTGTGCATGGCAACACTCCGGCATACTACGACGCTAAAAATGTTCCGCATGGCAATGTAACCCGGCACGTATATCATTCGGCAGTAACCAATGGTCAGCGTGAGATGTATGTTTATACTCCGCCAGGCTATAATCCTGCTAAGAAATATCCGGTGCTTTATCTGCTTGGCGGTAGTGGTGAACTTCCATCAAACTGGATATTCGACGGACGGGTGAATTTCATTATGGACAACCTGCTGGCCGAAGGCATGGCAGTACCTATGATTATTGCCATCCCCAACAACCAGGTTATTCACCGGAACCATCCGAAACACACCGAACTGACTTTCGATATTTTTGAAAAGAAAATGCGAAAACATGTAATTCCGTTGGTTGATGAAACTTACAGCACAATTCAATCACCAAAAGGAAGGGCTATTTCTGGTTTGTCGATGGGAGGTCGTCACAGCATGTTTGTCGGTTTTCGTTCACTCGATTTGTTTGCCAATTTTGGCATTCTCAGCGCCGGAGATACCAATGCAGAAACCACACTTTCGCAGTTTTTAAACGACCCGAAAGTAAACGAAAAGGTTGATTATCTTTTTGTGGGTCAGGGTACCGAAGAAGCATCAGGTTTTATGGGAAGTCGTTGTGTCGCGTTGCACGAAGCGTTGAACAAGCACAACATCGAACACGAATATTATGTGGGTGGACATGGCGGCCACGATTGGGCTACCTGGCGACACCTTTTGTATTACAGGTTTCTTCCGAACCTTTGGAAAGACAATTAGTTCTTGATGAATATTTCAGGTGGAGACGCACTCCGGAAGGAAAAGAATGGGCTAAATAACACTTAAAGATGATAAAAATGAACTTAAAATTAAAACTGGGTTTTATCCTCCTTGCAGGTTTACTGCTGAATCTGAAATCTTTTTCACAAGACCCCAATTACCATATTTATCTCTGTATCGGCCAGTCGAATATGGAAGGCGCTGCACGGGCCGAATTGCAGGATTCGACTGTCAATCCGCGTTTTCAGGTAATGGCTGCGGTTGATTGTGCCAATCTTGGCCGCACAAAAGGCAACTGGTATCCGGCGGTTCCACCGTTGTGCCGTTGCAGAACAAACCTTGGACCGGCTGATTATTTTGGCAGAACCATGGTTGAAAAACTGCCCGAAAATGTAAATGTTGGCGTGATTGTGGTTGCAATTGGTGGCTGCAAAATCGAACTTTTCGACAAGGAAAATTACCAGACTTATACTGAAACTGCACCCGGCTGGATGAAAGGCATGATAAAGGAATACGACGGAAATCCTTATGGAAGGTTGGTTGAAATGGCAAAACTGGCGCAGAAAGACGGCGTTATCAAAGGAATTTTGCTCCACCAGGGCGAATCGAATCCAAACGACAGTCTTTGGACACGAAAAGTAAAAGGCGTTTACGACAACCTGATGAAAGACCTGAATCTCAATCCGAAAAATGTACCGCTGCTTGCCGGCGAAACTGTTCATGCCGACCAGCAGGGAATTTGTGCCGGATTTAATCAAATCATGGCTACGCTACCACACACGCTGCCCAATTCGTATGTTATTTCTTCGGCTGGTTGTGCCGACGGGCCCGACAACCTGCATTTCAGCGCAGCCGGTTATCGCGAACTGGGAAAAAGATATGCTGAAAAAATGCTTTCAATATTAGAAAAATAATTTTGTTGGAAATTAAGATGCAAAAAATGAATAGAAGAGTAAAACAGATTGTATTGATTACTTGTATATCGCTGGTAGTCATCTCGTGCAAAAACCGTTCTCAATCAAAGAATGAAAAAATTGAACCAAAATTTGATGAAACATGGGAATCCCTGGCTACTATTGAAAGGGAACCCGAGTGGTTTAAAGATGCCAAGTTGGGCATATATTTTCACTGGGGGCCTTATAGTGTGCCTGCCTACGACAACGAGTGGTACCCGCGATGGATGTACACTCCCGGCCGAAAAGACTGGGGCGGGACCGTTTATGAGTTTCATAAGAAAAACTTTGGCCCGTTAAACGAGTTCAATTACCATGATTTTATACCCATGTTTACCGCAGAGTATTTCGATGCAGCGGAGTGGGCCGATCTGTTTCAGAAATCGGGAGCCAGGTTTGCCGGGCCTGTTGCACAGCACCACGACGGTTTTGCCATGTGGGGCAGCAAGATTAATCCCTGGAATGCCAAAGACATGGGACCTAAAAAAGATGTGTTGGGTGAATTGTTTGCCGAACTCAAAAAGCGGGATATGAAAACCATTGCAACTTTTCATCACGAAAGGCTGCTTCAACGGTATGCAAACGATACGGCGCAATGGGCTCAGAACTCTTCCAATCCGGGTTGGGACAGCCATTTTCCCTATCATCCAGATTACATAACTTCAACAACCGACCCAAAACTGCGGTTGCTCTATGGGAATATGCCCGAAGATGAATTTTATGACTACTGGCTGAACCAAATAAAAGAGGTGGTCGATGAATATGCGCCCGACATGATTTGGTTCGATTCGTGGCTCGATATTATCCCCGAAAACTACCAGCAAAAAATGGTGGCCCATCACTTTAACACTGCCGTTTCGCGCGGACAAAAACCGATTGTAAACTACAAACAGGAAGACCTCCCTGCCAATGTTGGCATTCTGGATATGGAACAGGGCGGTAAAACTGAACTCTCCGAAGATTACTGGCTGACCGATATTACCATCAGCTACGGTAGCTGGAGCTACACAAACGGACAAACTTATAAAAATCCATCGCTGGTAATCAGAAATATGATTGATGTTTGGAGCAAACGGGGAATTGTTCTGCTAAATATCTCGCCAATGGCCAATGGGATTATCCCCGATGCGCAGCGGGAAGTATTGGCTGCAATAGGCAATTGGATTGAAAAACACAAGGAAGCGGTTTATGAAACCCGCGCGTACAGTACCTTTGGATATGGCAGGGCCGAATTTGAAGCAAGTCAGTTCGGAGGTCAAACTGCCACAATGGATTATAACCATAACGACATCCGTTTTGCCGTTTCGAAAGACCAAAAAAACTTGTTTGTCTATAAACTTGGGCTTCCTGAGCCGAATTCCAAAGTTGATATCCATCATGTTACAGATTCAAATATCAGACGGGTTTCGGTTGTAGGCAGCGGGGTAGAATTAAAATGGTCAAAAACAGGTGATGTTTTGACTATTACAACCACGGGTTCATCCGAAATGGATGAGTTGGCCACTGTGTTTAAGGTTGAGTTTGAATAAAGAAGTTGGGCTACCAGAATGATAATTGACAATTAAACAGGATGAAACGAATAAAGTTTGGCTTATTCATGTGCTTATTAGTTTTTTACAGCTTATTACAAGCGCAGGAAAAACTCTACCCCAACGAATTTCCTTTAAGCGATATGAAATTGCTTGACGGACCGTTTAAACATGCGCAGGACCTCAATATTCAAGTTCTTCTGGAATATAATGTTGACCGGTTACTTGCTCCATACCGCAAAGAAGCCGGATTGCCCGAAAAGGCAAAATTGTATCCCAACTGGGAAGGTTTGGACGGGCATGTGGGCGGTCATTACCTGTCGGCATTGGCAATGAATTATGCTTCCACAGGCAATGCCGAATGCAAAAAGCGCATGGAATACATGATTGCGGAGTTGAAAGCTTGTCAGGAAGCCAACGACAAAAATCATCCGGATTGGGGAAAAGGTTACGTGGGTGGTGCGCCCAATAGTCAGCAAATCTGGAGCACGCTTCAGAAAGGCGATTTTGCAGCTTACCGTGCGGCCTGGGTTCCGTGGTACAACGTGCATAAACTGTATTCCGGGTTGCGCGACACCTGGCTTTATGCCGGAAACGAAGAAGCAAAAGACATTTTCCTGAAATTCTGCGACTGGGGAATCTTCATCACTGCAAATCTTTCCGAAGAACAAATGCAATCGATGCTCGACACAGAACATGGCGGAATGAACGAAACTTATGCCGATGCTTACCAGATGACCGGCGACGAAAAATACATGGTTGCTGCAAAACGATTTTCGCACCGGATGTTGCTGGATGCCATGGCCTCAGGAAATGACAATCTCGACAACAAACACGCCAATACACAGGTTCCGAAAGCTGTAGGTTTTCAGCGAATTGCCGAACTTTCGCATAATGAAACTTACGCCAAAGCCGGCAGTTTTTTTTGGGAAACTGTAACAGGGAACCGCTCGCTGGCTTTTGGCGGAAACAGCCGCAGGGAGTTTTTTCCCAGCGTTGCCTCGTGCATCGATTTTGTTAACGATGTGGAAGGCCCCGAAACCTGCAACTCGTACAACATGCTCAAACTGACGGAAGATTTGTTCCGCATGAATCCGCAGGCAAAATACGCCGATTATTACGAACGCACGATGTACAACCACATACTTTCGACCCAGCACCCTGGGCACGGCGGGTTTGTATATTTTACCCCGGCCCGTCCGCGGCATTACCGGGTTTATTCGGCGCCCAACGAAGCCATGTGGTGTTGTGTGGGCAGCGGAATGGAAAACCACGGAAAGTACAGCCAGTTTATCTACACCCATCATAACGGTTCTTTGTTCCTGAACCTGTTTGTGGCTTCGGAACTCAACTGGCGCGAAAAAGGGATAAAACTGGTGCAGAAAACGCAATTTCCAAACGAAGAAACAACAAGGCTGAAAATTACAGAAGGAGCTGCAAAGTTTAAACTGATGGTTCGTTATCCGTCGTGGGTAAAAGAGGGAACGCTTAAAATTTCGGTCAACGGAAAACCTGTTGAATTCGATACCAAACCTTCGTCGTATGTGGCCGTTGAACGTAACTGGAAGAAAGGCGATGAAGTTCAGATTTTGCTGCCCATGCACAATTCGGTTGAAAAAATGCCGAATGTGCCCAATTACATTGCCATCATGCACGGCCCCATTTTGCTCGGCGCCAAAACCGGGACCGAAGATTTAAAAGGGTTGGTTGCCGATGATGGCCGTTGGGCGCACATTGCAGGCGGAGAGCAGCTTCCGGTTGACAAAGCCCCGATTATCATTGAAAATAGTTTAGATGATATTGCAGGAAAACTCACCCCCATTAAAGATAAACCGCTCACATTTACAGCTTCGCTGAACATGGTGAACAAGGCGAATATTGAACTGGAGCCGTTTTACGGGATTCACGATTCGCGGTACATGATTTACTGGATGTGGCTCACCGAATCGAAGTATAAAAACTACCTCGATTCGCTGGCTGTTGTGGAAAAAGAAAGGACTGAACTTCAGAAACGGACCATCGATTTTGTAGCGCCCGGCGAACAGCAACCCGAAGCTGACCACCAGATGGAAAAACTGAAATCGGGCACAGGGAATTTTCAGGATGAATTCTGGCGCGACGCCCACAGCGAGGGGTATTTCAGCTACAACATGGCCACCAATTCCGAAACCGGGTTAAGCCTGATTGTCCGCTACTGGGGCGCTGAGTGGGGAAACCGGAAATTCGACATTTTTATCGATAATGAAAAACTGATAACCGAAGACAACACAGGCCGCTGGAATCAAAGCCAGTTTCAGGAGGTGGAATACGAAATTCCCGATTCGATGGTAATAAATAAAAAACAGATCAGGGTGAAATTTCAGGCTTTGCCCGGAAACACGGCAGGTGCGGTGTATTACATCAGACTGGTGAGAGCGAAGCAAGACTAATCACAAAAATCAGATGAAATGAAAAAAATTATCATTGCTTGCATTTTAATGGCGACCATATCCGGCTTGAAAGCTCAGGATAAGGTGCTTCCGCCATTTCCTGAAATTCCGGTTAAGCAACCTTTAAATAGTGTTGAAATGGGCGACTGGAAAACGTTCCCTGAAATGATTCTGGATATTCCAATCGCTGAAGGACCGTTTGAGCCAACTTGGGAGTCTATCGAAAAGAATTACCCCGGTGAACCTGCCTGGCTGCGCGAGGCAAAGTTTGGTATCTGGGTTCATTTTGGCCCGCAATCGGCGGGCGAAAGCGGCGACTGGTATGCACGAAACCTTTACAAACCCGGCAAGGCTTACGATAACCATCTGAAAAGGTATGGCCATCCTTCTGAAGCAGGGCACAAGGAAGTGCTGCGCGACTGGAACCCTGCAAAGCTCGACCCTGAGAAACTCACCAAAATATACGAAGATGCCGGAGCCCGTTTTATGATGATTCAAGGCGTTCACCACGACAACTACGACTTGTGGAACTCAAAATATCACCCGTGGAATTCGGTTAATATTGGTCCCAAACGCGACTTGTTAGGCGAATGGGCCAAGGCTTGTCGTGCCAACGGAATGCACTATGGAGTAACCTTCCACCACGAATACACCTGGTGGTGGTGGCAAACCGCTTTTGGCAGCGACAAAGAGGGTGACAAAGCCGGAGAGCCCTACGATGGAAACCTCACGCTTGCCGATGGCAAAGGAAAATGGTGGGAAGGCTACGACCCCCGTTTACTTTATGGCATCGACCTGCGTGAATACAAAGGAGTAACAAAAGCTGCCGAATCAGGTTGGTCGCCTCCACCGGCAGGTATTTTTACAAACCATTTGGAATATGCAAAATGGTACACTACGCAATGGGCGTTACGAATGATGGACGTAGTTGAAAATTATGACCCCGACTTTATTTATACTGATGGAACAGTGCAAGGGCCTTTCACTGGCGATGGAACCGGAACCGGTATCAAAGCCGATGCCATGCCCCGGGTAATGGCCGATTATTACAACCGTACCCTCAAAAAACGTGGCGAGGTAAACACGTTCAGCATTGTAAAATTCCGGCACAAAACCAATGGTACAG
>WTWZ01000035.1:22937-56009 GCA_009773765.1 Prolixibacteraceae bacterium | reverse complement strand
CGTCTGGCGTTCGAATATGGTTTTAATATAATCGGGCCTCATCACGGTGCTCATGTACCATTCGGCCACATCGCGGATGCCTTTCGGGTGTTTCAGGTTCAAACCCGGAACCAATGCGATATCGCCAAGTGCAGTTCCGCCAAACGCTGCAATTACCGCCTTGCCCGAGAAATATGCTTTGTCAACTTCAATTCGCCAGTGTTCCAAATCCATGTCCGAAATCAACCCAAATTCTTCAAGGTTGTCTTCCACATTTAATTCTTCTTCCACAATAGGTTCCTGTCGAATAATTGCATCGAAAAAATAGCCGGTTTTTGGCATTCTTGCGCACGGTGGAACTGATGTATCCCCTTTTGGGTAAATTAAAATATCGCCATTTGTATCGGTCGTTATATTAAAATTCAGGGGAACCATAACTCGTTGCCCCCAGGGAGTTTTCCACTCTTTGTAGGGCGCGTGGTTGTGAAACCCGAACATGTTGTTTTTGCCCCAGGCGCCAATTACATCAATGCCGATGGAATCAATTAGTTCCCAATCCACTTCGCCCAGCATCTGAAATGGCTCAATAACGCGGATGGGTTTCTGCTGCAATCCAAAGTGGCGTCGAATTTTCGATATGGTTTGAATGTGGATTCCGGTTACCGCTGTAGATCCCAAATCGATTACAATCCGGCCGGGCTGACGGTGGTTCACTGTTTTTAAAAATTGTTCCCTTGAGTCCATATTTTGATTTGATTTACCAATTGCTAAATAAACATAGGAAAAATAGTATTTTCCAAATTACAATAATTTCTGCTAATCAAAAAAGATTGTTTAATTCCAATTTTTTCAGCCAATTGTTTGGTACGTATTAAATTTTTTTCAGTTGCTGTTAATTTTACTTCAAAAGCTGTTTCATTGTTCAGGATAAAGTCTATTTCAGCCGTGTTTCTCTGGTTGTAAAAACTCAGGTTTCCATAAAGTTTAATCTGATTCGCAACCGCATTTTCAAATAGCTGGCCATCATTTACTTTGCCGATTACATTTAAAATACCGGTATCAGCAAAATATACTTTTTTGCCGCCTGCAATGCTGCGATCAATACTTCTTGAAAATTTTGGAATGAGCTGCAGGAAAAAAACACCCTCCAGAAATTCGAGATAATTGTATATTTTAACCCTGTTTACGCCGAGTTCACTTGCCAGCTTTGTGATGTCGAGTATGTTGCCGGTCCGCGGAACCAGCAGAAGAATCAAATCACGCAATTCTCTTACATCTTTTATATCGGTAAGAATTTTAATGTCTTTTTCAAAAAATGAGGCAAAAATATTTTTAAGGACAGCCTTTTTTATTTCCACATCTTTTGTTAAAACTACCTCGGGAAACCCACCGAACTCGATATAATTATTGTAATCCAGGCTTCTTTGTTCAAATCCGGTCCTGTTTTGGTTTATTACAATTTCCTTAAAATCGGGTATCAAGTCGCCGGGTTGTGCCTTGTCGTTAAAATACAGGTATTCCTGAAAACTTAATGGCGGCAGTATAAACAGAAATTTTCTTCCGCTCAGTGATTCCGGGAAAAGATTTTTTAAATAGTAATTGTATGAACCTGAAACAATGTATTTTAAATTGTAATGGTCAATATGAAATTTAATGATTTTTGTTATTTCCGGAAGATTCTGAATTTCGTCAATAAAAACAAAAATCCTGTCTCCGGTTGCTTTTGCCTGGTTTTTAAGTTTCTGAAATATTTTGTTATAGTCGATCTCTTCAAAAAACAGCATATCTAACGGATTATCAAAATCGAACCACAATTTTGGCGCAGTAATTTCGTCGAAAATCTGCTTCATTAAAGTAGTTTTACCAACCTGCCTCATTCCGGTAATTACCAGCGCATTTTTGTGATCGATGTATTTTTTAATTGTATTGAAGAGAAATCTTTTTTTCATTTCAAAACCAATGTACGCAAATTTGTAAAAAATAATTTACAAATATGTTCAAATTTGTAATGAAATATTTACAGATATGTATTTTCAACCATCGTTTTTATTCCTGATATTTTAATTCAATTTTACCCTCCCCTGTTTTTGCAAACGGTCCGGCTATCGGATTTTTCACGTTTCTTTTATTTCCGAAAAAATCAGTATCGGTTACTAAAGGCGTACCGTCAGGATTTGAAAATCGTTGTTCCGGGATAATCGCCTTACCAAGAATTTCGGTGGTAATGGTTTTCAGTTTCAGTTTATTTATTGCAGCGGGTAAATGAAAGTTAATTAGATAGACATCATCCTTTTTCTGAATTTCGGGCTTGATTTCAGTTTTAATTTCGAGGAAATTTTGCCCGGTCGAAAAGACTTCCACCCGATTCATAAACACATTACCATCGGCAACAACTGGCAAAGCCACATTTTTATAAGGAGAAAGCCCTTTATTCTCAAATTCTTTTTCGTGCCATCCGTTTATAAAAATGTTGTTGTAAAACCGGTTATCGCCGCACTGGGTTTGTTTGAGCCCTGCAAGTTCGGTGGAATGTGGTTTATGGTAAGGTGTAAACCTGTCCTGTGGGCTGACTTCGAAATTTCCGGCAAAAAGGTTATGCACATAAGCGCCCCCTTGCGACCAGTCGCGGACTGAAAGTTTCGAAAGCAAAATATTATTGTCGATTAAAAATGGCCCGTGGTTGACTTCCACAAAAATATCGTCGGTGGTGTTGTTATACAGCAAATTTTGTGTAACCCTTGTTCCCTGTGCCATCCAGTCGAGCCACAAACCTCGCCCGCAATTGTACAAACGGTTGTTTTTGATTAGCATATCAATAGATGCATGGATTTTAATGCCGCCCATTTCGGCACCGGTAAACTGGCGCTTTTTCCAGATGTTGTAAATGGTATTGTTTTCGATGACGCTGAAAATGGCTCCCAAACTTCCGCAAATTCCGGTTTGTTCGCAATTATAAATGGTGTTGTTTCGAACGATATGGCTGCCGATATTTTCCTTGCCCCAGCCCCGTTTTATGGCGCGGTGGATGGTTTCAACATAACCTTCGGCGGAATCTTCTGAAGTGTTGTCAAACTCGTCGCCATACTTTCCAAGAGTAATTCCCGAACAACGGGAATCGCTGATAATGTTGTTCTCAATAATCCAGCCTTTACTCCAGTTGGTCCCAATCAAACCAATTTGTTCGGCGGTAGGGGGCGCCCATTGAGTAGCTGCATGTTTCATGGTAAATCCACGGACTGTAATATAGTTTACATTGTTGATTACCGGGTAAAAACAGGCTTTTCGCACGTTTATTTCAACCAGTTCACTGTTGGGGTCTGCGTTTTTGAAATTGGCATAAATAAATGTATTTTCCTTGTCGCTTTCGCAAAACCAATATGTAGGAGATGGTGTGCCTCCAATCCTGATTTCCGTTTTAGGCGGATTAAGCACATTTTCCATCAGCGCCGATTCCCAAAGCGAATGTCCGTTCAGATAAACATCGCCGGTGTGGTGCGAACGGCCTAAATCATTAAACCAGTCGCCATGAATTTTATCGGTATAAGGATTGTAATCGCCGAAAAAAGGATTCGGGATTTTTACTTTCCAAACGCCTTCTGCAATTTTTTCCCAGCCTTTAATAATTTCAGATCCTTTGATTTCAACTTTTTCGCCTGGAGCAGCCTGGTAAACAATTCGTTTTGTATCTGATTCCCCTCCGCGGGGAGGTTTTATCCATTCGCGGTAAACACCTTCATGAACGGTGATTACATCGCCAGGTTGTGCTATATTGGCGGCTGCCTGAATGGAAAGAAACGGGGCGTCAGCAGTACCCTGATTTTTATCGTTTCCGGTTTTGGCTACGTTGAATTCTTTGGCATTAAGAGAAAATGCAACGATGAGGGTAATCAGTAAAAGTTGAAGTTTTTTCATTTTCAGGTTTTTTGATTTATTCCAATTATCAGTTCTTACTCCTTCACCCTTCGGGGGAAGGTTGGGTAGGGGGCTTTACCAGCATTTTTTCCAACTGTTCCAGCGAAATCCCTTTGGTTTCAGGCAGATATTTAAGTATAACCAGAAATCCGATGATACAAATTACAGCATATAACCAGAAAGTGTTTGATGCATTGAATAATTCCACAAAAACAGGAAATGTTAAAGTTAGCAAATAGCAGGCTACCCATAACGAAAATGTTGCAACCGACATGGCTGCACCCCTTATTTTATTGGGGAAAATCTCGCTTAAAACTACCCAAACAGTTGGTCCAAGCCCAAATGCAAAAAAGGCAGGTGTAATAATAATAAAGGTAAGCAATAACCAGTCTTCTGTTCTTCCGGTTGAAAACAGAAATCCAATCACCAGATAACAAACAGCCATTCCGGCAGCGCCAATCAGCATCAGCAATTTTCTGCCAATTTTATCGATTACACGCATTGCCAGAATGGTAAAAACTATATTCATCAATCCGATTAATGTAGTTTGAAAAAGCGCCGCATCGACACCGAGATTGGCTTTGGCAAAAATATCGGGCGCGTAAAAAAAAATGACGTTAATTCCCGACCATTGCTGAAAAACGGCAAGAAATACCCCAAGGAAAAGGATAAATGAATATTTCTTTTTGAAAAGTTGTTTCAAAGTTCCCCGTTTTTCATTTCCAGCCAGCGATGCTTTTATTTCGCTCAGTTCAAATCTTGCAAAACCGGTTCCGGCAACTTTTTTTAAAACCTGGTATGCTTCGTTTTCCCTGTTCCGGGCTACCAGCCAGCGCGGACTTTCGGGAACAATGAAAAGCGCAAAGAAAAACAGCAGCGAAGGAACAACTTCGGCGGCAAACATCCAGCGCCAGGCATTTTCCCCAATTTGTAAAAGAAAATAGTTGGAATAATAGGCCAGAGATATACCAAATACAATGGTGAGCTGGTTAATGGAAACCATTCGTCCGCGTAGGTGTGCCGGCGAAACTTCGGCAATGTACATGGGTGCCAGGACCGAAGCGCCCCCAACCGCCAACCCGCCTAAAATACGGTACATCACAAATGTTGGGATTGAATTGGCAACCCCGCTTCCGATGGCCGAAACTGCAAATAATATGCTTGTAACCAGCAAAACTTTTTTGCGCCCGAATTTATCGCCTAACCTTCCGGCAAAACTGGCGCCGATGATGCAGCCAATCAGGGCGCTGCTTACTACCCAGCCTTTCATGGTTTCTGTTAAATTAAAAACCTCCTGAAGAAATGGGATTGTACCAGATATAACTGAAATATCAAATCCGAAAAGCAGTCCGCCCAGCGCGGTAACCAGCGTAATGGTGAGCAAATACCGAAAGTTGACTTTCATGAAAATTGGTTAAGCTGATGATTTGCCGAAAATACAAAAACGTTTGGTATGAAGAAATAAGAACGTTACAAAATAATTGGTTTGCCACTAATACAACATACCAAACATCCGAAGCGGAATAATATTTTCAGAGGCGTATTCAATGCAGTCTTTAATGATAAACGCATTTTGCTTGCCTTCAATTTGTTTTTGTGCTTTGCTTTTTCCGCCAACTTCAAACAGGAATTTATCATTGACAAGAAAATCACCCTTGTGGGGATAGGTTACCGTGTTGCCAACTATTAACTGGATAAGTCAATTATTTGGCTATATCAATAATTGAATCATCGACATGTTTATAAATATCAGGAATGACAGGAACCCCTTCCTTGTTTTTTTCAAAACTTTTGATGTATTCAATCATCGCAACCCATTCTTTGGCTTCCTGAACTCCCTCTTTTTCAGCATTAATATCAACAAGATGATGATTAAAGTTGGCCACTGGTTTTCCGTTTTCATCCTTTGGTACTACTTTCAGCAATCCATAACTTAACTTTTTTATCCTGTCCATAAAACTAACCAGGTAAATATTAGCAGCAACCGAGTACAGTGTTTTGTCTTTTTTTGAAAAGCTGATTTCTTTTCCGTTGATTTCAATTTTTTGTACTTTTCTCATCAATCCTTATTCGGAATCAATCCATATTTTGATTCCCGAAAAATAGATAAATCCATCACCACCTTTATTTCGCGACATTACGAGCGCTTCCACCAGTTGTTTTGTTTCATGTCCGGTTATATAAATCCTGGTGAGCGGGTAGCCCGGCACATTGTTGGTCCCTTTACCCAGCGACATGACCCTGAAAACATCGGGGACAGAAATTATTCCACTTTCTCCGGCAACCAGGTTTTCGCGGATGGTACCCGAGGCAACGAGGCAAAAATCTGCAGAATTTCCAGTGCTGGTCAAATAAAAATTAGTGGCATCGGCAATAAAGCCGCCCAGGTTGCTGTTTTTCAAATCCGAATAATCAAGGGTTAAATCGAAACCCGTTTTTCCCACAATTTGGTTGTACGTTAAACCCACGTCCCACAAGTATTTCCGGTCGATATGTTTTATTAAATCTTCAATCTGCCTATGAACTTCCAAATCTCCTTTGACCTGGTCGTTTACAGGCAGTAGTTCAAACCTGAAATCCGTGATTTTTCCATTTTTAAAATTCATGCTGATTTTGCCAACTTCAGCGCCATAACTGCCAGTTTGCACAATGTAAGTGTTTCCGGTTTTAATGAACTCCGAAGTCCGGGTATGCGTGTGGCCTCCGATAATAATGTCAATCTCAGGGGCTTTTTTGGCCAGTTCGATGTCTTCGCCATAATAGCGGTTATTTTTTTTATCGTATCCAATCCCACAATGCGACAGCAGGATAACGATATCGGCGATTTCCTTGTCTTTTAAATGCCTTGCCACTTTTCTGGCTTTTTTTGCAGGGTTTGAAAAGGTAACCGGTTTACTGGACGGGGCCACGCTTTCGGCATCAGTTCCCATTAATCCAAAAATGCCAATTTTTAGCCCGTTTTTATTTATTACAGAAAAAGATTGAATTACGCCATCTGAAAACATTTGATGAAGCTCATCATCTTCGGCCGATTTTTTACTGAATACAAGGTTAGTGGCCACAATCTGCGGGATTTCGCCATTATTGCCTGCAGTTTTAATGATTTTTGCCAGGGTTTGCGGCCCGAAATCAAACTCATGGTTTCCCAAAGTAATAAAATCATAACCCATTTTTTGCATCAAACTGGCCTGGAAACCGGTTTCTTCTTCGGCAGTTTGAAACAAACTCCCCATCAGAAAATCGCCTGCATCGAGAATCAGGGTACCTTCCGGAAACTTTTCCTTTTCCTGTTTAAAAATAGTTGCCAGCCGGGCAAAACCACCAACTGTTTTATCATTGTTCACTATTAACGGCGAGTATTCAAATTCAGGCCCGGTGCCGGTCAGTTTTGAATGCAGGTCGTTGGTATGTAGAATGGTAATTTTCTGGCCGGTACTAAAAAGTACCAGAAACAGAAAAAAAAATGAGATTGAAATATTAGCTGTTTTCATGTCCTCTGTTAATAATTTGGAAGCCATCGACGGTAATTCCGACAAATTGTTTTTTGCTAATAATGCAACAGGTTAGTAAGGTTAAACCTAAATATTTTTTATTCAATCAGCAAAAGCAGAACGTTAATTGACAATCGCTATTCCATCCCATTCATGGTAACGATTGTGCCATCCGGATAGTAATTGAGTTCGCGCACTTTAATACTTCGCAACCAGGTTTTTCCACCTGATGGTACGCTGTCGTGATAGAAAAGGTACCATTTGTTTTTGAACTCACAAATGGAATGGTGCGTGGTCCAGCCAACCACAGGTGTCAGGATTACTCCTTTATAAGTGAAAGGCCCATAAGGCGAGTCTCCAACTGCATAGCACAATTGATGTGTATTGCCCGTAGAGTATGAAAGGTAATATTTCCCTTGATATTTGTGTACCCACGGGCCTTCAAAATAGCGGCGGCCGTGGTCTCCGGCTTTTAATGGTTTTCCGTTTTCATCGAGAATAGCTACATCACGCGGCACTTCTGCAAATTCGAGCATATTTTCGCTTTTGGCGAAAGCGCCGGTTCGTTGTCAGCCGGTTCATGGCCGCATTCAATGGCTTTGTTGTTGCGGTAACGCTGCAACTGTCCGCCCCATAAACCGCCAAAATACATGTAATAGCCGCCATTGTTGTCTTCCAGAACTGCCGGATCTATGCTGTGGCTGCCTTTTATCGGGTCGCTTTGCGGAATAAACGGGCCTTCGGGTTTGTCGCTCACCGCCACGCCAATCCTGAAAATATCGTTCTGGTCTTTAAGCGGGAAATACAAATAATACTTTCCGTTTTTATGCGCAACATCCGGCGCCCAAAGTTGCCTGCCAGCCCAGGGAATATTTTTCACATCGAGCACAACGCCATGGCGGGTAACTTCACAGATAACATCGTCCATCGAAAAAACGTGGTAATCGCGCATATCAAAATGGTCGCCGAGGTCGTTTTCGGCGATGCCGGATTCAATATCATGCGACGGATAAATGTAAATCCGTCCGTTAAAAACATGTGCCGACGGGTCGGCGGTGTATATTCCGGGTGTCAGATATCGTGGTTTCATAAAAGCCCCTCCAAACCTCCCCAAAGGGGAGGCTTCTTTAATTTTAATTTTTTAATTATTTTAATTTTCTCCGTTCGCTCAGTTCTTTTTCAATCTGAACTTCTTTTTCCTTGTTTATTTCATATAAAAACAACAGGGCAACAACCAAAAAAAACGGGATGGAAGCATAAATACTCACCAACATTCTGGCGCCTTGTGCAACGGTTTCAGGTTGAACTATTTCCTGAGCAATCGCTATACTTTCCTTATTGATGTATCCATACTGGCCCAAAATCCATGTAACCAGAGCTCCTCCAATCGATAGTCCTGCTTTCAGTCCAACCATCATTGCCGAAAAAATAATGGCTGTGGCACGACGGTTGGTTTTCCATTCCGAATAATCGGCAACATCGGCAATCATTGCCCAAAGAATAGGGATGGTGATACCATAAAAGAACCCGTGAAGAATCTGGGAAACAAACATCAGAACCACACTTTCGGATTTGTAGAAAATGAAAAAGAGAATGAAAAGCGTGGAAACAAAAAGCGCTGATGAAAAAACATCTCTTTTGCCGTATTTATCGGCAAGCTTTTTCGAAAGTGAAATCCCCACAATCATAAAAATTATACCACCGGCGTTAAACAATCCAAAACCTGCAGAAACCGGGTCGGAACCAAAAAAGTTGACGCCGATGTCAGTCAGAGCGCCGGTAATCGGGCTGATAAAGCTGGCTAAAGCAACTTCATCCACAAAATTGTTAAAGTAGTAAACATACGCACCTCCCTTCATCGCAAGGGTTATAAACACGAGAATGGTGGAAATCAGCATGATGAGCCAGGGTTTGTTTTTTATAAGGTCCGATAAATCTTCCTTTAATGATGATTTTTGTGCCTCGGTCGGTACAATTCGTTCGCGGGTGGTAAAGAAAGTGATTAGTAACATGATGGTTCCAACGATGGCGAGCCAGGTCATTACCGCTTCAATTCCGGCGGCTTTGTCGCCCTTGCCGGCATATTCAATAATCGGAAGCATGAAAACCTGAACAAAAAACTGGGCAAACATTACGGCTACAAACCTGATTGAAGAAATGCTGTTGCGCTCAGCCATATCGCCGGTGATTACGCCGCTTAATGCCGAATACGGTAGGTTATTTGAGGCATACATTAACAATAAAAGCGTGTAGGTAACGGCAGCGTAAATCACTTTTCCCTTGTACGAAAAATCGGGTGTGCTGAATGCCAATAAGGCGATTACTCCCAGCGGCACTGCAGAAAAAAGAATCCATGGCCTGAATTTTCCCCAGCGCGATTTTGTGCGATCGGCAATCGCTCCGATAACCGGGTTAAACAAAAATGCGGCAGCGAGGCCTACAATCAACATAATAAGCGAGGCGTCGTTGTTTTTTAGCCCGTAAATATCGGTATAAAAAAAGGCCAGATAAGTGATGAGGGTTTGAAAAACAAGGTTAGCAGCAAGGTCGCCCAAACTGTAGCCGATTTTTTCGACAAGTGATACCTTTTGTTTCTGTTTATTCATTAGTTTAAATTTAGTTTATTAACAGAAGATTTGATTTTGCTGACCCTTTTTTCAGGCCGAAACAAAACTAATTAAACTTGTGTAAATAGCAAACGGAAACTGATGTGTTGTTTTATGGAAGGATTTATGGTTGGTACATATTGTCGGGGCGGATTTCGGAGGCAACTCGACTCTGCGCTGCTCTTTAATCGTAAAATAGTCCGGTAACTTCGTCTTTTAGTTTTGGTAAATGATTTATCACAATACTCCAAATCAAATCATCAGAGATTTTATCATATCCGTGTATAATCCTGTTTCGGGTACCGACTATTTTCTCCGCATTGTCAAGTTTGAAATTTTTATCTTTTTTACGTATACGATTTACTGCTTCACCAATAATTTCCAGATCACGCACAATTGCCCTCTTAGTCTTGATGTCAGAAACATACTCCTCAAAAATCCTTGGTTTATTATCAAAGAAGCTATCAATCTCATTTATCGATTGTAAAATGTCATAAAGCCAGGTTTTAATATCATTATCCATATATCATTTGTTTAGACGAGTCGATGGATTTTCTTAGATATGGATTTTTAACAGCTTTATCCTCAAGTAAGTCTATCTGTCTTTTAAGTAATTTCTCCAAAGATGTTTTTAAATCAAAATAATTATCAGCGTAGTTGTAAAGATCTACTCCTGAGAAATCAACCAATAAGTCAATATCACTGGATTCTTTAAAATTATCAGTCAGGATTGAGCCAAATACAAATAGCCTGGCCACCTTATGTTTATTACATAAAGCTCTAATCTTATCTATATTTTTATCAATTATTTTCATATCACAAAAATACTAACTTTTTTTAATCGTACCGAAAATTATCAGTTTGTAGCATTTTTCCCCGGTTGTGCACAACGGTTGGTGTAAGTTGCGGCTCGAAAACCACCGACCCCGCTCTGAAATTTACACTTTGTTATAGGCTTTAATTTGTTACCATAATTTTTTTTGAGATTATTTCTCTATCCAAAGTGATTTTGCATAAGTAGATTCCACTTTTTAAAAATATTTCTCTATTCAAAATTATTTTAATTTCTCCTCTATCTTTTATTCGATTTTTAAATAATACTTTTCCATTACAGTCATAAATTTTCATGTTTGCTTCTACTATTGACTGGGGAATAAATCCTTTTAAAATGCTATTAATGTTCAAGGGATTAGGATATATCTCAAATTTGTAGGAAGATTCAATTTTATCAATTGTTGATGTGTAGATTTTGGTTTTATAGGTATTAAAAAAATCTTTTATTGAATTGTGTTTATTATAAGATGCGTCATATGTACAATCATTGTATCCTTCAATATTTTTATTAATAGGATATAACTTGAAAGAATTATTTGAATCATTCAACATAATAAACTCACACATATATATTACTTCAGGAAGTAGTAAATACCGTTTTCCTTCTTTAGGGACTGCGTATTTTTTCTCGCAATTATCAAGAAATTGACAAAAAAAAGCACCACCGCCACCTATAGCTCTTAATGAGTCGTTTATATAAAATACTTTCATAAAACAGCGAATCTTATCCTTAAAAATTAATGGAACTTCCCAAGCATAGTTTTCTTTAATAAAATAGTTCTTTTCTTCTACGAATGCCGAATCTGTTACAAAATCGGAAGATAAAAATACTACTTCGTAAGGTGCTCCAAGTTGTACGTTGTTCATGTCCTCTTTTTGGTTGAATCCAAAGTCTTTGTACGAACCATTAATATGTTCAATAAATTGGTTCAAATTAGCTAGCGCTATATCTAAAATCTCTTCATCACTTATTATTCTGTTGTTTTGTGCAAAGCTTGTCCAAGCACTAAAACTTAAGAATACCCAAATTGTCAGTAATATAATTCGTGCTTTCATCTCTTGTTTTATTATTGCCTATAACTCTGTTGTCTATATACCAAAACTATACAATATTTCCTCCTGGATGAAATATTGTATAGCAATTGCGGTTTTTTATTATTCTTATCATCAAGCGGGGTTTAAAATTTTTAAATGTTGTTTCAGCATGTTGTATCTGGCAATTTGCCTGCTATGGTTTTTATTTTGATTGTTTCTTGTTTAATTTTCGGTTAATTGTCGCTTTAAAAATAAACATAAATCAGAATTTATTAAGTCGGTTGGGTTATTTAATTCTGCATCAAAATAAAAAAGTTACTGTACATGTATTGAGCTTCGGGCATCGGTTAACAGACCAGAAACCGGCGCCTTTTAAATTTGATTTAAAAAGGTGAAGATTGGCATATTGAAGCGCTAATAAATATTATCAGTTTTAACCAATTTGTATGCTTTAACCTGGTTTTTAAAAAAGGTGGGCACATAAAGTATTTTATTTTGTATGGAAAAGTCCAGGTCAGCAGCATTTTCTGCTGAACCTTCAGAGTCTAAAAGTACTGTGGTTTGTCCGTTAGCAGAAACATAGAAAATTTTACCGGCCCAGCTTGTACACAAATATCCGCCATCGCCTACCGGTGCAATTGCATCGCCGTGACCCAAATTCTCAGCAATTATTTTTACTTCTTTGGTATTATGGCTGATTTTTTTGAACTGGCTGCTACCGCTTGTAATTAGCAACATCCTGTCTTTTTCCCAGTACAAACCGTTAAAGCGTTCTTCGCCCCCTTTAAAATATGCTTCCAATGCGCCATTTTTTAATTCATAAATGGTGTTTGAAGCCGAACCCGAAACAAAAACAGTACCGGCGTCGCTAACCGTAATATCGTTTAAATCTGGTTTGCCTTCCAGTTCAATGGTGTTTATAATTTGGCCGGTTTCGATATTGGCCTCCACCAGGGTGTTTATATCGGCAATAAACAACGAATTACCGCTGATTCCCATTCCCTTGGGGCCATGTAAGTTTTCAATCCATTTTAAATCAGTTATGTTTCCTTCCATATCCAGTTTCGAGATAAAACCGTTTCCATCTTTCTCCCAGGGATTCAGGTTTACGTTTGAAACGTACATAATATTTCGTTCCCTGTCGATTAAAACCGATTCAGGAGTTCGCAAAATGGTGTCAGATTCCCAGATTAACTCAATTTTGTAATTGGTTGGACTTACTTGTTTTGTCTCTTTCTTTTTAACTGAATTGCATGAAATTAAAGCAATTAGCGCTAAAAACATTATTAAATATTTCATAATACAACTTTTTAAATGATAAAGCCATTCGATTTTTTATGTTTTAAAGATAAATTAATTATACAAATTTCTGAAAAGCGGTTTTCATATTTTTTTGATAACTTTCCGGTCAAATCATAAAAAGTGGATATGGACAAGGGAATCAACCGCCGTAATTTTATCACCAAAACTTCATTAGGCACAATTGGCGCTGCGGGGCTTCTGGTGTCATGCTCGCAGGGCAAACCGAAAAAAGGGGAAATTCAATTGCCCGCACTGGTGGACCAGGCTCCTGACGGGAAAGTATTAAAAGCAGGTTTGATTGGTTGCGGTGGCCGCGGGACGGGCGCTGCCATTAATTTTCTTGAGGCTGGGCCAAATCTGCAAATTACGGCATTGGGTGATGTATTTCAGGATAAAATCGACCAGTGCCGCGCAGAACTGAAAACGGAAAGAAATGTTGAAATTGCCGACGAAAACTGTTTTATCGGGTTCGACAGTTACCAAAAAGTAATCGATTCAGGAGTTGATATTGTTCTGCTTTGCACACCGCCACATTTCCGGCCTGCACATGTTGAGGCGGCAGTAAATGCGCGCAAACATGTTTTTATGGAAAAACCGGTTGCGGTTGACCCGGTCGGCGCGCGTTCGGTGCTGGCGTCGGCAAAAAAAGCTGAGGCAATAGGTTTGTGTATGGTTAGCGGCACCATTCGCCGGGTTCAAAAAGATTATATGGAAACCTGGCGGCAGGTTGCCAACGGCGCCATTGGCGATATCACCGGGGCTAATATTATTCGCAATGGAGGGGCTCTTTGGTTTCGAAATCGTCAGCCGCAGTGGACTGACATGGAATACATGCTCCGCAACTGGGTTAATTTTTGCTGGCTTTCGGGCGACCACATTACCGAACAGTTTATTCACGAAGTGGATGTAATGAACTGGTACATGGGCAAAAACCCTGTTGTGGCAATTGGCTGGGGAGGCCGTCAGCGAAGGGTTACAGGTGACCAGTACGATTTTTTCAGCGTGGAATATGTTTATGAAAACGGTGTCAGGACCCACTGTGCTGCCCGGCAAATCAACGGTTGCACCAACCGGAAAGTGGAACAAATTAACGGAACTGCCGGTTTTGCAAATGCAGCCGGCATAATTTACGACTGGAAAGGAAATGAAATATGGAAATACCCAATGCCGGAAGAAAGTGACACAACTTCGCCGTGGAAAGTAACCAATCCATTTGTCCAGGAACATATAAATCTGGTAACCGCAATACGAACCGGAAAACCAATCAGCGATGCAGAAGCTCAGGTAAATTCAACACTTATAACAATAATGGGAAGAATTGCAGCTTACACCGGAAAGGAAGTGACCTGGGAAGAATTGATGAACTCCGATTTGTATCTGGGTCCGAAAACTTATGTTTTTGGGCCGCTACCGGAAATAAAAGAAAAGATACCGGTTGTTGGAGAGGAAAATAAGGCAGTTTAAAGTTCAGGGTTTAAAGTTCAGAGTTTCGAGTAAAAGTATAAAATTGTTAAAAGATGAAAAGGGTAATACAAATAGTTATTATGGTGTTTTTTGCGGGAGTTGTTTCAGCACAAAAACCATTATTCAAGTTTGGCGAAGAGATTGGTTTTGATAAAATCACTGCGGGGAAAAAAATCAAAGGGCAACCTGTTCAATGGATACAGGTGAATACCGAAGATACAACGTGGAAAGTAAACGGGAAAGAGTTAATTTGTGGCGGACATCCGATTGGCGTTGTCCGTTCAGAAAAAAAATACGAAAATTTTATTCTTCATATCGAATGGAAACACATGGAAGCCGGCGGTAATTCGGGAACATTTGTCTGGAGCAAAGCCGAACCGGGAGAGAACCGCCTGCCCGATGGCGTTGAGGTTCAAATGCTTGAACTCGACTGGGTAAACCTGAACATGCGAAATGGAGAAAAACCACCCATTGCTTATGTTCATGGCGAATTATTCGGTGTTGGCGGCGTTAAAATTATACCCGACAATCCGCGGGGCGAACGCAGTAAATCTGTTGAAAACCGCTGCCTGGGAAAAGGGGAGTGGAACACGTACGAAGTGGTTTGCGTGGATGGCACCATCAAACTTTCGGTAAATGGTAAATTTGTGAACGGTATCAGCCAGTCATCACAAAAAAACGGATATATCTGTCTGGAATCTGAAGGCGCTGAAATTCATTTTCGGAATATCAGAATAGTTGAACTCCCATAATCTTTTGTATTCATCAGAAGGCTCGAATTCATCTGATGAACAACTGCAAACCAGGTAACTCTACCAATCTTTCGGTTCAGGGTGAATGGTTGAAATGTACCCGAATTTTTCCAGAATTGCCATTTCCACTTTTGAACAAATATCATGGGCCTCGTGCAGTGACATATCAGGGGGCAGTTTTATATGACAGCTCAACTCTGAATGTTGCCCGTAATTATGTATGTGAATGTGGTGAAGATGAAGTTGTTGATTCGTTGTTTTTTGCGCCGTTTCGTGGATTGAAATCAATAAGTCTTCATTTGGACTTTCTCCGAGTAACGAAATTATCTCTTTTGAAAGAATTTTGTAACTGGCGTGCCCTATCATTAAAGCAACAATAAAACTTAAAACGGAATCGGTCCACCAGAAAGCATTGCCAAAAGCCAACCCAATCAATACTACTAATGATGAAAGTGCATCCGAACGATGATGCCAGGCATCGGCCTTTAAAATTGATGAATCAACCTTTCTGGAAGCCCAAAAAGCGTACTGGGCCATTATTTCTTTCGAGACAATGGAAACGATAGTAGCTACCCATGCCACAGTTCCGAAAATGGTTTTTTCTTTAGTCCCGAATTTCTGAATTGCCCCAACTATAAAATCGAAAGCTATAATTGCCAGCATAACGCCAATGATAATGGAGGCAATATGTTCGGCACGTCCATGTCCGAAAGGATGGGCCTTGTCAGCAGGTTTGCGCGATATTCTGGCCGCAATCACCACAATAACCGACGAAATGGTGTCGCTCATGGTATGCCAGGCATCGGCAATCAATGCCAGCGAACCGGTAACAATTCCGGCCCAGTATTTCAGGACAAACAATAAAGTGTTTCCGATAATAGAAATCCAACCTTCGAGGAGAATATATTTCTTTCTGTTGGGCATAAAGCCAAAATTAATAAATGAAAATTAAATATCAGAATCTGAATTGGCCTGCTTCATTATTCTATTTTATTTTATCAGAAACTTTGGCAATGATATTTTTAACTGAAGGTATTTTACTCACCTTAGAAAAAAGGCCTTTTTTACCGTAATGTAAAAGAATGTTACGTGAATACATAAAAAGCCCTAAGCTGTGTGATGCAAACAGAACGGGATCTAACCGGGGTATTGAATAAATAAAAATCATTAGCGAACCAATGGTGCTGAAAATCCAGAAGCCAAGAGGCAAAACAGAATCGTTGTGATATTCAGAGTAAATCCATTGGTATAAAAACCGTGAAGTAAATATAACCTGTCCGGCTGATCCCCAAATGAGCAGGAAAAGGGTAACATTGTCATTTCTGATTATGGATATGAAGTTGTAATTTTCCCCAAAAATGAGCCAGCCCAAATAAAGCGCCGGAATTATTATTGACAGGTAGCGGGTTAGGAAATGCATTTTTTCCCAGGCTTTTTTAAGCTGAAGGTTGCGAACATAAACACTGTAAACCAGCACTTGCCCAAGAACTATCGAAAAGTCGTTTCTCAGAATTCCGTAGGTGAGCATTAAAATTGAAGCCAACAGGCTGATTTGCCAGTAAATAACTGGTGAAATTACTTCCCCTTCGTGCTCCGATTTAAACCATTGGACAATAGTTCTGGCAAAGAACAGAAACTGTGCTAAAAACCCGAATGTGATAACAAGGTAATTGTTCATTTAGAGCTGAATATTGGGGCAAAAGTAGTAAACTTCAATAATTAAAGGGCAGAGCAAGCCAGATTTATAAATCTCCCAGTTTATCCAATGCCTGACGGGCAGCATTCTGATGTGCTTCTTTTTTTGAGGTGCCGGTTCCGAAACCAATTTTTTTATTGTCAATTTTTACAACAGCAGTAAATTTGGGTTGCCTGGTTTTGTCGTTAAATTCTTCTGTGGTATCGAATAATAGTTCCTTCTTGTGTTTTTGGCTCCATTCAATCAACTGGCTTTTAAAGTTGGAATCGTTTTGTTCTATTTCAGTGAGATTAACAAATTTCGACAGTATTTTTTTTGTAACAAAATACTTGGCAGTCTGATAGTCCTTGTCAAGATAAATTGCGCCAATTAAAGCTTCGAGCGCATCTCCGTATATGTGGCTGTTATCAATGTTTTTGGTTGTGTTCGAATCAATAAAAACATCGAGGCCCATATCGTATGTCAGTTTTGTGAGGAATGTACGGTTTACCAGTTTAGATCTTGTTTTTGTTAAAAATCCTTCATCTTCGTTTGGAAACCGGTTGTAAAGGAAATCGGCAATTACGGCGCTAAGAATGGCATCGCCCAAAAATTCGAGCCTTTCGTTATTCACAAAATTTCCCCTCGAATCTATGGTGGAAGCTGATTTGTGCAAAAATGCCAGATCATACAATTTAATGTTCCGGGGATAAAATCCGATAAGGTTCTTTAAAAACAAATAAAACTCTTTCCGGCTTGACGAAAAGAGTTTTATTCTTTGTACTATATTTCTAACCACAATTTGCTAAAGTTTTTTGAAAACTAAAGTTGCATTATGGCCCCCAAAACCAAAAGTATTGCTAATTGCAACATTAACAACCCTTTCTTTCGCAACATTAAATGTCATGTCGAGTTTGTTGTCAATTTCAGGATCGTAGGTAAAATGGTTTATGGTTGGCGGGATTATACTGTTATTGATGGCTAAAATACAGGCAAGGCCTTCAACAGCGCCTGCAGCACCCAACAGGTGGCCAGTCATTGATTTGGTGGCGCTTATACTTAATTTGTATGCGTGTTCGCCAAATGTTTTGATAATTGCTTTTGGTTCTGCTATGTCGCCAAGCGGAGTTGAGGTTCCATGAACATTGACGTAGTCAACATCTTCAGGTTCTAACCCGGCATCTTCAATTGCCCATTTCATTACAAGGTGTGCCCCCCTCCCGTCGGGGTCGGGGGCAGTCATGTGAAAAGCATCAGCCGACATTCCGCCCCCGGCCATTTCGGCATAAATGGCCGCACCTCGCTTAACAGCATGTTCATATTCTTCAAAAATAAGCGCAGCAGCACCTTCACCCATAACAAAACCATCGCGATCGAGGTCAAATGGGCGAGAAGCTGTTTTAGGATCATCATTGCGGGTTGAAATAGCCCTCATTGAATTGAACCCCGATATACCAGCCTGGTTAACTGCAGCTTCAGACCCTCCTGTAACAATAACTTCCGCTTTGCCCAGCCTGATAAGGTTATACGCTTCAATCATGGCATGTGATGCAGATGCACAGGCAGAAACTGTAGTAAAACTTGGGCCCCTGAATCCGTATTTTATCGAAATTAGCCCCCCGGCAATGTTCGCAATCATTTTGGGAATGAAAAACGGTGAGAACCTTGGCATTTCGTCCTTAAAAGATCTTGCTTCCTCAAAAAAAGTTTCAAGTCCGCCAATTCCTGCGCCCCAAATTACACCAACCCTGTCATGGTCAATTTTACCGAGATCTAACCCCGAGTCTTCAATTGCCTGATGACTGCCTGCAAATGCATATTGAGTATATAAATCGTGCTTTCGGATTTCTTTCCGATCGATATACAAACCAGCATCAAAATTTTTTACTTCACATGCAAATTGGGTTTTGTGATTTGTTGGATTAAATTTTGTGATGGGGCCTGCGCCACTTACTCCGTTTTTTAAATTATTCCAAAACTCTTCGACGGAATTACCTAAAGGGTTTACGGTTCCTAATCCGGTTATTACTACCCGTTTTAATTCCATAAATGAAATTTCTGATTTTAATTACTTAATTGCCGCTTCAATGTGGGCAATTGCTTCTCCAACGGTCGAAATTTTTTCTGCTTCATCATCTGGAATAGCAAGATCAAACTCTTTTTCAAATTCCATAATTAACTCAACAGTGTCAAGTGAATCAGCACCCAGGTCGTTTGTGAAAGATGCACTGTTTACTACTTCACTTTCATCAACTCCTAATTTATCAACAATAATTGCTTTTACTTTTGCTGCAACGTCAGACATAATTGTAATTTTTAATTAATACTTAAATTTCTCTTAAAATAATTCGGTGCAAAGTAATACATTTACGATGTATATCTCAAAGAAAAAAATTAAAAATGATGTAAAGGTTGTACTAACCATAAGATTCAAACCGTTAGATTTGAACATATTATTCAATTTTTCTATGAGTTAATTATTTGTTAAAAATGGATGTGAAAAAAATTGCAATATTTGCCTCCGGATCGGGTACAAACGCCCAGAATATTATTGAATATTTTTCAGATAATGAAAGAGTTATAGTCGATTCGTTATGGACCAATAATCCAAACGCCTATGCATTGGAGCGTGCTAAAATGTTAGGTGCCGAAACATTTGTTTTTACCAGGGATGACTTAGTTAATACACCAAAACTGGTGGAGGAATTAAAAAAAAGAAATGTTAATTTAATTGTACTTGCTGGCTTTCTTTGGCTTATGCCCCTAAACTTAATTCAGAATTTTAAGGTTATAAACATTCACCCTGCCCTTTTGCCAAAGTATGGGGGCAAGGGAATGTATGGGATGAAAGTACACCAGGCTGTGGTTGAAAACAAAGAAAATGAGTCGGGGATTTCTGTTCACTTTGTTACTGAAAAATACGACGAAGGTGAAATTGTCTTTCAGGCTAAATGCGAGGTGTTTCCATCTGATACACCAGAAGATGTTGCGATAAAAGTTCATGAACTCGAGTATAAATATTTTCCAGAGGTAATTGAAAAAGTTTTATTCGGAGAAAATTGAAAGCCACTGGTTAATAAAGATTACAATTTAACATTTGTTGTTAAATATTGTTAACCCTCTAAATCATGGCATTTCAATAAAATTATCTTTGCTGTATGAGTCGAAAAATGCTGATAACCTTAATTGTTTTGATGGTTTTTGTACTTTCGGGATTGATATTGGTGCAAAGCAAAATGATAAAAACAGCATCGGATATCAGGGAGGAACAATTCAACCAATTGGTACGCAACGCGTTGCTTCGTGTTGCCGCTCAATTGGACCAGTATGAGCAGATTGTTGCGCGTAACAGCGCAATGACCAACCAGTTGCCAGGCTCTGCGTTGTCGTCGGGCAAGTTTAATGTTTTCCCCAAAAGCAGTGTCGGGGGAGGTTCAATCAGCTTTGGTTTAAGGTATTCTGAAAACGGTGTTGTAAGTTCTTATCAGGAAGAAATTCAGTTTAATTTGCATGACACGTTAAAAACACAACAGAGTATCACAGACTCGAAAAACGAGAATTTTTTTGGATTCGAAAGTCTTGTTGAATTCACCAAAGAACAACAGAGAAAAAGGGAAAGTTTTTTGAACGACATTAACTGGTACCGCAATTATAAAGTATTTTTGGAAGAAAGGCCTATCCATGAAAGAATTGATTCGATTTTTTTAAAAGAGGTACTTGCTTTGGCATTAAGCGAAACCGGTATTAATCTGGAATATAAATTTGCAATTAAGAACTCCAATCTCGGCCGCGAAAAGATGATATTTGGGGACACCGATTATAATCCGGGAAAAATAAAGGTTTTTCCACAGCCCCTTTTTCAAAACGATCTGAATGGCGCCAAACCAAATTATTTATACGTTTACTTTCCAAAACGCTCAGGTTATCTTTTACGTGAGACTGGTTTTACCATTATACCAACTTTAATTTTAACAGCAATTTTAACAGCAATTTTTGGTTATACCATCATGGTCATTTTCAGGCAAAAGAAATTATCGATGATTAAAAATGACTTTATTAATAACATGACCCACGAGTTAAAAACGCCAATTTCAACAATATCTCTAGCCAGCCAAATGCTTGAAGATGGTAGTATTACGAATACACCGCAGACCATTGAACATATATCGAGAGTGATTAACCAGGAAAGCAAAAGGTTAAGTTACCAGGTTGAGAAAGTTTTACAAATGGCGGTATTTAACGAAGGTAAATTAAAATTTAAGTTCAAGGAATTTGATGCAAATAAAATGATTGAAACAGTAGCGGCAAATTTTGAACTTCGGGTAAAAAATAAAAACGGAATCCTTGTAACTGAAAAAATGGCTAAAAATCCGGTAATCAGCGGCGATGAGGTCCATATTACCAATGTTATATTTAATTTGCTCGATAACGCGGTAAAATACAGTAACGATTCGCCTGAAATAAAAATAATAACGGAAAACAAAAAAGACCAATTGGCAATTTCAGTTCAGGACAAGGGAATTGGAATACCCAAAGAACACCAAACACAGATTTTCGACAGGTTTTACCGGGTACCCACCGGAAACATTCACAATGTAAAAGGTTTTGGTTTGGGTTTAAGTTATGTTAAAAAAATTGTAGATTCGCATAATGCTAAAATAAAAGTGGAAAGCGCTGTAAATAAAGGAACAAAATTTACCATTTTATTCCCACAAATAAATTATTAACCATGGAACAGAAAACAAAATTATTACTTGCAGAAGACGATGAGAATTTAGGATTACTGTTGAAAGAGTATCTCATTGCAAAAGGGTATGATACAAATTTGTACCCTGACGGGGAAGTTGCGTACAAGGGTTTTATGCGCGAGCATTTCGACATTTGTATTTTAGATGTAATGATGCCTAAAAAAGACGGGTTTACCCTTGCAAGAGATATCCGGATTGTAAATCCTGATATCCCAATTATTTTTCTAACCGCAAAAAACATGAAGGAAGATGTACTGGAAGGTTTCAAACTTGGGGCTGATGATTACATCACTAAGCCGTTCAGTATGGAAGAGTTAATCATGCGGATTGAAGCTATCCTGCGGCGTTCTTCGCAGGAAAGTTTGTCAAATTCGCAACCTGTTTTTACGTTAGGTATTTACACCTTCGATACCCGAAAGCAGACTTTGGCTCAGGGAAATGAAGTTGTTAAACTAACAACTAAAGAGTCGGATTTGCTTAAATTGCTTTGTCAGAATGCCAATAAAATTCTGGAAAGAAATTATGCTCTTCGTTCAATCTGGATTGACGATAACTATTTCAATGCCAGGAGTATGGATGTTTATATCACCAAGCTTCGCAAGCATCTGAAAGAAGAACCAACCGTTGAAATTATCAATGTTCACGGGAAAGGGTATAAGTTGATTATGTGATTTTATAATTTAATCAAGTTTTAAAACTGCAAGAAATGCTTTTTGTGGCACCTCAACATTGCCAATTTGTTTCATCCGCTTTTTCCCTTTCTTCTGTTTTTCAAGCAATTTGCGTTTTCGGCTGATATCGCCGCCATAACATTTGGCAGTAACATCTTTCCTTACCGCTTTCACAGTTTCACGGGCAATTATTTTTGCCCCGATTGCAGCCTGAATGGCAATGTCAAACTGTTGTCTTGGAATCAGTTCCTTTAGTTTTTCACACATTCTGCGCCCAAAATAATAAGCATTGTCGAAATGTATTAATGTTGAAAGTGCATCCACCATTTCGCCATTTAAAAGTATATCTAACCGTACCAGTTTTGCAGGTTTATAACCGCTGATATGATAATCAAAAGATGCATACCCCCTCGAAATACTTTTTAGTTTATCGTAGAAGTCAAAAACAATTTCGCCAAGGGGCAAATCGAAAATTAATTCGGCCCTTTCGGCAGTCAAGTAACTTTGGTTGAGCAATGTGCCTCTCTTGTCAAGGCACAATGTCATGATTGCCCCAATATATTCAGATGCCGTTATAATGCTCGCTTTAATGTATGGTTCATCAATTTCCTCAATTGTAGTTGCCACAGGCATTCCTGATGGATTGTAAACCGTTGTGGTTGAGCCGTCAGTGAGATGAACAAGATACGAAACATTGGGAACGGTTGTAATTACGTTCATGTCGAATTCCCTTTCAAGCCGTTCCTGAATGATTTCCATGTGCAGCAGCCCAAGAAATCCGCATCGGAACCCAAATCCCAAAGCAGCCGATGATTCGGGTTCAAAAGTCAGCGAGGCATCATTTAACTGGAGTTTGTCCATTGCGTTTCTAAGGTCTTCATAGTCATCGGCATCAATCGGGTAAATTCCGGCAAAAACCATGGGCTTTACCTCTTCAAAACCATCAATCCTGCTCTCACACGAATTCTTTACATGCGTAATTGTGTCGCCTACTTTTACCTCCTTTGCCGTTTTAATTCCTGAAATTATGTACCCAACATCGCCGGTAGTAAGATATTCGCGAGGCGAAAGGCCAAGTTTTAAAACACCTACCTCGTCTGCAAAATACTCTTTCTTTGTGGCCATGAATTTTACCAGGTCCTTTTTTGCAATCTGCCCGTTTACAATTTTAAAATAAGCAATAATTCCTCGGAAAGAATTAAAAACCGAGTCAAAAATCAGCGCCTGCAACGGTGCGTTAGGGTCTCCTTTAGGCGGTGGAATTTTTTTAATTATTCTATCCAGGATTTCTTCAATACCCATTCCGGTTTTTCCGCTGGCACGAATAATATCCGAACGTTTACATCCCACAAGGTCAATAATTTGTTCTTCCACCAATTCGGGCATGGCGCTGTCCATGTCCATTTTATTCATAATTGGGATAATTTCAAGATCATTTTCAAGAGCAAGGTAAAGGTTCGAAATGGTTTGGGCCTGAATACCCTGGCTGGCGTCAATAATTAACAAAGCTCCCTCACAAGCTGCAATCGAACGCGAAACTTCGTACGAAAAATCTACATGCCCGGGGGTATCAATCAGGTTTAATTTGTAACTGCTGCCTTCATGAATGTAATCCATCTGAATAGCATGACTTTTTATCGTTATTCCACGTTCCTGCTCAAGTTCCATATTATCGAGTACCTGATCGTGCATATCCCTTTCGCCAATAGTATTGGTGAATTCAAGAAGGCGATCTGCCAGTGTACTTTTCCCATGGTCGATGTGTGCGATAATACAAAAGTTGCGAATGTTATTCATTGATTTAATGTTATCGTTTATTGTTTGTTTATACTGAGTGCTTATTTTTTGGCAAATATATCTATTTTTTGAGATTATGTCGGCGGGTAACTTCCTCGGGCAAATGTGAAACTATGTTAATTTTAATTGTGAATCAAATAATTTGGCATATTGTTTGTCTATAAAAAAGAGATTATAATTCAAAACAAATTGGATCATTAATTGTAATAATTTAAAAAGATACTTCGCAGCATCATGCTGTATTTTTTCATAAGTTTGGTTTAGTTAGGTTAAGTTTGATCCCGGGAACAGAGGTTCCCGGGATTTCTTTTTGTATCCCATCATCAAAAAAAATAATTATCCTGAAAATAATACTCGTACGTACAAGTATTATTGTGTAATATTGTGTTCAACTCTAACCTGATGAAAGAAACTAAATATAAAGAAATCCACAATCACCTTAAAGGTCAAATCCAGCAGGGAAATTACCAGATAGGTGATTATTTGCCATCTGAAAATGAACTGTGTGTACGTTTTTCGATAACGCGGACTACTGCCCGGAAGGCTTTGGATGAACTGGCTAAGGAAAGTTTTATTGAAAGGCAGCATGGAAAAGGAAGTCGAGTAAAAGAACGCAGGCAATCACTGGGTTTGCTAAATGTAAAAGGTTTTTCTGAGGCTGTTGGTGAAGATATTAAGACACTTTTTCTCAGAAAACCAGCAGCAGGAAAGTGGGATTCTGAAATAATGCTCCCGGTTAATGACAGCGATTTGAATTCAATTTGCCTTTATTTTGAAAGAATTCGATTTGTTGGAAACGAACCGGTAATGCTTGAAAAAAACTGGTTTTCAGGCCAGGTCCTTCCTGATTTTTTATGTTCAGAATTTATTGAAGGTTCGTTTTTTAAAACATTAAGCAAGAAATATTTTATTGAAATTATCGGATCATCACAGGAACTCAGGGCAGAGTTAGCCTGCGGAAAAAATGCCGGATTATTAAAAGTAAAAACAGGGACTCCACTGCTCCATATTTCAGTTAAATTTTCAACCAGTAATTCTAAACTAAATATTTACAGCGAGTTGTATTGTGTTACATCGGTTTATCCGGTTGGAAACAGTTATTTTATTTAATCAATATCAAATGAAAAATAGTTTTACCCGCGTTTTACTGAATATACCAAAATTGAAAAATATTGCTTACGGAAACCTGCAACGGTTTTTCAACAGGCGGACAGTTTAAATACGATGCTGAACCGAAAAGGGAGAACGACGGTCCCTTCTCGTTCACGGATGAAGATTGTATTCCGCACAGTGCAGGCTGGCTTACTGGATTGACAAGGCTTTAATATGTATAAAATATTGTTCGATTGAGTTGGTTTTATATTTCTTATTTCTAATGTTAGATTGAAATGAAAATTATCTGTTTTTACATTCACTTACTTTTTGCCGCCGCTGTTTCTTCACAGCCATGGAAAGCGCACGGGCCGCTTCAGGTTTCAAAAGAAAACCCGCATTACATTTCGCACCTTGATGGAACGCCTTTTTTCTGGATGGCCGATACCGGTTGGGAAATGCTACACCGGTTAAATCGCACAGAAATTGAAACCTATCTGGAGAACCGAAAAGCAAAAAGCTTTAACGTTATTCAGACGGTGATTATCAGCGAATTTATTCACATGGATAAAGTCACCAATTTTTATGGCGACAGCATTTTTGTGGACGAAAATCCGGAGAAACCCAAAATATCAGCGGGTAAAAACCCAAAATATCAGGACGAATACGATTTTTGGGACCATGTTGATTTTGCAGTTGAAACTGCTGCGAAAAAGGATTTGTATCTGGCATTACTTCCCACCTGGGGCGAATGGGTAACCCCGCGAACCGATAAAGCGCTTTTCAATACCATGGAACAAGCATACAACTACGGTTGGTTTTTGGGAAATCGGCACAGAAAAAGTGAAAATGTTATTTGGATTCTCGGAGGCGACCGTCAGCCCGATGAACGCAAAAATGGAATTGAACTGTGGCGTGCCATGGCAGAAGGAGTTGCCGACGGAACGAACAACATTAAAAAGCAGGATGGAAAGGCCGATTATACATCCACCCTGATGACCTATCATTCATTCACATCATCATCGAAATGGTTTCACACGGACGAATGGATTGACTTTCACACCTGGGGCTCGTACCATGCCGAAGTGAATAATACCACTTCGTATATGGCAGCCATTGCCGATTGGAATCTGCCCAATCCGAAACCAACACTAAATTCTGAACCTTGCTACGAAGGCCACGGAATTAATTATGCAATCGATGATAACGGGGTTTTTACGTCGGCTGATGTGCGCATCGCTGCCTACTGGAGCGTGTTTTCAGGGGCGGCAGGATTTACCTACGGGTGTCAGCCCATCTGGCAATTTACCGACGACACCCGCAAAAAACATTCGCCAAAAGCATTTTCAAACTGGCAGGATGGGATGGAAATGCCCGGAGCAAAACAGGTCGGGTATTTAAAGAATCTCATGCTACGTTTTCCTTTAAACGAATTACAGCCCGACCAATCGCTGATAATTTCCGGGCAGGGTGATTGTGCCAATTATATTCCGGCCATCCGGGGTAAATCGTTCGCGCTTATTTATATACCCTCGGGAGGAAAACCTGAGATTCAGTTGGGTAAAATTTCAGGACAAAAAATTAAAGCCTCATGGTTCGACCCTCGCACCGGGGAAACCACCGCAATTGGCGAATTTGAAAATCAGGGAACCCGCACTTTCGATGTGCCCGGAATGTCGAAAGAACTAACCTGGCTGAAATCGGGCAGGGGTTGCGATTGGGTGCTGGTGCTGGAAGGAATGAAATAATTATGGATAAATATTATAGCCAAAAACACCGATAAATAGCTTTTATCAGTATATTTACCGATAAAAAAGATAATATGAACTTTGCCACTATTTCATCTGATGTCATTTCGTACACTTCTCTATCAGATGAAGCGAAGAGAAAATTGGAAAATTCCATCAAACGGTTGTTGTCCGAATTGTCGGAAAAATACAAGGAACAAGGTTTTTTTGGACGACTGGTGCAAGGAGATTATATCGAGTGCGTAATAAACTCGCCAAAAGATGCATTACGAATCGGATTATTGCTCAAAACATTCATAAAATCATTAGACCTGAATATACCAAATGCATCAAATAATAAGCTTAAATATTTTTTTGAACATGGAATCCGCATGGCAATAGCAGTTGCCCCGCTTTTAACCATCGACCCGCAAAATGGAATAATTGATGGAGATGCAATTTATTTATCCGGAAGAACAATTAAGAATTTATCAACCTCTGATAAACAAAAGATTGTGATTAAAAATACGATGTTTTTTTGTAGCCCGGATGAAAAATTACAGGAGCAGTTCGATACCATATTTTCCTTAATCGATACAATCCTTTCCAGGTATTCGGCCAAACAGAGCGAAGTTATCTATTACAAACTACAGAATTTGAGTGAGAAGGACATTTCATCAAAACTGAAAAAATATCAGTCAACTATAAGTCAACATTCCACTGCAGCAGGCTGGTTATCAATAGAAAAAGTTATTAACTACTTCGAAAAAACAGTATCATGATTGAATTAAATTTATTCCTGCTTCAGTTTTGCGCTCATTTGCTGGCTGATTTTGTTTTTCAGCCACAAAAAATGAGCGACAAAAAGAGCAGAAAGATATTTTCGACTTACCATCTAAGGCATTTCCTGATTGTTGGGATATTTTCATATTTATTGGCCTTCGATTTAGGATTTTGGTCCGCAGCCCTACTGATTGCCTTTTTGCACATGATTATTGATATCCTGAAAAGTTGGCTAATCCTGAAATTTAAGGGAAAGAACTATTTTTTTGCGGACCAGCTTATTCATATTATTGCCATTTTACTTGTTACATATTTATTTAGTTCCCTTGTTGGGCTAAATCAATACCTTGAATTTTCAATGAAAACAATTGCTATTTTCACAGGAATTATATTCTGCACCAAACCCTCAAATATCATTATAAAATATCTTTTCGTTGCTTTTGACATTAAAACACCGGATGAAGACAGAAATAAAAAAGAAGAACTGAGTTTACCCAATGCAGGCAAATTAATTGGAATCGCTGAACGGTTAATTGCCCTGGCTTTGGTAATACCTGGCCAATATGAGGCTTTAGGATTGATAATTGCGGCTAAATCTATTCTACGTTTTAACGCCACACCGAAAAGCGAATATGTACTGGTTGGAACTTTGTTAAGTTTTGGAATTGCAGTTTTTTGTGGAATTCTCATAAATAGCATATAAGCATCGGTTATTATACCGATAATTACGATTTATCGGTATAATAACCGATAATAAATTTAAATATTAAATAAATGAAAAATCTGATTCTTACTACAATTGTCCTGTTAATTTTCACTGGATTAACCGCCCAAACCAAATCTGCGCAAAAATCGCCGGTATTAACTGAAGCATCGCCCGAAAGCGTGGGGATTTCACCCGAGCGACTCGCGCGAATCGATAAAATGTGCGAAGAGGAAGTGGCAAATGGCAATCTGCCGGGTATTGTATCTTTGGTTGTGCGAAATGGCAAAATCGTTCACTGGAAGGCTTACGGAATGGCCGATAATCAGGCAGGCAAAATCATGAAACGTGACGATATTTTTCGCATTGCAAGTCAGACCAAAGCCATTACTTCAACCGCCGTAATGATGCTGTGGGAAGAGGGTAAATTCAGGCTCGATGATCCGATTTCGAAATTCATCCCTGAATTTAAAAATCCGCAGGTTTTGAAATCATTCAAATATGCCGATACAACTTACACCACAGAGCCGGCAAAATCGGAAATTACTATCCGCCAACTGCTTACACATACTTCTGGAATTGGATATGGAATTATCGATGGTAACGAACAAATAAAAATTATTTATCAAAAAGCCGGCATTACCGACCTTTTTACAGCCGAAAAAATTACGATTGCGGAAAGTGTGAAAAAGCTGGCCAAACTGCCGCTCCATCACAATCCCGGCGATAAATATACTTACAGCGAAGGGTTGGATGTGCTTGGATATTTTATCGAAGTGGTTTCAGGTATGCCACTCGATGAATTCCTGAAAACCCGGATTTTCGATCCGCTTGGAATGGACGATACACGTTTTTACTTTACTGATGATAAAGCCAGGAGGTTAGTGGCCGTTCAGCATAAAGTAAATGGAAAATGGGAGAAGTACCCGGTTACTTTTTACGATACCGATTATCCGGTTAAAGGGGCAAAATCCTTCTTCTCGGGCGGAGCCGGACTTTCCGGTACAATTAAGGATTATGCCTCTTTCCTGCAAATGTATCTTAACGGCGGAGAATTAAATGGTGTACGCATTTTAAGCCGCACCACGGTTGATGTAATTATGGCCAACCATACAGATGAATTGTTCAGTTTCCCAACGAAGTATCACGGACTGGCCTTTGGTTTAACCACAGAAACAGGGCAGAACAGGGGAGGAAACGGCAGTAAAGGAACCTTCGACTGGGGCGGCTATTTCAACACCCAGTATTTTGCCGACCCGAAAGAACAGGTTATCGGGCTTATCTTCAAACAAACCCAGGGCCAGGTAAACGACGAAACAGGTTGGAAATTCAGGCAACTGGTGTTTCAAACGATTGATGATTAAATTTTTAAATATGAACAAAGTAAAAGAACTCGCAAAAATGATTGACCACTCCATTCTTCATCCTACAATGACCGATGAAGATTTGCGCAGAGAATGTGAAGTGGCTAAAAAGTATGATGTGGCGTCAGTTTGCGTAAAACCGTATGCAGTAAAACAGGCCGTTGAACTGCTCAAAGGTTGTGATGTACTGGTTGGTTGTGTTATCGGTTTTCCTGCCGGTAATTCGGCCATCGAAGTTAAGGTTTTCGAATCGGAAACCGCCTGCAATGACGGTGCGGTGGAAATCGACATGGTTATTAACATCGGCAAGGCGCTGCAAGGCGATTGGGATTATATTGAGACCGAGATTGGCGCTGTAACCCAAAAATGCCACGAGAATGGTGCAATTGTGAAAGTCATTTTTGAAACCGATTACGTAACAAAAGAAGCCGACATTGTGAAACTTTGCCAGATTTGTACAAAAGTGGGCGCCGATTACGTAAAAACCTCATCGGGTTACGGATTTGTAAAGCAACCCAACGGCGATTACAACTACCAGGGCGCGACAATTCCGGTACTCGAATTGATGAAGAATAGCATCGGTCCAAAAGTGAAACTGAAGGCTGCCGGTGGCGTTCGCAACCTCGACCAGTTGCTGGCTGTGCGGGCCGCAGGCTGTTCACGCAGCGGCGCAACAGCAACCTCCGCTATGATTGATGAGGCAAAAAAAAGGTGGCCCCCTTCTGATTCCCCCGAGGGGGAAGGCTTTGAAAGTGCCATAAATGAGAGAAACAGTCAATAAAATACTAACCTGCTTCCTAATTTCCCCACATCGGGGGGATTAAGGGGGGCTTATAAACTATAAACTATTATGTACATCGTCGATTCTTACTCGCTCGCAGTAGTATTCTGCATCATTACCATGCTGGGATGGGGCTCGTGGGCCAATACCCTGAAAATGACCCCGAAAAAATGGGAATTCCCCCTTTATTACTGGGATTATTCCATCGGACTTGTGTTGACTACTTTGTTATTCGGATTTACCTTTGGCAGCTCCGGAGACGAAGGGCGCAGTTTTGTGGCCGACCTTTCTCAAGCCGATTTTTCGGCGCTTTCTTCAGCTTTTATCGGGGGAGTTGTGTTTAATCTTTCAAACTTGCTGATTGTGGCGGCTACCGCAATTGCCGGAATGGCAGTTGCTTTTCCCATTGCGGTTGGACTGGCGCTTGTAATTGGTGTGGTGATAAATTATATTGCCACGCCGCTGGGGGATCCGTACCTGCTTTTTATTGGTTTGGCACTTGTTGTTTTTGCCATTCTGGTTGATACGGCAGCATATAAAAAACTTCCGCAGGACAAGAAAGGCGACCAGAAAAAAGGCATTGTCATTTCCATCATTTCAGGTATTCTGATGGGGTTTTTCTACCGTTTTGTGGCTGCATCCATGACCACCAACTTTGCCACACCCGATACAGGGCTGCTCACCCCGTATTCGGCCATGTTTGTTTTTGCCATCGGAATTTTCCTGTCGAATTTTGTGTTTAACACCTGGTTTATGTACAAACCTGTTACCGGCAGAAAAGTGTCTTACAGTGATTATTTCAAAATTGGCACTCCAAAACTGCATTTCATCGGAATTCTGGGGGGACTAATCTGGTGTGCTGCAATGGAATTCAACCTGATGGCTTCCGAGCAGGCCGGATTTGCAATTTCTTACGGACTTGGGCAGGGCGCCACTATGATTTCGGCTGCCTGGGGCGTTTTTGTGTGGAAGGAATTCGCCGCAGCGCCAAAGGGAACCAATAAACTGCTGGCTGCCATGTTTGCATTGTTTATTATCGGGTTGGCGTTGATTGTAATTGCAAGACTGAATTAAGATGAGAAAGATAGTTGTAATCGGCAGTTCGAATGTCGATTTGTTAATGAAAATGGATCACCTTCCGGAAAAAGGTGAAACGGTTACCGATGCTGAATTTTTTCAGGTGTATGGGGGAAAAGGGGCCAACCAGGCCGTTGCTGCGGCACGCGCCGGCGGAAATGTGGCATTTGTAAACTGTGTGGGCGAAGATGCCTACACCCCGCAAATGGTGCAGAATTATATAAGTGACGGAATTGACGCCCGCTTTGTTTTTTACGAAAAAGGAATTGCCAGCGGGCACGCGTTAATTATGATTGGCGGCGAAGGGATGAATTATATTTCGGTGGCGCCGGGGGCGAATTACAAACTTACCCCTCAAAAAATTGATGAGGCAATTCAGGTGATTGATGAGGCGGCCCTGATTGTAATGCAATACGAAATCAAGGAAGAAACCATTAAGTATGTTATCGGCCTGGCAAACCGAAAAGGGATTCCGGTAATGTGGAACTGCGCGCCTGCCCGTGCTTTTGACGTGTCATACATCCCGAAAATAAATATACTCGTTTTAAACGAGGTTGAAGCCGGTTTTCTGGCGGGTATTCTGGTTGAAAACGAAACGGATGCTGAAAAAGCCGCGCAAAAACTGGTTGATAGCGGCGTTGAAAAAGTTATTATCACATTGGGTTCAAAAGGCGCCTTTGTAGTAACCAAAACCGAAAAAATTAGTGTTCAGGCTTATAAAGTTGATGCTGTTGACACCACCGCTGCCGGCGATACTTTTTGCGGCGCTTTTGCTGTGGCTTTTGTCGAAGGAAAACCGATGAAAGAGGCTTTGCAGTTTGCCAGCGCCGCCGCTGCAATCAGTGTAACCCGAATGGGGGCGCAGCCATCGGCGCCAACGCGTTCAGAAATTGAATCGTTTTTGAGTTTAAAAAATATGTAAAAACACCCTTCAACTGCACTTTGAGTGGCCATAACATTGAGAGTTGACTTAATATTATTATATACAATGCGTAATGGATAGTTACATTAATGCTGTCATTTCGACAAGGAACGAGGAGAAATCTCTTCAAATTTACAGGAATCTCCTTCGTCGAGATGACAATAAACTGTCATTGATAGAGTAGTCGAGTAGTGTTTCATCAATTAAATTTTTATATTTTATGAAAACTTTCATTTCTATCATTTTAACCGCCCTAATCTCCATCCATTTAGCAGCCCGGCCCCAATTCGAACTCGCCACTACCCTACTTGGCTTCCATCCCGAATCGCCTAAAACTGTTACTTTCAGGGTAAAAAA
>WTWZ01000035.1:0-22901 GCA_009773765.1 Prolixibacteraceae bacterium | reverse complement strand
CCAAACTGCCCGACCATATTTCGTTTTACATTACCAAAGTTGGTGGAAGAATCCCGAGAACTGCCCCTGCCACACAGGATAAAGTTTGGGCTCCGTTTACTTTTAGTTTTCCGATTGAAGTTGACAAGGGAAACTATATAAAATCCGGAGAAGGAGCGCTTTACACAGGAATCCTTCAGAAAAAAGAAACTTCAAGGGGCACTTTCTGGCAGGCCGAAAAAATGATTCAGTGGATCACAGGACACAACACTGCAAACCTATGCCTGGCAACGGGTGTAGGTTTTAAACATCCGGTTCCGACCAATTTTATGGCGAATAAAATTTCCAATGCCATGATGGTTGGTTTCCTCGGCTATGCCAACGATTCGCCCTACCAGAAAGAATCGAATGTAGTTGAATGGAGCACCCAGGATGGAACAGTGGGACGTGCCGTTTGCCTACACCGTGGCCGCGATTGCGTGGCTGAAATAAAATTTGAGAAATGAAGACTACAATTTTTACATTGCTCTTAGCAACAATACTCTTTTCATGCAAAACAAAACCTGTTGAGGTTGAATACACCCGCCTTACACCAACCGAATTCCGCGAACGGCTGGCCAAAGCTCCCGTTGCTTATTTGCCTTTAGGAACACTCGAATGGCATGGCGAACACCTTCCGCTGGGCGCCGACGGTCTGCAATCGGCAGAATTCTTTCAACAACTGGCCCGCGAAGCTGGCGGTATTGTGTTGCCTATGCTTTTTCTGGGTCCTGATGCCAAATTGGAAAAAGACGGCAAGATGTTCTATGGAATGGATTTTTGGTACGATGCAGGCTCCATGAAACAAGCCCCCGTTCCATCGCAATTGGCCGGAAGCGCCTACTGGACAAGCGATTCGCTATATCTTCAAATCGTTGAGGCAACTTTAGCCAACCTGGCGCGAGCCGGGTTTAAAGTGGTGGTTGCACATGGTCACGGACCGTCAACCGGTCAGTTTACGGCGCACATTGCAGAATGGGAGGCCAAATTTGGCCTGAAATTGCTGAATTGCTGGTTCGATGGTAATACCGATTCAACCGGAATCATGTGCGACCATGCGGCCATGAACGAAACTTCGCTGACCCAATATTTTTATCCTGAACTGGTTAAAATGAAACAGTTACCTGCCGACACTTCGATTGCCTTGCGTGGCGTGGCAGGCAAAGACCCTCGCCATTTTGCTTCGCCTAAATTGGGTGAAAAAATTGTAAAGGCAAACCTTGACCGGATGAAAAAACTGATAGAAACACAATTGAAAACTAAAGCTAAACCATGAATTATAAAAATATTACGCTCTGCCTTTTTATTGTCGCACTAACCTGCTTCAGCAATCGCCTTCAGGCGCAACCCAAAAATTACCATTGGTCGTTCAACGAAACTCAGGCTTCAAAAGAATTTCATGGAAATTTCACCCAGCAAGCCGGAGTGAGCGGAAAATGCCTGAATTTTGATGGTTTTACAACCTATGTAAACTTATTGCCGGAAGTTGCCGGAAGTCTTACCAACGATTTTACAGTTGAAGCCTGGATTGCACCGCAGGAGTATTCCTGGGGCTGGACGGGAATCATTGATTTGGCGGCCGACACCACTTCTGGAATTAGTTTCGGAATTAACTATTTGGGACAAATCGGGTTTCAGGCTTTTGCCAATGGGAAATGGATTGAATGTATTTCGAACGATGCAGTACCTTTGTTGCAGTGGTCGCACGTAGCTGGGGTTTTCCATCCCGAAAATGGATTTCAGGTGTTTATAAATGGTAAAAAAGTGGCCGACAAAACAGGAAAAACCATCGTGAAAATCAATTATGAAATTCAGCCGGTAATTGGCAAGGCGCAGCGTAAACAATATCCGGCCCTGACTGAACGCAAAAACAGCAAGCAATTTCTTTCTACTTTTTACTTCGATGGACTGATTGACGAGGTTTCGGTAAAACCAACTGTTTCCGGTGAAAAAGAGATTTTGGCTTCGTTTAACAAAGTACAACCAAAAGAAAAGCAACCGTTGAGTTACCGGAAAATGCCTTCAGGCCCTAAAGAATTAAAGGGGTTTGGCGCCCATTACACGCAGCTTCAATATTGCCCAGAGTGGGACCGATTGTGGCCAGCAGGCGAATACGCTGATGTAGTGGTAGGTTTCGAAAAACTGCCGGTGCGCATGGTTTTCTGGCGGGGAACCGGCTATTGTCCGGCATGGGTGAGCAGCAACGACAAATGGGTTTCAGACCAGGGTCCCGAAAGCTGGAACTGGCAAACAGTTGCACAACAGGCTGGAGCGAATGGACAGATGAATATTATTACATTTACCCCGATGCAGTTGCGGTGCGCTATCAGGAAATACACAGCAGCGACGCGGCCAACATGGAATGGCAACAATCGGAAATTCTGAACCAGCCGGGAACACGCCCTCAGGATAATGTGGAACTGAATGCCGCAACCATTGTGAATATGGACGGCAACACCGAAACCTGGTCGTGGGAGAAAGCTTACGGTGGCCGTGCAAAGGGCAGCGACTCCATTCAAAATGGCATCATTCAGTTGATTAATCTGAAGTCGCCCGAACGTCATTTTGTGATTGGCGAAGAGGGTGCCACCTGGAAACCATTTACCTTTGGCGCGCGTGAAGGTTTTTCCACCATTCCATGTTGGAATCACTGGCCTGTGGCGCAATTGCCAAACGAGGGACGTGTTGCCCCGGCTGCCGACCGACCGAGTTCGGCCTGCGTGGGAACACTATACCCGGTCAAACACAAAACCGAAAAACCCGGCATGATGATGGGACGAAATCTCTACGGAATGACAGCCAAACCCGCCGCTGAACTCGCTATTCTGGCCCGTTCGTGGAACTTTGCCCCTGAATTGACAACCAAATCTTCAGGATTTGAAAACATGGGCTACAACAAAAATCAACGTGCTTACCTTCTACGCAAAACAGGAGAAACCCAACAATTGGAAATGACCATTGCTGCCAGTGCAAAATCACCCGTTTCGAATCTTGCGGTTATTGTAGAAAACTGGGGACAAAAACCAGTTGTACTGAAACTAAATGGGAAACCATTGAGCGAAGGCAAAGATTTCAGCATAGGAATCAGGAAAGACTTGATCGGCAACAGTTTGTTGTTGTGGTTACCGGTTGAGAATATGTCGAAAGTTGATGTTGAACTGATTGAAAAATAAGCAATGTTTGATTTTGTGAAAATAAATCGTTCAAATTTGTATAGTAGAATTTATTTGAAACAGGTTTAAGAAACTATCCTTATGAAAAAATTGGTTGCAGTACTATTTACTTTGGTCATTGTTTTAGTGTTAAATGCCCAAAACATCAAAATGAGCCTCAAAAACACGGTAGTCGAAACTTTTGATTATCAGGAAGTCAGGCTGAATGTATCATCACTTTCCAAATCGGTAAATCCATTCAGCGATGTAACCCTGAAAGCAGTTTTTACTCCTGAAAATGGGCAACCAGTTGAAGTGGAAGGCTTTTGCGATGAGCCTTCAGGAAAGATTTACAAAATCCGCTTTATGCCACGGCAGGCCGGAAAGTACTCATTTAAAGCCGATTTTACTGTAAAAGGCCGTCAATCAAAAACCTATAATGGATCGTTTACCGCCACTGCTTCTAAACGCAACGGGCCAATCAGGGTTGACAAAGAAAATCCAACCCATTTCGTGTACGAAAACAGCGGAAAACATTATTTCTGGAACAGTACCACCTGCTATTGGCTCATGGGCTGGACAGATGAACAGGTCAGCCTTCAGGCCATCGACAGGCTGGCATCGCTGGGAATCAACCGCATCCGCGTGGCCATTGCCGGACGCTCACATGGCGGCGAACGCTGGAACGAAAAGTACGTGAAAGAGTGCGCCCAATTTTCGTTTATGCTCAACCCATGGGTGGCCAAAAACCCGCAAAGTCTCGATGAACCGCAATTCGATGTTACCCGATTCAACCTCGAATACTGGCAACGTTTCGACCGCATGCTGAGCCGTGCCCGCGAAAAAGGCATCGTAGTTTCGGTCATTTTTTATGTCGATGGGCTCGACCATGCCACCGACCCTTTCAAAAAAGCCAACATGGGCAACGAATTCGAGCAAATGTATTATCGCTATGCAGTTGCGCGTTTTTCAGGATTCGAAAACATCATGTGGGACATTGCCAACGAGTATCATCTGTTCCGATCCCCTGAATGGGCCGAAAAAATGGGTACACTACTCAAAAACTCCGACCATGCCAATCACCTGATTTCGGTTCATGGGTCAAGCGACTTTCCTTTCCGCAAATCGCCGTGGGTGGATGTGGTGATGTACCAAAGCTGGGACGAATGCGGAGGTTACTCGTTTATGCTGGATTGTTTCAGGCAGCAGGCTGCAACAGGTCGAATCCTTCCGCAGATTAACGAAGAATATGGCTACGAAGGGCATTATTCCATCTGGGGTTGCGGTCCAACGGCCACCAAAGAACCCAATGCGAGGTCGGGCTACAACCGAAGCCAGTTAGCCTGGGAAATCTGCATGGCCGGGGGCTACCAAACCACAGGCGAAACAGCCGAATTCGGCACCGGCGCAGGCGAGGATACCGGCGGCGGCTGGATTAACGGCCGCGGCAACGACAAAATGACCATGCTCAACTACTACCGCATAATGAAAAATTGTTTCGAACAAACCGAATACTGGAAACTGAAACCCGCCAGCCAACTTGTGAATTACGGCAATCTCTGTCTGGCTAATCCGGGAAAAGAATATTTGATTTACAGCCGTGTGCAGCATTGCCGCCTGTCGCTTCCGGGCGAAGGAAAATATACTGTAACCATGATAAACCCTCGCACCGGCGAACAAACGCAATTGCCACTTTGCACTGCAGCCGACAATTTCAGCTGGCACTATCCCAAAGAAATGAATGAGGATTGGGTGTTTATTTTGAAGCGGGTGGAATAAAAAAAACAAAAATCAGTAAGTGACAATGAAACAATTTATTACAGAGGAAAAACACATCAACCCTACAATCTCCGATTTTGAAACGTTTTGCAATTTTATCGACAAGCAAAGGCCAAAACTTTCAAAAAGTTTGGAAATGCTTGGGAAAAATGACCTGTTCTCATTAAATACAAAACTCATTTTCAAGAAAGACGTTTCAGCGCCCAATTTTCAACAAGAATCGTATCCGTTTATTAACCTGATGTTTAACCTTTCCGTTATGGGAGGATTATACAGAAAGGTGGGCGACGACAAGGCAAACGTTTACCTCGAAGGTACAACGCGGAAAGCAGAGTATGATAAACTGAACCCTTTTGAGAAATATTGCTTCCTGCTCGAAACCTTTTGGACCAAGTTTGATTTTGAGGAATTGATACGTTGGGGAACAGATTCATCAGACCAGTTTACCACGACAATTTCAAAATCAAAACCGGGACAGGAACTCGTAAAAGGTTCTTTTTCAAAGCGGTCAGATTACGAACCTCTTTTCTCTTACCTTGCAGTTTTTGTCCATTATTTCAGTTTTTTTGGATTTTGTTTAGTTAAGCAATTTGCAATCACGAATAAAAAACAGGGAAAGTTCGAGGATTCAATTTCAAGTATTTATCCAACTGAATTTGGCGTAAATATGTGCAAGGTATTGCATAAACTAAATTTGAAGATTTGGAGCTCCCCATTTCAAATTAAGTTTAGATTCTATTTTGAAGATGAACAACCTGAAAAATCAGAAGTTACGTTTTTAGAACACTTTGCACCTTTATTTTCAGATAATTCATTGAATAACAGCGTAAAAGATGAAGCAATTGAAAATCAAAAAGGAAACTATACCTTTAAAGTAATGCTCAATACTGCAATTTGGCGAAAAATCAAACTATCGCACAAACACACGTTGGAAGATTTGCACCTTTGTATTCAGGAAGCCTTTGATTTTGACAACGACCATCTTTACTCATTTTTTATGGATGGGAAAAGGTATTCTGACGAAGCATATAATTCTTCCTTTGGCGATGAACCACCATTTGCCTACGAAGCAATTATTGGTGAATTAGGATTATACAAAGGCAAAAAAATTCTTTATCTGTTCGATTACGGCGATTCGTGGGAGTTCCAGGTGCAGTTGCTGGACATTGATGAAAATGAAAAAGAGATAAAAAAGCCCAAAATTACCGAATCAAAAGGTAAATCACCTTCGCAATATGGTTATGAAGAAGATGATGAGGATTTTGATGATAGTAATGAATGAAAACGGTTTTTTGTGCCTGACTGATTTTGTTCAGGTCGGCAGAAATGCACCACGTGCCCACCATGCAACTGCGGCAGTAAAACTTCAGTAATTCAGGGATTAATCATTTCTGTTTCGTCGATGCGGTTGTTCCAGCGCTGCACTTTTTGCAGGTCGAGGAAATCAGCTACTCCAGCGCCTCGTAAATATTGGTCACGGCATTAATGTAACCGGTCCGTTCGCCATCACGAATCCATTGTATCTGCGAAATCTGGTCGGTAAACTCGTTTATTATTTTTCCGCCACCCATGCACGCTTCAAAAATAAGGTTTCATAATGGTTATTCAATTTCAAACTTGAGGTCCCAATTTGCGGCCTCAAGTTTGAAATTGCTTCTTTTCGTTGATTTTATATCCGATAGGTTGTCGGGTTGCTTGTTATTCCTGCTTGTTTATCAGTTAGCCGGGGTAGTTAAAAACCAGTTCTATATTTTTATCTTGGTTCTGAAGTTTTTGATTGATTTCTTCGATTTCGAGTTTCATTCCGAGTGTGTCGGCCAGCACTCCGGAAGTACAATCGCCATTGTGAAGCGACTTTAATAATCTTTCCGATAAATCGTGAATAGTTACTTCGAGTTTCCCCTGCAGGGCTGCATAGAACCTGATATTTACCTTTTCCGGGGCCGGATTTGGATAAACAGCAACATTGCTTTCAACCTGTATTTCGTGGTTGCCAACTAACGGCGATTCCCCCCGCACAATTTTAATGTTATCAAACCAGAATTTATTCCCTGTTAATGCAGCACGTTCGGCAACTATCTGAAATTTGTCAACCGTTTTCCAATCAAATTTATTTTGTGAATTAAACCAGGCTCCATCCCACGAACCCACATACTGAAAGCTTTTCAGGGGAATGGTAAAATTGTGCCATTTTCCATCAAACGGCGCTTTGGTAGTAGAAACCAGGGTGTAATCCATACGCCAGGGGTGGTCGGTTAGATCGGCGGTTTTTGTGTCGAGAAAACGCAGTGTAACCGTGGCGTCCTTTGCCAAACTTTTAACCCATAAACTAATATTTGAATTCGCATTTTTTAACATCGACAAGTCTTTATTGAATGTAAAATCGAAGCCGAGAGCGCCATATTGTGGTGTACCTGTGAGATAAACACAGTTATTTCCTTCGTAAGCTCCTTTTGCAAAATGGTCGGCAACACCACCGCCGGGAACGCCGCCATATTGAAGTCCTTCGACCATAAAATCGGTGTAAATATCAAAACTTGCAGAGTCTGGTTTCATCACAAATTCTTTGTAAGGTGGCAGGGTAAAACCCTTTCCTTCGGCCATGATACGGTTAATGTCGTATTCAAAAGTTTCGTTGGAGCCTTTGTTAAATAACCCGAAACCGCCCTGGTAATCCCACATGGTCCATGGACCGACTTTTCGGTGAGATAAACGGTAACTGTTTTGTACCAGAAATCCCTGTCGGGCACTGGGCTTTTTGCAATGTAAACGCCAAGTTCACCGCAAAATATCTGTACGTTCTATTTCTTGCCAAAATTAATGGCCTCGTCGATGGTGCTTTTGACTTTGGCCACAGTTCCATCGGTTTTATTCGAGGCGTTGTAATGGAAAGGTACATTTCCCAAATCGCCAAGTGATGGTGTTGACCAGGTCGCGGCCTGATGGGTAAACAGGAATGGGTTGTAGAAATGGAAAGAATAAATGAGTTTTTTGTCGGTCAGCGGAACCAGTTTTGTGAGCCCATAAATACCACTCCAGTCGGCGCCGGTAACAATTACCGTGTGCAACGTGTCGATTCGGCCGATTGAGTCGAGTACAGTTTTCTGAATTCGTGCCCAATCTAAGGCTGCAAAAGAATTCGGTTCGTTCAGTATTTGTATATCAACGAAGTGGGTGCATTTTTGTAACGGCGTGCCATTTGCGGCCAGATTTTTACCAATGGTGCTTCCACCGTTTTTGCATTCGCCCCGTCGATGGTGTGGTTGTCGAGAATTAGTTTCAACCAAAGTTCGTCAGTCCATGCAACTACCTGAGCGATATAATGATACAGCATTGTATCAACTTTATAGTCAGGCGATCCGCTGGTCATTAAATGCAGGTTAATTGGAAGCCGGATAACATCGCAACCCAGGCTTTTAATACGGTTTATTTTGATAAAACAACCGTATCCAACGTTGTGACAATCTCAAAAAACGGATGTTTTTAACAAATAAAATCCTTAGATTGGCGCAATAAAATACGAATTAATTAGAAATTAGCACTGGATATTTCAAAACGTTAAAGATTTGGATTTGTAGATTGAAAAGGTTTTAAAGGGAATGTTAAGGTTGATAAACCAGTTTTCAGCGGAATACTTATTGAATTCAGTTCCAATTTCTTTTTTTATTCAGAAAAGTTAAACAATTAAAATCAGAAAAATGAAACACTTATTTTTTTTAGGATTAATGACGTGCTGTGTTATGTTTGCTGCCGCACAGGAGTCTCAAAAGGAAAAACCTTATATCGATGTAGTTGGTACCGGCGAAATGGAAATCATTCCAAACGAAATTTACATCAGTTTTACATTGAAGGAGCGGATGGACGGGAAGAACAAAATTACCATCGAAACGCAGGAAGCAGAAGTGAAGAAGCAACTGCAGAAAGTCGGTTTCAACCTCGATAAATTAAGTCTGGCCGATGCTTCGGCGGATTATGTAACGGTAAAGCGTAAAAACAAGGAAGTTCTTGCTTCAAAAAACTATTTGATGAAAGTGGCTACAACAACGGAAGTTGCTTCTGTATTTGAAGTACTCGACAATGTTCAGGCTTTGAATGCCGATATTATCCGTGTAGCCCATTCCGAAATTGAAAAATACCGCAAAGAAGTAAAAATTTCGGCGGTAAAAGCAGCCAAAGAGAAAGCCGGTTATTTGCTCGGAGCCATTGGTGAAACCGTTGGCAAACCGCTGATGATTCAGGAACGCGAAACGTATGACGATATCCGTCCGATGATGATTAGGGGAATGGCTGCAAATGTGGAAATGGAACAAAAAGCAGATGAAATCGTGATACCGGAAATCACCTTTCAGAAAATAAAATTGAAATACTCGGTTTTTTCGAGGTTTGAAATAAAATGAATTGAAAATGAAAGAGATAAGCATTACTGTTTATTAACAAATATTTCTGGCTGTAAAAGATGAATATTTATTCGATTTTCTTAATTTTTCCAACGAGTACTATTAAAGGGGACTGATCAAACAATGGTTTTGAAAATCAGAAACTTTGTGCTCGAAACGGGGTATTTATTTACATTTATTGGCAACCAATTTCGAATTGAAGTTGCTGATAAAAAATATTGTTGATTTATAGTTATAACACAGTTTATTTTATAGTTCTGAAGGTTGTTATTATTACTTTTGGGGCTAAACTGATAACAAAAATAAACTGATAAATTATAATATAAGTACTTACTTGGGTGTATCGCAACTGAAAGAGCTTACAAAACGCACCACCTTCATCGGTGATGCCGAACAGGAAAACCGCGTTTTTCCTTTTAACTCAAAACTTTGATAATAACTGTATTTATGAATCGCATATCAAAATCTGTTTTTTTTGCGGGGTTGTTGTTTTTTGTTACACTTTCGGTATGGGCCCAACAGAATCGCCGGTTTTTTTCCGACGACAGTTTCTGGAACCAGCCGTTGCCTGAAAACCCGAAAATTCATCCTAAATCGGATAAATGGATTGCGGTTTTATCCAAAGAACCTGGCGGCGCTTACTTTGGCATCAATACAAACAGATATACCATTCCGGTTTACGAAGCCGACAAAAATACGCCTGTACACACCATTTACCACCGCCCGGTGAACGATCATTTCAAAAAAGTACATGGCTACAAAAACGGATGGTTCGATAAAAACGAGTTTTACGGTCACGGCAAAGGTTTTGGCAGGAAAGTGCCGATTCCGGCCAATGCCATCAGCGACCCCGAGGAAGACTCACACATTGTGGTGGTCGATTGGACACGAAACCTTATATGGGATGTTTGGGGGCTTGAAATTATCGATGGCAAATATCATTCGTTTACCGGAATGAAATACAAAGCCAACGGACCGGGTGTATTTAAAACCAGCGATTTCAAAGTAAAAAACGGCGAGAGTATTCATTTCTTTGGGCCTGGGCGTGCAGCAGGTGTGCCGGTAGTGGCCGGATTGATTTTGTACGATGAAGCTATGCGTGGCGAAATAAACCATAAACTGGCCATAGCCACAAGGCACAACGCTTATCAGGAATTTGTGTTTCCGGCTACCTGGACTGATGGAATCCTTCACGGGGGCATTCCCGAAGGCTCAGTTATCCAGCTCGATCCGGCACTCGATTTGTCGAAATTCGAACTTACGCCACAGGAAAAGGCAGTTGCCGTTGCAGCACAAAAATACGGGATGGTGATTGTTGACCAGAGTGGTGCAAACGTCATTTATGCACAGGGATTGTACAAAACCTCGCCTGTAAACTGGGAAGGAAAACTTCGGGGCTGGACGGGTGGAATCAATGGTATTCCTATTCACCACTACCGTGTGCTCGAAACCGGACCGGTGCAAAAAGGTGGTCTGTATTCCGAAGAACTCGACAAAGCCTACTTTAAAATCGATCATGAAAAGCTGATGGAGATAATGGAATAACCATTTTTGAGTTTGGCTTAGAGTGCGCCGACTTTTACTATTTTTCGTATGGGCATCTTTTTTGAAGAACCCCTATGTTGAAACGAAGTTTCCTTAATTACAGTTTGAGTTTTATAATTTTACCGTAAAAATGATTTGTTATACCTGATTTCACTATTTCTGAACCACCAGTTTTTTGGTCATCACTTCGTTATGCTTTTTCAGGGCAACAACATATATTCCTGAATTTTGCAGACAGGAAGGCTGGAAAAGCCTACTGTAAATTCCTTGCGCCATTTGTTCGTTCAACAGCGATTCTAAAAGTCTTCCGTTTAAATCGTAAAGCAGAATTTCAACTTTTCCGCTGGTTTTTAGTTCAAAGTCGATGTAAAATTCCGAGGTAGCAGGATTTGGGTATATTTCGAAATTATTGGGTTCGGAACTGGCAAGTACCGTGTTTGTATTTGTTGATATCGGGTCGTTGGCAGAGGGGGAACCGTTCATATTTTTCGAAACCTTCCAGTAATCTGCATTATTAGGATTGCCCGTTGGGTTTATTTGCACTGAAACCAGCGAATATCCATCGCCATCGGCGTCCTCGGGCCAGGGTAGTTTATCATCATACGTAAACGACAAAACATTTTGAAATGTACTGGTCTGCAAAACAATTTTTTCACCTTCGTTCGACAAACTTCCTGAGTAAACAAAATGAGGGACAAAACCATAAAGCTTCTGAAATTCAGTACTGTTTGAGGCAACCACAATTAATGAATTTGGCAATAATGTTGTTCCTGCCGGAAATGTAAATTGTATCCCGTCAGTAAATGCCAGGCCTGATAAATCCAATGTTTTTGAGCCGGTATTTTTCAATTCAATGAATTCGAGTTCTTTGCCGCTCACCAGGCCTATATCGTCCGGGTGATAATGAATTTCGGTGGCCTTCAAATTTGAAAAAAGCCCGGAATCTTCAAAAATAATTTCGTGCAAAGCGCTCCATTCATCTGCATATTTCACTCGTGCCTTGATTACCGTTCCCGGCCTGACAACAGTATTTACAGAATTTCCGGCGTTGGTTGCCATGGTTGAATTTCCGCCCCCAACCGAACGCGGATCGGTTCCATTGGTTGTATAAAATATCGAGCCTGTTCCATTTGGGTTCGATATAGTTAAACTATAATTTTCAGAAATGATGATTTTACTGTCTGTCAACTCTCGGCCACCATTTTTAAAAACCGGCGGTTTTAAAGTAACATATAGGTTTTCGGCAAGGAGTTGCTGCAATACAATTTCGGAGCGGTAAGGCATATAATCGTTTACAACCCTGTTTACTGCGGGAATCCAAAAATCGTCTTTGGTCCTGGCAGTCGAACTTTTACTGTCGCCCCAACGCGCTGATTCTGCGATTATTGCCAAATCAAGCTGGTCAGATGTTTTTTTGAAGCGTGATATACATGAATCGGGCACAAAAACGCCGGTATTAAAGAAATGACGATAAACCCTGTCGGCAAATCTCATCCGGTATTCTTTGTTATGGCTGAGTTTAAAATGTAACCATTGCGGATGAAACTTCCCGAAAAAAGTCACATTCATTTGGCCATTGCTTATGGTTCCAATGTTTACACGGTTTTCGTACAAACCAATCCCCGGTCCTGTCGGGTCGGTTAGTAAAGAATGTTCAGCATCGTGGGCAAGAAAAATAAACCCTTCCCTTTTCTTTTCGCGGCTATAAATGGCATAAAAGTTATTTGGGTTGTAGTTCTGCGAAAATTTTGATACCGGTGAATCAAAATTTCCGGCATAAAAAATAACCAGCATATAGTCTATCAGGTTATCAATATCAACCCAAACATTCAACGAGGTGTCGGGTACACCCAGATAGTTGCTGCCCAGTAGTTTAAAATAGTTTAAATTTGAGGTAAATCCCTGCTGGCTCATATTCCAGATTGCCTCCCATGCACCGGTATTTCCATCGGTTGCTTCAATTTCATACAGGTTGAAGTTTTCGCCAATATCAACTTTAATTACATCATAATCGTCATTATCGCCGCCAAAATACGACTCGGCAAAACGTGCCTCTGCCCGTTCCTGTGTTTGATAAACACCCCAGTATAAACCATTCAGGTACAAATGATAGTATCGGCTCCGGGTATAAGGTTGGTTCATGTCGCGCTGGGTATCGCGCGAAAAGACATCCCTGTTCATAGTGTTGTGCTTTGCATCGCTTCCGCCATTGGCCCATGAGTAATTTTGAGATGTTCGCAAATCAACCTTGTCGAATTCGCTGACGCCTTCATCGCCAAATAAAGGAAAATTCAATTTCGCGGCGCCATATTCCGACCTGAAAAACAGCCGGAATGCATGTTTCGGATAACCGTCGTGCCTGCTCCAGCCGCCTCTTATCCTGATTCCTGCATCAATGTTAAAACCAGGGCTTCCATCGGGGTTAATCAGTTCAATGTTTGCCGGCCGCTCCCATTCCAAACCATGATATTCAGCATTTACATAAATTCCGGTGTTCGGATTAAAAAGGTGGCCAGGATCGGTTGTCACCGATATGGTTGGGATATCGCGAAGCGATTTTTCCATCAGGTTTTTGTAACGAATATCGTTATACACTTTCGAATCCATTGGCAGGTCGATTAACTGGCCGTTTACATTGCCTGTTGGCCAGCTTCCCCCGGGATGCGCCTGGATTATTACGTCGCTGATAAAAATGTATGAACGGGTTACAGGTTTACTTGGGTCAAAACCTGATTTAAATTTCGAAGCCCGTAAAACCACTCCCCCGGTTGTGCCTCTGCCTGCTGCCGTACTTTTAGGATCAATTGCAACATTAACCGGAGATACTGCTGTAACTGCTGTTATTGAATATCTTGGGTCGCTGCCATCCAAAGTATATTTTACAGTTTCCCCTGCCGCAGAACTGGTTATTTTTGCTGTAAACGGGCTGTTGTAAAATCCACTGGGCATATTGCACGTAACGGGATCGGTTTCGGGTAATTTTTTTATTCCCTCCAGTTTTACATTCAAATAAAAGTCGCTGCTGTTTTTTGATAAGTTAAATCCCTGTACAGAAATTAAATTCTGTCCGTTAATCAGGCTTAAGTCTTTTTTATCAATAATTAAACCCGACCATTCGCCAAATTCGTGAGGATTTATGGCCCCCGAATTATAGGCGTAATTATTGGGCACATTCATTTTCCATATTTCCTTACCATTAATCCAAACCACAAATCCATCGTCGTAGTCCATGGTTAATTTAAGTTGGTCCACATCATCGGTATTGTTAATCACAAAATTTTCCCGGATATAAAATGTAGTGTAATTGTTAATCATGTCCGAAAGGAGTGTTCCCCCGCTGCCATCGCCATACCTGAAAGGTGCATTTCCTTTTGGCCAGTTTATATCGTTGAATGCGGCTTCTTTCCATAAGGTATTTGGCTGAGAAGGTTCCTGTGTCCCCTTGAAATACGACCACTGCGAATTCCAGTCAATCAGAACCTGAGTTTGTGCCGAAACTTTGAGATTAAACAAAAGACCAAAAAAAATGATCGTTTTAAATAGAACTGTTGTTTTTGAGATTATGTATTGTTCGCAGGAGAATTCCCTTTTCATGGCTGTTGGTTTTAAGTCAATGTTGCAATATTAGGCATAATTCCAAATTAAACGAAATTTGTTTATCACAAGTTTTTAGGGCAGAGGAATAAACGGAAACTGAATAAAATCACGTCAATTTTTTGTCATAAAAAATAGAATTCTTAGATTTCGGCATTTATTGGCAAATGTAAAAAATGAGTAAACCAAAAGTTGTTAAAAAGAATAACCAGCCTGTTCAAAATCTTATTTTTAAATTAATTACGTTGGTAATTCCGGTTTTTATCCTGATTGTTTTCGAAGCTATTTTGCGAATATCAGGATATGGCGCCAATTTGTGTTTGTTCATTAAAAATCCGGTCGAGGGATATGAACAGTACATGATGGTAAATCCTGAAGTTGGTAAAAAATACTTTCAAAAATTTGAATACACAGCTCCTGCCAACGACATCTTTTTAGCTGAAAAGCCCGAAAATACATTCCGGATTTTTGTAATGGGCAGTTCAACTGTTTTTGGCTTTCCCTACGAACGGAACCTGATGTTTTCACGAATTTTGCACGAACAGTTGGAAGATGCTTTTCCCGATAGAAAAATTGAAGTGGTAAATACCGCAATAACTGCAATCAACAGTTTCACGCTGCTCGATTTTACCAGTCAGATTTTGGAACACAGCCCCGACGCAATTCTGATTTATGCCGGGCACAACGAGTTTTACGGCGCTTTTGGAATTGGTTCGAACGAAACCATGAGCCGTAACCGGGGATTGACCATGTTACATATCTCGCTCATGGATTTGAAAATTTACCAGATGGTTAGAAATATCATAACCGTGATCTCAGAGAAAATTGCAGCAGGAAGCAAGGAGGAAGTACACGGAACTTTAATGAAACGGATGGTGGCCAATAAAGATATATTGCTTGGCAGCAAAGATTACAACATTGCAATGGAAAGGTACAAACAGAATATGGGCGACATCCTGAAAAAGGCCGGAAAGAAAAATGTGCCTGTATTTTTAAGCCAACTGGTTTGCAATGTCAATGGCATGGAACCATTTAATTCGATTGCTACCGACGAACTTGAGGGCGCTGCCGATGTTTACAAAAAGGCGCAGTTGGCTGAGCAGAACGGTGATTTTGCCAATGCGCTTGAACTCTATTACAAAGCCAAAGACCTCGATTGCATACGGTTCAGGGCAAGCGAAGATATAAACCGGATTGTAAATGAGTTAACGGAGCAGTATAAAGCTTATAAAATACCGATGTTGTCTGTTTTTCAGGACAATTCTCCAAACAAGCTGATTGGCAATAATTTAATGACCGAACATGTACACCCCAATATCGATGGGAATTTTTTAATGGCACAGGCATTTTTTGACGGAATTGTGAAGTCGGGTGTAATTGGTGCTAAAATCGAAGATAATCCGTATTCATTTGCATATCGTAAACTAAATTATGGATATCATCCCAATTCCTATCTTGATTCGCTTGCATTTTCTGCGGTAAAAAATAAAAAATTAACACTTTCTGAAGTGCGATTGGATTTGGCCCAGAGATATGAAAAAGAGGGTCAGCTTTTTTTGGCGTTCAGGGAATATGATGCCCTGCTAAGAATAAACCCTTATATTGCAGCTAATTACCGCGATGCAGCCAATTGCCTGATACAACTTGCAGATTTACCGTTGGCCTTAAAGTATTTTCAAAAATCCCTGGAATACGAGGAGTCGGGTTTTGCCAAATTCAAAATGGGCGAAATCTATTTTTTTATGGGAGATTACAATAATGCCATCGTCAATTTCGAAAAATCATTTCCTCTGATACCCGATGATAAAAAGTTAACCGTTTTGGTAAAATCATATATAGCCTGTGTTTACGGAAATCAAAGGGAAAAGGCAAAGGCTTTAGCCGCAGAACTTAAACGTGTAAAAGCTGAAAAATATTTAATTATACCGCCCAAAAAATATACATTCACCCAATACATTCCTTTTCAAACCAGGGAACAGGTTGAAACAGCAAAAATATTGATACTGGAAAATGCACCTGATAAAGCTTTGGCAATTCTTGAATCTTCGCTGCAGGTTTACGATTCGCATATAGCCAACCGGATGATTGGCGAAATTTACATGGGTCGGCAAAACTATGAGAAAGCATCGTCCTATTTTTATAATGTGTACAACCAGTTTAGGTTCGACCCGCAGTTTTTGCACAATTTTGCAATCATATACCTTGGGAAAAATGATAATGTAAATGCCCGGAAATGTCTGGAAGAAATAAAACTTATCGATCCGGAATACGGACAACTGGGTGAAGTTAATTCGTTACTTTCGTCAACCAATTAATGAGCAACCATTGAAAATATTAGGTATTTCAGCATTTTATCACGATTCGGCAGCGGCAATCATTGTTGATGGTGAAATTGTTGCGGCAGCGCAGGAAGAGCGGTTCACCCGTGTTAAACATGATTCGTCGTTTCCGGTAAATGCGATAAAATATTGTTTACATGCTGAAGCGATAAATATTACGGAGCTGGATGCCATCGCGTTTTACGACAAACCCTTGCTTAAATTCGAACGGTTACTTGAAACCTATTATTGTTTTGCGCCAAAAGGCGTTTCTTCTTTTGTAACTGCAATACCGGTTTGGATAAAAGAAAAGCTGTTTCTTAAGAAAATTATTCACGATGAGCTTGGTAAAATTGACGGATATCAAAAACAGAAAGCAAAACTTCTTTTTCCCGAACATCATTTGTCGCATGCAGCAAGCGCTTTCTATCCATCGCCTTTCGAAGAGGCTGCCATTTTAACCATCGACGGGGTGGGCGAGTGGGCCACTGCCTCAATTGGTCATGGCAAAGGCAATTCAATAACCAATATTAAAGAGTTGCATTTCCCACATTCGGTTGGCCTTTTGTATTCGGCATTTACCTACTTTCTCGGGTTCACTGTCAATTCAGGCGAGTATAAACTGATGGGGTTGGCTCCCTACGGAATACCCGGCAGCGCTGAAGTTGGACAGTATATTCAGATTATTAAGGATAAACTGGTTGATATTAAAGAGGATGGTTCTGTTTGGCTCAACCAGAAATATTTTAATTATTCCACTGGTTTGCGAATGGTGAAAGACAGCCTTTGGAAAGAACTTTTTGGTTTCGAACGCCGCGAACCGGAAGGTAAAATAGAACAGCGCCATTCAAACCTGGCATTGGCAATTCAGCAGGTTACCGAAGAAATTCTTTTAAAAATGGCAGCCGAAGCCAAAAGGGCAACCGGTTCTGAAAATGTTTGCCTGGCGGGAGGCGTGGCCCTGAATTGTGTTGGGAACGGTAAATTGCTGAAATCGAAAATATTCGGCGGGATATTTATCCAGCCGGCTGCCGGAGACGCCGGGGGGGCAGTAGGCGCGGCGCTTGCAGCTTATTATCTTGTTTTTAATAATGAGCGTAAAATTATACATCCCGATGCAATGGGCGGTTCTTTTTTGGGGCCTGATTTTACTCCAACAGAGATTGAACACGCCGCCAAAACTTATAAAGCGAAATACACGAAATTTGATGTTTTTGAAGAATTATCAGCCCAAACAGCCAAAATAATTGCTTATGGCAATGTAGTTGGCTGGTTTCAGGGACGAATGGAATTTGGCCCGCGCGCCCTGGGAAACCGAAGTATTCTGGGCGATGCCCGGAACAGCGAAATGCAGCGTAAATTAAACCTGAAAATTAAATACCGCGAGAGTTTCAGGCCATTTGCACCTTCGGTTTTGGCAGAAGACTGCAATGAGTATTTTGATTTGGGACAACCTTCGCCATACATGCTTCTGGTAGCCGATGTTCAGTCAAAACACCTGAACAAGCTACCCGAAAATTATTACGAAATGCCATTGATGGAACGCCTCTATTTCGAACGCTCAGATATTCCTTCGGTAACGCACATCGATAATTCGGCCCGTGTACAAACGGTTCACCAGGAAACCAATCCGCGTTACTTCAGTTTAATCAGTCAGTTTAAAAAGATTACCGGATATAGCGTAATTGTAAATACAAGTTTCAATGTGCGTGGCGAACCAATTGTTTGCACGCCAGAAGAGGCATACAAATGTTTTATGCGCACCGAAATGGATTATCTGGTAATCGGCGATTTTCTTTTCGATAAAAAGGAACAACCTGCTTGGAAGTGTGAAGACAATTGGAGACAGGAATTTAAACTGGATTAATATAATAGATAATGGAATTTATAAAAGACCTTTGGAATTATTTGAGAGAGCGCAAAAAATGGTGGCTGCTGCCGGTAATTCTGATATTGCTTCTTTTTGGAGTCCTGATTGTTTTAAGCAGCGGGAGCGCCATTGCCCCGTTTATTTATACCATTTTTTAATATCAGGTTTTTACTGAATCCAGGAAGACTAAATCATTAAATTATGAAGCCATTTATTTCTTTTTTAATTCTTCTGATGTTTACAGCAGTTTGTTTTGTGTCGGCGCAACGAGGATATTACGATGCCCCGTACAAGCGGTATGAAGCAGATTCAGCAATTCTTTCAAATGGCGCTGTTGCTATGCAAAAATCATACGCGCAGGCTGATTTGCAATCTGAAGCATCAAACCAGGTTTGCGTTGACATGAAAAGCGCAGATGCTACCGCCGGATTTACTCTTTCTGAAGCGGCCGACGGGTTGGTAATCAGGTATTCTGTGCCCGACGGGGAATCGGCCGTGGTTGGCGTTTACGATGGAAATATTAAAATTGCCAGTCTTACTTTAACATCAAAATGGTCGTGGGAATATCTTTGGAACAATGGCGATCCGAACAATGTAGGAATAACCAACAAAAATCCGAGAATGCGTTTTGATGAAGTGCGCTATAAATTACCTACAAAATTGTTACAGCTAAAAATTGTAAAAGAAAGTGGAAACCTCACGCTCGATTTCATTGAAATGGAACCTGTGCCCGCCGCGATAGCCGCTCCTGCCGGCGCTGCTGTGTATAATGGCGACGGCAGTACTTTACAGGCTTTCATTGATGCTAATGGAGGTAAAACTATTTTTATACCTGTCGGCGTTTACAATATTAACAGCCAGTTGTACTTTGGAGTTTCGAAAACAAAACTTCAGGGGGCCGGAATGTGGTATTCTCAACTCAATTTTACCGTAACCAATGCCAGCAATGGCGGGTTGCGTGCAAATGCCGGCCAGATTGGTTATTCCGATCTCTTTTTGACTACCGAAATGACTACCCGGACCAAAGGATATGCCGGTATTCATGGCGTATATACGCAGGGTTCAACCATACGGAACGTGTGGGTTGAACATTTTGGGACCGGGGCGTGGATTGGCCAGTATGCACAGGGTGGCCTTGCCTTTGCCGATGGGTTTCTGATTTCAAATTGCCGTTTCAGAAATACGTATGCCGATGGGGTTAACTTGTGCAAAGGAACAAGCAATGCCCTTGTCGAACACTGCAATTTCAGGAATAACGGCGACGACGGAATGGCAATCTGGTGTGCCGAAGGACTGGAATGTATCAACAACACTTTTCGGAACAATACTGTCGAGAATGGCTGGCGCGCCGCGGGCGCTGCATTGTATGGCGGCAGGGACAATAAGTTTTATGATATCATTATAAAAGACAATGTCGAAATAGGCATTACTGTCACAAACACATTCCCGGGGGTTGGGTTTAATGCCAGTGGCTTGCACGATTTCCACAATATTACCTTAATCGGGTGCGGCACTTTTAACGATACTTACAATAACAGGGTCGGCGCGGTTAATATTTACCATGCAAATAGTGCAGGCACAAAAGTTCAGAATATCAGATTTTATAACATTGATATTATCGACTCAAAATGCGATGCCGTTCGATTTGCAAAATCTTCGGGCGAAGGTATTTTTAATTTGATTTTTGAAAATATAACGGTGAACGGTACAGGTATAGAATATCCAGGCAATAACGTTAATAACAGTTCGGCACAAAGGGGATTTGCTGTTTTTTTCGACAAGTATCCGCTGGGCGGGGCAACTTATTGTAACCTGAATTATTCAAATTTAGGCGGGAATTCAAATGGCGCCGCTTTTAACACTGCCCAAAAAGGCAGTTTTGCGTGGACGGAAGTATCAGGTTGCGGCTTGGCTCCTGTTACCGGTGTAACACTTTTACCGGCAGGAACCAGCATCGCGGGAGGTGAAAAAGTGCAGTTTATTCCTGTATTTACCCCCGCGGATGCTACAAACAAAATAGTCGGATTCACATCGAATAATCCGGCAGTGGCCACTGTTACTTATGATGGTTTTGTAACAGGTTTGTCGAAAGGTGTGGCAACCATTACCGTAACTACGCATGACGGCAATTTTTCAGCCACTGCAAATCTGACCGTAACAAGCAACCCGCTAACCGTTTACAGGATTAAAAACCGCTGGCAAAATACGTATCTTTACGATGCCGGCGATCGTGCGAAGTATAGTATTACGGCAAATGATAAAACTTATTTGTGGCAAATCGAAGAAATTGACGGTGTAAAAGAATTTAAGAATTATTCTACGGGCGACTTCCTTCATATCGAAAATCTTACCGGATTTGTGCAATGTACTTCCCGCACATCTGGCGCTTTGAGTTCACGATGGACAGTGGAAGATGCAGGTGAGGGCTTTGTCAGATTGAAAAGTGAATTGAATAAAACGGATTACATTCATATCGAAAACCTTCAAAACCAGGCTCAGTATGGAAACATTCAGCCCGCCTGGTGGAGCGCCATGTGGGTGCTTGAACCCGAAATAATAGCAACATCGGTTTCAGACTTGCGAATTGAAAACAGAGCAGGTATTTATCCTAATCCCTCAAATGGCGATTTCAACTTGTTGCTAAGCAATTTTGCCCGCAACGAAAATGTTTCAATTACCATTTTCAACCTCGAAGGGAAGGCTGTTTATACCAAATTGTATAGTGTTGACAGTAAGGGCATAAGGAACGTGAAAGTTTCAGCCAGTCATTTTCTTCCGGCTGGAAATTATTTTGTCGTGGCAAAAGGAAAATTAACTTTTTCGGGGACTAAATTATTGATATGTAAATAAAGGGTTGGGAATTATGGAAAGAACCAAAATACTGGAGACCAGCCTGGTTTTAACGACAGGTTTTCTGCTGATATATTTGTTGACTCAAAACGAATTGTTTCTATATCTGGCATTTGCTTTCGGGATTACGGGTATTTTTATAAAACTGCTCGCAAAATACATTGCCATTGCCTGGTTCAAACTGGCTGATATTTTGAATTATTTTATGTCGAAGATAATCCTGGGAACGCTGTTCTTTGTTGTATTATTTCCGATTTCGTTGCTGTACAAAATCTCAAATAAGGATAAACTCAGGTTAAAGAAATCAAAAGATTCAACCTGGATTGAGCGTAAACACTCATATTCAGCATCCGATTTGAAAAATATCTGGTAGGAGTAGCAGGGAAAAATTGTAATCCATGCCCTGTGAAAGGAAAGCGATAGGTTAAAAAATTGATTTGAGAAAACAGGGGAGCGGCTATACTTCACATTCAAAGTGACTTATATTTGTTCATTAATGTTCCTAGTTTTTTTTAGTTTCTAATGGTTAGTAAAGGTATTGTTTTGTTTTGTTTTAAATATAAAATTATTAAATTCGTGACGTGAGTGAAATTTTAAATTTTTTATAACAACAACAATAATTATTAATTAAAAAACAGAAATTATGAGAAAAATTTTTACTTTGATTTTAAGTGTGTTGATTTTTTCTACTGCATTTGCGCAGTTGGAAAGACCAACAGCAGTGATTAAGAAAACATCAGTTAAGCCAAAACTTGACGGTGTTTTTGATGCAGTTTGGGCGACTACAGATTCGCTTGCTATTGACAGGCCATATAAGACACCCAATGGCCTTCCAACTTTAGGCGAACCGGGCGAAACCTGGTGGAAAGCGTTATGGGACGAGGACGGTTATTATCTTTTGGTTAATGTAACCGATGATGCTTATTTCCCAAACTATGTAAAGGGAAGTGGTGATCCATGGAATTATGACAAAATTGAAGTCTATTTCGATGTTAATTATGTACTTGAAGATGGCGCCGGCCCAAGTTCTGCCAGCAGCGGGCACATTCAGGTGGCTCCTGATTTGACTTTGGCAAAGGAAAATGGCGTGCTTAATACCGAAACTAATGGCAGGCAGCATGCAGTTAAAGTTGACAAACCTAACTATGTTGTTGAGTACTTTGTTCCGTGGGGAACTCTTAAAGACAAGGAGGGTATTACTGTAGATAAAACAGGGGAAATTGGATTCGATGTTACTGTTAATGACAGTGATCCATCTGCGGATATTCGCAGGCGCAGTGTTTGGGCCCATTCAGGCGAAGACGGCAGTGAAGCATGGAGCAACATGGATTTTTGCGGTAAAATTACTTTCGAGGGCGCTGAACCTGGCATATCGGTT
>WTWZ01000034.1 GCA_009773765.1 Prolixibacteraceae bacterium | reverse complement strand
AAATTCTTACTTTTACATTTTGGGCAACTATCCATAATTATATTGATTAGATTAATAATTGAACAAATATAAACAAACTATACTAAATTAACAATGCCAGAAATCATTAGTTGTCGGAAAACAAAACTTGATTTTGGAACACAATTTAATTTTATTTTCTACGAAACAAAGGATTATTTTAAATAAATGTATTTCAGGAACTATTCGAAATGGAACGGCTTGTCTTAAAATTTGAAATTAAAAACCTAATTTTATTATCATTGTGAATTTTATTATTGTAGGAGTTTTAATTTTTGCATTTTCGATCATAGTATTTTCTTTTATCGATCTTAGGTTGTCAATTACAATTTATATCTCGTATTTAATATTAGTTCCATATTTGGAGTTTAGAGTTGTAGGTTTTCCGATGTCGTACAATTTGGTTAACACAATTTTATTCGCAGTTTTTCTTTATCAATTTACAATAAATAAGCGCATTAAGCTTAACTTTCAGTTTATTTCACCCTTTTTGTTTCTTTATTTTTCACTTCTTTACCTATCCCTGTTTACCCGTGAAATACCATGGAGCATACAATTTAATGGTTGGCGGGCATCATTTATGCAAACCTGCCTTATTTCATTTATTATTTGGAACTTAGCGCTGGCCGACAGGAAGTTTCTGATTTATTTTAAACAAGCATTTCTGTTATCCATTACAATTGCCGGAATTTATGGACTATTTCTGATGAAAATGGAAGGACTAAATCCATACGTTTCAATGATAACAGATTATTTTGGCATTGAGGATATTTCACTTCGTTATTCTAAGTTGGAAACCAGGCTGGATTTTTCAACTGCACGTAATATTCAATCTACAATGGCACATCCCATGACCTGGGGTTTGATGTTAAGTTTTTCAACCATCATTGTTTTTGCAATATATTTAAAGACTAAAAATAGAAAGTTATTGTTGCTAATTGCACTTATTGGTTTCAATATTTTAATTTCAGGAGTTCGTACTGGAATTGCAGCAATAACCATTGGATTTGTCTATTTTTTAATCCGTTTCAGAAATATTAAACTAATTATTTTGACTTTGTTTGCTCTTATCGCAATTACAGTTATTGTTCAATATAATGAAAACTTATCAAACTTATTTGCATCCTTTACTGATTTTACGGGACAAAAAAGTGACGTTAGCGGGTCGTCTATTACTATGCGGTTAAATCAGCTGCAAGGTTCGCTAAATGAGATTAAAGGGGATGAACTTGTAGGAAAAGGATATGGCTGGACAGTTTATTATATTTCATTGAAAGGGACACATCCGATTATTCTAAATTTTGAAAGTCTCATATTCATGGTATTATGCAATAGTGGTTACATTGGTTTACTGGTCTGGATAATTTTTTTCTTGTTACTTCTTTTATTAAACAGGAAGATATTGGCTCTGAAAACGGATATTTTTTTAATGGATACATTTGTAATAGTTTTTGTAGCTTATGCTACTGGAACCGGTGAATATGGATATATGGGTTTTTTTGCTTTGTTCTATTCATTCCTGCTTGCATATTTATTGACATATCAACAAGCTGAAATACGTGCAAAACAGAAGATAGTGACAAGAGCTGAAAAAAGATATATAAGATTTGAATTGTTTAATAAATATATATGCATAAGGTAAAAGCAAGGGTAATTGCTTATTATTTGCCCCAATTTCATCCAATCCCTGAAAATGACCTTTGGTGGGGTAAGGGATTTACAGAATGGACAAATGTAGGCAAGGCAAAACCACTTTTCAAAGGGCATTATCAACCCCGGGTTCCGGCCGATTTGGGTTATTATGATCTGCGAATGCCCGAAATACGCGAAACTCAGGCAGAAATGGCGCGAAATGCAGGTATTGAAGGATTTATGTACTGGCATTACTGGTTTGGGAATGGACGCAGGGTTTTAGAGCGGCCATTTAATGAAGTGCTTCAATCCGGGAGACCTGATTTTCCATTTTGTTTGGGTTGGGCCAACCATTCATGGACCAACCAGTTATGGAATTATGGATCGCATTGGAAAAAAGAAAAAAGCATTATATCCCAAACCTACCCAGGTGAAAAAGATTACATCGACCATTTCTATTCCGTTTTACCTGCATTTCAGGATAAAAGATATATAAAAATAGATAATGACCCTTTGTTCATGGTTTACGACCCGGCTTCAATTCCTGATCCAAAGCGTTTTATGGGTATTTGGAAAGAGTTGGCAATTAAGAATGGTTTAACCGGAATTCATTTTATTGGTCAAGCTGTCGGTTGGATTGAAAACTATCAGAGAATTCTGAATTTAGGATATGATGCAATAAATGCAAATGGTCAATGGCATGCTGAAAGTATAATTAAAGGGAAATATGTTAAACTTTTACAACATAAATTAAATAATAAATTTGGAGGTTTGACATTGGATAAATACGATTACAAAAAGATTATTAAATATTTAAATACTGATTACAATAAAAAGTTAGAAGTTTATCCAACAATCTTACCACAATGGGACAGGTCTGCCCGATCAGGCAGAAAAGCCTCAATTTATCACGGCAGTACCCCTGAGTTGTTTGGAGTTCATGTAAACGAAACAATCAATCAAATAATTCACAAACCATTTGAAAATCGTATAGTTTTTATAAAATCATGGAACGAATGGGCTGAGGGAAATTATATGGAACCAGATATTAAATTTGGTCATGGCTACTTAAATAAATTAAAAGAGGGTGTTTTTCTCTAAATTTTTAATATGAAAGTTCTTGAAATTATTTATTCATTATCATCAGGTGGAGCTGAACGATTTGTGGTTGATTTATCAAATGAATTGGCAGAGTTGAAAAACAGTGTTGTTTTATGCACACTTTTAGACGATTCAAAAAAAAACAACGGATTCTATAAGCCAGAAATTTCCGCTAAGGTTATGTATCAGAACTTGAGGTTAAAAGAAGGATTTCGAATTTTAGATATATATTATTTATGGAAACTAATCAATGATACAAAACCTGATATAGTTCATTGTCACCTCGCTGTAGTTTTTTATCTACTTCCGCTCTCAGTTATATTCCCAAAAATGAAGTTTTTTCACACCATACACAATGATGCACCAAGAGAAGTAAGTAGTAAATTACAATATTATCTTCGAAGATTCTTTTATTCATATGGAATTATTCAATCTATAACAATCTCCAATGAAACAACTCAATCATTTATTAAATATTACAAAAGTCAACGTTATTGTCAAATTTACAATGGAAGGAAACAACCAGCGCCAAGTTCTGAATTTGAAAATGTAAAAGGTTTTATTGATACAATTAGAACAAAAAGTAAAACTATATTCCTACATGTTGGTCGTTATGCTGAACAAAAAAACCAACATATGTTAATAAAAGTGTTTAATCAAATAATTAAGGAAGGGAAATCAGTTGCATTACTTATAATTGGCGATGGCTTCGAGAAACCAAAAGGAGTTGAATTAAAAGCAATGGCATCAGATATGATTTACTTTCTGGGCCTAAAACAAAATGTTGTGGATTTCTATTTGAATTCAGATGCTTTTTGTCTTAGTTCTTTTCATGAAGGGATGCCTATTACTTTGATTGAAGCTTTTGCTTGTGGATGTATTCCTGTTTGCACCCCTGTTGGAGGTATTTCAGATTCAATTCAGAATGGAATAACGGGATATTTATCAAAATCGGTTTCGGAAGAAGATTATTATAATGCAGTAATGTCCTACATTAATAATAAAGACAAAATTAATAAAGAACACCTGGTTGAATATTATAAATCGAAATTTGGCATTAGGGAATGTGCAACTCAACACCTAAAACTTTTTAACAGCAAAAACACAAGAAAAAAATTATAAATTCAGTAAACAGATTTTCGACAGATACAGTTGTTAGTGCTTAAAAATCTGTTTTAATGAAAAATTAAGAAATGGAAAATATAACGATTATTGAACCTTGCAATTTTGTTGACTACCCAACCGGAGGACAACTCGCATTTGTGAAGAACTTGCTCCAATCTTTCAACGGGGAATTAATTCTTGTTGGTGTTTCAACTGATAACGATAAAATTGGAGTTTGGGCTGAAAAGGAAATTGGAGGCAGGAAATACAAGTTTTTCCCATTTATTAGCGGTAAAAGAGAAAAAAATAAACCTATAATTCCAATGCGGTTACGAGTATATTTAAATCTAAAAAGACATCGTAAGAAAATCTTAAATGGATGTGGAAAAATAATTGTAATTCAGGCCCCTGAAGTATTACTTGCATTGAGAAACAGGTTAACTGATAAGGAAATATGTTTTTTATTTCCTGGAATTGAAAATCCATTGAAATTTTCAAGATACTTTTATGCCAGAGTATTTACAAAAATATATGATCGACTTTTTCTTTCAGTTGTTACAAGTGCAAAATGGATTTTGGCAGCAGCAGATAGCAATGCAATTAGCGAACTTCAAATACGTGGTAAAGGATTGAAAAATAGAAACATAATTCAGTTTCCTACCCGGATTGATGAAAGTATATTTCAGAAAAATACAGAAATTAATTTTCGCAAAATTTTTAATATTCCCGATAATAAAATTGTTGTGGTTACATGTGGCCGATTGGGGTATTATAAGGGATGGGAGCTCATGATTGACGCATTTAAACTGTTTTTGGTTAAGTATCCAAATGCTTTTTTCTATTTTATTGGTGATGGTGAAGATCAGCATAAAATTACCCGGTATATTCAATCAAATAATTTAGATGAAAATGTCAAACTTGCAGGATTTCTAATGAATACAGAAATAGCCAGGTATTTGAATTTGGCTGATATTTTTGTTATGGGATCTTTTAAAGAAGGGTGGTCAACAACTTTACTCGAAGCATCTTGTGTTGGAGTTCCATCAGTAGTGACAAATTTCAGTAGTGCGAAAGATATTGTAAAAAATGGTATCAATGGTTATGTCGTTGAAAGCCGTGACCCTAAGGAGTTTTCAGAAAAAATGGTTCGTGCACTTCAAATTGACAGAAACCTGCTGCCCGAATCGAGAATGGAAAGATTTAAAATAAAAACTTTAAAAAAGGATTTATTGGAAATTTTTTTAAAAGATTAGAAATTTAGTTGGATGAAGTTGTCATAAGTTAACTAATGAAAAGAAAGAATGATAATTCAGTATGTATTTCAATATTTTATTTCTTTCTAAAAAAAATCGCTTTAAGTAAGAGTATATTTTTTTTAAAAATTGTTAACATTTATAGTTTGGAAATCAAAAGATTAATACAAAAGTCAAAGATTATAAATAGGTTGAAACGATAATGTATTGTTTAAAGCAGGTTGTCATTAGAGTCAAATACCGATAACGCTATTCTTTTGGTGCAAGTACAACCGGCAAGGGTTTATTTTTATTTCCAGTAATGTTGTATTGACGATTGTTGGGAAAAGAAATTACAGATATTCAATATAGATATGAATAGTTACTTTGAATTGTTGGACATACAACTTGATGGCATACATACACCATCTAAACGGGGCCGTGAGGCGGTTGCATATCAAGGCATTAAAATCAATATACAATTTAACTGATTATCGATACATCAATTATATGAAAAGCAAAGTATTATTTATACTGCATTGGCCACCTCCCGTTCATGGCTCATCCGTTGTTGGATTACAGATTAAAGAAAGCAAAATTATAAATGAAAATTTTGATTGTTGTTACATTAACCTGGGGACATCCATATCTATTGATGAAATCGGGAAAAACTCTCTAATTAAGTTTTTTCGTCATTTAACTATAATTTGGAAAGTTCTCAGGAATCTTGTATCTAATCGTCCGGCTCTTTGTTATTTTGCCATAACTGCAAAAGGAAATGCTTTTTACAAGGATGCATTGGTTGTTTTGTTGGTAAAAATTTTTCGTGTTAAGTTGGTTTATCATTTTCATAACAAAGGGGTAAGCACCAGGCAGAATCGATTCATCGACAATTTACTTTATGGCTTTGTATTTAAGAATACAGATGTCATTTTATTATCCAAATATCTTTATACTGATATTCAGTCTTTTATTCCGGAAAAAAAAGTACATATTTGTCCAAATGGAATATCGAAATTAGACAAACCACCTATGACCCTCGACAAAAAGCAGAATCAAATTGTAAATATTTTATTTCTGTCGAACTTAATTGAATCAAAGGGTGTATTTGTTTTATTGGCGGCTTGTTCGATTTTATTACAAAAAGGGATTACTTTTAAATGTGATTTTGTTGGCGGTGAAGGCGATATAAATGCGGATCAATTTCAAACCAAGGTTAGATTGCTTAGACTAACTAATCATGTTAGATATTTTGGTTTAAAATATGGTGAGGAAAAAAACAGGGCGTTTTGTGAAGCAGATATTTTTGCTCTACCAACTTCCGAGGACTGTTTTCCTCTAGTTTTATTGGAAGCAATGCAAAATGGTTTACCGATTGTATCCACATTTGAAGGAGGCATAAAGGATATTGTTGAAGATAATGTAACCGGTTATTTGGTGCAACAAAAAAATGTACAGTCCCTTGCAGCAAAATTGGAACTACTAATTCAAAATAGTGAGTTACGCATTAATATGGGTAAGGCAGGACGACTAAAGTACGAGCAGGAATTTACCCTTATAAAATTTGAAAACAGGTTGATGGAAATTTTAAATCAATTGGTTAGTAAATAACAATTATTAAAATGCAAAGATACTTTGACATTTTTATTGAATTTGACCGGATATTATTTAATTGGTATATAATCAGTGTCAAATTTACGAAATCAATTGTTACAAATAACTCTTTCGTTTCTGTGTTAATAAGTTTCTGGATTTATTCAAAGTACATGACAAAAATTTAAAGTATATTTTAAATTCATATATGTTGTTGGTATTAAGCAATTTAACAATATGATTTAATCCGTTTTTGAATAACCTTTTTGCTTTTCTGCCAAGTTTCTTTGTTTTAATCGGACTCAGGCTGAAGAGAAACTTCGAAGTGATTAATCTGTATTACTCCATAATCAAAACTACAGTGGAAATTTATCAAGATTAGCCGTTTAAACCTTACTTAAAGCACTGATAATTAAACAAAAGAACTTAATTCGGGGCATCAGTACATTTTACTTCCAAACGACACAGCCAGGTTTTCTGATAATATTGAACTTTTGTTTTAGCCTTGATGTACATAGTCGGAAATTGTTTTGGAATGCAATTTCAACTAATAGAATATCAAGGTTCTATGAAAGTATTTTAATGGTTTTATATCAACAAAAAGATTGTTATATATTAAAAACAGATAGTTATAAAATATTGTCATGTACTAAGTTTTCAAAGTACTAATGAACTAAGATAAATATGAATTATAGCATAAAGAATATTTTTACAATGGGATTTTCGGTTTTTGCTTCAGACCTTGGCGCTATTGAATTGGATAATTACAAGACAAGGCTGTTAAATACAATTAGTCCAAACTCCTATGGAATTTCAACAAAAGATAAATTATTCAGGGAATCCTTAAAAAATTGTGATTTTCTGGTTTTGGATGGTGTTTATTTTGCATTATCTTCCATATTACTTCAGGGTAAAAACATCCAAAAAAATCAGGGGCCTGATGTATTTTACCATTTTATGAGCCGAGTTAATAAACTTGGAGGAAAGGTATTTTTCTTAGGGGCAGCGCCAAAAACATTGGAAAAAATTGAAGAGAGATCAAAAGTCGATTTTCCGAATTTAAAAGTTGCATCATTTTCCCCACCTTATAAGCCTGAGTTTTCCGAGGAAGAAAATGATCAGATGGTTGATGCAATTAATGCATTTGGCCCTGATGTACTTTTTGTTGGTATGACTTGCCCAAAACAGGAAAAATGGTCTTATACCAACAAATCAAAATTAAATGCAAATTTGATTTGCTGTGTTGGAGCGGTTTTTGACTGGTATGCAGGAAATCAAAATGAAATTCATCCTCTTTGGTGGAAACTCAGGTTGGCATGGCTGAAACGGACAATTGATCGCCCTGAAATATTGAAAAGATATCCTAATATATGTATATTCTTCATCCATTTATTTTTAGCTCTTATTGGAATAAAAAAATATAAATATGGCAGATTTTAAAATCAAACTGGCTATAATTGGTGTTGGCAGAATGGGAATTACCCACTATTCCATCATCAACAGTCATCCTTATGTAAAAATTACATCTGTAGCAGACACTTCATCATTAATATTGAATTTGATGAAGAAATACCTTAACGGTATTCATACTTACGACGATTACAATAAACTTTTGGATCAGGAAGTTCTTGACGCAATAATTATTTGTACGCCACCTTCGTTACATTATCAGGTTGCGATTAAAGCTGCTGAAAAGGGAATTCATGTTTTTTCTGAAAAACCATTTACCACAGATAACTATAAAGCGAGAGAACTTGCCGCCATTTTTGAACATAAAAAGCTTGTTAACCAGGTAGGTTACGTCAACCGGTTCAACGATATTTTCCGGACAGTGAAAAATTATATAGAAAAGGGCGTTATTGGTAATGTAATCAGATTTAAATCTGAAATGTATAGCAGAACAATTACCAAAACCGAAGAAGGAAAAACCTGGAGAGATTCAAGGGAAAATGGAGGTGGCGCTGTGTTTGAGGTTGCTTCACATGCTATCGATTTGGTTAATTTTCTAATTGGCAAACCCGACAAAGTGACCGGAACAAGCCTTACTTCCATTTATTCAAAAAATGTTGAGGATGCAGTTAATTCTACTTTTCTTTATAAAAATGGGATTTCGGGCACACTAAATGTAAACTGGAGTGATGAAAGTTTCAGAAAACCCACCAATAAAATAGAGGTCTTTGGTTCGCAGGGAAAAATCCTGGCTGATCAGCATGGAATAAAAATTTATATGAAAAATAACTCTTCTGAAAATAATTTAAGGGAAGGATGGAATACAATTTATATTACCGATATTTTTAAACCTGTTCCTTTTTATGTCAGGGGAAATGAATTTACAGCCCAACTTTACCATTTTGCTGAATGTATTAAGAACAATACCATAAAAAATAATTGTACATTCAGAGATGCAACAAATACACTTGATGTTATAGATGCAATATTTAATGATTTTGAACTAAACGGGAAATTTTAAAAATGCAGCCAATAGATAAAATTATTTTTGGAGACAACCAGTTCTTTGGGATAAACCACATGTCGCAGGAGAAAGCACAACAACTTGCAGAACAATTCTTTGATATTGCGGCTATTTTCAGGGTATATCAAATGGCATTCGACAGCGGAATAAGGGCAATTATGCTAAACAGCAACGACAGAGCCAGTGAGATTTGCAGTCACTTTGTTGCGAATAAATCTAAATACCCTGATTTAAACTGGTATCCGTCAATTCCTTATCCTCATAAGTATGCCAACCTGATCAGCGAAAAGGGGATAATTCCAACAATAAATGAAATTCTCTTCAAAGATAATTCTGCTTTTGGGATTTTGGGAATGATTACCAAGGGTGGGGCTGCTGTATTGGGAAAAGATGCGGTTAAACTGATGCAAATGTTGGTTGATGTTGAAATGAAAATGTTTAAAGGCCTCAATGTTAAAGTTGTATTTCTTCAAAATATTATTACCGATTTGTTATTGGGATACGGAGTAGGTGATATTTTTGGTGAGTATTGTGATTATATCAGGAAAAAATACAATGCAATGCCGGGTTTAATAACACAAAATATGCCCTATTTAATGCAAAAGCTACATGAGTGGAACATTGATAAAGTTGTAATTTGTTCATCTTTTAATAAAATTGGTTATTTGATGTCGCCTGATACTGATTCGTATATTTTCGAAGCCAGGAAAAATGATCCATTAAAATATCAGATAATGGCGATGTCAACTTTGGCCTCGGGAGCGATACCTGCGAAAGAGGCTTACGAATTTATAAATCAACAAAACATTCAATCAGTAGTGTTCGGTGCATCGTCAAAAAAACATATTGAAGAAACGGTTTCTTTAATTAAAATTAAATGAACATTCTAATCACCGGCGCTTTTGGTTTTGTGGGAACCAATCTGTCAAATGCCATTAAAAATGAGTTTAATCCTCATATTATTGCAGTTGATATTCTTGAACCAAATAATCATATTTATAATGAATTTTTTGAATGGAAAGAGATTAATAAATTGGATTGGAATAAAATTGATTCTATTATTCATTTGGCAGGAAAAGCCCACGATACAAAAAATACGGCAAACGAAAAAACTTACTTTGACATTAACCTCGGCCTGACACAACAGATTTTTGAATATTTCTTAAAGTCAAACGCCAGAAAATTTATCTTTTTTAGTTCAGTAAAAGCAGTTGCCGATCAAGTAAAAGGAGAGCAGCTCACTGAAGAAGATATTCCAAATCCGCAAACTGCCTATGGCAAATCGAAACTGGCAGCAGAGGAGTATATTTTGGGGGCTTTTCAGAACTTTTGTCAAAATGACTTTCTCAGTCATACTGAGCGAAGCCGAAGTGTGAAAAAAATTTACATTCTGCGCCCTTGCATGATTCATGGCACGGGCAACAAGGGGAATTTAAATCTGCTATACAGGATTGTGCAAAAAGGAATCCCATGGCCGCTTGGAAATTTTGATAATAAACGTTCTTTTATATCCATTGATAACCTGGCATTTGTTATCAACCAGATTATGGGAAAGGATATTGAACCCGGAATATATCAGATGGCGGATGATGAAACAATTTCTACCAACCGGTTAATCCGGTTAATTGCGGAATCGAAAAATAAAAAATCCTTTATTTGGTATATGAATCGAAAAATGATTCATGCCGTTGCCAAACTTGGTGATATTTTTCATTTACCCTTAAACAGCGAAAGGCTGAAAAAACTAACGGAATCGTATGTTGTTTCCAACAAAAAAATTAAATATGCTCTTGGGGTTGAAAGGCTACCGGTTACCGCAGAAGAGGGCATGAAAAAAACACTGAAGTCATTTGGTTAAAGCAACTACAATTATACACCATTCAACGAAAGCCGTCATTGCGGGGACTCACCCAAAATTATTGGGCATAACGAGTTGATGACAGCGAGCCTCATAAACGCTGTCTTTTCGACGAGGTACGAGGAGAAATCTCTTTAAATAATCAGATATCTCCTTCGGCGAGAAGACAAAAAAAGGAATCATTCATTAGTAGAAATGAGGCACAAATGTCCATATAGTGCATATCCAAAGAAATAACTAATTCAGTTGTCCAATTAATATACAACTCAAATGTTACTTTACCTGTTCGTTTTTATCATACTGATTGTTATTTTATCAGGCTATTTCCGGTTTGCCCTACAATACAATATTATCGACAAACCAAATAAGCGCAGTTCGCATACATATATTACCATTCGTGGAGGAGGTATTGTATTTCCACTGGCTGCCCTGTTGTGGTTTTTTTTGTGCGGTTTTGGTCAACCGTGGCTTATATTTGCATTATTGCTTTTAGCTGTAATCGGCTTTTGGGATGATGTAATAACACTCAATCCCAAAATCAGAATATTAATACATTTCATTGCAGTTACTATTTTGTTCTGGCAGTCAGGTGTTTTAGATCTTTCCTGGTACATTGTTTTACCGGCATATCTTTTTACTTTGGGGTGGGTTAACGCATTTAATTTCATGGATGGAATTAATGGCATTACTGCTTTTTACGGATTGGTAGCATTATGTTCGTTTCTCTGGCTTAACAATTCGAATGGTTTTGTATCTCAGGATTTAATTGTAATACTGATTATTTCAGTAGTGATATTTTCATTTTTTAATGTTCGAAGACGAGCTAAAACGTTCGCGGGAGATGTGGGAAGCGTATCCATTGCTTTTTTGTTAGCCTGGTTTATGATTTCTCTGATAATAAAGACTGGGCGTTTGGAATACATCCTTTTTTTTGCTGTTTATGGCATCGATTCGGTTTTTACAATATTATTCCGTTTATGGCGCCGCGAAAATATTTTTGATGCCCACCGGACACATTTGTACCAGTACCTTAGCAATGAACTCAAATGGCCTCATGTATTGGTTTCCGGCCTATATGGTCTGGTACAGTTAATTATTAACATCACTGTAATTGGCCTGATTAACGCTGAACAGATGACCTGGACAGTATTTTTTATCTTTCTTTTGGTGTTGAGTGTTGGTTATCTATTCATCAGAAAACGCATTTCGGTTCTTGTAATGCAAAAATCCATAGGCTGATGAAAACACTTCAGGTTAAATAGGCACCATATTTCCAGTAGTATTAATAGAATCATTGTCCCATATTTAGACAAAGACAGTAATTTAATAATTATTACAATCGTTCATTTTCATTGTTTTACGCTTTCAGGCATCATAGTTGCGATATTTGAGAAGAACTATAAACATAAAATTTATCATTATGGACGAAACAATATTGGAAAAAAATTGCTTATGAGCTAAGAATGCCATAATTTGCATACAAATAATTATAAATTTTGAAATCGATGGAGGTAACAACAAGTTTCAAAAAAGCATTCCACAATTTTCTGAAGTGTAATTATCAAATCAAATTTATAATGGATGTTTATTTTATAATACGGTTTATAAAAAATACAGCTATAACGAAACCTTAAACAAAAATATAAAATGAGACACTTTACATATTATTTTTCACGAAATTACTTGCCAAGATGGATTGTATTGCTTTTTGATTTGGGAGTGGTTATGTTCTCGTGGTACACAGCCTTTCTGCTAAGATTAAATTTTGATTTATCGGGCATGGAAGAATTGTTGACCCCATTACATTCAGTGGTAGTGTTGGCGGTTGTACTTTTTTGTTTTTGGATTTTCAAATCGTACTCTGGCATATTACGGCATAGCACTACCAGGGATATTGCAAGGATAATTGCAGCTATAGTTAGTTCTGGTATAATACTTACATTGTTGTCCCTTTCAGGTAGGATAGTAAATTCTTTGGCAATTCTTAACCTTCCAATTTCAGTAATCATAATTTTTTCTTTTTTGGTTACATCGCTGTTGATCTTTTCAAGATTGCTTGCCAGATTTATATTTCGGCAGTGGTTTATTGCAAAGAAGGATGCACAGAAAGTGATGATTTTTGGTGCCGGAAATTTAGGCCGTGCGGCTTTAAATGCAATTGTAATGGATGCCTCAGTTAATACTCATGTGGTGGGATTTATTGATGATAATCCATCTTTACATGGCAAATTTATCTCCGGGATACAAATACATCCTGTTAGTAAAGCTTTCAATAAAGTTATACCTCAAAACAAGGTAAACGAGATTATTTTTGCGATCGATAGTCAGGAAATTACACACAAAAGAAAGCGTGAAATTTCTGATATGTGTATCGATTTGCACCTGGTGATGAAAGAGGTTCCACCAGTTAAAAACTGGATAAAAGGGGAACTAAAGGCGCAAACTATCAGGAATATCAGGATTGAGGATTTGCTCGGAAGAAATTCAATCCAGCTTGACAGAAAAAAAATTGAACAAGGATTAAAAAACTCAGTTGTTTTTGTTACGGGTGCAGCCGGATCAATTGGTTCTGAGATTGTTCGTCAGTTAATTAATTTTAAGGTACAAAGAATAATTTTGATGGACAAAGCGGAATCAGATTTGTATAATTTGCAGCAGGAGTTAATTTCAAACAAAGAACATTCTGATTTTGTGGTAATTGTGGGAGATGTTACAAATAAAATAAAACTGCGTAAAATTTTTATTGAATATGCCCCAACAATAGTTTTTAATGCAGCCGCTTATAAACATGTTCCGTTAATGGAAGAATTTCCAAGTGAAGCCATTCGCGTAAATGTGGGTGGAAACAAAATTATTGCCGACTTGTCCATTGAATTCGGTGTGGAAAAATTTGTGTTTATATCGTCCGATAAGGCAGTGAATCCTACAAATGTTATGGGGGCTACCAAACGAATAAGCGAAATATATATTCAGTCTCTTGCACAATCAGGAAGATTTTCCACTCAATTTATCATCACACGTTTTGGAAATGTTCTGGGTTCCAATGGTTCTGTGGTGCCGCTGTTTAAAAAGCAGATAGAAAAAGGCGGTCCGGTGACAGTTACCCACAAAGACATTACCCGGTATTTTATGACCATCCCGGAAGCTTGTCAGTTGGTACTCGAAGCAGGATTTATGGGAAAAGGCGGGGAAATATTTGTATTTGATATGGGCGATCCTGTGAAATTATATGATTTGGCTAAAAAAATGATCTCACTCTCGGGATTTGTTCCAAATAAGGACATTGAAATCAAAATAGTCGGATTAAGGCCAGGTGAAAAATTATATGAAGAACTGCTTGACAATAAGCAGGAAATACTTCGCAACACTTACAACGATAAAATAATGATTGGGAAAGACAGAAAACACGACTTCGACGATGTTAATAATATGATAATTAATTTACTTACCGGATTGGATGATTTAAGCCGTAATAAGCTGGTTGAAAAGATGATGTATGTTGTACCTGAATTTGTTTCAATGAATTCTTATTATGGAAATGTGAAAAATGGAGAACAGGTAAAAAAACTTGCATTAACAGAGCCAATCCTGAATACTTATTCGGTTAATAATAAAGATCGGAAAAGTAAAAATGAAGTTAATGAGCAACAATTACATTCCAAATAATATGGTTTTTAAACCAGAATCATTAGAATAGCAGGAATTTGTTATGTTATGGGGTGTGTTTAATCTACAGAAAATTAACATACTTAATGTAGATTAGGGATTTGACACGATATATTTGCGAAAATAGAATCTGTATTATTTGGGGCCTCGTCAAAAGCAAATATTGAGGAAACAAAAATTTAATTGAACAGGAATTGTAAATTGAATTAAATCTCTTAACACAATGTGCGGATTTGTTGGAATTCTAAATAAAAATGGTTTTGAAGTACGGCCTGAAATTCTTCAATCAATGGCCAATGCAATTCATCACCGTGGCCCTGACGAGGAAGGCATTTTTATCAGCGGGAATTGTGGGTTTTTCCATAAAAGGCTTTCAATTATTGACCTGAAAACAGGCCAGCAACCCATGGCCTATCAGGATTTTACCATAGTATTCAATGGCGAAATTTATAATTACATCGAACTTAAAAATGAACTGATTGCCAAAGGGCATCTTTTCAAAACTACTTCCGATACAGAGGTTATTCTGCATGCTTACCAGGAATATGGAGATAATTTTGTAGAAATTCTAAACGGGATGTTTGCCTTTATTATTCACGATAAAAGAAATAACAGGATTTATATAGCGCGTGATCATTTTGGAATCAAACCTCTTTACTGGTATCATGATGACCATTTGATTCTCTTTGGCAGCGAAATAAAGGCACTTCTGAAACACCCTGAAATTAAAGCAACGCCCGAGATCAACCATCTTTACGAGTACCTTACATTTCAGTTTATACTTGGCGAAGGAACCATGTTCAGTAATATCTACAAGGTTCAGTCAGGCCATTATATCACGCTTGACCTCAACTCGTGGAAATTAAACTCAGTGAAATACTGGGAACCTGATTTTGAAACTGACATGTTCCATACTGAAAAATATTACCTCGCCGAGTTGAAAAAAATACTTGATGACACAATTAAGCAGCAAATGCGCAGCGATGTTACCATCGGGACATACCTAAGTGGCGGGATGGACTCATCGCTTGTAACAATAATGTCATCAATGCTTTCAGAGAAACCCTTGAAATCTTTTAGCGGAGCATTTCACGAAGGGCCTGAGTTTAATGAACTTCAATATGCCCGCATTGCAGCCCAAAAAGCCAATGCTGAATTGTACGAAATTTTTCCTACCCAACAGGAATTTATTGATTTATTGCCAAAGCTGATTTACCAATTGGATGAACCAGTGGCAGGTCCCGGTTTATTTCCACAATACATGGTTTCTAAATTTGCTTCTGGCCATGTTAAGGTAATTTTAGGTGGGCAGGGCGGTGACGAAATTTTTGGGGGATACGCCAGGTACCTTGTAGCTTATCTTGAGCAGGCAATTAAAGGGTCAATATTTGAATCGAACGAGGAAGCCGAGCATATTGTGACACTAAAATCAATTTTGCCTAATCTTCCTTCGTTGAAGCAATATTTGCCAATGTTGAGGAGTTTCTGGAAAGAAGATACTTTTGAACCTATGGACAGAAGGTATTACAACCTGATTAACCGAATGGGCACAACACGAAATTTTCTTCACCCCGATTTTTTCAATAATTGGAACGAGGATGAATTGTTTTCAAAATTTTCAACCCATTTCAATCGGCCTAATACAAAAAGTTACTACAACAAAATGACCCAGTTTGATTTAACAGGGAGTTTGCCGGCCCTGCTCCAGGTTGAAGACCGTGTTAGCATGTCGGTGTCAATTGAATCGAGGGTTCCGTTGCTTGACAGAAGAATTATTGATCTGATTGCACCCATGCCGGCAAGTATGAAATTTAAAGGCGGCGAATTGAAATATTTTTTCAAAAAAACAATAAAAGATACCCTTCCACCTGAGATTTTAAATAGAAAAGATAAGATGGGTTTTCCCGTTCCGTTGCATTTATGGTCGAAAGACAAAGCCCGCGAATTTATCCTTGATACTTTCCATTCAAAAAAATCGAAAGAACGCAATATTCTCAATACTACGGGAATAGAAAAAATAATCAATTCAGAACAACCTTTTAGCAGGGGTTTATGGGGATTACTTTCACTCGAAATTTGGTTTAATCAATTTATTGACAATTAATAAAAAATTTAAATATGAACAAAATTACCCCAATTAATCCTGAAAACTGGAGAGTAAAAAAAATTGGAGTTATTGGCCCTGGCATCGTTGGTATGCCAATGGCCAGCTTACTTGCCAATGCCCAAATAAAAATCGGAAGCGATACACCTGCAAAAGTTGTCATTGTGCAGCGGCAATCTGTAAATTCAGGATGGAAGGTCAATGCGATTAACCAGGGAAAATCGGTTATCGGTGGAATTGAACCCGATTTGGACAGAATTACCAAATCAGCCTTTGATGCAGGTACACTTTCTGCAACAACCGATTATTCGAACCTTTCAGATGCCGACGTAATTCTTGTTTCAGTTCAAACCGATAAAAAAGGGCTGGAGCCCGACTACGGCCCACTATTTGAAGCATTGGAAAACCTTGGAAAGGCGCTTCAAAATAAACCGGCCGATAAAATACCAATGATTGTTTTTGAATCGACACTTGCCCCAACAACAATGGATACTTTAATCAGGGATCATTTTAAAAAGTTTGGGCTTGAAGAAGGGAAAGACATACTTTTGGGAAACAGCCCAAACCGGGTTATGCCGGGACGTTTGGTCGAGCGTATCGCAAAATCAGATAAACTGGCCGGTGGATTAAGCCCGGTTACTCCAATGCTGATAAATAAACTTTACAGCCATATTGTTACCCAGGGACAGGTTTTTAAAACAAACAGCTTAACTGCTGAAATAGTTAAAACCCTCGAGAATGCTTACCGCGATGTAAGAATTGCATTTTCAGCCGAGATTGCAAGATATTGCGATGAAAACAATGTCGATTTTTATAAATTAAGGGAAAAGGTAAATGAACTTTTATCACAGTCTGATTTGGCCAACGACAGACCCAACGAAGTCCCAAGCGGGGGAATATTAATTCCAACTTTAGGTGTTGGCGGGCACTGTCTGCCAAAAGATGGCATTTTACTTTGGTGGCGAAAACTCGAATCGGGAAGCAAATCACCATCAAGTTTGATAATCCAGTCACGAAATATCAACAATCAATCACCCGTGCTTACATTTCATCAGGCAGAAAAAGCATTTGGCGATATAAGTAAAATGAAAATTGCAATGTTGGGAGTAGCCTACCGGTTTAATTCAGAAGATACAAGGAACTCACCAACACTTGAACTGGCCAATTTCCTTCGCGAAAACAAGGTGGATTATATGATGCACGATCCGTATGTAAAATTCGACGATCAGAATGTTTTGAAATACAACCAGCAGGATTTTCTTATGCATAATCTTGACAAAGTGCTTTCGGATGCGGAAATTATAATAGTTGGCACTGCTCACAAGGAATACATCGATAAAATTGATACAATCACATCGGCGCCAAAACTTATAGGATTAATGGATGCATGCAATATATTCAAACGCGAATATTTTAGTGGGCGAAATATTCCGTATGCCGGCATTGGTCGGGGAGTAGGGGAGCCTTCGCCTGATTTTGTGGGATTTGTGTTTGATTCGTTCAGGGCGATGGAAAAAGGCCTGGCGCTTGAACTGAATAACCTTATTGGCTTTTACAATGAAAATTATGCCCACGACGAGTTCAACAAAGTGAAATTTGAAGATGTTCAGTACCTGGCTAAAACCTGTTCGACAGGTTGCGAAATCGCCAACCCCGAAAAAACTGATGTGCTTCCGGTTTATAACGGTTTTACGCCCGAACTAACGAAACTGGCTTTCGAAATTAGCCAAAACTGATTCAGGAATAACAAGAATGATTAATCCAACTGACTGGGGCATTATTGGCGGTGGGTTCATGGGAATGACACTGGCTTTGCGACTTGTAGAGCAAGGGCACAAAGTTACAATTTACGAATCTGCCGAAAAAGCAGGCGGCTTGGCAAGTTCATGGCAAATGGACGATATTGTCTGGGATCGGTTTTACCATGTAATCCTGATGTCGGATTTGAATACCCGGAAAGTTTTAAAGGAAATCGGGCTTGAAAATGAGTTAAACTGGGTGGAAACCAAAACCGGTTTTTATTCCGATGGTAAACTCTATTCAATGTCGAACCTGATAGAGTTTTTTAAATTCCCGCCTATAAACCTTATCGACAAATTCAGGCTTGGCCTTACAATTTTTGTGGCTTCCAGGATTAAAAACTGGAAAGCAATGGAAAATATTCTTGTCGAAAAATGGCTTGTCAAATGGTCGGGAAAACGTGTTTTTAACAAGATTTGGCTACCGCTTTTAAAAGCCAAACTTGGCGATAACTACAAAAGTACATCAGCATTATTTATTTGGTCAACCATTCAACGAATGTATGCTGCCCGCAGGAGTGGCCTTAAAAAAGAGATGTTTGGCTATGTAAATGGCGGTTACGAAACCATTAACAATCATTTTATTGACTATTTGGTTAAAAAAGGTGTCGAGTTCAGGTACAATTCAGTTATTACTTCATTACAGGAAACTGATTCCGGAAAGATTGAACTTACCAAATTTGACCAGACAAAAGTAGTTCATGAGAAAGTAATCTCAACACTTCCTTCTCATATTTCAGCATGTATTTCAACAGGAATTAGTGAGGAGGAAAAGAAAAAACACCTGGCAATCAGGTATCTTGGCGTAATTTGCACTACCTTGTTGCTGAACAGAAGAATTTCGCCTTACTATGTAACCAATATTACCGAAAGTAACACTCCATTTACAGGAGTAATCGAAATGACAGCATTGATAAATACTGAACAAATTAAAGGGCATCATCTTATTTATCTGCCAAAGTATGTTAACTCTAATGACCCGTTGCTGAATGAGCCCGATTATAAACTCAGCGAAGCATTTTTACAGGATTTTCTTAAAATGTACCCTGATGTTCAACCGAAAAATATTCTGTTTCGCGGTGTATCAAAAGCCCGGAACGTATTTAGTTTGCCTGTTATTAATTATTCGGAAAATTTGCCGGGGATAAAAACTTCGGTTAAGAATTATTACATAATAAACTCAGCGCAAATCATCAACGGCACGCTGAACGTTAACGAAACAATCCAGGTTGCCGAAACCAAACTTTCAGAAATACTTAAAAATGGCTAAAAATAAACCAATTGCAGGAATTTCGCTCGACTTAGACAATCAATGGTCGTACATGAAAATTCATGGTGATGAAGGCTGGGACAAGTATCCTTCCTATTTTGACATATTTATACCGCACGTTTTAAATGTACTTGACGAACTGAACCTGAAAATCACATTCTTTATTGTTGGTAAGGACACTGAAAATGAAGAAAACAGGAAATATTTGAAAATTATTACCGATCGCGGTCACGAGGTGGGCAATCATTCATATCATCATGAGTCGTGGCTTCAGACCTACAGCTTTGAGAAAATTGAAAAGGAGATTATTGATGCCGAAAATGCAATTTTTGATGCCACCGGACAACGGCCATCCGGATTTCGCGGCCCCGGTTTCAGTTGGAGCAGTGATTTGCTGAAAGTACTGGAAAGCAGGGGATATTTGTATGATGCTTCAACGCTTCCAACTTACCTGGGCCCACTGGCGCGCGCCTATTATTTTGCCAAATCAGATTTATCAAAAGAAGAAAAAAAATCACGCAAAGAATTGTTTGGCAAATTTAGTGAAGGATTCAGAAGATTGAAACCTTATAAATGGGATTTGGGAGAAGGGAAAACCATTATGGAAATACCGGTCACCACCATGCCAATATTTAAATTGCCTTTTCATCTGAGTTATTTGATTTACCTTGGAAATATCTCGATGGGATTAATGAAAGTTTATCTTTGGTTTGCATTGCTAATGTGTAAAATCACCCGGACGCCGATTAGTTTTTTATTACACCCTCTCGATTTAATTGGCGGCGACCAGATTACGCAACTCGCTTTTTTCCCGGGAATGAATGTAAATAGCGATAAAAAAGTAAAAGTTTTCACACAAGTAATTCAAACCTTAAAAAAGCATTATGAAATAGTAAATATTTCTGCATACCTAAGTAGCCTTGTCATTAAAAATATGTCCTCCTTAAAAATTTAATAATGAATTGTACCGTTTGTTCCGGGAAAAATATTGAGGTAAGGTTTATAAAAAATGGTTATCCAATTTTACAATGCATTGACTGTAATCATTTATTCACCAATTATAAACCAACACCGCAAGAAGTTAATGAAATATATTCTGATGATTATTTTTTTAAAGGTGGTGCAGGATATGATGATTATACCTTAGAAAAGGATATGCTGATAAATAGAGGTGAATACTATGCTGAAAAGATTAGTAAATATATTGTCCCTGGCAAAGTTCTGGACATAGGTTCTGCCGCAGGTTTCATTTTAAAAGGATTTGAAAACAGAGGGTGGAATGGGACAGGAATAGAACCAAATCAATTTATGGTGGACTATGGAAAACAGAATTTAGGTTTAAATCTTTTGCAGGGTACGATTGAAAAAATTGAACTATCAGAAAAATATAACCTGATTATTTTAATTCAGGTAGTTGCCCATATTTATGACCTTCGAAGTTCATTCAACAAAATTTCCAGTATTCTAAATCCAGGTGGCCTCATACTCATAGAAACTTGGGATAAAGATAGTTGGACCTCTAAATTGTTTGGAAAATATTGGCATGAATACAGTCCCCCAAGTACTTTAAATTATTTCAGCAAAAAAACATTAAATCTTTTTTTAAAACAACAAGATTTTGTTTTAGTTGACAGAGGAACACCAAAAAAAAGTATTCTATCCAATCATGCAAAATCATTAATACTATATAAATTAAAAGAATCAAAATATTTTAAATGGCTGAGTAAAATAACGAATATTATCCCTGACAATGTAATTATCCCATATCCATCTGAAGACCTGTTTTGGGCTTTATATAAACAAGCTAAACTATAATGCAAATGAAAACTGAAACTGATTTCACTAAATCCTTCATTTCAATTGTTTTACCGTGTTATAATGAAGAAGCAATTATACAGAAAAATGTTTCTGCGGTTATCAGTTATTTGGAAAATATAGGGAAGTACAAATGGGAAATTGTAATAATTAACGATGGCAGCAAGGATAAAACAGGGGAAATTGCAAATCAACTTGAGAAAGGCAATGAAAATGTAAGGGTAATCCATCACCCGGTTAACCTGAACCTGGGGCATGCCCTTCAAACTGGTTTTTGCAATTCCAAAGGGGATATTATTGTTGTTTTGGATGTTGATCTTAGCTATTCCGTTGATCATATTGGCATGATGGTGGAAAAAATGCAGGAAACTTCCTGTGATATCGTTGTGGCATCGCCCTACATGAAAGGAGGCAAAGTAATAAATGTCCCCCTTTCAAGGAGGATAATGAGTAAATGGCTGAATAGGTTCATGAGTTACGTTGCCCAGAAAAAATATTATACATTCACCGGAATGGTAAGGGCATACAGGGCAGGATTCATCAGGAATGTAAACCTGAAGACGACAGATTATGAGATTAACCCGGAAATTATGTATAAAGCAATGATTCTCAGGGCCAGGATTGTTGAAATCCCGGCAAATCTGGACTGGACAGAACAAAACAAATTTACAGGAAAAAGAGTTTCAGGAATTCGGGTTACCAGGGGATTGTTTTCAGGGCTCATGGCTGCTTTTATTTTCAGGCCGTATATTTTTTTTATTGTGATTGGAAGTATTTTAATGTTGCTGTCTATGTATCAACTCGTTTGGTTACTTTTTGATACATTGGTGGATTTACACCGGTGCGTTGCTGCCGGTGATTTGGCATCATGTTCGTTTTCAATTAGTTTAACTAAACAATTTATTAAAAATCCTCAATCGTTTTTGGTGGGTGGCATTACATTTCTTGCTTCCATTCAATTCTTGTCCCTGGGTTTTCTTTCTCTGCAAAGCAAGAGGTACTTTGAAGAATTGTTCCATTTGGGAACAGCATTAAAGAAGAGATTATAACTTTAAAATACTGGCAGATAAAAGTGTCAATTTCTTCAATTAAAAAATCATTCAAAATGAAACTTGACTCATCAAATTCAGACTATAGATTAAACATTACTAAAATGGGAAACTTTGCTTTTCTCTTTTTTGTAATATTATATTCTGTATATATGATTTTCCTCGCTTATAAACTTGACTTATCTTATGATGAGCCATATTCTCTTCACACGTCGGCGAATAACTTAACAGAGGTGGTTCTTCTTTCATATCAATTTGAATTTCAGCCACCTGCCTATTTTGTAATCCTCTCTTTATGGCGAACCATAAACGAAGGTATAATTTACGCCCGACTATTATCGCTAATTTTTACCTTTTTATCTGCATTTTATATATTTAAAATTACACGTTTAATTTTTGATAAAATCTATACCAGGTGGTTTATTGTCTTATTCTTGCTGAATCCATTTACTGTTTATGCCAGTGTTGAGATTAGACTTTATTCGATGCTTATTTTTTTAACAATACTTGCTTTTTATTTATTTTATTTAATTTATTTCTTCGAAAGGAATAATTTAAAAATTGTTTTTGTGATAATTTCAACAATTGGCGTTTATACTCAATATTTCTTTGTTTTTCTCATCATTTCATTTGCAGTTATATTGTTGTATACAAAAAAATGGCGATATTTATTTAACTACATTTTGCTGTCATTTATTATTGCACTGTTGTTCATTCCTAATTTAATTTTTTTAACTGAACAATTTGCCGTGTATCACGATTCCCTGATGAATTATACTTTCTTTGACAGGGTTAAATCAGTAATTATGTCTTCAATGGAGTTTTTTTCAATAGCCACAGGATTACACGCAGGTCGTATTGGTCGTTGGATAATTAGAATTACATTTATTTCATTTTATGTGTTGACTTTCTGGAAATTTTATATCAAAAATAAAATTACTGAGAGCCAGGATTTCAGGAATCTTAGATATATCTTATTGCAAACAATATTTTTATCTGTCATTTTTATTGCTGCTTTCAGTTTCACAGATTTGGTATTTGCAATCAGATATGTTACGATTTTGTTTCCATTTCACATTTTATTATTGGTAATCTTTGGTATTTACAGCCCCAAAATCAGAGATTTTATTTATTTAATATTTGCGGCTTTTTTGCTGATGAATGTTGCAACGACGTTTAAAACACCGTACAAAAAATCGTATGATTTTAGATCAATTGCAAATTATGCGCAAAAAAATCAATTGGAAAATGAGCCTGTCCTGTTTCTTAACAATGATTTAATGCTTGGATTAAAACATATTTATGAAAATGACGAGTCATTCATTTCACTGCCTGAATTTCAGTATAATCATAATTTATACACAAATTATGTAAAAGATACAACCGAACTGAATGAACTGATAACGAAAATCAAAAGTGGTTCACCTTCATTTCTCTTGATTACAGGTACCGATTTAGGTTATTTGCGGAACAAGGATTTAACCAATGAAATGATAGACAATTATCTGAAAAACAATTTTACAATTCCTGTTGATACAGTTATGGAAGGAAATCTCCCCGTTGATTTTATGCGAATCAGAAGAATCATCAAAAACCAGTAAACTGGTTGCTCAGCATTGTAAAGGCTAACTTTTCAGAATCTTTTTTGTAAACATGTATTCGCCGGATACAATTTTTATTAAATAAATTCCCGATGGTTGAGAGATTATATTCAAATTTTCAAAAATTGATTTTGCTTCTTTGTTAAATATTTGTTTTCCTGTTAAATCGGTTAAAGAAATCAATGTCCCTGCATCTGGTTCAATTTGGAAATGTATGTGAATTTTATCTTTTGCAGGATTGGGAAAAACAATCAAATCCTTTAAAGGATTTAGGGACGATTCTGGACTATTACTGTTAATCAATCTGAAAAATACGCTGCCATGTTTTTGGTATATTGGGCTACCATTAATTACCTCTGATTCTGGGCGGAATTCTTTATTTGTATTTGCTCTCCATACCAGCAGGCCTATATTGTTACCTTCAGTAAAACCATTAATAATATCTTGATCAGAGATTGAAGCTTTAATACTTACAAAATCATTAGTTATATTAAAACTACTTAATTTAACAGCTCCAACGCATTTATCACCATCAAAGGCCGCTAATTCATCTCCTATCGCTGCTTGCAGTTCAGTCAATCCGGTAATATTAATATTCATATGGCCAAATCCGTTTCCTTCAAATATTTTTTTAAAATTGAATGAAACGGATTCATTTTTTGTTGCCAATCCTGATTTTTTATAGTCATTTTTAATTGTTAATATACTGCCACTGTTAACTTCAACCAGATATCCTTCGCCGACATAAAAATTTCCTATGTCATTAATCCAACCAATTCGATTGCCCCAAAACTCGATAGAGTTTCCTCTTTCATCCTGAACTTTTTTTATTACTCCCTGATCGATTAAAGGTTTAATAACATCCATAGCATCAACTTCTCCATGATACGGAAAGGAAATGTAATTCCACCCTTCATCAAGGTTTATTATAAGGGGTAACTTAACAGGAAGTCCGGTAATATAAATAACGCTTTTCTGGTTTACCCTGATCTTATATCCTTCTGATTCCCTTAAATCCCCAATATTATTAACCCACCGGATGCCTTCTTTCTGATAAGTTTTATCATTCTCATCCAAAACGGAAATTATTAAGTCATCCTTTTCAAGGGTTTCAAGAACATTCTTAAGATTGACTTTTGGAGGAATTAAATATGTAGAGAAAATATTCCATCCTTTATCAAGATTTATACTTTGAGAAAATGATTGAATCACTTTTAAATTTGTAATTACGATGCTGTCGCAACCATTTAAGGAAATCAGATTGCGTTGATATGTTCCGTTAGTTGTCCACTCATGATAATTAGTTTCGGATAAAATTGATATTTCTTCTGTTGCCCGGTATTTAGGATAAACATTCAGCTTTAATGATATAATTGAATCGCAGCCCTGAACTGATTTCAAAGTTAATGAATATTTCCCGCTGTTGTATATCTTCTGATTGTTAAACGTTAAAGTATCTCCTTCGCAAATTGAGGTATTTAAATCGGTAGTATAAGCCGGATGAACAATTAAATTAATAATGATAATACTATCTGCGCCAGATGTGGAAATTAACCTTCTTTGTAATACCCTGCTATAAACACCTGTTTCAGTCCAGCCAAAGTAATTTTCTTCATCACATATCGAAATATATTCGTATGTCGTTATCGAATTTGCTAATTTATTTACTGAATGGAATAATGCCCCAATTTCATCATCATTTAAAGCGTAATTGTAAATCCTGACTTCATCCAGTTTCCCATAGTAGAGAGAAGTATCGTTTGAATTTATTTCAGCACCAATGTACAAGTCATTCCAAAACCCGGAGTTAATAACGCCTGAATCATCGGTTTCTGCAATGATATTCCCGTCTAAATAAATAATTTTCTTTTTCCCGTTATAGGTAACGGATAAATGATGCCAGTTTCCATCCCATAATTGAGTGACATTTTCAGCAATTAATGCAGTATTTGAAGTACCATTGGTAATAAAAACTATACTTGCCGAGTCAGTATTGAGAAACAACTTAAAAGTGTTTGAATAAAAACCTCCATGTGTAATTATTGGTAAATCTGTTTTAATCAGTTCAGGTTTAAGCCATGCACTAATTGTAATTTGATCGCTAATATTTTCTCCGTAATTTTTCCCTAAATTTACATATCCTGTCCCATTAAAAATGAACCCGTTTCCCAAAACCCCTTCTCCTCTTTGTATTTCATTTATTATGCTCCCATTAACAGTATTATGCGAATCAAAAACAATATAGCCGGAATCTTCTTCAAATAGATATTCAGAATGGGTTGCAGACATCTCAGGAAAAGTAACAAGTACAGTATCTGAAAAAGGATTTGAGATATTGTCGGCAAAATCTATAGCCCAGGCATAAATAATAACCTGACCCTGCTGCGTTAAATAAAAAAAAATCGGAATAGAATTAGTCCATAAGCTGTCATCAACAGATGGAATTTCGGAGGTTAAGGATAAACGAAACCCTTTAATACCCAAATCGTCTTTAGCAGTCAGGTATTCAACATGTACATAATGGGAAAATACTTTATGCGGGATTGAAAAAGATGTGATTTCAGGATGAGAAGTGTCAGTTCCCTCAATGTGAATTAAAATTTTGGCACTGTCAGACAAAGAATTTAAAGAATTGTCTTTAACAATAACTAATACCTCAATTGTAATCCCTTTAATAGCATCGATATCTTTTTGCGCAGATATTTTGCCATTGATGGAATCAACGGAAAACCAGTCCATCTCGTTTCCTTTGTAAATTGAATAGTGTAAAACCTGATCCAAATCGGGGTCATTTGCTGAAATCTGCCCAATAAAATCATTTTTAAATTTAGGTGATTTAATGTGAAAGGAATGGTCGGATATTTGTGGTTTTTGGTTAATTTCTTCAAAGTTCTTACCAATTAAAACTTTCGAATTAAAGGGTTCCAGAATAAAACTTTTGATAATCTTCTCTCCCTTAATGTCCTGAAATGTTGATTTCCCAAGATTGTATTTAATGGTCTGATTTGTATTGTTATAAAACAATTCTTCCCTTTCTCCATCTTTAAGTTTTATGGGAATAAAATAAGATCCGGTATCTAATTTGGTGAACGACTTCCATTTTGAAAAATTCCAGTATGTATTTTTCCAGGTATTCACCAAGGTTGCAAATGCATTGTTATCATCATTTGGTTTTGCATAATAATTGTTTGTAAAAGTTCCGTACTGGTTGAAATCATTTGTCGTACTTCTTGCCCACATAATCAACTGTTCAGGTAGGGCAGCAACAATTATATTGTTCTTCATTTCAATATCTCTGATTATTCCCTCCGTTCTATACTGCGAAAAAACCACCCCCCTCCCGCAATTGTAAGCAGTATTATTTTCTATTACAACATTCTGTCCCCCATGTATAAAAATCCCACCTCCAGTTGTATGTGCTACTGTATTATTTGTTATTGTGAATCCATTTGTTGATAAGTGGTCTATATATATATTATACAATGAACTATTTGTAAAACCTAATGGTAATCCATCTGCATCATCGTTAACAGCCCCGTTCAATACAATATTATGGTCAATGGTCATATTGGAAAAATTACCCTGTGCTCCATAATAAATACCTCCGCCATCAGACTTGTTCAAACCAAATTTATCAATATAATTGTATCTTACAATTGCGCTGTCGCCGGAAAAGTTAATTCCCATGTATCCCGAATTAGTGACAGTATTATGCTCTATTATCATTTTTTTATTTGAGTACTTTAACCACGCATATCCTTGCATTAATCCAATTCCCGCAATAAAATTAGTTCCGAATGAAAGGCCCGAACCAATTACAAGCCCTGTACTATCTATTGTATTGTATGCAAAATATGCACCATCAACCTCATAATGCGTATAAACTGCCATTCGTGAACTCCGCTTAAAATTGCAGTTTGTTACTATGCTATTGTAAGATATGTTCAGATGTAATCCAGTAACATTAAAATCAAACTCGCAATTATCAATTGTATTATTTGTCGAATAAGCCCAGGTTTTAGTTCTGACCGCATTTCCATTTGCACCCTCAAACTTCAGGTTTTTGATTGTAATAAAACTTTTATTATCTATGTTCAAAAGGGTGTTTTTGGTTGAAACATTCACGGTATAGTTAATTGGGTTAGCTGCACCAAAATGCATATAAAACTTACCTCCACCATAATACCATTCCCCAAACCGGTCTAAAGTCCTTAAATCATTCT
>WTWZ01000033.1:25163-58973 GCA_009773765.1 Prolixibacteraceae bacterium | reverse complement strand
GTTGCAGCATCCAGCCCGATAATGTGGTCGGCGGTCATTGTAACCAGTAGTTTTCTTGACGTTAAATTAATAAGAAGCGGTGTGCAATAGGCAGAAGTTTCCCCCTTTCCAGGTGATGACCATACCAAATCTCCATTGTTACGGTTGAGCGCCACTACGTTGTTTTTCTTGCCCCCCGGTGTTACGTACACCAAACCACCGTCAACAACAACGGATTCAGTTACACCCCATTGAATGTTTTGTCCGTTGAATTCTCTTAAAACATCTTTTTTCCATTTTACATTGCCATTGTTTGCGTCCATACAGGTAAGTATGCCAAAGCCTGAATACATATACAACAAATCGCCTGATATAACAGGGGTTGAACGGGCGCCCGGGTAACTTTCGCTGAACTCTGTCCCGTAAGGTTTTTTCCATTTTAGTTTTCCATCGGGAGTTAAAGCATAAATGTTTCCGGTGGTTCCCTCCATTCCCGAAACATAAATTAACCCGTTGGCAAATGCCGGGGAAGAGTGCCCCTGGCCTAAATCATCATAATGCCAAACAATTTCAGGACCGTTTGCAGGCCATTTCTTCAGAAGTCCGGTTTCGCTGTAAACACCATTACCGCTTGCACCGCGCCATTTGGTTGGAGTTTGGGCAATTGTGCAGTTAATTGAAATTAAAACGGTTGAAACAAGAATAATTGCTTTTCTAATCATGGTTTTAAATTTAAAATTTGGCTCTAAATTAGCCCAAAAAGTAATATTTACAACCTGCAACCGCAATTTATCACATGTCTAAATAGTAATATATGTTTACATTTTATTAAGGGATTGTTAACAAAAGGAGTATTCAATACAATAAATTTTTGTTGCGGTTTACAGGGGCTATTTAATAAACGATGGAGTTACCGAAAGCATGATGTACGCCCGGTGGTTGCCGGTTTCATAATCGCCGCATTTCAGCAGTTTCTTACTTTCGGCGGCAAACATGGTTGACCAGCCCGCACTAATTGAAACTACCTCATGAACTTTGTATGAAAAGGTAAGGTCGAGTTCGGTGCCGATGGAAAATTGTGCTTTGAGGGTTTGGGCAATAATGGTGCAGGCTGCCAGTAAAACAGCGTTTAAACATTCTTTATTTTGTTGGTTATAAACGGATTACTCTTTATTATAAAAAACTTTATCGTAAGTTGCCTCGCGATCTTTTGCAGTATTAATCCACTGTGGTACAATATTTTTCAGGAAATCCTGTTTGTCCTTGTTTAGTTTTTTCATGTCGAGGCCGATAAATTCCTGTGCTTTTGCTTTTGTCGATAAATCGGGGTACGTAACTTCCTGGTTAAAGCCCTTGCTTGCAAGTAACCTCGCCAGTTTAATACGGGTTTCCTGTGCAATTGCAATTCCTGTTGAAATAACGCGGCCGGTTTCAACCGGCGAATGGAAAGAATTTCCATGTCCGGCTGCAGCGTAGTCCCAGCGCCACTGTGCATGGCGTATTCCCTTCAGAATTTCCTTCATTTCATTTTCATTTGCTCCTAAGTCCCATGCTTTTTTTGCCTCAACATGCGCGCGAACAAGTATTTCTTCGAGTTTTACCCTGTTTTCAATAATTTTATCTTGTCTTTCGTAAACATTGGCCATTAATGTAGCGGCTTCCTCTCGGTGGCACACCTGGCACGAACTGGAAATATTGTTTAAAGGCGATTGCATTTTGTGATCGGTGAATTTTTGTCCGCCCTCGCTTTTATAGGGCATGTGGCAGTCGGCGCATGAAACACCCCTTTGCGCGTGAATTCCAGTCATGTACACTTCATAATCGGGGTGCTGGGCTTTTATCATCGGCGCTTTGCTTACAGTGTGTGTCCAGTCTGAAAATTCAATGTTATCGTAATATTCTTCCATCGCTTCGGCCGAAAAACCGTTGTTCCAGGGGAAGGTTAGATAGTTTGCCCCTTCGGCTACTTTTTTATCGAAATAATATTCAACGTGGCATTGGGCGCAAACCAAACTTCTCATTTCCTGGTAACTTGCTTTTTTTATGTCTTTTCCCATTTTTTCGAAAGCCTCAACCAAAGCTGGGCGTGTAATGGCCAGGTTCATTGTTTCAGCATCGTGACAGTCGGCGCAGCCAATTGGATTTGCAACTTCGGGGCCCAGCTCTGCCCAGGTTCCGGTGTAAAAGGCAGTCACTCCTTTTTCATTCATCAGCCTGGGAACATCGGGGCTTTTGCAGGTCATGCAGGTAGAAGGCTGTGGCCCGTCGGTTGGAAGTTTAGGCGCTCCTGTCCGTAATGAATTATGCATATCAGTAACTGCATAATAGTGGCCGCGACCCTGTTTGTAGTCTCTCGAAAAACCATAACCTGCCCACAAAACCACCATTGCCGGCGATTCTTCAAGCATATCAACCATAGCGCTGCCGTTATGTTTACTTCTGAATGTGGTATCGGCGGTGCCATAATACGATTGAAATTCGCGTGGGTAATTGGCGCCCCAAACTTCATTACGAGGATCTAACTGGTTTACTTTTGTTTTTGGAACGTTTACATAAGCTGCTTCAGCCCGTCGCTCCACAATGGAAGATGCAAGCAGGCCAAGTAAAAACACTACAACCACTGTTGCAAAAAAAATCAACCATGCCAGCCAGGGACGTTTTTCTGTAATTTTTAAAATCGAACTCATTTTGTCAGGTTTTTATTTGTTATTGATTAATGTTTTAATCCAGTCAGGAACAGGGCTTTCCGGAAGCGGAACCCTCGCATTTGGAACACTTGAAAGGCTGTTCACTCTTCCGTGGGGCACTTCGCGGTGACACTCCCAGCACTTACGGCCGGTCATGTGAACATCATGGTTATAAACCGTTGCAGCAAGTTTGGGGTCTTTCAGTACATTAGAATGGCAGCGGATACAGTTGTTGTGAACCACATCGGCGCCTTCGTCCAAAATAAAAATCACCTGCGGTTCGCGGCGCAGGGTAAAAATAGTTGAATGCCGCAAACCGTCTTTTGCCTTGAAATAGTATTTGTTGATTACATTGTCATGCGGTACGTGACAGTCGTTGCAATGGGCTACTTCGCGATGCGAACTGCGGTTCCAGGTGGCATATTGCGGCGACATGATGTGGCAGTTGGTGCAGGTTTGCGGATTGTCGGACAAATAAGAATGTGCTTTCGATATATAAAATGTATAAAGAAATAAACCTGTAAAAACAGCAGCCAGTATCATTACCGGAAATCGCCATTTGGGTGGTGGAAGAATTCTTTTGAGCATAATTAAATTCGGTTATTTAGTTGGCAAATATCAATATCTATATACTTCAGACTTGTAACTAATGTTACAGAAACTCAAGTTTGACTATGATAATCCCGGTTATTTAAAATCAGAATAAATAAGCGGGTAATGTTCGTCAACTATTCCCTTTTTTAAACATATTTTTGTCAATAATATTATTTTTACAACCTGAATTAAATCAGCTTAAAAAACAGCTTTTTACGTAAATAAACCATTTATTAACTACTGGCCATGTATAAAATTACTTTATTATCTGTTCTGATTTTTCTTTCGTTCAATACCTTCCCTCAGGGATTTATTACTGCTAAAAACATAAAGGTTGACCTTTCCGGATTCGTACGTAACGATTTTATTTTCGATGCTCGCCGGAATCTCGACGCCAGTGACCAATTGCTGGAGATATACCCTTTAAAGCCTGTTTATGATGTTAAGGGAGAGGATATTAACTCTCAGCCAAGTGCAAAGTTGATGAATACCTTTTCGAGGTTAGGGACTACCTTTTCAGGGCTTGAAATGGGGAAATCAAAAATCAGCGCTTTAATAGAAATTGATTTTACAGGTGGCATACAAACGCCCACGCTTAGGTTACGCCACGCCTACACACTTATAAACTGGCCAAAATCGAAACTATTGGTTGGCCGCACATGGCACCCAGCATTTATCGAAAAGGTATTTCCGATGGTTTTAAACGAAAATACAGGATTGCCCTTTCAGGTATTTAACCGTAGCCCCCAGGTTCGGTTTACTTACAATCTTTCTTCCAATTTCGATTTTATAGCTGCTGCGGTTTACCAATTCGATTACAGTAATACAGGCCCTTCAGGTAAAACCTATCATTATCAGCGCGATGCTGTAGTTCCAAATATGCATGGACAAATCCAGTACTACAATCAAAACTGGGTTTTGGGAGCAGGTGTTGACTGGAAATCGGTTCAGCCGCGTACATCAACCACCGGCGCTTCGGGTACTTTTGTTGCAAAAGAAAAGCTGAATACCTGGGCTGCGCTGGCTTATCTGAAATATTCAAAAGAAAAATTTGTTGTAATGGCAAAATCGATGTACGGGCAGAATGTTTGCGAAAACCTCCTTCCAAGCGGTTATGCTGTAGCCTCATTAAATCCCTTGACAGGCGCCGAAACTTACACACCGTTAAACCATGTTTACAACTGGATTAATGCAGTTTATGGAAAAACATGGCAGGTTGGAATGTATGTTGGTTACCTGAAAAATATGGGAACTTCAGAGAACCCAATCGGTCCGTTTTATGGCATGTCAGGTTCTTCGGAAATTGACAATATATATAAAATCTCGCCCCAACTGATTTACAATTTCAAGAATTTTATGTTTGGTTGCGAATTTAGCTGGACAACAGCAGGATATGGCCAGACAGACCTGAAAAACAAAGGCAAAGTTGTAAATGTTGAGAATGTAACCAATTTCAGAAATATGATTTCCATTGCCTATAAATTCTGACAGAAAGGCTAAATTTGAAAAATCAACCGAATCTTATTATATATAATTATCGTGTGCCGGTATTAACATGTCGGCGTTTACCATTGCCGATACATCCGATTTTGGAATTCTTCGTTTGATTGTTTCTGATCCTGACAGGGCAAGGGAAATATTGAAAAAGAACAAATTTGCAGTTCAAACCACCGATGTAATTCTGATAAAAACACCAAACCGCCCTGGCGGACTGGCGAAAATGCTTAATTTCCTCAATGAGGGAAATGTCTTTATAGAATATATGTATGCATTTTCGAACAGTGAAGACACCGCGGTTATAGTTTTACGTCCAACCGATTTGCAGAAATGCATCGACATACTGCAAAATCATCGCGGCGATTTCCTTGTTCAGGATGGCCAGTATTTGTTTTAAAACTTTTTATTTTGAGGGTGTTCAGATTATGGCTTTAATTTCACCTGCTGAATATTCTTCCCATTCAAAAAAACCGGGTTTAGTTCATTTGAATTGTATTTTTTTCACAATTATGGAATCCGATTTGCATTGTAATGAATTTACGGGAACTAAGTACATGACAAAAATTTGAAAACATCGATAGCTAGTTGAAAACTTGAGTTTAGCAGAACTGTGGCAACAACTTTGGTTGTTCACATAAACAATTCGGCCATCCTGCCGTCAGGTTGTTTTAAGCGGTGGTTTGAACCATTAATACGGGCAACAACAAAACCAAAGACTTTAGAAATATTAAAATTCTTTTCCGGAAATAACAGGTAACTGAGGCATAACTAAAATAATTAAACTGCAGCGTTTTTAATTGTAACCTGCATTTCCCTGAAACCTACAAAACGGTTAATCTCACCGGCTTTTCCCTTTTCTCTACACAGATTTCAATAACTTCACGGATGCTGTTTAACGCTTCGACGATTGTATAACTATAAGAATGAGAACTTTTAAAAACCGGACAACTCACATAGTAAAAATTATCCCAATCCAGTTCAGCTATTATTGAAAGATGCAATGTATTTGTTCGGAAATTGTCATTGTAATATATTTTAAATATTGCTGCTAAAATACATAATTCCAACAGAACTATCACATTTTGCCCCCGTTACCGAAGTCAGACAGTTAATTTCTCCATGGAATTTCAGGACTCCCAGGAAAGCAAAAATCAGCGCTTCTTTAAAATTGATGATTTCTTTGGCAGGTATTACCAGTTCAATCTGAGTTTTTTCTGAAATTAACTCAATTAAAAACACATTGAAAGCGCCCCCGCCCGTTACCAACATTTTTCCTCCGCCTCCTTCTCTTTCTCTGTCTTTTTCTCCGCCTTCGCCTCCGCCTTTCTCTACGCCTGAAACTATTCCTGAAATTTGTTGTGCAATATGTTCGTAAACAGTTCTCAGTTTGTCATTTGCCGAAGTTTCAACATCGTTTAAAACCGGCATAAAAACCTGTTCAACCCATTCTCGTCCAAGCGATTTTGGCGGTTCTTTCAGGTAAAAATCCAGTTGGTTGAGTTTTTCCAACAAGTAAGTATTAACCTTTCCATTTCGGCCCAGTTCGCCGTTTTTGTCGAATGCAAATCCCTGTTTTTCTGCGAAATAGTTCAGAACAATGTTTACCGGGCAAATATCGAAAGCAACTCTTTTTTCATTTTTTTCAAACGAAATATTTGCGAAACCTCCCAGGTTTAGGCAATATTCGTATTCAGAAAATAGAAACCGGTCGCCAACCGGGACCAGCGGTGCTCCCTGACCGCCCAACGCCACATCGCCCGAACGGAAATCGGCAACCGTGGTAATTCCTGTAATCGCGGCAATTTCGAAACCACTGCCCGCCTGAAAAGTAAACCCTTTTTCGGGCTGGTGAAAAATGGTATGTCCGTGAGAGGCAACAATATCGGGTTGAAAGTGGTTTTGTGCAATAAACCGTTTGGTTTCATTACCAAGAAAATGGCCATATTCGGTATGAAGTTGAATCAATTCCATACCTGAAAGTTCCGGTGCATTTTTGAGCATGTTTTTCCGTTCAGCAGAATATTCAAGGGTTTCAGCAGCCTCTATTTTGAATTGCCATTTTTCGCCCGTTTGCCAAAATTCGACAGCAACCAAATCCAACCCGTCGAGCGAGGTGCCCGACATCAGTCCTACAACTTTGATACTATTTTTGGAATGAGGCTTCATACACAGAACTGTTTCCGCGGTTATCGGTTACCGTAAGTTTAAAACTGTGCTGTTTGTTCATCTCGAATCGTTCGGCATCAAAATAATGGGTAATCAGGTTGTTTTTTGCATCGTATTCAAACAGCGCCCATTTCCCGTCAATCAAACCCTCAATGCTTCCTATTCCGGCAAGGTCATCTTTAATTTCGAACCTGAGTTTTTCGGGTTCGGTGAGCGAAGTTTTATTGGCAATGCTAAGTGGTAAAATGGTTGGCGGCAAAGTATCTACGCGAACGGCATAATTACCGAAAGTCCTTATATCAGAGGTAATCCAGCCATTTTCATGCCTTCCTCCGGTGGAGCTAAATTTCCCGTTTTCAGGATTAATATTTACAAGCAATGCTTTTTCGGCCAGTGATTCGGGTAAGTTTTTTGTTTTTACAGCTACTTTGGCGTTTTTGTGTAACGGAACGGTTTTATTATGAATCTTGTGTATGGATGAAAAATATCCGTTTGCAGCAACTTGTTGTTCATATTTGAAAAGGAGGTTATTATATAAAGCATCTTCCGGCAGTTCAATGCTGAACTCATCGGTTTTCAACAGGTTGGTTTGACCGCAAACAAAAACCGATGTAAAATCTTCTTTTACTTCAGGCATTTCGCGGTATTTGCCTTCCACCGAAAATTCGAGTACTGCGCTGTTTCCTTTCGAATCTTTCAGTTCAATTTTTACCGGGTGTACACCTTCGAACCCGGGGTCGAATATCCCGTTGCTTTCGGTAAAATTAAAATTCCGGAGCTTACTGCAGGGTTCAATAAATGTTTTCTGAAACCTTCGGCCCGAGGCCACAAACTCTTCATAATCAATGTAGCTGTTGATATATTTTGATTCGGCAAACGAGAAGCGGTTGATATCGAATACTGAGTAAAGAATACCGTTAACAGTCAGTTCCAGAGAGTTTATACCACATTTATTTGCCGAACCATCAACAAAATCGTAGGCTTCAACAGCAAACCCGATTTGGCCGTAAACCGGAATTATCTGATTGTTTTTTATCCGGTACTTTCCGTCAACCAATTCCACATCAAAAATCACTTTATTATTGCTAAAGTTTACATGCGATTCTGACGAAAGCGGTAAAATCTGAACTGAATAAATAGTTGGGGGCGTATTGTCGTTAATGAAATAAAAACCCAGTTTCAGAGGATTTAACGGTTCTTCAGTTTTTGTATTTCTAAATTCGAAATGCAGGTGTGGTCCCTGCGAACTGCCTGAATTGCCGCTTAACGCAAATTTTTCATTCTTTGCCACCGGAAAAATACCGGGCAAAACCGGAACATCCACCTGGAAAGATTTTCGTTCGTACTGGATATTTCGGATGTAACCCTGAATGTCGGGCCTGAACTGGTTTAGATGCGCGTAAACTGAAGTTGTGCCATTGTCGTGTTCAATGTAAACAACATTTCCGTAACCCGTTGGCGAAACCGAAATCCGCGAAACATATCCATCGGCAACTGCGAATACAGGTATTCCAACTCTTCCCTGTGTTTTTATGTCGATACCCGAGTGGAAATGATTGTCGCGTAATTCACCAAAACTCCCACTTAAAAAAATTGGGATATTAACCGGATCGACATAATAAATCTCCTGGGCGCTAACATAATACGAAGCAAAAAACATTGCCGGTATCAAAAAAAACTTCTTCATAACTGTCATGTTTTATTTAGAATTGCGGGTAAATTTAACTTTTCCGGTTTATTTATCAGACGGGTGTTTGTAATATTTCGTTCAATATTTTTTAAACACTTTTACAATAGGCTAAAAATATTAACTTTGCCCGTGAAATGCAGCTACGATGACTGAGGAAGAGCAAATCCTTCTGAATAATTTAAAAGTAAACGTACAGCAGTTTTTTGAAGCGTTTGCAGAGATTGAAAACGAAAAAAAGGTGCTGGAAAAGAACGTGTTAAACTTAAAGCACGAGATTGAATTGTTAAAGAAGGAAAAGCTGGAACTCAATCGGAAAATTGAACAATTGCGTTTGGCAACCCATATTTTATCGGGTGTTGATGAAAACAGGGAAGCTAAACAAAAAATTAATAAATTAATACGGGAAATTGACAAGTGTATTGCATTACTCAATAAGTAATGGCTGGTGGATAAGAAAAAACTTAGAATAAATATTAATATTGATGGTAAAAGTTACCCTTTAACCATCAATATTGAAGATGAGGAGAGATACAGAACGGCTGCAAAAAAGGTGAACGAAATTGTGCGCAAGTACCGCGAACAGTTTAGTGAACAGGACTCGAAAGATATTATGGCGATGGCGGCATTTCAGATTGCCTTAAGCAATTCGGAGTTGGAGTATCGCAATGACAAAACTCTTTTCATTGAAGAATTAAAAAATTTAAACGACGATATTTCTGATTTTTTGAAAGAAAAAGGAAAGAAGTAGATTAGTTGCAAACGAGAATATATTTATCGATACCCGTATAAAGTGTTGTAATAGTGTGTTTTACAATGTTTTTTACGGGTTTTTTATTAATGGGTTAAAAAAAAATAAAGAGTATGATAGAATTAATGATAGGAATAGTAGCCGGCTTTTTAGGCGGCGGCGCTTTGGCCTATGTAATTTGGAATAAAGCGCTGAATACTAAAAAGATGCGGATTATTTCAGAAGCCCAGGCCGAAAGTGAAGTGATTAAAAAAGATAAAATTTTACAGGCCAAGGAGAAATTTTTGCAACTGAAGGCGGACCATGAAAAATACATTATTGAAAAAAGCGCCGACCTCAACGATTTCGATAACCGGTTGAAACAAAAAGATAACCAGTTAAACCAGCGCCGCGATGAGTTGCAGAAAAAAGTTAAGGAATATGAACTCAACAAAAGAGAAGTTGAAATCATCAAAGAAAATTTAACGCTTCAGTTGCAAAGGGTTGAAAATAAAAACGAGGAACTGGAAAAAATGCACCGTCAACACCTCGACAAGTTGGAACAAATTTCGGGTTTATCAGCTGAAGAGGCAAAAGCGCAACTGGTGGAATCGTTGCAGGAAGAGGCTAAATCGGAGGCCATTTCGTACATCAACGAAATTATGGAAGAGGCAAAATTGACTGCCAACAAAGAGGCTAAAAAGATAGTTGTAAAATCAATTCAGCGCGTTGCCACCGAAACAGCCATTGAGAACGCCGTAACCATTTTCCACATTGAAAGCGACGAAATTAAAGGCCGCATAATTGGCCGCGAAGGAAGAAACATCCGCGCACTGGAAGCTGCCACAGGCGTCGAAATTGTTGTTGACGATACTCCTGAAGCCATTGTGCTTTCGGCATTCGATCCGGTGCGCCGCGAAATTGCAAGGCTTGCGCTTCACCAGTTGGTAACCGATGGCAGAATTCACCCGGCCCGCATTGAAGAGGTGGTTGGCAAGGTGAAAAAACAGATTGAGGAAGAAATTATTGAAACAGGGAAACGCACAACAATTGATTTGGGGGTTCATGGGTTACATCCCGAGTTAATCAGGTTGATTGGGAAAATGAAATACCGTTCGTCATACGGGCAAAACCTTTTGCAACACTCGCGCGAGGTTGCCAATTTATCGGCAATTATGGCTGCTGAACTGGGGTTAAATGTAAAAAAAGCCAAGCGTGCGGGATTACTTCACGATATTGGAAAAGTGCCCGATGATGAACCGGAATTACCACATGCAATCCTGGGTATGAAACTGGCCGAGAAATACAAGGAAAAACCAGACATTTGCAATGCCATTGGCGCCCACCACGACGAAGTTGAAATGCAAACATTGCTTGCCCCTATTATTCAGGTTTGCGACGCCATTTCGGGCGCAAGACCCGGGGCGCGCCGCGAAATTGTGGAATCGTATATCAAACGGTTGAAAGACCTCGAAGATTTGGCGCTTTCGTACCCCGGCGTAATGAAAACCTACGCCATTCAGGCTGGCCGCGAACTTCGGGTAATTGTTGGAGCCGATAAACTGAGCGACCAGGATACAGAACAATTATCATACGATATTTCGAAGCGGATTCAGGATGAAATGACTTATCCCGGACAAATTAAAATAACGGTAATCAGGGAAACCCGCGCTGTTAGCTACGCAAAATAATACTCAAAAGAGCTGAAGTAATTTATGAATACGTTCTTTTTTATCGGTAAAATTTACTGAATGGTAAGAAAGTCCGAGCGTTTCGATTAGCAATTTGATGAAAAATATATCCGATTTTGGCTCGGTATAATGATGTATTGGCTGATAATTGTTGGTGCGCAAATGGTATTCAATTTCCTTAATGCTGGTAATTGAACCTTTATTTGAGGGATTAATGTAAAATAAGACATCCGATTTGGCGCTGGTTCCATGCACTTTGCGTGCCAGTTTGGAGTCAACAATGGCAACCAGCGGATTTTTGGGAAAGTCGATAAACTGTGCGGGCAGGTCAAGTTGGCGTGCGATGATGGTATAAAAAATACCCATTGAAACCGGGTTTCCCTTTTTTGTGTCGAGTAATTGATTTAAAAAACAGTTTTGGGGCGAATGTATATTTTTAAAATTGATTGAAAAGTCGTTGATGTTGAAAAGAAAATGATTCAGAATGGTTGTTTTTTCAAGCAAAGTGAGCGAGTTGTTTAATTCAAGCCAAATCTTTTTTCTGATGTTTTCTATCTTGGTTTGGATATTTAAGGGATTCAAATCGGGGTATTGAAAACGGTCGATAGTCAGAAAACCCGTTAGCAGATCGCGCCTGTCAGAATCTGTAACCAGCCATTCCTGCAGCAGTCGCTCAGTTTCCTTAAACTGAATGTTTTGTATGATACTTTCTATCCGTTCCTGACAGTAACCATCGAAACTTGTTTCCCATTTCTTTTCAAGTGCAGGAATAATTTTATCGGTTTCTTTAAGCAATTCATTTTGGACCAGCTCAAAAACGGTTAAATCGGGGTCGTCAAGTAAATCAATCAAGGCGTCCAGTTTACGGTTCATTTTTATTCCGTTGTTAAGCGTTCCAATACAATCCGGATTAGTTTTTTCATTTCATTCCTGTAGTTTTCGTTGGCGGTTAACACAACCCGGTTGGCAATAATTAAACAAATTGTCAGCGCTTGGTGGCCAAGCATTTTCGAAAGGCCGTATATAGCTGAGCTTTCCATTTCGAAATTGGTGATCCTGTAATGTTGAAACCTGAAATTTTCAATCTGCCGGTTTAAATCAGGATAGGCGAGCGGTAAACGGAGCGCCCTTCCCTGAGGGCCGTAAAAACCCGGCGCAGAGATGGTTACACCATGCATGAAAATATCGTCATCAAATTTTGAACTTAATTTTTCCGATGAATCCACAACATAAAAAGTGGGCAATGATTCATCCCAATTGGTATAAGTTTTAAATGCCTTTTCAAATTCAAGGTCGCAGTACTTTTCGCGGTTGGCATAAAAATTCAGCATTCCGTCGAACCCAACCGATTTCTCAGAAACAACAAAGGAATTCACTGGCAAATCGGATTGAAGCCCTCCTGAAGTACCAATTCTGACAATATTCAGCGACTTGTGTCCTTCCTTTACTGTACGCGTATCCAAATCAATGTTTGCCAAAGCATCCAGTTCATTCAACACAATATCAATATTATCGGTTCCAATTCCGGTTGAAATTACGGTGATTCGTTTGCCGTTAAACCAGCCCGTAATGGTTTTAAACTCCCGGTTTTGCGCAGTAAAATCAATTTCACTAAAGAAAGAAGCAACTGTGTCAACTCTGCCGGGATCGCCGACAAGAATAATATTATCCGAAATTTGCTCCGGTTTCAGGTGCAAATGAAAAATTGAACCGTCGTTATTTATAATTAATTCCGATTGATGTATCATCTTCCTGTTATTCGTTCTGCTCAAAACTATTCAAAATTAGATAAATAGACAATTATGTGGCTGGGAAAATATAAACAGCTAAGTTTTGGTAAAACCCAAAATCGGACTGAATATGTTCAAAACTCTGGATAGGTGAAAATCAGAAATAATTATATTGGAAAGGAAAACTGTTAAAATTAGAATTTAATGGGTTTAATTTTTATTTTTGAAAATCAAAAAAACTAAATGCAGATCTATGTCATTTAAGATTTTCATACTTCAGCTTTCAGGTAGGTTAAAACAGGTGGAAACTGTTGAAAAGCAGCGCAAAATACTTCAGGATGATTACTTCGAATTTCAAAAAGTTGACAGCTCGGAAGAGTTAAAAAAATACCTGGAATTGGAGAAGGAAATCAATTCTGACGAGTTCAAAAAGAAAAAAACTGAAATTGAAGCGCTACAATTTAAAGGAAGTAAAGAGTACAATCAGTTAAAGGAATTTGAAGTATTAACGAAAAAACGGGCCATAAAAAATTACTTCAAAATTTTCAGGTCACCGGAACTGGAAAGGTTTAAAAAATTCAAATCATCTGAGAAACTTGCTGAATATTATCAACTTTTTGAATATGTGCGTGAAGGACAATTCGACAAAGATAAAAAGGAGATTTTGGGACAGGTTTTTAAGGGATCGGTTGAAGAAAAACATTGGATTGATTTCAAAAAAGTTGAAAAAAAGGCGGGCATTAAAGCATTTAAAGAACTGGACAAATCTGATTTGCTGAACAAGCACGAAATATTCGGGAAATCGGAAAAACTGAAAAACTTTGTTCAACTGCGAAACACCCCCGGGAAAGACAAATTAAAGCAAAAAGAATACAAAAGTTTAAAGCGCGACCGCGAAATAAGGTCTTATTTCAAATTTGAGGAATCGAAAAAACTCAAGCTTTACAGGGAAACTGCAAGCAGTCGCATGTTAAAAAGCTATTATGAACTAAAAGCCTTTGTTGAAAGCGAAAACTTTAAAAAACAGGAAGCCTTTTTAAAGGATAATAAAAAGTTTGAAAAAAGTGAAGCAAACAAAAAATATATCAGGTTTAAGCAACTGAGTTCCGATCCGGACATCAAATTCTTTCTTGGTTTCGAAAAATCATCGTTGTACAAAAATTACCTCGATGTTGTAGAATCGTTTGATTTAAAGCGATACGATGAACTGGAAGAACTGATAGGCTCAAAAGAATTTAAAGAAAGAAAATCTTATCTGGAAGATAAAAAGAAGTGGGAAAAAACCGAAGAATTTACCCGCCTGGACAGATATCTGGCGATGAAGAAATTACCGCACATAGTAAAATATTTCAAATACAAAGTCACCTCGGTTTTTGACTATTTGAAAACGTGGGAGGTGGTTTTTGAAGACGACTTTTTAAAACCTCAGCTCGATGCCGAAAAATGGGCCACTACAAGTTATATGGCCGATAAACTGCTGGGCGATAACTATTCGCTGGTTGGCGATAATTACGTTTTTACCAATGGCAAGAACCTTAAAATAAGTGGCAAGTTAAATATCGAAGTCAGAAAAGAAAAAGCTGCAGGCAAAGTTTGGAAAATGCCGGCTGGTTTTATTCCGGTTGAAATGGATTACACTTCAGGGATCATTTCGTCGTGGAAAAGTTGTTGGCTTGAAGACGGAATTATTGAGGCTAAAATCAGGTTTGCCCCTGTTAAGCAAATTGTGAGTTCGATTTATTTGGCTGGCGAACAAAATATGCCGCGGGTAAACCTGCTTGAAATGGGAAATAAGAACCGGCTTGGCGTTTTAACTTTAAATTCGGGCAAGGCAAACGTGGACGGTATGGATATTTCGAACCTGAAAAAAGGTTGGTACATTTTTACAGTTGTGAAGCAGGGAAATAATTTTACCTGGAAAATTAACGAAACTGAAATTATAACCGTTCAAAGCACGGAGATGAATACTAAACTTCATTTAAATGCATCGATCATAGTTGTAAATGATGTTCCCGGATCGCAATTGCCGGCAGGTTTTGAAATAGACTGGGTGAAATGTTATCGAAAAAGGCTGAACTAAAAGCCCCGTTTATTAAACATGATATAACCAAAACTGAGTAAAAAATACAGTTGCGTATCTTCCTTTTCGTAGTAATTGAGCGATAAACTCAGCGGTCCTGCGCCGGTTTGGTAAACCAGTGCTGCCAGTCCCTGCAAATAGTAGTTTTTTATAAATGATTTTTGTGCCGGTTTACCAAAGTTTTCGGGATGTATTTCATTTACAGGAACAAAACCGTAACCTTCCAGCCGTAAGTTCAAAGAAGAGTTAAAGTGGTAAATTGTATTTAAACCACCGGCAAAATAATTATTTGAGTGAAGATTTTCGATAAATAGTGATTTGCTGTGTGGTGTAGGGTAGAAACCCGGCGCTGACAGTTTTGCCGATCTGTAATTGCTGAACAAATCTTTGTTGCTAAAAACCGCTTCACCTTTTAACCCAAGTGTAAATTTGCTCCCGAAATTAAAAAAACGTGTAGAATGGGCCTGCATCAAAAAATAACTGTGTTTTTTATTGGAAACAGGTGTGTTATTGGATGATGTAGTTCCGGGGGTTAGGGTTTCTTTTCCGGTAATAAATTTTACGGTAAAAAAACGGAATGCCCCTTCCGATGGAAATTGTTTGTAATTTAAAGAGTTGTTTTCAATGCCGATCACTGTTGAAAAAGCAGAAAAATTTGTTTTGTCGGGCTCGTCGCTCTTGTTAAAAACATCGGTTTGATAATACTGGTCGTTGCTGTTCGAATAGGCAATTCCGCCATAAACCTTGCTATGCAATTTTAATGGAAAACCGGATTCAATCCGGGTGCTATTTTCGTTTTGAATAATAAACGGGGGCCGCACATCTTCGAAGAAAAGCTCTGAACTTGACGAGAAGAAATCCCACCGGTTAAAAGTTGAATATCCTTCGAGATAAAACGGAAGTGTGGAGGGATAATCAATCCGGGCGCCCAATTTAAACGAACTATAAAAACGCCCGAAATAGATATTCGAACTTAATGAATATGCCCGGCTTTTGTAAGTCCGGTAGTTAAAACTGGCAAATCCCTGGTTGATTGGTTTTGTTGAAATATTGCCGCCAACCTTTACTTCCAGTTTTTTCTGCGGTTCCACTTTTAAATGTAAATCGTAATAACCCGTTTCCCTATTATATCTCGAAATGGGCATAATCGATTTAATGTGTTCATCGGCTATTAATTTAAAATATTCCTGTTTCAGCGAGGCCAGGGTAATTACATCATAATTGCCTTTAATGGATTGAATTATATATTTACGCTGCATTGGATCTGCAACTCCTTCCACCTGGATATTCTGGAAATAAAGCTCAGGTTTTTTAGCGTTGAATTTTTTTCTTTTTTCCTGGACCGATTCTTGCGGAACTCTTCGCTGAACCAGCTTTCTGATGCTATCGATTGAATTATAGGTTGTTCTCATACCTTCAACCATTGCCAAATCAATCTTGTTAAAATCCAGTAAACCAACATTTTCCAGGTCAGTTTCAAGCACAATTCCTTTTTTTTCGGCAATCTCAAAATTGGTTGGCCTCATAACCATATTCGAAATTTGCCGCATTAAATCATCTGCAACTGCCTCTTTTGGGTCGTTGGCAACTTTATGGCCGATAATAATATCGGGGTTAAAAACTTCCTTCATAACATCATGCGGGAAATTGTTTACAATCCCGCCGTCGAAAAGCAAAGCTCCATCAATTGTAATGGGTTTAAAATAGAGGGGTACGGTCATTGATGCGCGGATTGCGGCGCCCAAATCTCCTGATCTTAAAATTACGGGCTCACTTTTATTGACATCGGTTGCCACGCAAAAAAAAGGCACCATCAGGCTATCGAAATTGTATTTGCTTGCGGCATTTGTAGCTGCCAGCAATTCCATGAACGCAAAGTCCATTTGTTCCTCGGGGATTAAATTGGTTGGTAACAAGAGTTTAAGCTTTTCATCGCGTTTATCGACACTGATATCAATCCAGTAAGGAGTTTCCTCTGGCATTTTAAAATAGTAACGGTAATCTTTCTGAATTTTTCCGGTTGACCAGAAATAGAAATTGTCGGATTTGAACAATTCTTCCATTTCTTCGGTGGAATAACCGGCTGCATACAATCCTCCAATAATTGCACCGATAGATGTTCCGGCGATGTAATCAACGGGAATATTGTTTTCTTCAAGTACCCTGAGTACCCCAATATGGGCCATTCCTTTAGCGCCGCCGCCGCTTAAAACCACTCCAACCGACTGCGCATTGGCCCGTAAAAACAGAATGGTTGCGATAACAGTGAAAAACAGAGATTTATAATTCATGAACCGGTTTTGACTTTTCTGAACAAGGTCAAATTTACAAAATTGAAATGAGTGTAAGATATGAAGACGAGGTTTTATTAGTTTCCGCTGATTTTATGGTTTAAATTTTGGAAACCTTCTCCCAGTATTTCTTTTGCATCCATTATTGTAATAAACGCATCGGGGTCTATTTTGCTGATAAATTCCTCAAGTATAGCTACTTCACGGCGACTGACAACGGTGTAAATAATCTGTTTTTCTTCACCGGTAAACATACCTTCGCCTTTTAAATAGGTTCCGCCGCGTTCCAAATCATAAAGCAGTTTGTGCCTTATTTCAAGATGTTTATTTGAAATTATTAACAGAGCTTTATTATAATCTGCCCCTTCAATGGTTAAATCAATTGCCCTGCCGGTAATGTAAATAACCACCCACGAATACAGCGGAATGTGCCAGTCGTGGAAAGCAAACAGACCAAGCAAAACAATGGTTGAATCAACGTAAATCATCAGTTTGCCCAATTGCAGTTTTGTGTATTTGGCAATAATCATGGCAATAATATCGGAACCACCTGAAGTAGCCCGCGATTTAAAAATCAGCCCCAATCCAAAACCAATAAGCACGCCGCCAAAAACGCACGACAACAAAATATCGTCCACCAAAGGGGCATTTCCATCTTCGCGGAAAAATGTAATTCCGTCAATAAAAACCGATGTAAGAACAAATCCCACAATGGTTTTTACTCCAAACTTCGGCCCAAGTATTTTAATTCCGGCAAAGGTAAGGGGGATATTTAAAATCAATCCGAAAAGCCCGATTGGAAAACCATCGGGCCAAAAATGGAAAACGCCTTCTGTCATGTAATGAACTACAATTGCAATCCCGTAAACGCCCCCGGGTACAATTTTATGTGGTGTGATAAAAAACACGAACCCTGCAGCCAGGATAAACGATCCGATGATTATTAACAAATAATCGGTAAACCATTTTTTGCTGAATAATTTGTCTTTTGTGAGAAATGCCATAACGTTTGATTTTTGTGCAAAGCACACAAAAATTGTGAAAATAATGAGTGATAATTATCAGCGAACCGGGACTTTGAGTTTCCTAACTCAAAGTTTTAAGCAAAGTTCAGGAGTTTGTTTTTTTTAGTTTGAAATAATCATGGACTTTGGAAAGTTCATGTCCTGGGAGTTAGTGGAACTTTGATTTTTATAACTCAAAGTTGTATACTTTGCTTTTTGAACAATATAGAATTAAAAAAAATCTGGATTATGAAAGTCACAATTGTCATGGTTAAGAGAGTAAAGTAATAATATTAATTTGGTCTAAACACATAAGTAATTGTACCCTTTTGAGATGCTTGTGCATTAGGATCATTATTGAACTTTGATTTAAGAGCGGCTTGTCTTGCTGCTTCCCAAATTGATGAATTTTGTAAATCAGTTCCTTGCACTCCTGCTCTGGCACTGGTTACATTTCCTAGTTTATCTACAAATACCTCAACAACAACCCTGCCTTCTTCTTTCACTGGAAAATCTGGTATTTCAAGCCGCAAACTTGATCTTCCTGAAAGACTGAACGATGGTCCGCTACCCTGACTTCCGCTTCCACTGCTTCCTTGCCCGTAATTATTTGAATTTGGGTCGCCTGTTGGTACACCCTGATTTCCACCCGGGAATGTTTGGCCCTGGCTTTTTCCGTCGCCGGTTCCTTTTCCGCCGGTTCCGTCGCCGGTGCTGGCAAATGCGCCCTGTGCCCGGCTGTTTATTTCATTAATTCTGCGTTGTTGTTCTTCCTTTGCCTTTCGATCGGCTTCTTCCTTTGCCTTTTTCTCTGCCTCCGCCTTTCTTATTTTTTCAGCTTCTGCATTTTTAATTCTTTCAGCTTCGCGTGCCTGCGCAATGCGCTGTTCTTCAAGCAAATCCTGGCGTTTCTTTTCTTCCTGGCGTTTTTTATTTTCGGCTGCATCAATTGCAGCGCTTTGCTCATAATCCTGGGTCATGGCAACTTCTTTTGCCACGGCGGGTTTTGGCGGAGAGGTAACTGCCGGAGGCGGTGGAACTTCTTCCTCTTCCTGCTGAACAGGTTGAACCGGTGCCGGTTCACTTTGGGCCGGGCTTGGTTCAATATCGCCAAAACCATTTTCGCTGGTTCCAAAATTCACTAAAATACCTTCTTCTCCGGGAAGCGGAAGCGGGGTAAAGAATCCAAGCAAAATAAGTAATAGCAGAACCACGATGTGAAAAATTGCAGTTCCGATAATACCTCTTTTATGTTCCCGGATGTAATCCATTGATTTTTATGTTCCTTACCTTGTTCCTTATTTATCTTGAAAATTCACCAAATGTGGGTTTGGCAGGTTCTAATTTTCTGGGGCTGTGGCCGCAATCATTTTATACTTGTTTTTGCGGGCGATGTTCATAATTTTTACAATTTCTTCCCATGGAACCGATTTTTCGGCATGTAGCGAAATATAAATTTCATCGTTGCCAACACCATACCTGGTCTGCAAAAAAGGTTCAATTTCCTGAAAAGCCACTCGTTTCAAAGCGCCGTCATCATTCACATAATATTTTAAATCCTGCGTTATTGAAATGGTTGTAATTGGTTTTGCCGGAGTTTGGTTGTTGCTTTGAGGAAGCAACAGTTTCAAAGCGTTGGGCGCCACCAGGGTTGATGTAACCATAAAAAATATAAGCAACAGGAAAACAATATCGGTCATCGACGACATGCTGAACTGGGCATTTACTTTATTTCTTCTTTTTAGCGCCATTTCAGTTGTTTTATGCCGGTTCGTTTAATAAATCCATGAATTCAGAAGTTGTGGCTTCCATTTTAAACACTACTTTTTCAACATTGGCCACCAGGATATTGTAAGCAAAATAAGCTATAATCCCAACAATAAGCCCTGCCACGGTTGTTACCATTGCCTGGTAAATACCTGCTGATAAAAGTGTTACGTCAATATTATTCCCTGCATTCGACATGTCGTAAAATGCCTGTATCATGCCCATTACCGTTCCCAGAAAACCAAGCATTGGCGCACCACCGGCTACTGATGCCAATACCGGAAGCCCTTTTTCGAGTTTCGAAATTTCGAGGTTTCCAACAATTTCAATAGCTGCATTAACATCGGTCAAAGGCCGGCCAATTCGGCTAATCCCTTTTTCGAGCATACGCGAAGCGGGATTGTCGGTACTTTTGCATAAAGCAACTGCTGCATCAATTTTTCCGCCGGTAATATAAATTTTAACTTTGTCAAGCAAACTTGTATCAAACTTTCCTGCTTTTTTAATGGCAAAATAGCGGTCGAAAAAAATGTAAACTGCAATAATGGATAATAAAATAATGGGGACCATAATCCAGCCGCCCTTAAAAGCGAGATCGATAAATTTGGTTGAAATTCCTTCCGGCTGTGCGGCCGCTGCTACCACTTGCTGTGGCATATCTGTTTGCATCATCAATAATTTAAACATGAGTTTCTTTATTTATTCCTTTGTAAAACTAATTCAAAAACGCCTTAAAATCTTAAATATTATACCATGCAAAAATAACCATTAAATTAAAATCCTTACAGACTGCAACAGTGTCAGGCGGGTGAGTTATGAACAATTGGAGTTTAATATCCGGCTATTCTTTCTTTTTAAAAACAGAACCAATTTTATTTATCAGCTCTTCCAATGAATTGTATTCTTCCTTAAACGAAAACCCCACGCCTTGTGTGTATGGGGCAGTTTCGTATATTAAGTCATTGTTGGAATGGTTAAATGTTTTTAGCTGAATTTTGCCATTAGGCGTTAACTTTACCCTAATGTCAACATCGCCAACTACCTGACTGCTGTTTTTTGATTCGGGATTTACATTATTACCGATATTCCCATTCAATATTACACGGTCGTTAAATATTTGCGTACTTAGCGCCAGTTCAAGTTCGTCGTTGGTTATGGAATTTCCCGGGCGGTATTTAAAGCCAACATCCACATTCTTACTGATTTGCGAGAGCCAGTTGCTCAACTGGTTTGAAAAAAGTTCGCTTGCCGTGTTTCCAATCATGTTCGGATTCTGCGACTGAAACTGACCGCGCATATACTCGGGAGTGTAAAATTTACCCAGCACTATCAGCGAAAGTATTTGTTTATTAATCTCTTCCTCGGTATTAAAGTACTGTTGTATTTCACTTTTAAAACTTTCGTTTTCGTCCGGAAAATTTATTTTAAAGTCGATGGTTGGGTTTATCAGTTCATTGGTTAAAACAATTTCACACTCAACCGGGATACGTTGATAAAGATAATTTGCACTGCTAAAGTTTAAATCGCTAACAGATGTTTTAAGGCTGTAAATTGCAGATAAATCGATAATTGCATTGTACGGGTCGCCCGACCAAACTATTGTTCCTCCCGGAGCAATTGTAAATCGTTTGTTTACAATGCTTTGAAGTGTGAATAAATAATCTCCTTTAACAACAGTATAATCGCCGGCAAGCGAAATTTCGCCGTACTTATCCATTTCAAATAGCAGTATCCCCTCTCCTTCAGCTTTGATAACATCTCCGATTTGAGAATTGTAAATGAGTTGTATTTTAGCATCGGGTGTTGCTTCAATATTTAAACTGATGGTAAAATCCGTCTTTGGAGGATTGTAAAAATACATTTCCTCCGCTGCCAATTCATTTGAATTAACAAATTCAAGAAAATCGTATTGTTCAATCACATTTTCATTTTCCATCGAAATATTTACATTGGTACCCGGCAAACTGGTTAATGAACCACTTAATTCAACCTTTAACCCACGGCCATAAACTTTTAATTTGCAATTGGCAAATACATCGCCATAAAAAAGTTCATTATCTCTCATTCTTGTGTTCATTACCTTAATTTTTGGTGAAACCAGGTTCAGGTCGTACAGCATATTGCTGAAGTTGTCGTGTACAAGTATCCCATTCAGTTTACCGCTGTTTTTGTGAATATCTGAAAAATTAAGATCCTTAAAATGAATGGTATCCGATTTGAAGTACACCACATCGTCGATAAAATATTTGGTCTTTGTGTAATCAATTATTAGCGAACCATTATTAACTTTCGCCTCACCGTCCATCAATATTTTTTTTGTGGTTCCGCTAATTCTTATCAACCCCGAAGTTGTTCCGCCAAACTCAGAGAATGGTTCTGAAATTACAGTTTCCAAAAGGCTTAAAGGTAAGCTGTCGGCCTTAACAAGGTAATTGAATGTTTTGACGTTTGGTTTATATGAACCACTTGCCTGTAAACTTCGTTTGCCATTTTTAATTATCTCCATATTCGAAATGAGTTCACCACTTATCCTGTCCCAGTAACTGTGAAAGTCAACATTGCCAATCAGTTGATTTTTATAAACCAGGTTATTGACGTTTGCGTTGGCTAAAATTATCGGATTGCTGTACAATTGAGAAATAATTACTGAGCCACTTGCAATTCCTTCGAGGGATTTTTTTTCAGAGAGGTTATTTTGCCAATATTCAAGATCAATATTTTTTAAATTCACAAAAAGCAACTCTGTTGAGTCTTGCGAAATATTGCCTTCAACAGTAATATTTTGGTTCTTATTGAACATCTCAAAATTGTTGACTTTTATGGTTGATGAATCAATGTATGTGGTAAACTGATTGATTTGCCAAACGGTATCGGTTAAAAAGACGGAGGATGATAAAAAATCTGTTTTTACTTTTGGAAACGTTGAAATTTCGGATGCACTGAAATACGAAAAACTTTTAATAGAGCTGTACCCGGTAGAATCAATACTCCCAAACCAATCTATTTTATTATGCAAAACATTGTTGGCGATTTCAGAGTTGATGGAGAAATTAAATACCGAAACCCCTTTGTTGTGGAAAATTTCGCCGAAATTTATTTTTGAAACATAAAGGCCGCCAACCACTTTGTTACTGAGAAAAATATTTCTAACCCATAAATTTTTATAATGAAACCCCGGGATACTGCCTTCAAGCTGAAAGTCGGATTGTTCCGAATCCATTTTCCCATATAAAAAAAACGGGGTCTCAACCTGTATCCCTGGGGCAAAAACTTCGGTTAAATCGTTGAGGTTTTTTGCCACTATCCGGTAATCGAACTGATTTGTCCTGAGATTTCTGGGAGGGGTAAAATTCCATGCCGGGATAAATTTGTTGATATTGCTTTTTAGCGAATAAATTAAATCCTGAAACTGATAATTTCCCTCTATTATAATGTCAAAAAAGTCGGAGTAAAATGTGAGTTCCATGGTTGATTTCCGCGGAACAGAAATTAACTTAATCCCATTCAGGCTGAGGCTTCCGTTTCTGTTCCTGTAAAAACCATCGTCCACGGCAATTACACCTTTCAGGTTGTCGATTTTGTCGCCGGTGAAGTTGGCTTTCATGTTAAACGACATTTCTGCCTCATAAAAATCATTGCTGATGTGCAATTTGGCAGGTACCAGTTTGGCTACATTTAAATTGAAATCGAAATCGGGGGTTTCGTTGCTGAGGTTTAACCTGCCCTGAAAATCAAACTGCAGGTTCGAATCGTTCATGCTTACCATTCCGTCGAACGTTTTTTCAAGAAAGTAACCGTCTAATGTAATATTATTATATTCATAATCCAGGGCTTCAAGTTTGGCTATTTCACCTTTAAACAGCCCGGAGATGGATTTATCAGCAATTTTGTAATCGCCGTTTACTTTTCCGTTAAAAGTTATGTTTCCTATATCATCTGTTTTCAACAATCTCCCAAGATTAAAGTCGGTAGTTGTCAGCCGTCCGTTGTAACTAACAATTCCTTCTTTATTTGGAATAACAGAAACGTCGGTTTTTATAATTCCCATTCGGCTCTGAAGGGTTCCATAAGTAACAAAATCGGACAAAAAGCCGCTGAAGTTGCCTTTATAACTAAGTAATCCCGAATTATTAAACGCATCGGGTATATGTAAATCTATTTTTCTGCCATTCCTGATGATGTTAAATCCGTTAATATCATTAACTGTCGTTTCGAGTTTTTTTAAGTCGAGGAAAAGGTACATGGTTTCCAAATCGTCAATCCCGTTGGCATAAAAATCGAAACTGATATCGGTAGATTCACCGGTTTTAAATATTAAATCTTTGCCTTTCAGGTCATTAAACGTTCCGTAAATCCGCCCTTCGAATTCAATGTCTTCATCAATTTCCTGTAACTGGGGTATCAGTTCTGCGAGTTCCGATAGGTTGACAAATGATTTTGAAAGCTGAAGTTCAAAATTCATATCTCTGTTAAACATTGAACCTTTTTCATCGGCATTCAGCAACAAATTTAAATTTTTGATTTCCGATTTGTCGCTTTTAAGGTTCATCGACTGCACTTCGATTTTACTCTTTGTGATTACTACGTTTGCCGAAAGCTGATTTATATAAATGTGATTATTGTAATTAAAAGTTAAATCATTTATTTTAAAAGCCGTTGAATCAGCGTAGGTTGAAAAATCAGAAACATTCAGGTTTATTTGATGAACAAAGAATTGCTGTTCAGTTTCCGGCGTCTGATTGCTAAATGTTATTTCTGATTTTTGAAAATTAAATTGGTTACAACTGATTTCCCAGTGAAAAGAGCCGGTGGTATCTTTATCTTTTGATCCCAAAGATTCAAGGATATTACTAAAATTGAAATTATTTGCAGTGTCGCGATTAATAGAAATCTGGTTTTTGAAAAAAGAAAGTTCGCTCAGGCTAATCTTGCGTTTTTGAATTCGAAGGGTATCAATCCTTGCGGATACCTGTTCTGCAAAAAATAGAGTGTCGTCATCTGATTCAGCAATCAACACATTTTTTAAAATAATTCTGTTGAAGAAAGTAAAATCAACTTTGTCAATACTGACTTGCATATTTGTTTTATGCGATAAACGTTCAGTTATTTTACCAATTATAAATGTCTGAACCACACTGCTTTGCAATAGCAGATAACTTCCGGCAAGCACAGCCATAATCAGTGCAGCAGCAATAATCGTTATTTTCAAACCTTTTTTGATAGTTTTGCCTTTTAAGAAACGAACATAAACTTTTTTGCAACATTAAAACAAAAGGCTTGCCATTATTTGTTAACCGACAAGTATTAATAACTGAAAGAGAATGAAATCAGAAAAAATTACAATTCTGGGAATTGAATCATCCTGCGATGACACTTCTGCGGCAATAATCCGCGACGGGATTATACTTTCGAATGTGGTTGCCGGGCAAAAAGTTCACGGGGAATACGGCGGGGTTGTTCCAGAGTTGGCATCGCGCGCCCACCAGCAAAACATTATTCCGGTGGTTGATATGGCTTTGAAAAGGGCCGCAGTTTCAAAAAACGAAATAAACGCAGTTGCTTTTACCAATGGCCCCGGATTACTGGGTTCATTACTGGTGGGAACTTCGTTTGCCAAAGGTTTTTCGCTGGCTGCCGGAATTCCGTTAATCGAAGTAAACCATTTGCAGGGGCATGTTCTGGCTCTTTTTATACAAGAAAACGGAATTGAATTTAATCAGCCCAAATTCCCGTTTTTATGTTTGCTCGTGTCGGGCGGAAATTCACAAATCATTCTTGTGCGCGATTATCTTGATATGGAAGTAATCGGGCAAACTATTGACGATGCTGCCGGCGAAGCTTTTGACAAATGCGCCAAAGTAATGGGTTTGCCTTACCCTGGCGGACCTCATGTTGACAGGTTGGCAAAATCCGGAAATCCCGGAAGGTTTGCATTTTCAAAACCTGACGTTCCGGGATTAAATTACAGCTTCAGCGGGTTGAAAACCAACTTTCTTTACTTTTTGCGGGATAACCTGCGGAAAAACGAAAATTTTATCAGCGAGAATATCAATGATCTTTGTGCTTCGCTGCAATACACAATCATCGAAATCCTGATGAATAAGCTGAAACGGGCCGCAAAACAAACCGGAATCAGGGAAATTACGGTTGCCGGCGGTGTTTCGGCCAATTCAGGGCTGAGGGAAGCTTTAACGGAAAATGCCGTAAAATACCGGTGGAAACTGGTAATCCCAAAATTTGAATATACCATGGACAACGCGGCAATGATTGCAATTACAGGTTATTTTAAATACCTGAATAAACAATTTGCCGGGCAAAATGTAGTGCCGTTCGCGAGAACGCAGTTGTAGGGAGTTTAATGGTCAAAGTTCAAAATATGAAAAAATGGAATTTCGGGAAAAACTGGTACATGGAACATTAATAAAACGCCACAAACGTTTTTTGGCCGACATAATGTTGGATTATGGAAATGAGGTAGTTACACATTGTCCCAATTCAGGATCGATGAAAAGTTGCAGTTAAAAGCGGCGTTGAAGTAATTGTGATGCAGGCAGAAGTTTTGCCTGAGCGAATTGAATTAACCCGCAGGTTACCGTTTGAAATATAAACTTCAGTTAGTTGTCCTTTTTTTTCACAACTTGTCCGAAGTAGGAAATAGGCTGCCGGTTCATACTCGAAACGCTTAATGTTGCTGAACCTGTTGCAGAAATGTGAAAGGAAAAATTAAGGCGGTCGCTGCCATTTTTTACGGTAACCCTTACCAGGTAGCCATGTTTTACTTCCTCAGAACTGATTGTTTCAAACGGCCGGCTAAAAATCATCGGACTTTCGGTGCCACCATAAACCGCACTGTGCGAAACGCCAAAATAAGGCAAATAGGAGTAAATTGAATCGTTAGTGATTTTTACATCATAATCTGTAGTCAGGTTTATGCTCCTTGCACTCATTGGATTAGCATTTCGGGCATCAAAAACAAAATTTTTACTTTCAACAATTGCTTTAATTTCCTGAATTTGCTGTGCCTTTTTTTCGGCCTTTAGTTCTTTTTTGCTTTTCTTTTGGGTTTCCTGCGCAGTAACCGCGAAAACCGACAAAAACAGTATTACAATAATCAATAAATTTTTCATGTCTTTTTTATTTACCACAATTCCATACTTTCTTTTAAAAATTAGTTGATAAAGCTATCTCCTGTTTTAAAATAATTTAAAGCAGAATCAGAATTAAATGTATTGTACAAATATAAACCACAGCCTTGCATCTTTGTTGCCCATTTTTGAATTTTTAAGTATTATTTTCGCAATCACGAAAATGAAAACTCGAATAGCATTTTGAAAGTTTATCACAAAAAGAATAACAAATGAAATACATCGGGGCACATGTGAGCGCAGGGGGCGGAGTGGAGAATGCACCCGTAAATGCACACAAGATTGGGGCGACTGCATTTGCGTTGTTTACTAAAAACCAGCGGCAGTGGGAAGCAAAACCTTTAACGCGGGAAACTATTGAGGCTTTTAAGTCTGGTTGCGCAAAATATGGTTACCAGCCACATCAGATTTTGCCACACGACAGTTATCTCATTAATTTAGGACATCCTGAGCCGGAAGCTTTACAAAAATCGCGAAATGCTTTTTTGGATGAAATGCAGCGTTGCGGGCAATTGGGGCTCGATCGACTTAATTTTCATCCGGGCAGCCACCTGAACCAGATTTCGGAAGAGCAATGCCTAACAACAATTGCAGAATCAATTAATTGGGCGCTAAACCAAACTTCAGGAGTTACTGCCGTAATTGAAAATACAGCAGGACAGGGCAGTAACCTGGGATTTTCGTTTTATCAGTTGAAGAAAATCATCGATAAGGTTGAGGATAAAAGCCGGGTGGGGGTTTGTATAGATACATGCCATGCCTATTCTGCCGGATACGATATCAAAACCAAAGCCGGATTTGAAAAGGTTTTTCATGAATTTGAAGTAGTGGTTGGTTTTCAGTATTTAAAAGGAATGCACATCAACGGTTCGAAAAAAGAACTGGGCTCGCGGGTTGACCGGCACGATAGCTTGGGAACCGGTACTTTGGGGCTCGAAATTTTTGAATGTATTATGAACGACAGCCGTTTCGACGGAATTCCGCTAATTTTGGAAACACCAAACGAAGAACTTTGGGCGGAAGAAATTGAACTCCTTAAAAACATGCAAAAATGAGTGAAATTGTTTTTTTGAATGGCGAATTCATTGAGAAAGATAAAGCAAAAATTTCGCCCAATGACCGGGGTTTTATTTTTGCTGATGGAGTTTATGAAGTGGTTAAGTATTACTTCGGCAAGCCTTTTCGATATAGGGAACATCTAAAAAGACTGGAAAGAAGCCTTGCGGAAATTGAAATAGAATATAATGAAACTGATAAGCTGGAAGCTGTTTTTGATGAACTCATCGCCAAAAATAACCTGTATGACAAACATGCCGGGGTATATCTTCAAATCACGCGTGGGGAACACAAACGTGTGCATTATTTTCCCGATAACGTGAAACCCACCGTTTATGCTTTTACATTCGAATTGCCTTCGTTTAAAGATAATCTCGAAAATGGAATCAGGGTAATTACGCATGAAGATATTCGCTGGCAACGTTGTGATATTAAATCGGTTTCGCTGCTTCCAAATACAATGCTTTACAACAAAGCGGCAAAAGCCGGGGCGGGGGAGTGTGTTTTAATCCGTGATGGAATGGTTACCGAAGCTACTCATTCAAGTGTTTTGGGGGTTAAAAACGGAACTGTAATTACGCGGCCACTTTCAAACCTGATTTTGCCCGGAATTACCCGAAATGTGATTTTGGAAATTTGTACTGCAAACCAGATTCCTTGTGAGGAACGAGAATTTTCTGAACGCGAAATGCTCGAAATGGCAGCGAAGTTACACCTGTAATACAGGTTAATGAAAGCATGATTGGAAACGGAAAACCGGGCAAAACCACCCGGCTTATTCAGGAAAAGTTTATTGAATTAGTGTAGGCGATTTACTTTTTCTAAAAAAAAGAATAAGGAATAAGAAATAAGGAATCAGGAAATGAAAAACGAATACCGCAGCTATCTGATTTCTTAACTTTTACATTTCTTATTCCTTGTTGGGCATTTTTAGATTTAAAAATCACCCGGCATAAAACCCGGTGACCAACTTCTAAACGAGGTGCATCCCATCAAAATAACCCGGTTGCATCCAGGGCAAAGTTTTGCTTTTGTAAAACGGTTGCAATTCAGCCCTTAGAAAGTTCATTTTTTGTTCGTCGAATGGTTTAAAGTTTTTTATGATTTCGGCATTCTCCGAAATCAGTTCCTTTTTGTCGATCCCAACAACAGCGGCGGTTATTCCTTTTAAACTCAGTGCGTACCGAATTAAATCGCCGGGCTTGAGCGAAGTTACCGTTTCCCGCGGGCGAATAGCTTTCATCGCGAGTACTCCCATTTCTTTGGCTGCGGCAAACTGAACCGGATTCTCTTCAAACTTTTCACCTTTTTGCTGGTGGTTCAACGCAATCAGCATCGTATCGAAATTGTACATTTCGGCAGCCAGTTTCATTGCTGTTGCCGAAGTATGGCCAGTAAAACCTATGTGCCGGATTACGCCCTGATCCTTGTATTTCTGCAAAACCGGAAGCACTCCGCCGACAGCGCCAAACTGCTTTACTTCATCTTCGGTTGTAACACTGTGAATCTGGTACAAATCAATATAATCCGTTTTCAGCCGGTTTAAACTGGTTTCCAGAGTTCTTTTTGCATCATCTGCTTTTCTGTCGCCTACTTTTGATGAAAGAAATATTTTACTTCGAATGGACGGAAGGATTTTTCCAATTCGATCCTCGCTGAATTGTGTGTCGTTTTTGTAATTGGCCGCTGTGTCCCAATAATAAAATCCTTTACTGAGTGCGGTTTCCAGAATTTCAAGCCCTTTTTCCTCGCTAACGGCCATAAACCGGCTGCCTAATCCCATCACCATTAACGGAATCCTAACGCCGGTTTTTCCAAGCATTGTGGTTGGCAATTCTTTCGAATCGAAGGGTGAAGCAGCGCCTGCAAGGGTGGGGGCTAAAATAACCCCGGCGGTTACAGCGCCTGTGGTTTTAATAAAATCGCGGCGCGACAAGTTTTTGTATTTCATATTATTATGAGTTTTAATTAGAACCTCAATTTATACACTTGTTGCAAAACCAAAAACTGCTGTAATTTGTTCAGTTCAGTAATCAACTTATCAAACTCCAGTCGAATTCAGTTTGTTTTTCAGATTTCAAAGTTTTAAGCATAATCCTGTTTTCATTGGTTTGCAGGCTGGGGTCCTTTTCAAGGACTTCAGTCGCCACATTTCTGGCCAGTTGCAGAATTTCACCATCCTTGCCCAAATTCGCAATTTTCAGGTCGAAACCAATGCCGCTTTGCTGTGTTCCTTCGATATCGCCAGGCCCCCGGAGTTTCATGTCAACTTCGGCAATTTCAAAACCATCGTTGGTACGCACCATGGTTTCCAAACGCTTGCGGCTTTCGGGGCCAATTTTGTACGAAGACATCAGGATGCAATACGACTGTTCTGCCCCACGCCCAACCCTGCCGCGCAACTGGTGGAGTTGTGAGAGCCCGAACCTTTCGGCGCTTTCTATAACCATCGCCGAGGCATTTGGCACGTCAACGCCAACTTCAATTACTGTTGTGGCTACCAATATTTTTGTTTCGCCATTTTTAAAAGCCTGCATTGTACTTTCCTTAATGGCCGGTTTCATTTTTCCGTGAACCATGCTCACTTTCACAGAGGGGAATGCTTCGGTAATGTGCCGGTAGCCTTCTTCGAGGTTTTTCAAATCCATCTTTTCAGATTCAGAAATCAGCGGATAAACCACGTAAACCTGGGTGCCTTTTTCCATTTGTTGCCACAGAAAATTATTCACCTGCTGACGCCGGTTTTCAAAAAAATGCATGGTTTGGATGGGTTTTCTTCCGGGCGGCAACTCATCTATAACCGAAACATCCAGGTCGCCATAAACCGTCATTGCCAGCGTTCGTGGAATTGGCGTGGCTGTCATTACAAGTATGTGCGGAGGAACAATGTCGCTCTTTTGCCATAGTTTTGCCCGCTGTGCAACCCCAAAACGGTGTTGTTCGTCGATAACCACCAGCCCGAGGTTTTTAAAAACCACCGTGTCTTCAATTAACGCGTGAGTTCCAATTAAAATCTGAATCCGGTTGTTTTCGAGCGCTTCATGTAAAATCTTTCGTTCGCTCTTTTTTGTTGAACCGGTTAATAGCGCAATTTCAACCTTCATTCCATTCAAAAATCTGGAAATGGTTTGAAAATGTTGCTGTGCAAGTATTTCGGTAGGCGCCATCAACGCGCACTGGAATTCGTTGTCGATTGCAATCAGCATGATCATCAGTGCAACCAGTGTTTTCCCGCTCCCCACGTCGCCCTGCAAAAGCCGGTTCATCTGGATATTCCGGTTTACATCGCGCCTGATTTCCCTTATAACCTTTTTTTGTGCGTTGGTCAGTTCGAATGGTAAAAACCTGGAGTAGAAAGTGTTGAAATTGTAACCTACATTTGGAAACCTGAAACCCTTGTTTTTATTTTCGCGATGGTGTTTTAAAGCCAGAATTTTCAACTGTATAAAAAACAACTCTTCAAATTTCAGCCTAAAGGTTGCATTTTTTAATTCGCGGCTGTTCCCGGGTTTATGAATTGTAACCAGAGCTTCTTCCAGTGGAATAAGTTTTAAGCGGCCAGTTAAATATTTTGGAAGTGTTTCGGGTATTTTTCCTTTTACAAGGCTGCCGAGCGTGAGTTGTAACTTATTGATTGTTTTAGAGTTGATGAAGGTTTTTTTCAGTTTTTCCGATGTTATATAATATCCCTGGAAAAGCCCCGACGGTTTGATTTGTTTCTCCTCTTCGGTTTCCATATCTGGGTGTACCACGCTGATCCGACCCCCGAATTCCGATGGTTTCCCAAAAACAATATATTCGGTATTAATTTTAAGATGCTCTTTTTGCCATTTAATAGCGCTAAACCAAACCAGTTCAATACTCCCGGTATCATCGGAAAACCGGGCCGTTAACCTCTGTTTGTTCCCTTCTCCAGCCGTTTCCAGCGAACGGATTTTGCCTTTAATCTGAATGTATGGCATTTGCGAATGAATTTCGGCGATTCTGTAAAATTTGGTGCGGTCAATGTACTTAAAGGGAAAATAATAAATCAGGTCCCTGAAAGTTTTAATTTTCAGCTCTTTATCAAGTAATTCAGCCTTTTTGGGGCCAACTCCAGGGAGAAATTTAATTTCCTGATCAAGAAATTCTGCCATTCAACAAATATACTTAAATTCGAATTAAATATATTTAGCCGAATTTTAAGGACTGATATTTGTAACATAATCCACTGTTTTTTTACTGATTTTTAAATTTTAAACCATAATGAGAGAAAAAGTAATTCATTTAGATTCCATCGTTAAAAATTATAAGGTTGGAACCCAGGTTGTACGCGCGCTGCGTTCGGTTTCGATTGATATTTGCAAGGGTGAATATGTTGCAATTATGGGCGCTTCGGGCTCCGGAAAATCAACGTTGATGAATATAATAGGATGTTTAGATACACCAACCAGCGGCACTTATATTTTAAACGACAAGGATGTGAGCCGCATGACTGACGATTCGCTGGCTGAGATCAGAAACTCAGAAATCGGGTTTGTTTTTCAGGTTTTTAACCTGTTACCGCGAAACAATGCTCTTGAAAATGTGATGTTGCCGCTAATTTATTCAGGTGTTAGAAAGGCACAGCGAAAAGTAATGGCCGAACAAACGCTGAGCGATGTTGGACTATCTGACCGTATGACCCACCGGCCAAACGAACTTTCGGGCGGACAGCGGCAAAGGGTGGCCATTGCGCGCGCACTGGTAAACAAACCCTCATTGCTGCTGGCCGATGAGCCTACCGGTAATCTCGATTCAAAAATTTCGGAGGAAATTATGAAGCTTTTTGCCGAAATCCATCAGAAAGGCAATACACTGATAATGGTTACGCACGAACACAGTATAGCAATGCACGCACACCGCATTATTCATTTAAAAGACGGGGAAGTTGAATCGGATGAAATTAATCCAACCCCAATTTATTAACAATTTATATCGAACAAGGTGAAAATTTACTCGAAAACCGGCGATGACGGCACCACCGGATTAATTGGCGGGAGCCGGGTAAAAAAATACGATTTGCGGCTGGAAGCTTACGGTACGGTTGATGAATTAAATGCCTCTATTGGTGTTTTACGTTCCTTAGAATTACCTGAAGATGTGGTTGGTATCCTGAATCAAATTCAAAACAAGTTATTCAATATTGGTTCGCTTTTGGCATCCGACGACAATGGAGTGGCATTTACGGCCAACCTCGCGATAACTGAGGAAAATATCAAAGTTTTGGAATATGCCATTGATGAATATCAAAATCAGTTGCCCGAACTCTCACAATTTATTTTGCCCGGCGGTAATTTTGCATCGGCCCAGTGCCATGCAGCCCGCACTGTTTGCAGAAGAGCTGAAAGAAGAATTTTGGAATTTGCCCAGCAATCGAAAGTTCAATCCGAAATTGTAATTTATATGAACCGCTTGTCCGATTACTTTTTTGTGCTGTCGAGAAAACTGGGTTTCGACAGTGGGATTGAGGAGGTAAAATGGATGAAAGATTAAACTGATATGGCAATTGTGGAAGCTCTTAAACTTAATCAATAATTCAAATAAAACTCATTTATTTTTTAATTTGAGTGGCCTTGTTTTTTTATTTTTTTGGATTGAATTTTTATTATATTCGCGCCAAAGTAAAAAATTAGATTAACTACATAAATTTCAGCAAATGTATTGGACTCTTGAATTGGCATCGAA
>WTWZ01000033.1:8054-25157 GCA_009773765.1 Prolixibacteraceae bacterium | reverse complement strand
TGGCCGGCTACAAAAGATGAATTGATTGATTTTGCAATTCGTTCGGGCGCACCGTTGGAAGTGATTGAAAATCTTCAGGAAATGGAAGACGAAGGTGAAATGTACGAAAGTATAGAAGACATTTGGCCCGATTATCCGAGCAAAGAAGATTTCTTCTTTAATGAAGACGAGTATTAAAAAGTTTTAAAATGATAATAAAAAGGCATTGGTTGTTTAACTGATGCCTTTTTATTTTGTTATTTAAAGTTTTATTTGATTTTGATTTTAAAAGACCACGCGTAACTGCACGATGTAGGCCTTGCTTTCGATTCTGGGTAAGTTATTGTCAATCCTTCAGTTTCGTTCCAGTTCCATTTTAAGTTGCCCGGAACGCCCAGCATTTGAATAGATGATCCTGCCAAAGGTTTAACATCCTTCAGTTTAAATTCGCTGCCCTGCCATTTTAAAAAGATGGCATACAAATAATCGCCTTTAACTGTGAAGCAGGCATCGCCTTCGTGCTGTTTTATGTCCCATGTACGGTTCCCGTAAATCGCATCGCCGTTTACTTCGAGCCATTCGCCAAGTTTTAGCAAAGGGTATTGTTCGTATTCAGGTATTATTCCTGCAGCGGTTGGCCCGACATTGATATCGAAGTTCCCATTCCGGCAAACTCCCATTACAACCTTGTCGATAAACTCTTTTGGCGATAGGCAATCCTGCGGGTCGGTATCTTTATTGAACCCAAAAGTTTTTGCAATTCCCTGCCAGTAACTCCATTTGTGCGTTAACAACCCTTCCAGTTCACTTCCAAATTCGTATTCTATATTATATAAATCGCCCCGCTTTCCGCGTTCGTCTTTCCCGAAACGGTCGTTAACAAAAACTTCCTGGCCTCTTTTTTCAGCCTCGTTATAAAAATATGCCACAACTTCTTTCATTTTCCAGAAAGGTTCGGGGTGGTCCCATTCGCCATCGAAATAGAAAAAATCGGGGTGGTACAAATCAATAAGCTCCTTGATTTGCGGAATCATGTAGTCGTCAACATAATTGTCCACTTTTATCAAACCGGCATAAGGAATGTCTTTCCCTGTATAAAGTGGATTATACCATTCGTAAAGTGAATAATACAAACCAACTTTAAGCCCCTCTTTACGTCCGGCTTTAAAATATTCGCCAAGTATATCTTTTTTAGGGCCCATTTTCATGGAGTTCCTGTCGGTGTATTTGGTTGGCCATAGACAAAATCCGTCATGATGTTTTGATGTGATGAACATGTATTTGGCGCCCATTTTTTTAGCGAATTTTGCCCACTCTTCAGCATTGTAATTTTCAGCTTTCCACTGTGGGATAAAATCGTCGTAAGTTTTATCGCCATAATTTTCGCGATGGTAGATGTACGTTGGATTTTTGGGATCCATCATTTTGTTCCAGTACCATTCAGCATAAGAAATCCCTTCAACGCGCGGCGCCCAGGCCGGCACCGAATAAACCCCCCAGTGTTTGCTAAGCCCTATTTTTGCATCGTCGTACCATTCGGGCATTTTGTGGGTAGCCAGCGATTCCCAGGTGGGTTCGTAAACTTTGGGTTGTTTGTTTTGCGAATAAGCGCTTACAACAATCAAAAGCGCAGGAATAAAAAGTTTTATTTTCATTTTTTTTACAAATTAATGGTTATTATTATTTGATATATGAGTAAATTAAAATGTACAAATTTACAGGCTTAATGTTTTCCATCCTTCTTTCAGGTAATTACTGAGCGGCACCCCCATTCCCTTAACATCAATTCCCAATTCATGTAATTTACCGTCCACTTCATACATTTTGGCACATACAATACAAGCTTCCACTTTAATCCCGGCTTCCTGCATTTTTTTTATATAATCCTGAAGTATTGTGTTTTCCGACAATAGTTTTGCTGAAGGCCCCCAAACAATTAGTACAACTTCGTGAAACCAACCCTGTTTTTTTGCATTGTAGGTGTACATAAAAGCCATTTTTTCTGCAACCTCGGGGTCGCCACTGGTCCAAAGCACAGCAAGTTTGCTGTTTTTATTTTCCATCCTTATTTCGTTTTGGGCATAAACCCGGTTAAAGCCAAAAATTAAAAAAATGATTAAGATTGAGTGCTTCATAATATTTATTTTTATGTTTTTAACAAATGCCTTCTGAGTTCTTTTAGTGGTATTAAATCCAACTCGCCATATTTTTTATCCTGAAAACCAGCAATAAATTTCCTGTTTAGCAGAAAGAGTTTGCTGTTGTATTTATCCTGGGGGAGTGTGTTTTCCTGTGTAAAACCGTCGAAATCAAAATCTGTAAAATTAAATTCACAGGCCGAAAGTTCAAATTCTCCGTTATCGTTGGCATAAACCAGCGGTAAGCCATGTGTGCGGCACATTATGGGGCGTTGCTGATAAATAGTACACGAGCTGTTTTTCAGAAATACACAGATTTCATTTGGAGAATCTTGGCCAATTTCAGGTTCAATGTTTTTCTTTTTCAATTCGTTTAAAATGAAATAAAACTCAACAGGAAAAATATTAAAGTCAATACAGCATAAATCGCAACCGTTCCGGCATTTCATGTGTTTGTAGTGCATTTCCTCCTGAATGGCAATTTGTTTCTGAATTTCGTTCAGCAGGATTTTGTATTTAAGAAACTGCACCCTGTCGGTTTTTGTCATTGAGTTTAAAATTTTGAAGGTGCAAATTACACTATTTTACTATATTGATTGTTGTTTCAAAATATTATTTTTGGCTTTCTTTAACATATTTAAACCAGCAAAATGAAACGGGCATGAAAATTATTTATACCCAGGAATATGATTAAAATACATGCGGGTTCCATACTATAACATAAAAAATGTTTATGAAAGCGAAGAAGCTGCAACACCGCGGCCAATAGTTCAACTGGAAGGTTTTAAACGAATTTATCTTAACCCTGGTGAATCGAAAGTTGTTGAATTTGAACTCACTCCGCGCCAGTTTTCAATTATTGGCGAAAATAACAAACGCGTAATTGAAAACGAATGGTTTACTATTTACACCGGCGGCGGACTGCCCGGCGCCAAAAATACAAATGCAGTTTCAACCCGAATAGCGCTAACAGGAAAAAATATGGAGATTGATAATTGATCAGCTAAAATCCGGCAACATTCCATCCTTCCCTGTAATTCCGGCTGATTAACTGATTGGCTTCCGGCGAGTTTGTAATTTTCATATTCGCCGCATCCCACTCCAGTAAAACATCGGGTACACGCGCTGCCACCGTTCCCAATAAAATTGCTTCCGTCATAGGGCCGGTTTGTGCAAAATGCGACCCGGTATTTTCACCTCCCAGGCAAGCATCAACAAAATGGTGATAATGGTTACGTTCGCTGAAATTTGGTATTCTGTGGTTTTTAAATTTATCGTGGGGCAAAAGAACCAAATCGTTCCCGTGGGCCACCAGCAGCGCCCCTTCAGTTCCGACCACCATTGCCGATTCGGGCGGGTATGTTTCACCGTGAAACAAGTCCTGAATTTCTTTTGGCGGATAAAACTCACCATCAAACCATTCAACCTGCAGCTCATTCGATTCGGTTAGCTCATTGCCCGGAAATGTCCATTTAATATGGTTTGACTGCGGCCATGTATCGGCCCGGCGTTCGGGCGATTCCATCCAGGATTGCTGAACCCGGGCAATAACATTTTTAGGGGCGGTTAAACCAAGCCCTTTCCAAACAGCATCAAAAATATGGCAACCAATATCACCCGACCAGCCCGTGCCAAAATCGAGCCAGCTCCGCCATAAAACTGTATGGTACAAATCAGGGACATATCCGCGAAAAGGCGCTGTTCCAATCCAAACTTCCCAATTCAGGTTCGAAGGGGGTTCGCTTCCCTCAAAGGGCCGCGGGCCTGCCAACCTGTATTTTTCCGCCCCCGGCCGGTTTGAGCAGAGATATACACCTTTAATTTTACCAACAGCACCATCTTTAATAAGTTGAACCGCTTTTTGGTCGTTTGCCGATGAGGCGAGCTGCGTGCCAAGTTGTGTTTTTACCCCGTATTTTACTGAAGCCCCTGTCAGCAGGCGCACTTCTGCCACATCGTGGCACAGGGGTTTCTGGCAGTAAACATGTTTTCCCGTTTCAATAGCCTTGTAAGCAATGGCAAAGTGATTATGGTCCGGAACTGTTACATTTACAGAATCAATGTTTTCTGATTCTTTTTGTAACATTTCACGCCAGTCGGAATAAGTTCTTGCTTCCGGAACTATTTCGAGCACTTTTTTCAGGAAGTTTTCGTCAACATCGCAAATTGCAACAACCTGGACATTGGGGTGAGATACGAAGTTTTGAAGGTCGTTTAGCCCCATCATTCCACCAACCCCGATACAGGCGTGCCTGAGTATTTTCTTCCCTGTTGTGCACGACTGGATTATTAGCGGCGCTGCAAGGGCGGCTGTGGCTGTTGTTTGAATAAATTTTCGCCGGGTTAAAGAAGTCGGTTTTTTGTTCATAATTGTAGTATTTTCTTTTTCAATTTTTCAATTTTGTTTGTTTCATACCAGAAACAATAAAACAGCGGCAATACAATTAAAGCAAATGGAATGCCGGTTAACAGCCATTTTTTATTGAATGTTTTGGCTGCTTTTTGAAAGAAAAGTATCAAAAAAAGCGTATAAGAAACCATAAAACCAAAATCGATTATAAAACTTTGGAATTCATGATTTTGTAATTTCTGAAATAATATTTCCATTAAAATCATGAAAAATAACATCGGGACTGCTAAAATACCGATTTTGGCGAAAGGATGAGAATGAAAATAATTCTTCATTGTTGCAATTTTGCAATGTAACAAACATATCAATTCCTTTTTAAAACCGAATATGATTTGTGTTAAGTTTTTAAATGAAGAATAAATTGGGCAGAAGGATTAAAACAGAAATACTATCTCCCGAACCGATATGAAAATTTAACCAGAAAAATATTGTTTGCCCCTTCGCTGAAGAGTTTTTCAATATCGTTGGCAATTTCAAAAGTACCGTCATTTTCGTAATGATTTCTTGTTTGCGACCAGACCAGAAAAATGGTCGAACCGGGTCTGTATTCCCACCTGGCCACAAGGTTTGAAAGAAATTCCTTTACATTAAAATCTGGTTTTCTGAATTGGTAATCTGTTTTACCGTCCAGGTTTTCGTCGATATAATAATTTTCTGTTCCCGCGCTGAATTGATTTTCGGAATAAAACTTGTACCTGTCAGTTAATATATCCGATTTACTGTTTGTAATATATTTATAATCAGAATATTCGCCGGTTGCAACAAAAGGTTGTCCCCAGTACTGGATGGTTAAATCGGGGGTAATATTGTAATTAACCCGCAGCGACATACTAACCGTATTGCGACTGATGTTCGACATGATATAACGCATGTTGTTATTGTATTTTTTCTGAGCAACATACATCAATTCATCCCGGTACCTTTCAATTCCGGGAGAAACGGTTATAGTCAGCGATTTTACCGGCCTGTAGCCAACAGTTAATTCATATTCGTCTATCATCCTGAAATCTTTTTCATTGCTGAAATATTTAGATGCCTCCACTTCAAAGGTCAGTTTCTTTTGCGGGTTGGTGTTCACTTCCAGAAAAAAGTTTTTGTACCCTGGAATTTTCAGGGCTGGGCCTCCCCGAAGCGCCTGGTTCTGTAATTGTTCGCCGCTCAACGACACTCCGGTTATAGCAAACCAGTAATTTTTAAACTGCGCATTTCCGTTTAAATTGAGGCCGGGCATGTTCAAATTTCCACCAAAATCCCAAATGGTAAACTGGCTCATATTTAAACGGGCTCTTCTGAAAATCGAAAACGGTTCATTAAAGGCATATCCCGACCACACAACCTGCATAATTCGGTCAACTTGCTGTGTATAACCAATATCATTAATTTCAAGGCCTGGCGTTTTATAAGAAAATATAGCGCCTGTATTGAACCTTCCACCAACCTTTGCAACAGCAAATTTTCCTCCGCTTCCGGTAAGTTTTGTAAGGGTTGAATCGTATTTAAGATAACCGGCGTCAGGACGTTTAAAATTGTGGATATATGATTTTTGAGTATTCGAAATTGCTTCCTCGCTCCCTTTGACCTGGCTAAAATACACACCTGCATCCAGCAACCAGTTTTTTTCGTCCCATTTGTGTACAAAATCAATTCCACCCGAATAAGCACTTTCGTGAAGAAAATCGAGATGTTCATCTGTAATTTTCCGGTTTACTGCTGTCATCATTCCACCAAAATAAGTATTTCCCTCGTTAAAGTCTTTTTGAACCCTGCCCACCAAAAAGTTGGCAAGTGGTTCCACCGCCTGGGCGTAGTCTTTGCCATTTCCAGATATTTCAGCGTTTTCGCGGGCTGTAACACTTTCAAGGATACCAACCGAAAATCCGTTTTTGGTTTTTCCCGTAATTTTTGCAGCGCCAATAATTCTCGTAAATTCCGGCACTTCTGTGTATTCCCCGGTTTCAAGTTTAGGATAATAATGGGGTTGTCGTCCAATTCTGCGCGAGTAAAAAAGCCCTTCCGATGCCAGATTCCCATCGCCAAACTGAAGCGCATAATTCAGGATGTTTTTGCCTTCGATAAAAAAAGGCCTTTTTTCCTCAAAGAAAGTTTCGTAAGTGGATAGGTTTACTTCCGAAGGATCGGCTTCAACCTGGCCAAAATGCATTCACAGCAGCAATTTTACCCGTTGCCCTGAACGGATTTGCAGGTACTTTTTCAAAACGCTCGGTACGTGCAACAACATAAGGGGTTACATCAAAAGTATTCATTGGTTGAATTTCCCTGATGCCTGTCAATGTTCCGAATTGTGAAGTAAAACCTGCCTTTTCGCGTTCCATCAGTTGCCACGATGAAATTTCGTCTTTTCGAAAAATATAGCGTATAACATTCAATCCCCATAACTGATCGGCACCTGCCTCAAAACGGAGTTGCGACAGCGGAATACGCATTTCGGCATTCCATCCTTCTACGGTTTTGCAGGTTTTCACCCACCATATCGGGTCCCATGTATTATCTTCGTTTGTACCATCGTTGCTAAAAAGAATATCGTTTTTTACACCGGCGGCCGAAACAAAAAATGCAAATCCTGTGCGCTTATCGTAATATGAATCGAAAATAATGCCAGCCATATCGCCATCCATTACATCGCGCCGGGTTAACCGGTATGAAATACTGTCGGGACTTGAATCGTATGATTTTAATGCCACATAAATATTATTTTCATCATACAAAATAGCAAATTCAGTCTTCTGATAAGGGGCTTTCCCCTCGTTTGGCTGGTGTTGAATGAATTGATCTTCCCAATGTGCTGCGTCCCATTCAGGTTCGTTTAAAATACCATCGATGGTAATATTCAAGCCATCAGTCTTTTCGGCCTGATAAATTTTCTTTGCCGGTTCCTGGCCTTTGATGTTGAATACAAATAAAAAAACAAACAGAATAAGGTTAGCCGCAATTTTCATTAAAATGGTTTTTATTAAAAGACTGCACTAAGGCTGAAAAGTTACAGTTAAGAATATTTTTTCTAAAAAAACCTGCTCTGTAAAGAATAAAAGGGGAAGCCCATGCCCCCCTTTATTGCTGTTTAATTCTAAAAAACTATTTTAACAAAAAAAAAATCATTTAACCTGAAACGTTTATTTTTCAGCTTTTTTAAACCACATTCTGTTGCCCATACTATAGAATTCGTCCTTGAGCTCCGGGTTTGCTGCAAGCTGTTCCCTGGTATAAGGGAAATAAGGAACCATTACATCGCCGCCCTTTTCCCAGTTGGCCGGAGTTAAAACCTTTGTCTTGTCAACTGTTTGAAGCGCTTCAATGAGCCTCACCATTTCATCCAGGTTTCTGCCAACTTCCATGGGATAAAAATTAACCGAGCGGACCTTGTTTTTCGGGTCGATGATAAACACACCGCGAACATCCCTGTTTGTGCTTACCGGTTCGTGAAGCATACCATATAGTCTGGATGCGGATTTTTCATGGTCGTCAATTATCGGGAATTTAATGTCCTGTATTCCCCGGTTTTTGTAATCAATCTCTTCCAAATGGGCTATCCACATGTTGTGTTGTTCCAAATTGTCGGTCGAGATAATGGCAATTTTTACGTTCAGTTTGTCAAAATCATTCTGAAGATAAGCCAGTTCTAGTAATTCTGAAGAGCAAACAGGTGTAAAATCCTGCGGGTGGCTGAACAATATTTTCCAGTTATTCCCAAAATCACTCGGAAACTTCAATTTTCCGTTGGTTGAAACTGCGGTAAACGAGGGCGCGTCTGATCCGATTAATGGAATTTTTGAGTTACCCTGGGAATAGACATTTACCGTTAAAAATACTACTGCAAGAATTGTTAATGCTAAAGTTTTCATGATGATGAAATTTAAATGTTAATAACTGATGCAAACATACAGCTACAATTTTTGCACATCTTGCACTTTTTGCGCAATAACTTGTATTTTTTGGCTGGCTTTTTGGCTGAATAGCAGTAAATTAATTAATGTACAAAGGAAAATTGATGGTTTATTTATATATTTAGGGCAAACATTCAAAAATTTTGTTTATGCCCCATGAAAACAAATCGTTCAGGCTGCTCCGCCTGCTTTTTTTCCTTTCGGGAAGCTACCCCAAAACAAGGAAAGAGTGTACCGGTTTTCTCGGCATCAGAAATTCGGCCTTCTTTAACTATTGCAACGAGATTAATAACATTGGGTTTAAACTACGGCAAAAAGACGGAAAATACTGGGTGGAAGCCGATGATAAGCCAACCCAGATGTTAGCTAACCTGCTTCACTTTTCCGATGAAGAAGCATACATACTTGCCAAAAGTATCGACACCATAGAGGGACACACACTTCCGGCAAGCCGGTTAAAACAAAAACTTGTGGCATTTTTGAACCATGATAAGGCCGTGGAAGCCTATCTGAAAAAAGAAAAACCCGAAATCGTTTCTATTCTGAACAAAGCCATAAAGAATAAGAAACAGGTTTTATTGGTAAATTATGCCTCAGGGAACAGTCAGACCGTGCGAAACCGGCGGGTTGAACCGTTTGGGTTTAAAGACGATTTTAACCTCTTTTGGGCTTTTGATACCGATGTAATGAAAAACCGCCAGTTTAAAATTTGCCGTATGGAAGATGTACAGGAAACCCCATTTAGCTGGGAATTCGAAAGGCTGCACCATTCCAGCCCGGTTGATGTTTTTCGCAATACAGGCGAACTGAACAAACAGGTGGAATTTGAACTGAACCTGCGGGCACGAAACTTACTGACAGAAGAATACCCGCTGGCCGAAAAGTTTATTACCGAAGTTGCGCCCAATCATTTTATTTTTAAAGCCCCTGTTGCCAAATACGAAGGCCCCGGCAGGTTTGTGCTCGGTATTGCAGAAGATGTGACATTAAAAGGAGATGATGATTTCTTAGAATTTGTAAAGGATAAAGTTCTACTTATAAATTTTAATCATACAAAGTAAATATTTAAAAATTATATTTATCTTTGAATCAAATTCATTTAAAGGTAATATGAAAGATGCAATGTCATATTTCTGTTTCTTAACTCAAAGACACCGCAAGATGACTTGGGTGAGGGAATTAAAATACAACATAAATGCTTCATATTACTTAATAAGAGTTGAAACTATGATTAAAATTTTTAGGTAGGTCCATTACAACAAGGTTTGAACAAAAAAAAGCAGAACTGTCGATTGAGCCCTTCAGTCCTGCTTAGTTTTCAACCTTTAATAAGGTTATTGAATGATGAACAAAGGTAGCAATTTTTGTTCAGAGGAGGAAAAGCCTGAACAAACTATGTATGATTTAGAAAATCCATTTTGCAAAGAACGTTCTCCTGTTGAATATTACAATTTTCAAAGGAACTTTAAGCAAAATGAGATTAAATGCAGGTGTTCAAATCAAGACCTCGTTTCAGAGGATGATTTTTGTGAACAATGCAATATGTACATTTATTAAAATAATTTTTTTGAAATTCCACGAAACATGGAGTGGTAAGTATTTACTTTGAAAAAAAATGAATAAAAATGCTTGAAACACTATTAAAAATTGGCGATTGGCAAAGTCAAGGGAAAAGCCCGTGGACCCGGTTTCTTGAGAAACCAAAATTAAAGGAGGAAGCCAAAAATTATATTCTTCCTTTGATTTTTGATTTAGACAATAATGATATTATTGTCAGTGGTGAAAGTTTGTATGAGTATGACGAAAAGTATGTTGAGAAATGGAAATCCATAAAAGTTCAAGGCGGAAATAATAAAGCAATTTATGCGACTAGCTCTGGCGACAAGATAAATCAAATTTACAAAGCATTCTTTGGAAAAGAAGACGCTGAAACTAAGAATGGAGAACTTTTGGAAGCATTTGAAAAGGTTGATTCAACATTACTTACAGAAGAATTTAAATCAATATTAGCTTCAATATTCAAATTGAAAGATGTGTTCTGGGAAAAGTTTACCATTGAAAGCAAAAATGGAATCAGGGAGTTGAAAATCAAAACAATAGAAGATTTTCTTGGATTTGCCAATAACCAAAAATTGGTATTGATTACCATTGCGGTTAAATCACAAAAATTATTCGGGGATAAATTGCAGTATTTTTTCGAAATCCCGGAATACCTGGCCTTTTTGGAAAAAAAGTTTTTGAAGGAAGAAATTGTGGCAATCTCCGAAAAAGGAAAACCGTTAAAACCGAAACTCTGTTATGCAAGTGGAACTTCCGAAACTGATGTTGAAGGGTTGAGCCTGTCAAACAGGTTCAGTCTGAATAAAATGTTTGTTGAAGAAACTAAAAATTATGCTTCCAATTTCGACAAAGACAGATTCTCCATTAACTACCAGGTTAGCCAAAGCAATCAGGAAAAACTGGATTTTGCCTCTAATTTTCTGTTAAACGAAGGAAAACTTCGGGTTAAAATCGCAAATGTCGATCACGTTATCATTCCGCAATTTCAGACAAATTCAGAGGTTGACTTGGAATTGACCTTGAATAAAATCAGAATAAAAAGCGAATTACTTTTTGGTTTTGAAGATTTGGATTTTTTTGTAGAAAACATTAACGATGAGGTTGATGATATTTTCTGGCTAAATTTTTTGGCTTATGAATCGGATGGTAATTTTTTCAAATCAACCGAATTGATTAAAGATGTAAGCATTTTTCATTTTCAAAAAGTAAACAAAGAATTTTGGAAAACTCATAATGAGTTTTTGAGAGTTAAAGGTTTCGACTGGAATACAATTATTACTGAGTACGGGAAAGGCAAAGGATTTAATTTGAATTCTGTTTATTCATTGATTCCTTTACGAAAAGACAAAGAAAAGAAAAATAAAGCACTGTCGCTTTTTAAAAGTATTCTTGAAAACAGGAAGATTGAGAAAGAAACACTTTTTGCCTATTACTGCGAATTAATTCTTTGTCATTATTACGAGCGTTACAGGAGTTACACCAACGTACATAAATCATCAGGCGATTATCTCTATTTCTCAATCCGAAACAGCACTTTTAAATATCTGGCTTTTATTGAAGTACTTAAAAAATTAAATATTATAGATATGAACGAAGACAACAAAATGACCAATGAAGAACTGGGAAATAAATACGACCAGGCAATTCACGATTTTTTCGTGAAGATGAATTTTAATCAAAACCAGCGGGCGATGTTCTATTTAGGGCGGATGCTTAATGCTGTAGAGTTTATTCAGAAAGAGAAAAAGAAAACCGTTATCCAAAAGGTAAACTTTCAGGGAATGGACATTGACGATATTCAGCGGTTGAGAATCTCCCTAGTTGATAAAGCAAAACAGTACAGCAAAATAGGTAAAGTGGTATTTACCGATCGGAAATTTGGGGAATTATTTGATTTTAACAATTGGCAAATGAATCCACAGGAAGCTGTTTTTTTCCTGTTAACCGGTTATTCTTTTGGAATTTCCACAAATGAAGCTGAAACCCTCGAAGAAATTGAAGAAGATATTAATTAACATTTAAACCATACAAAATGAAAAACATTATTAAAAACTCATCCGATTTTCTGTTTATTTATGAAGCTATTCAATGCAATCCGAATGGTGATCCCGATCAGGAAAACAAACCCCGGATGGATTATGACACAAGTACAAACCTTGTAACCGATACCCGATTGAAACGTTATATCCGTGATTATATTAAAGCCAAATCGGTTCAGGAACAAATTTTTGTTGATATGGAGGGCGACTCCAAAGTAAGTGTTGACAGTAAGTTAAAAGCTGTTGTAAAACGAACAGTTGAAAACAAATCTGAATTGGAAAAAGTTTTTTTCAATAATTCAGAAGCGCTCAAAATATATCAAGATATTATTGCAAGTGAAAAAGACCCCGAAAAGGTTTGGACTGCAATTACTGATAAAAAGTTCAAACACAAAACAGTAAATTACGAGTTGCTTGCGTATTTGGTTAGAGAAAAATTTATTGATATCAGAATGTTTGGAAGCGCCTTTGCCGTTGGAGGTTTTACAAAAGCTTATACTGGGCCAATTCAAATTAACTGGGGTTATTCGTTCAATAAGGTGGAATTGATGGATTCCAGTTCGATTGTTACAATTATGAATGACGATAGCAGTACGTTCGGAAAAGATTATCGTGTGCATTACAGTCTTTTGGGCTTTAACGGAACTATCAATGCAAACATGGCCAAAATTACGGGTCTGACAGAGGAAGATGTTCAGGAATTTAGAAATTCAATATGGGAAGCAGTTCCTTCAAACCCTACCCGTAGCAAGCTAAACCAATATCCGAAACTTTATGTTGAAGTGGTATATAATGAAGGAATTTCAAACGGACAGTTTGGCGATTTAAGAAACATGGTTGAAGTTAAAACAAGGGAGAAATTAACCGACAAACAAGTTCGGAGATTTTCTGATCTTGATTTCAATATCGAAAAACTTATTAAAATCCTTAACGAGAATAAAGGCACAAACAAAAAAATCAAAGAGATAATTATTAAGAAATCTGCTGATTTAAACGAAACAAAATAAGGGCAAATGGAAGTTTTATGTTTCAAAATAAGCGGAAAATTAGCTCATTTCAGAAAATACTACGCCAATAATACCGCTTTCAGTTTTACCATCCCCCCCAGGACTACACTGATGGGGATGGTAGCTGCGGCAATGGGATTGGAGCGGGACAGTTACTATGAATTGCTTGCCTCTGAAAACATACATTTTGGTGTTCGTGTTCTAACTCCGCTCAAAAAATCTTTCCATAGATTGAACTTCCTCAGCATAAAAACACTCGGTGATTTGTCAAAAAAAATGTCGTCAGATTTTCGCGGCGAAGGTGGAAGGATTCAAACTCCGTTTGAGGTTGTCAGTGGATTGGATTTGAGAAAAGACGAAGTTGTTTATCAGATTTTTATTTCGCCTACTGAAAATGGGGGAAAAATATTTGAAAATATTAAAGGCCATTTTCTTAATGGTAATCCTGTTTTTAACGTAACGCTTGGAATTGCCAATTTCGGAGCTTCAATACATGATGTCTTTTTAAGTGAAGCAATTGTAAACAGAGAATTCACCTCTGACAGCTACTCTATTGTCCACTCTGCCATACCTACTGATCATGTTAAAGATTTGAAGTTTGATAAAGGAGACTTTGGTAGCTACAACCTTGTTGAAGAAGATATGATGCCTGGCGATTTTGTTGCAAACACAAGGGAAGTGAGAAAAATGAACCAATTGCTGTTTTCCACTTCGGCAAATCCGTTGCGGGTAAAACTTAATACCCCAGCAATAAAATTTAATTTACCTGAAGGAGAAATCAGTTTTCAATTTATGGACACATGATATTTTATTCGCATAGTATAACAAACGAAAATGGGGAAGTTCGGGGTTCAAAACTGCTTTGTGAACACATTGGTGGCACATTGGAAAAAGCAATTAATGCTCAGTCAAAAGATTTAAATTTTGGGATTGAATCTGAATTGCTGGTGAAAATGGTTGAAAGTATTGTTCGTTTCCATGATTTTGGTAAGTACACTTCTTTCTTTCAAAATTATTTATTGAAAAAAGGAATCGTTAATGGTACACTGAAACAACATGCAAGAATTGGTGGAATTACAGCATATAATTTGTTCGAAAAGCATGATAAAAGACTGGCTTTGATTTCATTATTCGTCATTTTCCGCCACCATACCCAGCTTTGCGACATTCTGGATTTTCCAAAAGTTTTTAATGACGAGTTGCAATATATTTTTGATGAACAAAAAACTGACATTCAAAAGTTTATAGCACAAATTGAAAAGGAATTGGAAATCCCGGATTTAAACTTATACTTAAACTATCCTGATGAAAGAGAAATAAGAAAATCGTATAAGAATTGGATTATTAAAGATGCTAACATCCGTGATTATTTTTTAGTCAACTATATGTTTTCATTACTTACTGAGGCGGACAAACTGGATGCATCAAGCACCATTCAATATTCATTAAAGCCAATTTTTGAAAATTCTATTGACGACCGTTTTGGCAAACCTGAGTTGCTTAATAAACAGAAACTCGTTGATTTGTCAAACAACGAGATTAGGAACTTATGTCGTGCAGAAGTAGTTTCAAATATCGAAAGAGAAGATATTTTAAGCCACAAAGTTTTTACACTAACAGCACCCACCGGAATTGGGAAAACCATGACCGCATTGGATTTTGCGCTGAAACTAAAAACGAAGTTAAAAATCAAAACAGGTATTGAATCTCAGATTATTTATGCATTGCCATTTATAAATATTATTGAACAAGCTTTGAGCGAATATAAATCAACGCTTTCCGGTGAAATAAAAATTATTGGACATTATCAATACGCCGATGTTTTTGGAAAAAATGAGAAACAAAACAATGACGATTCTGAACAAAACTACAACCAGAAATTAATGTCGGTTGATACATGGCAGGGCGACATTGTAATTACTTCGTTTGTGCAGTTTTTTGAAACATTGATTGGACATAGAAATAAATTACTGAAAAAGTTCAATCATTTAGCAAACGCTATTGTAATACTTGACGAAGTTCAGACTTTGCGCCTTGATCAAATGCCTTTAATTGGTGCAGTCCTCTTTTATCTTTCAAAATTCCTGAATACCAGAATTATATTGATGACTGCTACAAAACCGAAAATATTTGAATTGGCACAACAAGAAATCCTGGAAAAGGAAGGAGAAAAAGTTGAACCCTTGGAATTATTAAAAATCAATAAAGAAATATTTGCTCTTTTTAAAAGAACCAAAATAGCTTCATTATTAGATATTAAATTTATTGATAATGTTGGCGCTGAATTTCTTGAGCTAATATTCTTGAAAAAATGGAATCCGTCGAAATCATGTCTTATAGTATGCAACACGGTAAACCGTTCAATAGAAATCTACAATAGAATTTCTGAATATATAGTTGAGCAAGAATTAGAAAATCCGGTTCACTATTTATCCACCAATATTATTCCTGCTCATCGTGCAGAAAGGATTAAATTGATAAAATCGGAAATAAAAGGTGGAAAAGCGCCAATTTTAATTTCAACACAAGTAGTTGAAGCAGGTGTAGATCTTGATTTTGATATGGGATTTCGCGATTTGGGGCCAATTGATTCAATTATTCAGGTAGCCGGCCGAATTAATCGGAACAACAATCCTGAAAAATATCATTCGCCGCTTTATGTTGTAGATTTTGAAGATGCCAATAAAATTTATGGGCAGATAACAGCTATTCAGGCAAGAAGCGCTTTGCAAACGAATAGTGAGTTTAAAGAAGAAACGTATTTCAATTTAATTGACAGCTACTTTAACAATGTTGCTTCAAAAAGCTCATTTTCAAAATTCAATAAAATTTTTGAGTCGATGAAAACGCTCAGATACNGAAGAAAGTCAAACATCAGTCGCTGTTTTTATTGAGATTGATGATCTTTCAGCACTACTACGAGACAAATATCTCAAGAAGATAACCGGAAAAATAAATAAAGAGGTATTTGATGAGGATTATAAAACTGAATTCCAGCAAAGAATAATTACTATTCCTGGCTATTTAGCAGTTGGTCTTAAATCAATTAATGATTTCGACCAAACACTTTATGTTGTACAAAACGAAGTAGTTAATGATTATTACCATGAAAAAACAGGTTTTATTCGTAAACAAACAAGTTCAATATACATGCTTTAATTTTTAGCCATGCAAATCACACCATCACCCTATCCAATTTTTAATTCCAATCGTATAAAGGAGTTATATTTTTGGATACCCAGATATTTTTACAGGCTTGGCGGCCGGGTTGTGTTTGTGGCATCCATACCTGGGGACGCTGCCCCCGGTTATACTGTCTCTCTGGGGACGCTGCCCCCAGTTATGCTGTCTCAGGCTTTCAGCCTGAATATGAGAATGGAATACGGGTATAATTCCACTTCACCAGGCCATCGGCCTGACACATCAGAAATAGGGGCATCGTCCCTATATTTACGAACTAATCAAAACTAACATCATGGGACAATCACTATCACAAATGTACATCCACCTTGTCTTCGGCACAAAAGGACGAAACAACTACCTAACCCCTGCCATCGAAAAACGGGTACATGCCTACCTTGCCGGAACATTACAACAATACGAAAGCCCGGCGCTAATAATCAACTCGGTACCCGACCATGTGCATATTCTTTTCAGGTTATCAAAGAATTACGCGCTGGCAAAAATTGTGGAAGAAGTAAAAAAGGAATCCTCAAAATGGATAAAAACCATTGAGGGCGGCACAAAGCTATTTAAGTGGCAGATTGGCTACGGCGCTTTTTCGGTAAGCAGCTCAAAAGTAGAAGTAGTAAAACGCTACATCGAAAACCAAAAGGAACATCACGGATATCAGACCTTTCAGGAAGAAATTGAACAATTTGCAACAGAATATGTCATTATTGAATATGATCCCAAATATTTCTGGGATTGACCAACTCCAGGCTGAAAGCCTGACACATCACAACCTGAGGCATCGTCCCAGGATAAAGGGAAGCCCCACTATTCAGGCTGCAAGCCTGTCACATCACAACTTGGGACATCGTCCCAAGACAAGGAAAAAGTCTGCAA
>WTWZ01000033.1:0-8035 GCA_009773765.1 Prolixibacteraceae bacterium | reverse complement strand
TCACATCACAACTTGGGGCATCGTCCCAAGAAAAAAAAACAAAAATTACCATGCAAATAACACAAACCATCATCCACTTCCCCGATATCGAACTGCAAACACGCGATGCGCAAAAACTGCGCGGATACTTTGGCAACCTTTTTAAAGATCACTCGCCTTTATTGCACAACCATTATCAGGATGGATCGGCACGTTATGCCTACCCGCTGGTTCAGTATAAAGTTGTCGATAAAACGCCACTGCTTGTCGGTTTTCAGGAAGGTGGTGAACTTCTGGTTTCGTTGTTCCTGAAAATCAGGGAAATAAAAATCGCAGGGCAAAACTACCCGGTGCTGGCAAAAAACATTCAGCAAAAACAATATGAATTAAGCGTAAACCAGCAATTATTTAACTATCAGTTTAAAACCCTTTGGATGGCGCTGAACCAGGAAAACCACCGGAAATACCAGCTACTGGATGAAAACGCAAAAAAGCAGTTTTTGAACCGCCAGTTGCAGAATAATATCCTTAGTTTTTACAAGGGGCTGTCGTTCCGCACCACCGAAAGAATTATGGCCATTACACGGGTAAACGAAAAACAAACCCTGTTTAAAGACCAGCCTATGCTTGCTTTCGACGGCGAATTTACGACGAATGCCTTTCTTCCCGAAATGGCAGGAATTGGCAAAGCCGTCAGTCGCGGCTTCGGAACTGTTACCCAGACGAAATATTAAATTCTTGATATGATAACGATTTTTATAAACAACAAACCTTGTGGTTTTTTAATTCCCCTCCTTAGGAGGGGTTAGGGGAGGCCTTATGCAACTGATTATCAACACCTGGGGAACTTATGTACACATAAAGGACGAACTGTTCGAAGTTACCGTGCCTAAAGAGGGTGAAAAGGAAAAACACCATTTTGCCAGCCAGAAAGTGACCTCCATTTTAATGAGCAAAGGGTCGGCAATCAGCACCGATGCCATTATCCTGGCCATAAAAAACAACATCGATATCATAGTTTTTGAATACGATGGAGTTCCGGTTGGCCGTTTTTGGCACAGTAAACCCGGCAGCACATCGCGCATCCGCAAACAGCAACTCGAAGCCAGTCTGAATTCAGCAGGGGTTTTTTGGATAAAAAGCTGGCTGGCAGCAAAATTGGGCAACCAGATCGATTTCCTGAAACGGCTCAAAAATCATCGGCCTGGCACTGCTGATACGATTCAGGAAAAAATAGACGCCATTTCAGCATTAAAAACAAAAATCGAAAAACAGGAGGCAGAAAAAATCGATGCAATTGATGGTTCACTTCGTGGTTTTGAAGGAACTGCCGGAAGGGTGTATTTCCAGGTTTTGAGTTCGTTGCTAAACGAAAGGTACCAGTTCGAAGGGCGGAGTTTCCGACCGGCCACCGACCAGTTTAATGCTTTCCTGAACTACGCTTACGGCGTGCTTTACAGCCGCGTGGAAAAAGCGCTCGTGATTGCCGGCCTCGACCCTTATGTGGGTTTTATGCACCGCGACGATTATAACATGAAAAGTATGGTTTTCGATTTTATTGAAGCCTACCGTATTTACGCCGACGAAGTGGTTTTCAAACTCTTTTCGGCAAAAAAAGTAAACGACAGCCATACAAGCGCCATTACAAATGGTATAAGTTTGAATGCTGACGGGAAAAACCTGCTGATGCAGTCGCTGATGAAATTTCTTGACGAGGAAACAATCCGTTACAACGGACGCAACCAAACCCGCATGAACGCCATGCAGATGGATGCTCACCAATTTGCCAATAAATTAATAGGAAAACAATGATTTGCTGGGTATTATACGATATTAAAAAAGACAGGCCCCGGACAAAAGTGGCCAAAAAATGCAAACTCGCCGGATTATACCGCGTACAAAAATCGGTTTTTCTGGGCAGTCTCGAAGAAAACACAAAAGATACACTAGAACTTGAAGTAAACGAACTGATTGACGAAGAAACCGACTCGGTATATATTTTCCCGATGAGCAAAAACGAACTCAGGCAAACCTCCCTGTTAGGGCAGGCTTTCGATAAAAAACTAATTACCGACGAAGTTAAAGCGCTGTTTTTCTGATGTCTGTCACACCGTCACATATAATCGAATATCTCTATTGCCCGCGGTTCACCTATTTTGAGTATGTGCTCTGTATCCCTCAGTACGAAGAACGACACTACAAGGTCGAGAAAGGCAGGCAGATACACGACCATAAACTGGAACAAAACAAAGACTATCTGCGCAAAAGGATTGGCGTGGTTGAAAAATATTGCGACCTGTACCAGACCAACGATTTACTGCGTGGAAAAGTTGACGAAGTTTTGTTGTTAAACAACGGAACAATGGCCCCGCTCGATTATAAATTTGCTAAATTTGAAGACCGTATTTATGAAACTTACCGTACACAGCTTGAATGTTATGCAGTGTTAATTGAGGCAAATTTTCATAAAAAAGTGGAAAAGGGTTATTTGGTTTACACCCGTTCGGCAAACAAGCTGGTTGAAGTGCCCATTGATGAACAGGCAAAATCGGTAATACGGCAGATTTGTAAAGCGATAAACGATGTAATTGAGAAAAATATTTTTCCAAAGGCGACAAAATATAAACAACGATGTGTTGGTTGCACCTACCGCAACATCTGTATGAAATAGTTTTACGGGAGGCAATTTATTTTTTTGAGCAAAAAAACCGTTTTTAAAATACTGAATGACAGCGAAATAAACTTTCGGAAATGATTAAAAAAACGAACAAAAACAGGTTCTTTGACATATTGGAAACAAAGAAATTTACTAATCAGGGATTGTATTATTGCATTGAAAAACAAATTGATAAAACGATAAACGGCTTAAAACCCCACTTCCAAAAAAACAAGGATTGAAACATCGATATAGTTTAACGCGAAAATGAAAATCATGTTTTCTTAAAACCCCACTTCCAAAAAAACAAGGATTGAAACTTGGTATAGGTTTTCAGCAGCTTCGCCTGTTCAACCCTTAAAACCCCACTTCCAAAAAAACAAGGATTGAAACATATCAATAAATTGATAAGAAGTTTTTTGACTCATACTTAAAACCCCACTTCCAAAAAAACAAGGATTGAAACTCCTTATCCATGTTCATGCGCGTTCGTCCGGTTCCGTCTTAAAACCCCACTTCCAAAAAAACAAGGATTGAAACTAAAGGTTAATCTGTGCCGATGGTGTTTTTTCGTCTTTCTTAAAACCCCACTTCCAAAAAAACAAGGATTGAAACTTCATCATATTTTGCCTTCCAACTGCATCGCCAACCACTTAAAACCCCACTTCCAAAAAAACAAGGATTGAAACTTGGTGCGGTAAGTGCATCACAGTCCACCAGGTTACCTTAAAACCCCACTTCCAAAAAAACAAGGATTGAAACTTAAGCATCCGTTTTACTTTTCCAACAGCTTCGTGCCTTAAAACCCCACTTCCAAAAAAACAAGGATTGAAACAGTATTTCATTAAGGCGCATAACGGTTTCAATTTTTTCTTAAAACCCCACTTCCAAAAAAACAAGGATTGAAACCCTTATTGCTGTGGCCGTCGCGTTCGCCCTGCTGTTCTTAAAACCCCACTTCCAAAAAAACAAGGATTGAAACAATGAATATGAAAAGAGAAATTAAATTAAGGGCATGGGCTTAAAACCCCACTTCCAAAAAAACAAGGATTGAAACAACGGTGTTCGTAGAAGTAATTCATCTTCTCCAAAATCTTAAAACCCCACTTCCAAAAAAACAAGGATTGAAACTGGTTACTATTCTTTTTAAAACTTTTTTTCCGCCACTTAAAACCCCACTTCCAAAAAAACAAGGATTGAAACCAAACAAGGCTCCCTTTAGGGCGGGGGGTGATAATTCTTAAAACCCCACTTCCAAAAAAACAAGGATTGAAACAACGGCTTATAACATCGGCTATGTGCAATGCCTTTCCCTTAAAACCCCACTTCCAAAAAAACAAGGATTGAAACTGGTTTTAAAGGCGAAAATACAGCACGGGAAGATTCTTAAAACCCCACTTCCAAAAAAACAAGGATTGAAACATTGAAGCCAGGGGCACCGATCAGGAATTTACCCCACTTAAAACCCCACTTCCAAAAAAACAAGGATTGAAACTACAGGAGCAGGCACTCCCACGGAATACGTTGGCACTTAAAACCCCACTTCCAAAAAAACAAGGATTGAAACGCCTTGTCAACCAACGGCACCGCTATAATTTGCGCTCTTAAAACCCCACTTCCAAAAAAACAAGGATTGAAACCATAGATAAAATAATGGGCGGCATAGCCCGCGACGCTTAAAACCCCACTTCCAAAAAAACAAGGATTGAAACAAAGTTTCGTAGATCGTCCCCACTTCCAATACACCGCTTAAAACCCCACTTCCAAAAAAACAAGGATTGAAACATAGAACTTTACAACGGAGCCGCAAAAGTGGGATCACCTTAAAACCCCACTTCCAAAAAAACAAGGATTGAAACAAATACCAGCGTTACCAACTCAAAACCACCGATAACTTAAAACCCCACTTCCAAAAAAACAAGGATTGAAACATACTGGCTGTCCTGTTTCGTCAACCAAAAAGAATACTTAAAACCCCACTTCCAAAAAAACAAGGATTGAAACTAATATGGACGATGCACTAACGACAGCGAATAAAATCTTAAAACCCCACTTCCAAAAAAACAAGGATTGAAACCAAGCAACAGTTACGGGTATTCTTACCTGTATTCTCTTAAAACCCCACTTCCAAAAAAACAAGGATTGAAACATTTTATTATCCTCAAGCATCCCTTTTAAGGTGTCCAACTTAAAACCCCACTTCCAAAAAAACAAGGATTGAAACAAAAGATTGAAAGGGCGGTTCTCCGGTGTCGTGTTACCTTAAAACCCCACTTCCAAAAAAACAAGGATTGAAACGCCAATCTTTTCTGTCGCATATGCTTGACAAACTTTCTTAAAACCCCACTTCCAAAAAAACAAGGATTGAAACCAATAAAATAACCGATTGAACTTCTTAGATTTCCTGTCTTAAAACCCCACTTCCAAAAAAACAAGGATTGAAACAAAATATTTGTATAACTTAATATTTATGCTTAGATTTACTTAAAACCCCACTTCCAAAAAAACAAGGATTGAAACAAGCGTATTGTTTCGGAATACGAAATGGAGTATGAATCTTAAAACCCCACTTCCAAAAAAACAAGGATTGAAACTTCCCTAATATACTTGTTGATAATAACATAGTTATTAATCTTAAAACCCCACTTCCAAAAAAACAAGGATTGAAACAAACTATATAGCTTATATTCAGTCGGTAATTCCAGTCTTAAAACCCCACTTCCAAAAAAACAAGGATTGAAACCAACCAGTAAAGTCAAAAGGCCACCTTGCCAGCTTCGCTTAAAACCCCACTTCCAAAAAAACAAGGATTGAAACCGGGATTCGCTGGGGCGGATTCTGAAAGTGCGGCCAGACTTAAAACCCCACTTCCAAAAAAACAAGGATTGAAACTTCAGCAGCAACACGAGCGTAACAGATTTTTCAAACTTCTTAAAACCCCACTTCCAAAAAAACAAGGATTGAAACCCCCTCATCTATTGGCTCAATAAAAGAGCTTGTTGGCTTAAAACCCCACTTCCAAAAAAACAAGGATTGAAACCAGGAACAACAAAATCAGGAACAGGCGATTTGCAATCATCTTAAAACCCCACTTCCAAAAAAACAAGGATTGAAACGTAATTAACGTGGGTTCTATAATCCGTTAAAAAATCCACTTAAAACCCCACTTCCAAAAAAACAAGGATTGAAACGTAATGAAAATTACCAAGTTATAACCGATTTGGGGATCTTAAAACCCCACTTCCAAAAAAACAAGGATTGAAACTAATTAAACGTGCGCCCGGTAAACGGGTGCCCCCAATCTTAAAACCCCACTTCCAAAAAAACAAGGATTGAAACAACTTGTAATACCAGTCGTGTGCTTCCTGCATCCAGTCTTAAAACCCCACTTCCAAAAAAACAAGGATTGAAACTCTTTCTGAATTTTCTCCTTGCCCGTGCCCGGTTTCGCTTAAAACCCCACTTCCAAAAAAACAAGGATTGAAACTCAACCTGTCATAATCATCCGGGGTAAACCCAAACTCTTAAAACCCCACTTCCAAAAAAACAAGGATTGAAACTATTAATCAACAATGCTTCATCGCTGGTATGATAACTACTTAAAACCCCACTTCCAAAAAAACAAGGATTGAAACTGGCATGGATGGCTGTTGCATGGTCCTTGTAAAAAAACTTAAAACCCCACTTCCAAAAAAACAAGGATTGAAACCCACCTGATACCACTTTTTTCTATGCTGATATTATACTTAAAACCCCACTTCCAAAAAAACAAGGATTGAAACTTTATAGTTATAAAATCATATTGTCGTAACGGACATACTTAAAACCCCACTTCCAAAAAAACAAGGATTGAAACCTATAATCCCTGTATTGCTCCCTAAGTGTTCAACCCACTTAAAACCCCACTTCCAAAAAAACAAGGATTGAAACACAATTCATCTAATTTAATATCCCATTGATGAACGTCTTAAAACCCCACTTCCAAAAAAACAAGGATTGAAACGTTTGCTTTCTGATGGAAATGCTATTAACTACATTTCTTAAAACCCCACTTCCAAAAAAACAAGGATTGAAACTTACCTGGGCGGGCACCAGGGCGGTGTTGAAAACTATCTTAAAACCCCACTTCCAAAAAAACAAGGATTGAAACCATTATCAACCAACTGATTGTGCCAAAAGCACAGGAGCTTAAAACCCCACTTCCAAAAAAACAAGGATTGAAACATGCAGATAACTCTGCCCGTGAAATTATTGCCAGGCTTAAAACCCCACTTCCAAAAAAACAAGGATTGAAACTAATCTGGTTTTGTATTAAACTCCTAATCCTCCCGAACTTAAAACCCCACTTCCAAAAAAACAAGGATTGAAACCATTATCAACCAACTGATTGTGCCAAAAGCACAGGACTTAAAACCCCACTTCCAAAAAAACAAGGATTGAAACTCCGGAGTGATTTCGAGTTTTCATCCCTGAACTTCAACTTAAAACCCCACTTCCAAAAAAACAAGGATTGAAACTTAATCCCTGGCGATATGTCAACATTACCGCAACCTTCTTAAAACCCCACTTCCAAAAAAACAAGGATTGAAACATAACTGGCTGATGATTATGGCTGCATACGCCACTCTCTTAAAACCCCACTTCCAAAAAAACAAGGATTGAAACCCGCGTTCATTCGCACGTTTAGCAGGTCGAGCACCGCTTAAAACCCCACTTCCAAAAAAACAAGGATTGAAACCCCTAACCACAATACCGGAATCTTCAAAATCATAATTCTTAAAACCCCACTTCCAAAAAAACAAGGATTGAAACATATATTAAATTCCAATAAATATCATCAGGCAATAAACTTAAAACCCCACTTCCAAAAAAACAAGGATTGAAACTTGAAAATAATGGTGTGGGGTTAGCAGCGGCAATATCTTAAAACCCCACTTCCAAAAAAACAAGGATTGAAACACGAATCGTTTAATTGTGTAATTGTTACGTATAATAACTTAAAACCCCACTTCCAAAAAAACAAGGATTGAAACTTGACGGTTTTAACAGGATAGTTATTGAAAAATATTCTTAAAACCCCACTTCCAAAAAAACAAGGATTGAAACACGAAAATGTTTATGTTTCCGGCGGGGTATCAAATACTTAAAACCCCACTTCCAAAAAAACAAGGATTGAAACTCATTCCGCGAAGTACCTCAGATGATATATTTTCACACTTAAAACCCCACTTCCAAAAAAACAAGGATTGAAACTCGACAGCCTGAATTCCGCCAATAAAATCAACCACTGCTTAAAACCCCACTTCCAAAAAAACAAGGATTGAAACTTGCAAGGTAATCGGGTATGCCCGGAGTTTGGAATACTTAAAACCCCACTTCCAAAAAAACAAGGATTGAAAC
>WTWZ01000032.1 GCA_009773765.1 Prolixibacteraceae bacterium | reverse complement strand
CATTTCCCACTGTCAGCAAAATTAGCCGGAAAAATATTTTTATCAACCTATTATAACTAATTAGTTTTCAATAACGTTTTTTTTACGCTGAACTGATGCGAAATTAAATTATAAAATCTCGGCTACCACAAATGTGCTGCCTCCAACAAAAATCAAATCGTTTTTGCCTGCATTTACTTTAGCTGCATTAAAAGCTTCTGCAACAGTTGAGTAACTCTCCCCTTTCAGTCCAAAACCTGCTGCTTTTTGGGCCAGTTCCTGTTCGTTCATTGCCCGTGGAATTGCAGCGCGGGTAAAATAATAGGCCGCATCGGTGGGTAAAAGCCGGAGAACAGCGTCCTGATTTTTATCGGCTACAACCCCAAACACAAAATGAAGTGTTTTGTATGGCGTATTTCTTATTTGTTCCACCACCATTTTAATTCCGTCTTCATTGTGCCCGGTATCGCAAACCGTAAGCGGGTTATTCCCGATAATCTGCCAGCGCCCCATTAAACCTGTTGATTTTGCTGCATTTGCCAGCCCTTCGTAAATATTTTCCCTCGAAATTTGCCAGCCTTTTTCAATTAAAATATCCAAAGTTTTTAGAACCACCGGTACATTTTTAGCCTGGTACACACCTGCTAAATCAAGTTTTATTTCGGGAAAAGCCACTTTGCCGTTTCGTTCAATGTTTAAAATTTGTTTTCCGTCAAATCCCAGCATCGAATAGGAAGCAACATATTCCTGATCAGCAAAAAACAACGATGAATGCTTTGTCCGGGCGATTTCTGTAAAAACCGGTTTAGTTTCGATCTGTGTTAACCCAACCACAACCGGTACATTTGATTTAATAATACCTGCCTTTTCAGTAGCAATTTTATCAAGTGTACCGCCAAGTAAATTGATGTGGTCCAAACCTATATTGGTAATTACGCTCACTTCCGGGGCAATAATATTGGTTGAATCCAGCCTGCCGCCCAACCCAACTTCAATTATGGCAATATCAACTTTTTGTTGGGAGAAATAATCGAAAGCCAAAGCAACAGTCAGCTCAAAAAACGACGGTTCCAAATTCCAAAGGTTATATTTTCCGGGATAATTCTCAACCCATTCAATAACTTCCTCCTGAGAAATCATTTGTCCGTTGATTTTTATCCGTTCCCTGAAATCCTTTAAATGGGGCGATGTGTATAACCCTGTTTTGTAACCTGCCGTTTGAAAAACGGCAGCCAGCATGTGCGAAACGGATCCTTTCCCGTTTGTACCGGCCACATGCACAGTTTTGTAATTTCTGTGCGGATGGCCAAAAATCCCATCGAGTTTTAAAGTATTGTCCAGACTGTTTTTGTAAGCAGCTTCCCCAATGCGGTGAAACATGGGCAATCGGTCGAAAAGATATTGTAATGTTTCCTTATAATTCACTTCAAAATATTTATCAACTGATACAAGTTAATTAATTTATGTGTTTTGCGTAATTCTGTCTATGCAATTTTGATACTTTTAAAGCATTCAATATTTACAAAAATGCTAAGCAAAACAAAAAAAAGTAAAATCTTCATTCTCGACACAAATGTAATTTTACACGACCACACTTGCATCTATCAGTTCCAGGAAAATGATATTATTCTTCCAATAACTGTATTGGAGGAACTTGACAAATTTAAACGTGGTAATGATTTGATTAATTTTCAGGCGCGTGAATTCACCCGTTTACTCGATGAGATAGTTGGAGATGAACTTTTTAATGGTGGAAAACAATTGGGCCCCGGTATGGGAAAACTTCGGATTGAAACCGGCAAACCCTTTTCTGAAATTTTGAAAGAATCTTTCCGCGAAGATATTCCCGATCACCGGATTCTTTCAATTGCCGATTATACTTCAAAAGCTTATCCAAACCGGAAAACCATTCTTGTCAGCAAGGATATCAATCTCCGGATGAAAGCTAAATCCCTGGGAATTCAGTCTGAAGATTACAAAACCGACCAGGTTACCGACCAGAACGTACTCGACAAAACAGTAACAACTTTCGATAATTTCAGAGACGATATAATTGAAGTTCTCTATAATCAGGGGTCAATTTCGGCAGATGATGTTAAACCCGGTTTTTCGCCCGAAGCCAACGAGTGCTTTATATTTAAGGGAACAACTTCAAGCGCATTGGCCCGTTATGATGTTAAATCGAAACGAATTTATCGAATAGAAAAAAAACCGGCTTACGGAATAAAACCACGAAATGCAGAACAGACTTTTAGTTTGAACATGCTGATGGATCCCGATATCAAACTTGTTGCCCTAACTGGAAAGGCAGGTACCGGAAAAACCCTGCTTGCCCTTGCTGCTGCCATTGAACAAAACCGCTTGTACGAAACCATTTTACTGGCCCGTCCAATTGTTGCGCTCAGCAACCGCGATTTGGGATATTTGCCCGGCGATGCATCGGAAAAAATCAGTCCGTATATGCAGCCACTTTACGATAACCTGTCGGTAATAAAACACTCCTTTAACCCACGAAGCAATGAATATCAATTAATTGAAGAAATGATAAAAGATGAGCGGTTGAATATTACACCACTGGCATACATTCGCGGGCGTAGTTTATCGAATGCATTTTTCATCATCGACGAAGCCCAAAACTTAACACCGCACGAAATAAAAACCATTATCACCCGCGCCGGAGAAGGTACAAAAATGGTTTTTACAGGCGATTTACAGCAAATAGACTCTCCATACCTCGATATGAAATCGAACGGTTTGGCATTTATGACCGACCGGATGCGAAACCAGGATATTTTTGCCCACATCAACCTGGTAAAAGGCGAACGCAGCTATCTCGCCGAACTGGCCAGTAACCTGCTTTAATGAATCAATTTGTCATAAACAGCTTTTTTCTACCTTTGCCCCCTGTTTAGAATTATAGTAAAGATGGATTACAAGGGGAAGAAAGCAGCTTTTTATACATTGGGGTGCAAACTCAATTTTTCGGAAACCTCAACAATTGCCGGTTCATTTAAGGAAGTTGGGTTTGAAAGGGTTGATTTTGAAGAAAAAGCCGATGTTTATGTAATTAATACATGCTCCGTAACCAATCAGGGCGACAAGGAAAGCCGCAACATAATCCGCAGGGCAGTCAGAAATAATCCGGATGCAATGGTTATTGTTGTGGGTTGCTATTCACAGTTAAAACCCGAAGAAGTTGGCCATATTGAAGGCGTTGACATGGTTTTGGGCACACAGGAGAAATTTCACATTCCGGCTTTCCTCGACGATTTAAAGAAAAAGGAAATTACCGAAATAAAAACTACGCGTTTAGCCGATATTAAAAGTTACCACAAAGCTTTTTCGTGGGGCGACCGCACACGCAGTTTTTTAAAAATACAGGATGGCTGCGACTATTACTGTTCGTTTTGCACAATTCCGTATGCCCGAGGCAAAAGCCGGAACGACAACATTCAAAATACCGCTGCTGAAGCAAAAAAAGCAGTTGACAAAGGTTTTAAGGAAATAATATTAACAGGCGTCAATATTGGGGATTTTGGAAAAACAACCGGCGAAAATTTCCTAAACCTTTTAAAAGCCCTCGAAAATGTGGAAGGATTAAAAAGGCTCCGGTTAGGTTCAATCGAACCCAACCTGCTGAAAGATGAAATAATTGAACTGGTTGCCGGTTCAAAAGTAATTATGCCTCATTTCCATATTCCGCTGCAATCGGGTTCCGATGAAGTTCTATCGCTGATGAAGCGCAAATATTCCACCGGATTGTTTGCAAAACGGATTAACCAAATCCGCGAAATTGTGCCGCACGCCTTTATTGGAGTCGATGTAATTGCCGGAACCAATGGTGAAACAGAAGAACTTTTCAAGCAATCATACGATTTTATTAACGGGCTGGAAATATCTCAGCTTCATGCCTTTACTTACTCCGAACGAAGCGGAACGCAGGCGCTGAAAATTCCATGGAAGGTGGAAAATGAAGATCGCAAACGCAGGACACAGATGTATATTAATCTTTCGGAGAAAAAACTTCGCGCCTTTTACGTAAAACATTTGGGAACGCAACAAACCGTTCTCTTTGAAGAGCAAATCAAAAAGGATAAGATTTTGGGGTTCACTGAAAACTATATCAAAGTAGAAACCAGTCATGATGAAGGCTTGGTGAACCAAATGAAAAAAGTAACACTGAAATCAATTCTTCCAAACGGGAATGTTTCAATGGATTCTGCAGGATAATTTTATCTAATTTTATCTCAAACTTTCAATAAAATGAATTACGAAAACCTTTGTTTACAGGTACAGAAAATAGCCCGGGAAACAGGCAGTTTTATTCGCGAAGAAGGTAAAAAAATTAAAGTTAGTGACATCGAATTTAAAGGGATAACAAGCCTGGTAACTTATGTGGATAAAAGTGCAGAGGCCCGAATTGTTGCCGCTCTGAAACAACTGATTACCGATTCGGGTTTTGTTGCCGAGGAAGGAACAGCAGATTCGAAAAATGAAAAATACACCTGGATTATTGACCCGCTCGATGGCACTACAAATTTCATTCACGGAATTGCACCGCACTCAGTAAGCATCGCTTTAAAGGAAAATGATAAAATCGTTTTAGGAGTAGTTTACGAAGTTAAACTCGATGAGATGTTTTACGCGTGGAAAGACAGCGCCGCATATTTAAACGGAAGCGAAATCAGGGTTTCGCCAAATTCAAAATCGGAAAACGCACTGATTGCCACCGGTTTTCCGTATTACGATTTCGACAGGGTAGATGATTACATTGCCGCTATGAAACATTTAATGAAACACACCCGCGGGCTAAGGAGGTTGGGCTCGGCAGCAGTGGATTTGTCGTATGTTGCAGCAGGCCGTTTCGACGCATTTTACGAACATGCCCTGCACGCCTGGGATGTGGCCGCCGGAGCTTTCATCATTCAGCAGGCAGGTGGAAAAATTACCGATTTTAACGGTGGAAAAAACTGGCTGTTTGGTGGCGAAATCATTGCAGCAAGCAATAACTATTTCGATGAATTTTACCAAATTATCAATCAGAATTTAGGTAATAAGTAGCTTGATTTGCGCAATACCGCAAGCATTTTTTGTAATAAATGCATATTTAAATATGCACTTTTTACATTTAATGCACATTTAAATATGCATTTTTTAATATATTTGCATTTAAAAGCATGCAAATTATGGAACAAATCAATAATTTATACAGGAGTATTCTTTCGCGGACAAGCACAAAATTTCTTCGGTTTTTATACCACGAAATCAATCCCGATAACCGGATTACAGCAATTGTTGGCCCACGTGGAGCAGGAAAAACTACACTATTACTTCAGATAATTAAACTTAAACTTCCGGTGAATGAAACATTATACATTGGCGCCGACAATATTTATTTGACTGACAAAAACCTGTTTGAATTTGCACAGAATTTTTCAAATCGTGGTGGAAAATTTTTATTCATTGATGAAATTCACAAATACGCAAACTGGTCGAAAGAATTAAAAATGATTTACGATTACCTGCCCGACTTGCGTATAGTTTTTACGGGTTCATCTATTCTGGACATATATAAGGGTTATGCTGATTTAAGCCGCAGGGTTTTAACCCATTATTTGCCGGGACTTTCTTTTCGGGAATTTATGGAAATGAAAAGCGGCATTCAAATACCTGTCCAATCCTTTGACCAAATCATTCAAAATAAATTTGAATTTGAAGGTTTTAAACCGCTTGAACTTTTTCAGGAATATCTGAAATTTGGATATTACCCGTTTTTTAAAGAACCAGGCTACCTTGAAAAACTGAACAATACCATAAATCTTACTATTGAAACCGATATACCAAGCCATTCGGGAATGAACGCGGCAACCGTAAACAAGTTAAAACAGCTTTTATTTGTCGTTTCCCAATCTGTTCCATTTAAACCAAATCTCACCAAAATTGCCGAAATAATAGGTATTGGCAGAAACCAGATTACTGAGTATCTTAAACTTTTTGAGCGGACAGGTTTAATTCTTCAGCTAAGGGAATCCACTCGAGGAATCAGGTTGCTTGGTAAGGTTCAGAAAATTTATCTGTACAATCCAAACATGATTCATCTTTTTGCTGAGGGAATTCCAAATACCGGCAATATCAGGGAAACCCTATTTTTAAATCAAATGAGTTTGAAGAATAAAGTTTTTTCATCAAAGGAAGCCGATTTTACAATAGGTAAATATACTTTTGAAATTGGTGGTAAATCAAAAAAAAGTAACCAAATAATAAATCTGGAAAATGCATTTATAGTAAAAGACGATATTGAATATGGATTTGGAAATACCATCCCTCTTTGGGTTTTTGGATTAAACTATTAAAACCTCAACTTTTGGCATTATTATTTTTGTAAATTGCAAAAAAACAAATAACCAATGGCAGACAAGGAAATAGCTTTATTACAAGGACAAATTGAAAGGCTTTACGAGAAAAAATTTGATTTGGAAGCCTGGAAAAGCCACACAATCATTTTTTTTGAACGGATTTTTGGTAAAGACAGTTCAAAGTTAAAAATGATTAAGGATCTGGGATACGATTACTCAAGCTGGAATTTGCGCGACACGGCAGCAGCCGGTAAAACCAGCGATAAAGACCCTGTATTGCTGCAGGCAGAGGAAATTTTAAAAGCTGCAATTACCGAACTTGAAACACTGGGTTTACCGCAAACCAACAAGGAAAAAGAAAAAATCAGGGAATTACTTCAGGATGAGTTGACCGGAAAGAATTTTAAAGAACTTGAGGCTTTGATTCAATCGGAGGACAATGAAAAAACTGAAAAAATTACTAAAATTCTGGATGAACTGGAAAAAGAAAAACTCACTTCAATAGTCCTGAAATTGTTAACCGACTAATTTTTATGGCCAAACCCACAAAAATAGCCATTGTAATTCTGAGTTGGAACGGTGAAAAATTATTCGACGATTTTCTGCCATCTGTCATTGAACATTCCAATTCCGAAAATATGGAGGTAATTGTTGCAGACAATGGTTCTGAAGACAAATCAGTTGAACACCTCAGGCTTTTTTATCCATCGGTCAGAATTATAGGATTAAAAGCAAATTACGGTTTTGCTGAAGGCTACAACCAGGCTTTAAAACAGGTTGAGGCTGAATTTTTTATCCTGCTGAATTCGGATGTAAAAGTTACCCAAAACTGGATTGGACCTTGTATTGAACGATTTGAAGCCAATGAAAAACTGGCCGCAATTCAACCTAAAATATTAAGTTACAATCAACCTGATAAATTTGAATATGCCGGTGCAGCCGGTGGTTTTATTGACAAATTTGGCTATCCGTTTTGCCGGGGAAGAATACTTAACCGGATTGAGAAAGACTTTGGCCAATATGACGAGCCATCCACTATTTTCTGGGCCACAGGAGCGTGTATGTTTATCAGGGCTTCTGCCTTTAAAACCGCGGGTGGTTTTGACGGCGATTTTTGGGCGCACATGGAAGAAATTGATTTGTGCTGGCGGCTAAAAAACCAAGGGTACAAAGTTGTTTACGAACCCAAAAGCGTGGTTTATCATTTGGGAGGTGGAACACTTTCGTACGGCAGCCCAAAAAAGGTTTACCTCAACTTCAGGAATAATTTGTTCATGCTTTTTAAAAACCTGCCCCGTCAACAGTTCACACGGATTTTCTTTCTGCGCATGGTTTTAGACGGGGTTGCGGCGGTTAAATTTATTATTGGCCTTAATAACAGCGAGTTTTGGGCAGTTTTAAAAGCACACTTTTCGTTTTATAAAAATCTGGCAATACTCATTCGCAAAAGAAAACTGGTGCAAAAACTGGTTATTGTAAAAAATCATCCCGAAGTATTTTCAAAAAGTATAATGTGGAAGTTTTTTATTCAGAAAAAGCGAAAATTCTCTGAACTTCATTTTAACCCAAATTAGAGTGTCCGGTTTGTGCCAAAAAATTAAATCAGGAAATGCAAAAATTAACTTTCGAAGAAAAAATTTATACTTATCACATCGATTTTGTAGGGCATGTAAACAACATCAACTACGTAACATGGATGGAAAACGGGCGGGTGAAACTATTTGAAGCCATGGGAATTTCCATTTTTAACTTGCTTCAAACCCAGAAAGTCCTGCCTATAATAACCGAAACAATTATTCAATATAAACGTCCGCTTTTTTTAAATAACCGGGTGTTTATTGAATGTTGGGTATCGCAGCTTAACAATGCTTCGGCTATTTTACAGTTTAGATTTTACAACGAAAAACACGAACTTTGCACCACCGGCCATCAGAAAGGCTCATTCATAAATAGTAAAACCCTTCGACCGGCGCGGCTTGGAAACCAAATGAGAACTTGTTTCGAAAATTATTTGATCAGCGATTAACCTTTATTCAAAATTCTGAACTACATTTGCCCCGATATTTTTATGCAATGGGGTGTTCCGTTTTTATCGGGACTGAGAATATACTCAACGAACCTGATCCGGGTAATGCCGGCGTAGGGAGTGCAAAAGGAAATTTTCCTGCCTCATTGGTTAGTTCTAACCAATAATTTCTTATAAAATGAAAAAATGTTTTTTTGGGCTTCTCGTGCAATTGTTTGTAATCAATGCATTTGCGCAATTTAAACTTTCGGGTGTAGTTTTGGGCAACAACGAACCACTTTCGGGGGCAAACGTTGTTTTGGCAAACACGATGTATGGTGTTTCTGCATTAAGCAACGGAACTTTTGAATTTAAAAACCTGAAACCGGGCGAATATGTGGTTAAGGTTTCATTTATTGGTTTTGCAACCGCTGAAATAAATGTGAATTTAAAATCAGACCAACACATTTCTGTTAAACTTGAACCAAATGTAATTTTAACCGACGAAATTCTGATTTCGGCATCGTTTGCAAAAAATAAAACGCCGATGGCTTACACCAACGTTTCGGGCGAAGAAATTGCCAGGCAAAACATGGGGCAGGATATTCCGTACCTGTTACAGCTTACGCCTTCTTTTGTAGCTACCTCCGATGCAGGGGGCGGAATAGGTTACACTAATTTCAGGATACGCGGCACTGATATGAACAGGATTAATGTCGCCGTAAACGGAATCCCGCTTAATGATGCAGAATCGCACGGAACCTGGTTTGTCGATCAACCCGACCTGGCCTCGTCCATCGAAAATGTGCAGGTTCAGCGGGGCGCAGGAACTTCGGCAAACGGCGCAGCAGCGTTTGGCGCTACCATTAACATACAAACCAGCGCTTTTAACCCCGACCCGTATGCTGAATATAAAACGGCTTTCGGTTCATTCAACACTTTTAAAAACACGGTTTTGGCAGGAACAGGTTTAATCAATGGTAAATTTACCGTTGACACCCGCCTTTCAAAAATAACCTCCGATGGTTATATTGACAGGGCTACTGCAGATTTGAAATCCTTTTATTTTGCTTCGGGTTATTATACCAAAACTACTGTTTTGAAAGCCATTATTTTTTCGGGACACGAAAAAACATACCAGGCATGGAACGGGGTTCCGTCCAATTTGCTTTCCACAAACCGCACATACAACAGCGCCGGGAAATATTCCAACGAAAATGGAGTGGTTAAATATTACGGCAACCAGGTGGATGATTATCAGCAAGACCATTTTCAACTCCATTTTTCGCACAGTTTTAATCAAAATTTAAGTTTGAATGCTTCTTCTCATTACACCCGCGGAAAAGGTTTTTACGAGAATTACAAGGAAGACGAAAATTTAAAAGATTATCAAATTTCACCGGTTATAGTTGGGAATGAAAAAGTGGAAACCTCAGACCTTATTAACCAAAAATGGCTCGACAATGATTTTTATGGCCTCATATATTCCCTAAGTTATCAGAAAGATAAAAGTGATTTTATTTTTGGCGGCGGTTACAGCATTTATGATGGCGATCATTTTGGAAAGGTAATTTGGGCGCAGTTTCAGGGAAATGCCGAACCTAATCACGATTGGTACCGCAGTAACGGATTAAAAAAAGATTTTAATATTTACGCAAAATACAATTACCGTGTAGCAGAAAAAGTAAATCTGTTCACCGATTTACAGTACAGGAATATTAATTATGCGATTGACGGAATTGACGACGATTTACGGGATATTTCACAAAAACATGTATTCAATTTTTTCAACCCGAAATTTGGCGTTTTTTATGAGCCTCAACAAAACCGGCAACTTTATCTTTCGCTGGCAGTTGCCAACCGCGAACCCAACCGCAGTAATTACGTGGATGCCAATCCTGCCGGCAAGCAGCCGGTTTATGAAACGCTGTACAACTGGGAACTTGGATACAATTACAAATCGCCGGCATTTTCTTTTTCGGCCAATTACTATTATATGAGTTACAAAAACCAGTTGGTTTTAACCGGCGAAATCAACGATGTGGGTGCGCCAGTTATGGTGAATGTCGATAAAAGTTTTCGTACCGGAATTGAATTGCAGACAGGTGTAAAAATTACACCCGCACTGCAGTGGAATGGCAACACCACGTTCAGTATTAATAAAGTTAAGGATTTTACTGAATATGTTGACAACTGGGATACCTGGGGCCAGGAACCTTTTGAACTGGGAACAACAGGCCTGGCTTTTTCGCCCAACGTTATTGCCAACAGCCGGTTTACTTTTTCGCCCGCAAATAACCTGGAGTTTAGTTTTGTTTCTTCGTACGTTGGAAAACAATACATCGACAACACCTCGAATGATGACCGCGTTTTGAATGCCTGGTTTGTGAATAACCTGAATGCTGATTATTCAGTAAAAACTAAATTGTTTGAGGAAATTAAAATTCGGCTGATGATAAATAATTTATTCAACGAAAAATATGAATCGAATGCCTGGGTGTATTCATATATTTATGAAGGAGAACGGGCAAAAATTGATGGTTACTTTCCCCAGGCAGGGACTCATTTTTTGTTTGGTATTGATTTCAAATTCTGATTGGTTTTAAGGATGGATTCTAATCCCTTCTTGTTTTGCCAACTCAATAACAGGGGAAATATCGTCAGTCTCAAACCGCTTTGTCCCAATAGCAATTGGTTCTATTCTATAATCATTTCTGAATTTTGGCAACCAGGGGTTAGACAATATTACATCATCATTTGTGTCAAATACATCTCCAACAAGCAATACATCGATATCACTTTCCGGAGTTGCTTCATTTCTTGCATAGCTTCCATACAAGTAAGCAAATTGAATGATTATGCCACCTTCATTTAAATTCTTAATATATTGTTTGATGATATTTATAATTTCTCTTTGAACCATTTTAATAAATCGTTAGTTTGATTTAAATACTCAACAATTTTTTGTTGTGGTGCTTCTGGCATGTACTCTGGGTATCTGCCCTCAAGTTGGTATTTCATTAAAATTTGAATAATCAACTGTTTATCTTCAGGCAATTCAATTTTAGCTAATTTTGATAGGTAGAATAGTTCATGTGATTTGGGTGGAATCTCATTTAATGTCTTAACAACATGGGCTTTAATAATTTTCTCAACAGATAAATGACAAAAGAACAAACCATGAATATACCTTCTGTTTTCAATTAATATCCTGGCAGTTTCAAAGTCATCATTTGCGCCATTCAGCCAATATTCAATTTGTTTTGGAACATTAATCATAAAAGGACATATTGTTGCACCAAATTTAAGAAAATATCAAAGGATATTTCCCTATTACTCCAGAATTACTTTTCCTTCAATTTCAACAAGCAATTCTGGCCGGCAAATGTCGGCAACAATGTAAACCACAGGGAGGTTGCCGAAATGCATCCGGAATGTTTTTTTTATTGCTGCAAAATCTTTCCTGTCTTTAATATAAACGCGGGCGTGCCCATATTTGGGAACCAAATCCCCGTTCGATATTTTGGAAAGTACTTTGCCTGAATACAACTGTTTGATATTGTCGATAGTCACTTCTGTTTGTAAGGCAGGATCTCCTTCGCCAACGGTTTTTTCGCCCCGAATTGAGGCTGTTCCGGAAATGAAAATGATTTTTTTTCCGAACAATTCGAGAAAGCGCGCACGTTCGAATTTGGGGGTTGTTTTTAATACGCATTCATCGCCAACCAGCACTTCTTTGCTGTATGAATGGGCTGATACCTGTTCTGGATTGTCGATTGGAAAGGTTGCCAACTGGCCAGACTGAATTGCAATAAATTCGATGATAGTTCCTCCCCGGTTCATCCCAATTCCGGTGGCAGCCGGATAACCATTATTTTTGAACGAATCACCGTAAAAACCCGATCGTACATTATTGAACTCCTGGTAACGCTGCTTGCTGCCATCGAAACCCAAAATGTTTTCGATATAGTTCCACTGTCGGACAATTGAATTTATCTGAAATCCTGCTGATTCGAAAATCCCGGATAAACTGCCAAATGCCTTTTCTGAATTTAAGCGGCACCCGGCATTTTCGTTCGACTGAACATTTCCAATCAGTATCCTGCATTTTCCCTGCTCAAACAAAACCGCCCCATTCTCACCATTCGAAAAAAAGGCAGATTTCCAAAAAAGAGGATCATAATAACAGGCCTCAACAATTAATCTTCCCGCCAGTGGAGGTTGTGCCAGAACACTTAGCAGAATTTTATCTGAAAAAAGGCCGTAAACTTCGTGATGTATTGTTTGCTGAAAATGAATATAATCTTCTTTTGAGTTGGCATCGATAAAGAAATTAAGTTTGAAAATCCTCTTCCCTGAATTGATATTTTTCAGTTGTAAAAGACAGTTTTGCAATTCTTCGCCAAAAGTTCCGTAAACTTTAACGGGTTTGATATTTTTTCAGAATACCCAACTTGTTAAAAAACGTTTAGCCATTTAATAGTCCCTTTCTGCTTTTGCCCCTTTTAAAACAGCTTCAGTAGAACCAATCCCAAGCCTGTCAGCTCCCTGCTCCAGAAATGCAACCGCTGTTTCCCAATCGCGGATACCGCCCGAAGGTTTCACCATCATCCTGTCACCAACGGTCTTAATCATTACATCAACAATTTCAGGAGTCGCCTTGCCGGGGCCGAAACCAGTTGATGTTTTTACAAAATCAGCCCCGGCTTCGTACGAAAGTTCACAGGCCCTGGCCACCTGTTCCAAGGTTAAATAGCCGCTTTCCTGTATTACTTTTACTAAAACCCCGTGGTTATGCGCCACATCGACAACCGCTTTTATGTCGTTCACCACATATTCATAATCGCCCGAAACGAATTTCCCGATATTCATTACCATATCTATTTCATCCGTCCCGTCTTCAATTGCCTGCTTTGCCTGAAATACTTTTACAGGTGTAGCATCGGCGCCATGGGGAAAACTCAGCACGCACGAAACTTTTACATCGCTATTCCTTAACAGTTCCCTGGCAGCTTTAATATCGCAGGGTTTTACACACATGCTGAAAACACCGTTTTCGATGCACATTTTGGCATTGGCAGCCAAATCGGCGTCGGTGTTTTCAGGTTTTAAAACAGCGTGATCGATGGTTTGGGCTACTTGTTTTTTGGTATAATTCATTTTAATTGTTTTTATTCTTCCATCTCCTTTAAAATCTGTTCCACCTGTTCGTTGGTTTTCAGAAGCTTTTCCTTACAGATTTTCAATAGCACCGACACCCGTTTTACCTTTTCGGCCAAATCGTCAACATCCAGTTCTTCGTTTTCAATTTTCTCCAGAATTTCCTCAACCTCGGCCATTGCATCGTTGTAAGTAACTGTTTTTTTAGCGCTCATTGTTGTGTTTCTTTATTATTTTACTTTTTACGGCCCCATCGGCAAAGCGGGTTTCAATTTCCTCGATAAGGTTTAGCTGATTTACCGATTTTATAATTTTACCCTCTTTCAAAGTTAAAGTATATCCGCGTTTTAATACATTTTCGGGGTGAATTAAACGGGCTGTGTTTTCGAAGAAATGAATGCGTTGCTGCTCCCTGAAAATCATTTTTTCCGTCCGCCCTTTCAACAAGTTTTTATAATGGCTAAGTTCTGCGTTCCGTTTAATCAACGATTCGTTAACCACATGTTTTAAGTTTCGCTTTTTTTGTTCAATTCCGGTTTTTGAAACTGAAAACCACAATAACAGTGTGGATTTTATTTGATGCCGAAGGTTATTCATATCATGTTCCTTTTGAAATGAAAACTGTTTCACTGCCCGCTGAAGCCCGTTCCCTTTTCGTGTTAATTGTGCCTGGTTTCTATTGATAAAATCCGCAACAACAAAATTCAGGGTTGAGGCAGCCTGTTCAAGTTCCTTTTGATGGGAATCAATTGAACCGCGTGTAAGCCTGACAATTTCCTTTTCCAGTTCCATCATCCTGTCATAAAAACGTTCCATGCCTTTTATGAGGAATTCGGCAACAGCAGTTGGGGTTTTCAGCCGGGTGTGGGCTACCATATCTATAATCGTGTCATCTTTTTCGTGGCCAATTCCGGTAATTACCGGCAACGGAAATTGAGTAATATTAAATGCCAGATCGTAACTATCGAAGCTGCTTAAATCGGCAGTGGCGCCACCACCGCGGATAATCACCACTGCATCAAAAAAATCTTCGTATTGAAAAATCCTTTCCAACGCACTGATGATTGACGGAACGGTTTCAACACCCTGCAATGTAGCCTGAAACAGTTTTGTGTAAAACCTGAAACCGAATTCATTGCTGTCCAAATGGTTCATAAAATCCAGGTAACCTGCCGCAGTAGCCGCTGAAATAACTGCAATTTTTTGCGGGACCAGCGGCAATTCAAGTTCCTTGTTCATTTCGAAAACACCCTCCGACTGCAATCTGCTGATGATTTCCTTGCGCTGCATAGCCATGTCGCCTACGGTATAAACCGGGTCTATGTCTTTGATATTCAGGCTTAATCCAAACGCAGTATGATATTCAACCGAAACCTGAACAAGAATTTTTATTCCCTGCGTAAAAAACTGCCCTGTGGTTGTTTCGAAATAGGGTTTTAACATACGGTAGGTATATGACCAAATGGTAGCCCTTGTACGTGCCACAATTTCAGTTCCCTGCTTTTCAATGAGTTCAAGATAACAATGGCCGTTACGGTTTTCCTTTAACTCGCTCACTTCGGCAATTAACCAAACCGATGCCGGGAAAGCGCCGCTTAGCGCCTCCTTTATCAATTCATTTAATTGCAACAGAGTAAGTTTTTGTTCCATTTTTTATTGTGTTTTACTCAGTTTTATGGTTTCAGAAGATTTATTGCTACTGATTTTCAACAACAAAATTCCTTTGGGCAGCTCATTTATATCGCGGAGTTCTATTCGGTTGGCATCAGGTTTTAGCCATTTTTTTACCAGTTTGCCTTCAATGGTATAAACCTCAATATTGATTTCATTTTGAAACTGATTTTTATTGTTTTGAAGAATCAATACATCGCTTACCGGATTTGGATAAGCGGCCCATTGCTTTGAAACTTCAGGAGTTGAAGTTGAAAGATTAAGCAGAAGCTGCCAGGCACGGTACATATCCGGAATCCCAAATCCCATTAAATCGTTTGGGTTCCCGTATAAATGGGCGGTCATTTCAATGGCCGATTTTATCTGTTCTGCTGTTGCGTGCGGCTGCGATTGCCACAAACAAGCAGCCATTCCGGCCATTACCGGCGATGAAAAGGAGGTTCCGCTTAAATATCCGAACGAACCGTCACTTTTTTGCAGATATGTATTCCAACCCAAAGCTGTTACATTGGGTTTGGTTTTACCGCCAAAAGCCGGGCCCAGCGAAGTAAAACCTGCCGGAATACTGTCTTTGTTAACTGCGCCAACGCCTGTTACTTTGTCCCCATCAGAAGGCGCAACAAGGTATTTCCATGGTTTATTTCCTTGGTTTCCTGCACTGGAAAAAACCAAAATCCCCCGTGAAGCAGCAATGTTTGCCCCCCTGGTAACCCGGGTAGTTTTCCCGTCCAAATCATAGTATGTATGGTTCATTTGGGGATCGTCAAACTCGGTATAACCCAGCGAGGAATTGATGATATCAACCCCGGCGCTATCGGCAAATTCGGCTGCTGCAACCCAGTTATCTTCTTCAATCAGGAATTCTGAACCTGTGTCTTCGGAGCGAATTAACCAGTACGATGCTTTTGGTGCAGTACCAATTAATTTGCCCGGTACATTGCCACCAATACACGAAAGTACACTCATTCCGTGATAATGCGTTTTAAAGAAATCAACCGTTGGATCGACAAAATCCTTAGTTCCCAAAATCTGGTTGTTAGCCCACAAACTATCCATTGCCGGATATCGGTCGGCATGGTAAAACCCGCCATCAAGAACAGCGATATGCATTCCCTGCCCCAGGTAATTCTGGTTGTGAAGAAACTGGCCATTTAAAATGGAGGTTTGAGAAACAGAAAGCCCGTAAAATGATTTATCTATATGAAAATCAATATGGCCTGACGTATCATTAAATTTCTGCACAGCACTTTTTTTAGCCTGTCCTTTTGTAAGCTGAAACTCCATGACAAATGGCAATTTCGAAACTTTAACTGCAAAACTGTCGGTTTCGGCTTTTACTGTAATTCCATTCAGCCATTTTGAAGCATGAATAAAACTGGCGCCAATTTTTACAACTTCGTCAATATAATTCTGGTTTACAGGCAAATCAAGGGAGTCAATAATAATATTTTGTCTGATTCTGCGCTGTATGGCACGTTCCGAGAGATAATCCCCGGGCGATGACAACGAAAACCGAGTGTCTTTTTTATCCGAAAACCCAACCCAGTAATATTCCTGCGCTTTTGAATTTACAGAATAAAAAAAACCAAACAGAATGAAAAAGAGAAATAAATATTTTGTCATTTTAACTTTATCTAGCCAATACCTGATTTTGTAAAATTGCAGCCAAATTTACCATTTATCCGAAATTTTCACTTGTTGATATTCATTTTTAACATGTACCCCGAAGGATCCTGCATGTATTTCCCGGGGTCGGGAACCGAGTCCTTTCCAACCTCCATCAAATTTAACTGCAGGTTGCTGATGCTGTCGCGGACTTCCGGATTTAATATTTTCCCCGTATCATAATATAATGAGTACCGGTAATTGCCCGATTCATCAAAATATTTCCATTCGCCATGCCGCAATCCGTTTTTATAGTTGGCTTCCAATTCTACCCGTCCATTCTGAAAATAGGTAAGGCACAACCCGTTTCTCTGGTTGTTACTCATTTTACACTGAAAAAAAGGCCCGCCGCTTTGAAAGGAAACCCGGTAGCTTCCCTCCTGTTTGCCGCGAACCCAGTCCGTTTCTTCCCAAACTTCGCCTGTTTCGTAATATTTCCTCGATTTGCCATGCTTTTCTCCATCAGTAAAATGTTCATCGGCCACTTTTCTGCCTTCTGAAAAATAAACCCACAATCCGGCTTTCTTTTCATTCAAATATATTCCTTCTGCCACTTTTTTGCCCCATTCATCAAAAAGCTGTGTAAATGCCGAATCAGAACCGGCGTGGTAGGTAATGATTGCCTTTACCTGTCCGCCCGGATGATAGCGTTTCCACTCCCCCACCGGTTTTCCATCCATGAAATTCCCCTCGTACATTAACCTCCCGCTGGGCTGCTGTTTCTGCCAAAATCCCTGCCGCAAACCGTTTGTATCGGTTTGGTTGATTTGGGAGAAAGCGAAAAGTGGCAACAAAAGAACCAGAATTACTAAAATCCGCATATTACAGTTTTTTAAAGAACAGCAAAATTAAGGAAATATTTCAGCAAGATGATAAACAAAAAGCCCTCCCGTTATTTCACAGAAGAGCTTTTTTATGTCATTATGGTATATTCAGCAGGTGGACTTAAAGTTGCCAGATGAAATTCTTACATTCTTATTTTACTTCCTCAAAGATTTATGTATCAGAAAATCAATGTATTATAATATATTTGCACAAATATGGTACAAATCATTAATTAATAAAAGAATACTATAAAAAACTGATATACAAATATATGAATGATTTTTTATTAATAAATAGAGGAACAATTGTAAAATAATAAGTAAGGCCTTTTTGGCACTATAATCTTGGTTTGTTTGCAGAAATAAATAAAAAAAACCGCTCTCTGAATGAAAGCGGTTTTTAAGGATGCGGTTAAATTTATTAATCAACCATACCAACCGAACCTACATATACACTGTTAGACAAAACAGACTGATTTACATTCTGAAATGCAATGTAGCAATGAACCTCATCACCCATGAACGTTGATGGAACTTCAATTGACTGCTGACCAAAGTTCCTTTCGTTGCCGCCAATAATCGAAATCGCCTTTTGTTTGGCGGGATTAAGAACCACTAATAGTACACGGTCATTTGGACTTGCTGTTGAATCCTGCGAATTGTCCTGCCAGGTAAAATCAATCTGATTCGGGATTGTGGATTGAACCTGAGGATTTAATGCTCCAGGAAGAGAACCGCGAGATACAAGTGCGCTTGCATAATCAATGAAGTACTCCGGAAATGCTCCTGCAAGTGCATTGTTCAGGTTGTAGGACATAGCGCTGTTGAAAGCTGTCATTTTCACAGCGTAATTCTTAAAACCAACTCGAAGAAATGAGGTTAACGGCTGTAAGAATTTGAGTGCAGCACCAAACCTGGCGCGTTGGTCCAGTTGTGCTTCAGTTTTAGGATTCGAGACGCTGGCAGCTTTACTTCGCATATAATCTATGCCTTTCCACTTGCCACCGATGACCGTTCCGACCTTGCCGGAGAAGCCACCTAAAATACCTTGTTTAATCGTGCCCATGGCAATAATTTTTATTTGTTAATACTTGGTCTTGGTATGGAGCAAATGCGGCTTTGACCTTGACTTCCCCGAAGGTAATTAAGAGGGGTTTAACTCTTGCAATATTGGTTGCACATGCTTTCAGTTGCTTCTTATTGCTTTTTTTACACTACTAAACCCATAAATTTTATTTCGGGAAAGAGAAAGAAAAAAATTGATATGAACCTTTTTAAGCCAGTGAAGCGGCGGCTGTCAAGGTTTTTCGGCAAAATACTACCCCGAAGGGTGTGGAGATTTTGCCGAAAACCCGAAGGGCTTGACCTTTACAGACGGTAAGCGGAACGGCTATCTTTGCATATCATTTTTTTGTTCGAAAAAAGATACCCCCTAAAACCGGGGGTAAACTTTAATTAACGCCGATAATTCACCAACTGATAGAATCGGATTCTGTACTCATCCGAGTGTAAGAAATCTAACTTTCCCATAATTCCTCCTTTCTGTTTTTAAATATTTTATTGTTTATTATAAATACTCACAAATTTTGTAAAAGCCTGATTTTGCTAAAAAAATGTTTTGGTTTGGGGTGGGTGGTCGGGGGCTGGTGAGGGCGAAGCAGGATTTAAACCGAAAACAGGTAAAGCAGCCTTGAGCCGGAACGAAGCAGGAAAAAACAAGTGGAGATATAGCGGAATTGTTTTTGCCTGCGAAGTGGAGAGGCGCGAGCCGACTGCGAGTGGAGCAAGGGCGCTGGCAGCAGGAAGCCCGAAGAATGAGGGCGGCGGACGGCTGCCGATTTCGGCAGGGCTGGCGGACTTTTTGCTTTGAGCGTGGGGTGGAAAAGCAAGGGCTGGAATGACAGAAAAAGTGAAATGGAATGAAGCGAATGAACGATTGGCGGCTTTTGTGCGCGGCGGTGAAGCTGTGTGAAGCGCAGCGAAACACTGCTGCAACCGCAAGGATTGAGGGAGGAAAAAACAAATGCTGCCAAGAGAGAATGGTGCTGAATGGAATGTAACGATTGAAGGAATGACAGCTCTTGCGCGGGTTGGCGTTGCTGTGTGAGTGAAGGGAGAAACGACCGGAAGGAAGACTGCAAAAGCCAAATAGGAAGCGAACTGCAAAAAGTGTGACAGCCCGATTAGCCCGCAGCGACCCGCAGGCGAGCCTAACAATAAGTGGCGGCTGCCCCCTGTAAAAAAGTAAATGAGTTTACGAATACCTTGTTGGGGTTTCAGGGGGCAGGAGTAGCCACGAGTGAGGATTGAGTGAGAGTAGGTGAGCTGAGCAAGCCAACACGCCTTTTTGAGCACCTGCCGGAGCGCAAAAAAAGAGTGTGGAGGCGGTGATTGCAAGGGCGGAAAGAAAAATACTACCCAAAGGGTGGAGATTTTTTTTGACGCTTGTCTTGCCCTTGCAAGTATGCCCAGCGAACAAAAACGAACGATTGACGAACACCTTTTTACCTGTTCGGTTTAATCCTGCGTGGGAAAGATATGTTATAGAAAGAAGAACCAATAAAAAGATTTATTCGAATTTCTTTTTCATAAAGCAATATACCTTGCCGTAATCATCATTCTCTATTGTTTTGGGAGACCCGTGTTGAATATCGATGTATTCACCTAATTTACTTGTCCAGCAACCATTGAGTAGTTCCCTGGCTGCGTGTGTCCATTCTTTTGTTTTTTCATCATAATACAATGCGACTTTTCTGTATCCATTTTCATGTTCACCTGAATCGCACTGCGAATATCCATGAAATTCAAAAACTTTTATTAGATAGTCTATTTCAAGACCTTCAGGAACTTCCGGGGGCCACCAAACGACACAATCTAAGTTGGGTCTTCCCAAATAAGGAGGCTGAATCCAACGTTCACTATAATTGCATGCCCAAGCAATACAATTGTAGTCAGGAGTAGCTTTGCTTGTAACTTTGAACCCGATGTCGTGCAAAAGTTTGGGAAAAGCCTAAAACAATCTATGTTTTATTTCTTCAACTGTTTCACCCATAAATTGCAAGCCTCTGAAATTGTAGCGTTTGGATTATTTGTAATCTTTTGATTGTAAATAAGATTTAGTGCCCATACAAGAGTAGAGGGCCTATTTTCAATTTCCTCAATAATGTATGGAACAGCAGAATGCCCCATTGCCACAATAGACTGAAAATCTTCATTTTCAATAATGGCTTTAGTAGAAGACAGAAACATTGTTCTCTTTTGCCAATTAATCAAGTGGTTGTCAAACTTAAACTTTCTTAAAAGTAAAGATTCATCGCTTTTATCAACTAATTTTATGTATTCTGAAGTTTTATAATTTGAGGTCATTGTTAAAATACCACTGTAATTATCTAAGTCAGAATATGCAAATGTTGTTACAGCAGAAAATAATCCAGCAGCAAGAGTAAGAGGTCTCAATTTATTTGACAGTTTAACTAATTGCATAAATCTAAAGTTTTTTGAGTCACATTACCAAAAAAGATTTCGTTTTTAACTTGACGCAAATTTTCCATATTTGCAGCAAGTGTTTCCTTATCAAAAATAAGATGTTGGTTATCTAATACATCAATGTCGAAGGTATAAATAAAATTGTTAGTACGCACATTTTCTACATTTTGATTTACAATCGAATAGATGTCAGTTTCGGGAACATCCATTAATAGCCGGAAGCCATACTGCCGCAAAGGAAATGGAAGTTGATTATCTTCACTACTTGAAATTAATGTTTTAAAATAATCCTGAGGATTATCAAAATTGTCAAATGTGAATCGATTAATGAATCGAATGGAAGTGCGAACAACCTCAATATTCGTTAAAATATCTGTTAATGGAGATAAACTTTTTAAAGCAGATTCTTTGAAATTATCCCAACCATTATAACGGCGCTCATCAATATATGTAATTTTACTATCTGAGATTTCCAATTTGATTTTTTGGTCTACAGAGAAATAGACATAACTTCCAATTTTAGCATCAGATGTGCCGGTTATTTTTGACACACCTAATGGAATTGACGAGCCACCTAAATCAATACCAACCTGAATATTTTCCTTTCGTATAGGAAAGTTATGCTTTAATAGGGTATCATATTTTAGGAAATCGTTCAGTTTAATACCTGTTGGATTGTATTTAAATTGAAACAAGGCTACAACCACCGGTGGATTATTGAGTGTCTTCCACATTTTCTTTAATAATACATATGTGACGCAAAATTACTTTAATTAATCAGTACTTCAAAATATATTTTTCAAGTAACTGCCGAAGGTTAATGAATAAACATAACCTATAGGAAAGAATGCTGAAATTGGGGAAATGGAGGAAATGGAACATTTCCCCTATTTCCTACAAATACGCTATTTCTTCAATTGAATTAAAACGTGTCAAATTAAGCTCTCTGAATTTTCGCTGTGCAATGCTCTATTATTTTCAACAACCTTTCTTGAGGTGTTTGCATAGCAGTACACACATAAATGATGACATGTGTTATACATCCCAATATCTTTACTAACCATACATCCACAAATTTTACGTTGCCCTTTGTCTTTCATATTGACGGGATTTAAGTTGGATTCATGGGCAAATAAAGTGTTTTCTGGTAATTTGCCATAATTTAAGTAGTAAACTAATTCATTATCAGAGGAGAAAATACGTTTCATTAATTCGCCATCGATGCAGCGATTATGCTCTATTTTATATTTGTCCAAATCAATTTCTTCTGCACAAGTAGCCATTTCAAGATTCCAGCCATCTTTTGCCCATGCATCACGTATTTTAACCAACCCTTCAATTAATTCGTTTACTTGCTCTTCATTAGGTTCTGCTATTTCAACATCTTCTCTCGAAAAGGAATCCGTTTCTTTAACGAGGTTGTTCTGAACTTTCCGATATGCTTTCACATCAACAAAACTAAATACCAGTTTATCTGTAAAACCCTTTAATTCATTGCCAATATGCCAGATGCGTGTCAAAAGAGTTCTTGGGTTTGTATCCTTAGTTAAAATCAAGGGGTCAAAACGCCAAATAACTTTTTCTTTCCCAATCTGCGCCGATAAATTTTTAAATGAATCTATCCTTTGTTTTAAAGGTGGAACATTCGGTTCGAATTTTTCCTGTTCATAATCATTAAGGGTAACCTGAAAATAATAGTGAATGCCTTTTTTATCCAATTCATTCAAAAATGGAATTAAAGGTGCCGGATTTTTTGTCCAAAAAACAACAACCCTGGTTCTTTTAAATGATACATACATTGGCTGTTGGTTAAAAGGGTTATACCAAACAACATATCCCTTTTTTAGGCGGTTGATAAACCACTTTGCATAAAATGCAGGAATATCTGTTGAGCGACTTGCCGAAATAATAATTGGGGCAATTGCCTCAACTGTTTGCCCACCATCCGTTGTTAATTGGATTTTATCTGTCATTTATAAACGTTTTTTAAACGAGCAATAATTTTCTCTACCGGAATTTGTAGATAAATATCTGAAAGCCACTTTTGTTTGTTTTCTCTCTTATTATTAAGATATATCTCAAATCGTTCTATAACGGACTTATTATCCGTTGACTTGCCATAATAAAAACCAGATTGAAACCCTTTTTTACTATCCAAATATGATTCCCTATGATTTTCAACAAACCATTCCAAATCTGTTTTAAATTGTTTTAAGTTTTTATCACCAACAATTAATTGACTGATATTATTGATACGATTTACATCCATTAAAAAGGACAAATCAGATTGATGAACTGCTGCCAGAAAGGAAGAATCGGAAAATAATTCCCTTTCAATTTCAACGTTTTTTGCAACTGACGGAGAAAGATAGGCTTCAAACTCTTTATAAATTTTGGTAGTTGATTTAATATCATTCTTTTTTAAGTAATAAAGAATTTTATCAGGTGTGCTTGCCGAATTAAGAGATTTCTCAACAGCAATTTTTTGCTTTTCATTTATTTTCTTACCTAATTTTTTCTGAACAGCCGAAAATATTTCATTGAATTTATTCTCTGGTTGCACTGATTTATTATTCTCCTTTATTAATGGAACCTCAGTATTACTTTTATTAATGAACACATTAGAAGTTTCGGGAAATGGACCTTCTATGGAACTCTTAAACAATAAATTATCCACGGATTTATAAACCTGACAAAAGCTTTCTTTTTGCTTAATAATTGGATTGAGATTTGGTTTGGGCATATCAACGTACCCACACGCTGCTCCCCAAAATCCCAAAACGTATTTATAATCAGAAACACCATTTTCTTCTAAATAGCGAGTTAATGCTTCAAAATCTTCTCCCTTCAATAAAAAAGCAGCAATTGATAAATTTATAATATCAGGTGCTTTTTGTAAATCGAATGGCTCTGAATTAGCTATGTTTTGGCGCAAAGAATTAAAGAATAATCGTTCCTGGCTATTTTCCCAATCTTTATTAGCTGATTGCATAAGAGCTTTTAAACCTTTTGTAATCTCTGTTGCTATTTCAAGTCTATTTAACCGTAAATCTTCAATGGTAATTACACTATCCTTGAAAAAATATCCAGAAAGTATTTCATTATATAATTTTGCATTTTCATCATTTAATCTTATTGTAGAATAATCAGCAGGAAGTGTAAATTCCGTTGATAAATCAATGTTTGTTCTTTGTGCTTTATCCTCATATATAATGCTCTGAGTATAAACAGACAACTCGCTTTGATAAGCAGACCAGTCAAAGTATTTTTGTGGTGTTGAATACGAAAGTTTCCGGACAATAAGGTTATTATTTTTACAGAAATTCAATTTTGCTTCACTTTCAACGAAAAGTTCCCTGAGAATTGTTTCAAAAGTATTTTTGTCGGCTGAAGAAGTAAATCTGGATAATATTTTTTCATTCCATAAATTGCGCGATAGCTTTTTATGCGGGTCAATTTCATTGTATAAATAATCAAGTTTTTTTAATTCCTCATTAAAGTGTTCATTACTTACACCCTTGTTATTTATTATTGAAGCAACAATATTATAAATTCTCTTTTGCAGCCCTAATAACTTAGCAACATCATCGGATAATGATTTCGTAAAGCCTAAGTTGTATCCATACAGAAAACCTTTAAGCCTATTTAACTTGTTTTCTAAAACCAATAAATCAATGTTAAAACCAGGCTCATTTATAGCAGAATCTTTTAACACATCTTTTAATAAAATTGATTTGTTAGGTTTTACTAATTCGAACCTGTAAAATTCACTCAACTTGTTACATAGGCTGTCAGAACATTTCAGCTTTGAGAGAACAAGAGCTTGTTGAGAAAAGAATAATATTTTGCAATTCCATGGGGTTAAACGAATTGACTGATTGTAAAGAAAGATTTGGCAAACAGAATGTGATTGTTCAGTATAATGTAATTTATCCTTCAGTTGAACATCATCGGTAATCTCAATGACCATTGGATAATTCTCTCTTTCCGAATCATGAATCTCGAAATAAGGTATTTCAGAAAACAAAACAATGTTATTGGCTATATTGAGTTTGTCAATTTTTTGAAAAGTTTTGTAACCAAAATCCCTTTTGCCATAAAAGGAAATTGGGGATATACTTTCAGATGAAAGTATGTTATCTACATTCAAGCTAGAAGTAATTATATAATATTTCATAACTAAATCATTTCAATTTCATCAGTACTCGCATATAAACCATTAGTTGGTTCCGGAAAGAAACTTGATAATTGGCCTGTATAACTAATATATAAACGTTCACCAGTTCTTGTCATTGCCACATATACAGCGGCACGTTTTTCTTCTTCATGGTTCGCTTCACTACAAGGAATAAATACGTCTTTAAATTGTAATCCTTTGGCACACCACCAAGTCATTATTTTTGGGTTTGAAGAATGAAAATCCAAGTCCATTGCTGTTGCCTGATTTGCATTGTATTTAAATTCATTTGTAACACCTTTTTTTGAAAAATATTCATGAACGTACTCAACAGAAAGTTTTTCATTTCCTGTTCGAGACTTAGCTTGTGATTTTGAATTAAATCGCATTAAGATACCAACGTTTGTTAACGATTTATTTTTAATAATCCGAATAATTTCATCCAACTGGGCATCAATAGAATTTTTATTAATTAACTGAGGTTTTTCACCATTTCTTTTGCATTTTTCTACAACTTCTTCAACATTACCTACTTTTTCAGCTAATAATGCATTTTCGATTGTTAATCGGTAATTAAAATACAGTTCATATAACTTGATATTATATTTGAAAGCTGTTTCTTCGACTTTTTGCACCGGGCCACGAAAACTCATTATAGATTGTTCCGAATCACCAAAGAAGAAACAAATTTTACCACAATTATTCATTTCTTCAATTTGTTCCGGGCTAAAATCCTGGCATTCGTCAACAATCAAATAATCTACTTGTTGTTTTGGCCAACCATGATAATGATATACATTTTGGAGTTTTAATTTCTCAAGGCCATCATTAAAATATTTCCTTAAAGTTTTTGTAAAAACAACAATGGCATATGAACCCAAGGTAGAAACTTGTTTGGCTTTATGCAACGCAATAACAGATTTACCACTTCCGGCTTTACCAGTAACAACCATTGGTTTATCTGTCCGTTTATCAACTAATTGTCGCTGAAAATCATCTAATTTGGCATAATCAATATAAAATTCGTCTTCCATATATTTTAAATTTAAATATTTATATCAAATGAGTTTATTTCTTTAATACCTGCAGAATAAGGACAGTATGTATTAACTCCATTCTTCTTTCGGATAATAAATTTACCATCTGTAAATTCAGGTATTATTTTTTGGATAAAATCCTGTTTACCCATTATCCGATATGAAACTTTGCTAATATCATTGATTTTGCGGCTGTGCGTTATTTTAAAGATTCTTTGAGTAAAGCATAGTTGCGTACATGAATCTTCAAATTTATGGCATGGGAGTGGAATTAGGGTTTTAAATGTTTCGGCGTCAATTAAAAAATGTCGTAACCCTTGATTCATATAAATTGGATAATAAGTACCAATCATATCGTTTTTTACAGTAACATCTAAAAGAGTTATTAAACCGGTTTCAGTAAGTTTCGGGGCTAATATTTCAGCAACATACTGATATGCATTACCTGTAATACGCTGTTTCGAAATTAATTCACAAATTGCCTTAAATGATAAAATATAATCAAATGAGCTTTTTACAATCTCGTCCATTATTTCTACATCGCTACAATCACTAATAGCAATTGGGCCAACATTGTATTCTATTTTATATGGACACTGTAATTTGAATTGTTCAACAATTTTATTCGAATATCTTAAAGCATCGTGATTACCGTCAATGGCTAAAATTGTGACTTTCTTTAAATCGGGTAAATGTTTGTTTAAAACTGTAAGTAACCCTATAATTTCACCGCCAGTACCGCATCCGAAATCAAGGATTGATATCTCTGATTTTTCCTGCATTACGGAATAATATTTCGCATTACAATATAAATTGTCGAATATGCAAAAGGACTCGGCATAACTTCTTGGGAAATATGTGCCTAAATATGTCTTAACTTCTTCTTTGGATAAATCTAAATTGTACTCATATCGGACATAATCAGGTGCATAATTTGCACCAAGTTCATCATAAATAAAGGAATCTAACCAGGCTGGAAGTATTATACTATGTTCTATTTCTACAGAGCTCATGCAATTTCATTTTTTTTATAGAAACCAAAGGTTGTCATTTCCGATGTTGGGTGGAATGTTGCCAGCGTTGAAATGGGGTGCAATTTGCGCTACCATTTCGGGATATTTTATTGTAACCGGCAAGTTTTGTTGTTTGACGGATTTCCAATAAATCCGGGAGAACTGATATACCTGGTCAATCAGTTCCTCAATTGTTTTTGTATCGATTTGGAGTGTATTGTCCGAGGGACAATCGATTTTTAGTTTAACAGGAAAGGGAAATCCATCTGTAGGTCTGTGACTATCGTCGTCGTAACGGGTATTGTTGCAAAGCAGGTACGTTTTGTTACCCAGATTGATGTACCTGCCGCTGTAAGGCATTAGTTCTTTCCAACCTGTATCGAAAATGACAAAATCTTCTGATTCGGTTTTATTGATGGTAACGACAAAAACAGGTATGTCGAGCCCTAAATTATGCAGGGCGTTTTCAATGGGTTTAATTTCTTCCTCGCTCATTTCTTTGTAAAAATGAATTATTAGGCGTCCGGGTTTGTCGTTTACATTGGCATAACGGATTACGGCTTCTTCAATAGAGCCAGCAAGTTCCGCAGTCTGGTCGTGGTGAAAATAATCGAAAGAGTTGAACGCTCCTGTATTATCGAACGAAAAGGCTGAGCCGAGATACTGAATTTTTGTGTCTTCATGACGGAATGCTCCCACACCTACTACCAATTCTTTATGGTCGGGGACGTTGATGCGCCAGGGAATACCTCCTAACTTGGCATTTATGGCAATTGCCATATTTTGCAGGGTATAGGCAAAGTTGCTTTTGCTTCTTCCATATTCATCCACTTTTTTGTCCTCTTCAATAACTTTCAGCATTTTATCGGTTTCGATACATTGTGAAGTTATATCGAGGTTCAGCAGTTTTTCTTTGACTTTATAGTAAATTTTACGTTGTTCCTTGTCTATGGCATGTTTACCAATGGGTGTAAGATAAATTGCAAGGTATTTCACTCCTTCAACCCAGTTATTATTTTCAAGGGCTTTTTCAATTTCAGCCAATGGATTGGCGTAATCGGTGAATGGGATATTGAATGTTTTTGATGCAAGGGTGATTGGGACTGCCGTGTAATGTATCAATCCTTTGAACAGATTTTTATAATTTTTAATCAGGTATGTTGACAGGTCGTTTGTCAGCTTTTTGTAACCTTCGGGGACAATAAAAAACATCTGAATATTGTTTTTACGCCTAGGCTGACTGAATGGTCCGTTATTTACTCCCCGTTGAGGTTTTACATCGATGGCATTTTTGCCATCAGATGTTTTCCCAAAAACCAGCTGATTGCTTTTAGCTGAAGTTTTTCCAATTTGCAAAGGCCGCGCCTTGTCGAAACCGTTATTTGAAATTTGAATTAGTTTCCGAAAGTCAGTATTATTGATGAACTTATTATAAAAACCATTGATTTTATTGTGGTATTTGGTATATCGGTTTTTACTTTGAAGCTGATTTGCCGGTTCTTCTTCCTCATCATTAAAACCAAGATAAGCGGCCAGCTTATGACCAATAATCGGATAGACGTTATTGTAATCAACATCCTCCTTTTCCTTAAGGAAATCATACTTTGTCACACTTCTTTTGGTGATTTTCCTGTCTCCTTTTTGAAAATATTGCACATGAACCACCCTGTTAAAAAGTTCGGCGGTGGCACCCTCGTTTGCGGCTAAAAATGCATTGACAGAATTTGAATACACCTTTGCTTTTCGGTCATAAGAAAGAACCAATTCGGGTGTGTTTGTGAATTGATTAAAATTGACCTTAACTGTAAATCTGTCATAGATTGCACAGTTGGCGGGTGGTTTTTCGGTCGTATTGCGTAACCAGACCTGATTATCCTTAATGAATGTTGGCTCTACGAGAATATCCCTTGTTGTGAAATAGTGTTTTATTTCGCGGTTGAAGTAACGTTTGACCAAGGCAAAGTTTTCGGTTGCAAAATTAATTTCGAGCGATGTAAGCCCCTCCAATTTACGAGTGAATGAGGTGTAAAGATTTTCACCATTGCTTAGTTCGGGAAAGATTTTCCGTATGTTATTCGGGAAGAGCTGATGACTTAACTTGGTCAACAACACATCTTCCCTGTCGGTAAGTGTGAAATAAAAAGTCTTTGTTTCGGATGGAAACTCAAAAGCAAGGGTATTGAGAAAAAGGGATTCATTACGCATTTGAATTACAGATTAAAGGTTAGTTTTTACATATATTTTTTCATTTTTTTATCGTAAGCAACTGGATTTCAAATCCATCTATTTTGAAATTACCTCAAATATTTTGCCTAAATAATAAATAACAGTTTGTTCAGCATAACTATAAGTAGCATCGGTAACTTCGACCAATGCACTCTCGCGGTCCTTGTGGTAACCTACATAAAAGCGAATGGCATCATACTTTTTCAACCATCTTTTACCTTCTTCAATAAATGTGTATTTATTTATTGTTGAGGGTTTTAATTTTCTATATTCTTCTTTTTTTGTGCCAGCTACAATTTCCTTAAAATAGATTTCCTTAATATTTAATGTCAGGATTTTCCATCCGGTGGTATCAATTGATTCCTTTTCGTTATTCTCTACTGCGGTATGCTCAATTATTGCCTGATTAACAGGGTCGTAACTAATTGGAATTTCTTTAATAATACGACTGATAGCTTTTTCAATTATACTATACGGAACAACAAACCATTCCAGAGGGGTTTGGTTGCCAACTTTTACCTGTAACTGTACGCTATAAAAAAGTTTGTGTAACAATGTTTCAAATTTGGCAACCGTTAAGTTATAAGCCTGCCATGTTGCAACAATTTGAACTTTGGCATTTAAATACGTTGGCTCATTTTCTGCATTGGCAATGCGTTCCTGAACCGGAGTTGTAGAAAATCCTATTTTGAACAGATTTTCGATTGAGCTGATTGCCGGATTGGTAGAAAGCGATTTCAATACATAAATATAACCTGATAATTGGTCTTTTTCTTCTACTTTAAACTGGTGGTTGAGGTATTGACTGACAGCTTCGTTGTTTTCGCGAATAGCGTAACCATTTTCGTAAAGGGCACGGCGTAATGTGTCCAACTTTAAATCCGACATTGTTCCATTGTCGAAAATACAGATACAACGACCTGTAAAATGGCCCTTCATGCTGCGACTTAGGTCCAGAACTTCGGCTAAATAAACCAACATGCCATCCAGCAGAAAATAACTACCCGCTTTTTCAAGCTGGTTGGAAGAAAACCTAACGAAACTGCGTTTGCCGGATTTTAGTTCCTGATTTACTTGCACAAAACCCTCCTGATATAAATAAAAGTCTTCACATTTTTTGCGTTGGGCAATGTAGTCAGAAGTATCAATCTGAAGATTTTTTCTTAAATGTTCCGGTACATCAAGAATTGACAATGCATCAGAGGACATTTCAAGCAAAGGACTATTAAATACATCTTCCAGTTCGGCAATATTTACTGGGTCTTTGGGGCGCAAAAGTTCAAACCTGTCGTATGGAAGTAAATGCTTCAGCTTTTCTTCGTTTGTAAGTATGCCTTGTAATGCAGCCCAAAGCAGCTTTTCTTTAATACCATTTGACACAGATGGCACCCGATTATTTTTCTCAAAAAAGGCGTTTATCTCTTCGAATGACTGTACTAACCTGTCGTCGGAAGTAGGTTTGATTTCTGAGGGTTTTACATCAGAAAAAATCGGGTCGTTGAAAATGTCCAGCAATTCTTTTTCCACATCCATAATCAGCGATTTTTGTCCATGTGTTTTTGTTTCTCTCTGCGAATAGTCACAATAGCCTGAGCTAACCGGCGATTAAAAGGGTTTGAATCGGAAAGTTCGGGCAACGAACCATTGTGTTCCTGCCGATATTGAGGAATGTATTTTTTGAACAATGTAATTGCTTCTTCGAGCGACATGTCGATTTTATTTTCTTCAATCACATTCTGAATGACTTTAAGCACCGGGGCAGTTACTGATTTTGATAAAATCTCATACCCTCGCTGGAATGGATTGATGCTGTCAATCAAGTTTATTGACAGGGTGTCGATATTGATGAACCTCTTTCCTATTACCATAAATGTATTTCCAGCATTTTGTTCTATTCTGGCATCCTTTGTAACAGAATCAAGAACTACCCGCTGACGTACTTCCTCCACTTCGTCAGGAGTTAAGTCAGGATATTTCTCCTGAATAATTTTTGGAATCAGTACATTGTTAATCACTTCGGGAGCAATCCCGCCACCCATAGAACGGGCAATCATATCATCCTGCAGAATTGTGGCTTTCAGGTCGTTTAAATCGCCTTCAACAATGTTTCTTGTGCGTTCAGACGAAAGGGGTTTTAATCCTTCAACAAATACCATCGGCCTGTCATCATCACCATTATCCTCTTCGTCACGTTTTGTTTTAAATTTCCATGATGGAGCCATTACCTGTTCCATCAGTAACGATACAGTAATAGCCTTCAGCATATCGTTTACAGCTACTTCCACATTTTCCTGGGCAGCATCAGGACTTGCAATCAAATTGGTAAACTGAGCATGTTCCTTGCCTTCACAATCGCGGGTACACCGGCCAATGATTTGCACCACTTCGGTTAAACTGCCGCGCACACCAATCGTCAGGCAGTGTTCACACCATTGCCAGTCGAATCCTTCTTTGGCTGTGCCCAGTGCAATAATTATATCAACAGCATCCTTGCCGTTCATGCGTTGCAGAAATGCCTGTAATTGTAATCTTTCGCGAGGATTATCTTCAACCAAATCGCCAATTTTGAGTAGTTTACCTTTAGCGGTTTTTACTGTATAAATGCGCGTTTCATAATTGGTGTGAACCACTTCGCCGATTGAAGTTAAAATTTTCTGTACCTCATCGTATTTATCGCCGGTTGAAGCTCTTGAGTTTACCGAAGGAATATGTACAATGGTTTTTTTATTTAAATCAAGCACTTCGTTAATCGCAGTCAGGTATGGCCCTTTATAAAAATGATAACCAATACCCAAACTTTTGAGATACTTATATCCGTTTAGTTGTTCATAGTAATTGTATGTCACAGGAAAAAATCGACCTTCATCGTCAGCGCGAAGTACAGGTACACCATCTCCCCGGAAGTACGAACCAGTCATGGCAATAATGTGAGCATTGGTCTGGGTCATAAGACGGTGAATCAGTTCGCCCAAACCGCTGTTGGCGTCGGCTGATACGTGGTGAAACTCATCGATAGCCAACAGGCAATCGTTAAAATCAATATCAGCCAAAATTTTGGCAGCAAAACGTAAAGTGGCGTGTGTGCAAACCAAAGTCCTTGCCTTGGTATCGCGCAAAAACTCGGTGAAGCGCCCCACTTTGTTTTGTTCGTTTTCAGCATCACAAAGGTTGTAATAGGTTGCAACCCGCCAATCGGCAAAAAAGCCATGAGAAATTAAATCGGTATTGGCAAAAGAGCGTCCAATGGTTTTTTCGGGAACAGCAACAATCGCTTTTTTAACGCCCTGGTATTCCAACTTATCCAACGCTAAAAACATGAGCGCACGGCTTTTGCCCGATGCAGGTGGCGCTTTAAGCAAAATATATTGATTGAGGCGGGCTTCATAAGCCTTCGTCTGCATTGGTCGCATACCCAGCACGTTGGTATTGGTGGCTTTGCCTGTTTGGGCATAAGATATGTTTACAATATTTTCCATTGTTGGTTATGGCTTTTTTTTCTTTGTTGCTTTCAATGCTTTTATATCCTTGTCCAATTCTTTAATACTTTCCAAATGTTCGGCATTTCGTTGCAATTCCAAATATTTACTGTATTCTTCACCGGCTTTTTTCAAGGCTAATTTGTGCGAAATTTTTCCGGCGTGGTCAAGAATATTTTTTTCGTTCATGGTAAGCACTTGTCCGAGTTTTTCAATCCAATCGTGCATGTACATGGGTTTGTGATTCAGCGCCTGGGCTTCGGCGTATGCCAGATACTGTTCGACAATCAGTTTTAGTCCGGCTAATTCATCTTCCTTCAAATAGTTTTTCCCAATTTCGATATCACCTTTGTTTACCTTTTGAAGTGTTTTTGTAGAGGTAAGTCCCATTTGAGGTAAAGCAGCATTGGCCCGGTAGTAAATCAGTTCGGCAGCGGTTTTGCCACTCACTGCCCACAATAGTTTGTTTTGAACTTCCTTGAAAAATGCCAATGTCATTTCATCAGACGGGTTATAGTCGATACTGGTGGAATATATATCCTTGATTTGCTGATAGAAAAGTTTCTCGGAGATGCGGATTTCCCGAATGCGTTCGAGAAGCTCGCGAAAATAGTTCATCGAGGAGCCGGATTTGAAACGCTCGTCATTGAGAACAAAACCTTTGATGATATATTCGCGAAGGCGTTGGGTAGCCCAAATGCGGAATTGCGTACCCTGAGGCGATTTCACCCTGTAACCAACTGATATAATGACATCGAGATTATAAAAATTAGTTGGTTTGGTAGAAAAATCGGAAATTCCGATTTTTCTCATCGTGGTATCTTCCGAAAGCTCTTTTTCGGTATAAACATTCAAAATGTGCTCGTTAATTGTTGCCCGGGATTTTGCAAAGAGTGCGGTCATCTGGTCGATTGTAAGCCACACTGTATCGTCAAAAAAAAGTACATCTACTTTTATATTTCCATCCTGGCTTTTGTAAATTACTATTTCGTTTTGTTCCATGATGCGTTAAAAACTGGTTCTATTTTTTCTTTGTCATTTTTTCGTACAATGCAAAAAGGTGCTCCAATCTTTCTTCGTCGGAGTGGAAAGGCTCAGGCCGGTAACAACTTTCAATCAAGCGGTCGAGTAAGGTGTGTGCCTGGCGCAGGTTGGCTGGCATCTTTTTGGGGTCGTACATTTCGGCTAATGTTTTTTCGGTGTGGTACTGGCGTGCCAGTAGAACATCTTCAGCGGCCTGCTCAATTTCGGCTCGTTTGGCTTCGCTTATTTTGGGGAACGGAAAGGTGTTATAACAGAGTGTGGCAGAATACCGATAATCGGTTTTTAACCTGCCACCTATAGTTTTTACCCAGGCCATATGCATTTTGGAAGTAAGAATTCCAAAAAGCCAGAGTTGAGCATCATAAATGGCTAAAGCAGAGTCGGCAATAATTGTTTTTTCATCCAAGAACCCGATGGGTATATAATCACGGGATTCAGAAGAATGACGTGGAATAATGATAGAATCAGAATCTTTGTGTCTAACTTCACCAAAACGATAAGAAACTTCAGATAACTTCTTAGTTGCTTCGCGTTTACTTTCATAACGTACTTTTTCACAAGCATCAATTCTTTTTTTTATAATTGGAAAAGAGTATGCAAAGTCTTTTGTTTCTTCAGTAATCCATAAGCAATATTTTTCCTCACCTCGAATAAATTCCTGAGAACCACAAAATCCTTTGATTAGTATTTCAGTCTTTTGATAGGTTGCAATCAATTTATTCCTCTCACTCTTTTCTAAAAGTAAATTTCCATTATCATTAGGCATATTGCCAAAGTTCATTTCATGAAAATTACATAGTGATTTATTTCTTTTATGAACAATTACATTTGCAGAATCCAGCAAATAAGCATTGATGTTTTTTACTTGTTTCTTCGAAGTTTCAGTAAACAGGTTTTTTGGTTGATTAGAGATTGGGCGCAACCCAATAATGGCAACTATTACTGCTGCATTATATTTGGCGTTATTTGCCCATTTGAATGAAGAATAGGCAAAATCGATTTCAATGTCTTTCGAGAGAAGATATGGCCATAATAAACTAACTTGTTCACCCTGACAAATTGAATTGGTGGTAACAAAGGCAAACTTTGCAACAGAGTTTTCGATATAGTTTGCGCCCAAATAAAACCAACAAGCAATATAATCGAGGTTGTTATACTGAATGTCGTTTCCCATCGCATACTCCAAATCACTTTTTTGATTGTCATCCTGCAATCTGGCTCCCAAATAGGGCGGGTTTCCCATGATATAAACTTCTTCATCCGGCTTATGCGGACAAACGGTATTCCAGTTTGACCGGCAGGCGTTGCCTTTTACAATGTTACCACTTGAACGCAATGGAAGTGCATCGACATGAATATGGAAACGGTCTTCAAACTCTTTATTCATCTGGTGTTCGGCCAGCCAAAGTGAAAGAATGGCAGTTTCCTGGGCATATTCATCGAGTTCGATGCCATAGAATTGTGTGAGCTGAATGTTCGAAAAAGGGATGATACGTTCACCGCTTAGTTTTTCGAGTGGCTGCCATATTTGTATTTCGAGTTTCCGGAGTTCTTTGTAGATAATGATTAAGAAATTTCCACTACCGCAAGCGGGGTCAAAGAATTTTATTTTCGATATTCGGATGAGCAGTTTGTGGAGTTGTTTTTCGTTGTTTCGGGCACTGGCAAACTCGGCATACAATTCGTCAAGAAAAAGTGGTTGTATCACCTTCATTATATTCGAAACCGAAGTGTAGTGTAAGCCGAGCGAACTGCGCAATTCGGGCGAAATAACAGCCTGAATCATGCTCCCGAAAATGTCGGGATTGATTTTATCCCAATTGAGGTCGCCACATTCGAGCAACAGGCGGCGGGCTTTCCAACCAAGCGTTGGAACTGTATAATGCACCGAGAACAAGCCACCGTTTACATAAGGGAATTGACTGATAGCCCGAGATTTTTGAGCACGTATTGACGCGCTGTTTGTACTCATTATATCAAAAGCTTCATCAAGGAAGTTTCCAACATCAGACCCATCTTCGAGCGTATAGCTTTTTATCGCATTTGTGAAAATTTTATTTTTAAAAATGTCGGTATCTTCAGCAAAAAAACAAAAAAGGAGGCGCGACATAAACACATTCAGCGCGTGAATGTCCTGTTTGTTTTTATAATCAATTTCGTTGTAGCGGCGAATTTCATCGAATATGCGAGCCATTTTGTAGGCAGCTTTAACATCGGCTTCTTCCTCGCCAACAGCCTGGTAACGTTCGACACCTGCGAGGGGCATAAAAAATTGGTAGTCGAAACGGATTTTTGCTATTTCGTTATCATAGCTTTCTTTTTCTTTGGGGTCGTATGCCAACACGTTTACACCATCAGACACCACCAATAACCTTGGAGCGGCTTTGGTAACTTTTGCGCTATTCTTGAGGTATTCCAATTCAGTGGCAAGTTGAATGGTCTTACACCAGCAAAATGCAAGGGTTTTATTGGCTAAAAAAGCGTTTTCTGTTTTCAGTAAATTGTCTTTACCCTCTTTTATACGATTGATTTTAGTTTCGGACATTGCATTAAATATGCGCAGTAAATCGTAACCAAACTCCTGAGCGGAAGTGGTTTCGTGCAATGTTTGTAATTTTGCTTCAATGGTTTGATAGGATACAGCGGTTGACATATTGCATTTATTGGTTGTTCTAAATTGATTTTTATTCTACTAATTGATTATTTTTTAAAAGCGGTCCAACTTTTTGTTCCCGTCCACTTTTAGCATTGTGAAAGAGAATGCTTTGTGTTATAATCAAATTATATCAACCGTAAAAATAAAGATAATATTTTGTAAAAAAGAGCCTTATAAAGGTTTTAAACATCACTAAAACTAACAAAATCGGCAATAACGATAGTTTATTGCCGATTTTGTAGTACAAAGATTTGTAAGATAAAATATCTTTATCGCTGTAGCTTCCGATACTGGTCGTGTGCAAAGTGAATTATAAGGCCGTTATCGGTAAATCGTTTGATGTGTTTTTCGGCGGTTTTGGGCGGGATGCCCAAAAGTCCGGCTGCATTCAAATAAATTTGCCTCGAAAACTCGGCAGGGAGCGCGTCCAAAAACTGTTGCTTTTGATTGGGTATTGTTGCTTTTACTGCATCTGCTGGCAGTTGCTGATAAACCCGGGCAGCATGTTGCACCAATACCTTTACCATCGAAAGTGCTGTTTTGAAATCCACATCGGAACAAACCAGCGGTGATTGCAATTCCCCGTTATCCATAATTCGCAGGGCAGTGAGAATCATTGCCATGCGGAATGTAATCAGACCGAGCCGCCGGACGGTGGCGAGGTAATCGAGTCCACAAAGGTAGAGATACTGGTTTTGCGTTTGAGAAAAATAGGTATTGAACGATTGCTGCTGGTTTGAAGTCAGGCAGAAGCGCATTGGTTCGTTTGAGCTTTGCAGGAACTTGTATAAATCGTGAAATTGATTCCCCAACATGATAAAGTAGCTGTCAAGCGTTTGGTCGGAATTGCCTGCAAAAACATCGTTCCATATTGGTTGAATATTCAGAAAATAGAAAATAAAGCGGCTGAAAAGTCCATTTTCAGCGTTGGGAATTAACGTAGAAACTTGTTTCGGAGTTCCGGAAAGCAACGCCGAAAGGCGGGGCGTTTCGAGTTCGACAAATTCACGGTCCTTGCGCCGGTTGTAAGAAATGGTTTCGTGGTGGAACGCTTTGCGAAAGCCATCGGAATAATTGCCATGTTCTGACTTAAACGTCTGTGCAAGAGTATCACCCTCGGTTTCAAAAATCAATCCAATGCCCTGGTTATCGTTAAGAATTTGAAATAAGCCGGTTGAACTGTTGTTTGCCGGAATGATGAGCATCCGCATAGGTGGCTCAACCGGGCGTTCAACTTCTGCTTTGTTTTTTGCAGCGGCATATTCTGTAAGCTTGCATTGGTATTCCTGATAAGCAATTTTGGCTTGTTCCCTTAATTTGCGGTGAATTGGTTCCACCAATTTACGGCAAAGTGTAAGCCTGCCTTTACCAGCAGAAGCCTGGGCAGTAACGAACAAAAAAAGGTTTGGAAAAACATTTCTTTCAGCATAAATGCCATAAATGTTTGGCAAACAAGCCGATACAACCACCATTGAACCGAGTAAAAGGAGGTCTTTATCTTCTGCTGAAATCGATTTTTCGGTTACCAATTGGAGCAGGTTTGGCAAATCAGCATAAACTTCATCGGGGAAAGTAGGAAGCGTAAACTGAGTTTCCTCCATATCTGTTGTTTCCGACCTCACCCCTTCCCCCTCTCCACTTGAAGAGGGGGAAGGTTTAGCTCCATTATTCGAGAATTGCATTGATTTTGGTATGGCAATGTTTATACTTGAGGATTTTGCGAGGTGGTAAAGTGTTTTGATTGTTACTCCGTGTCCTTTGGCTTTTAGACAGTTGTCGAATTGTTTGTTGGTTTCTGTTTCGGTGTAACCGGAATAGAAACGGCTTAAACGGTGGTAATAATTGCGACCACTTTCGCCCAGAGCGTCAGCGAGGGCAAAGCCAAGGTCACGCCAGTCAGCATAATTTGGAGCAATATCAACTGCCACCGCTTCAACGCGTGCGGTAATAGTTTCAATATCAGAAGCCCCTCCAATCTCCCCGATGGGTAGGTTTTTAGCTGGTAATTCAGCCTGTTTTTTTGATTCTTTTGGCTGCCATTCGGCAGGATTAAATATTTTCTTGCTCATTTTTTATTTTGCAATTAATGGGTTAATGTAAGCATTGGGGTCATGAGGTAAAAAGCAGGCACGGGACAAGTCCCGGCCTGATTTATCAACTTCAACACCGTAGGCTTGACGAATATAATTTGCCACCGCGGCGAAGTATTCGCCGTGTGAGAAGCTCCCTAAATCCCTCAATGGAGGATTTATTTGAATTATCCACTTTAACCCATCGCCAGAGGGACTGCGGAAAAGTAGTTGTGTATCGAAATAATCATCTTGTAAAAGACTTTTAAACAGTGTTTCAACGCTGTTTAAATGGTCGAAATCAATACACAATAAACCTGAATGTTTTACCAGTGACTTATCATTACGGGTGGTAAAAACACCTGAAAATGTACAATAGTCAAAATGCTGTGCTTTATAAAGGCGGGCAAGTTTGCCATCGGCAAACGCACGTAAATTAGAAGTCCGTTCTTCGTAGTAATTTCCTTTTATTGCATTGAATATCTGTACCAGGGTGGTTTGACTGTGCGGTGTAATATTGCTGACAGGAGCTTTGAAAAAGGAGAATGAAGCCTCCCCAATCCTTTCAATGGAGGGGCTTTTAGGAAGTTCACCTTCTGGATTTTTTCCATAAAAGGTGAATTTTTCGCTTATCTGTAAATTCATTTCCACATTGAGGATTTGCAATAATTTATCACCAGACTGTTTGTAATGCAGTTCAGCGTAGCTGAACACATCCCCAGCAGGGATAGCGTTTTCGCTATCCCTGTGCACGGCCATGTTTTTTTTAACCTCAATGAATAAAGTAGGCTTGTCGCTGTTGAACGGATTTCGGGTGGGGGCGCAAGTCCTCCCCGAAATGGATAGGACTATTTGTTCCGGATAATAGCAACGCAGGATGTGAGCATAGATATTTAGTCCATAATGAGTTTTTTTCAGTATGGATTCTTTATTCAATGTTTCCATTGCCCCTTAGCTTAAACATTGTGTAATTATCTTTCAGAATTTGCTGAATATCGGCCCTACGGTAAAACAGTTTATTACCAATACGAGAAAACGGCAAAGTGCCGTTTGAACGTAATGTCTGTAAAGTTCTTGGACTGATGTGTAAAAGTTGCATGACATCCTGATTATCCAGCCACTCTTCCAATGGAGTCTGACCAACGTGCTGATGGAATGGGCAGGAACTTGCATTTCGTTCGATGATTGACACAAACGAGTTTGGGTCTTTGCGGAGCTCTTCAATGATTTCTCCAATTCTTTTTGGTGTGTTCATCGTTTTGCCCTCCCATTATTAGTTACAAACTGCTTTGCCTCTGCTTCAATTTCAGCAGAAGTTTTACGCTTGCCGGTCTTTAGCCAGGCATCGATTTCACTTTTCAAAAACATCAGCTTTTTGCCGTGTTTGTGATTCGGGATGAGGCGCTGACCTACCCAGGCATAAACTGTTGGAGCTGCCGGGTGGTCGGGGTGATACTGCCGGAGTTCTTCGAGGTTGAACCAACGGTCGGATTCCTGTGTCTCCGGTTGTTTTGCATTTAACAAGGATTCCAATCTTTCGACCTTGTTAATCAGATACGCCACTGCTTGCGGCATATCGTTGAAAGAAATTTCATTTGAAAACATTGTATATTCTGTTTTCGGCGATTGGGCTTTCTTTCGTGCCAATAAAAAGAAAACCATGACTTCAATAGAAAATCATGGTGCGAAAGAGTTAGGGTATTTTTGAGGCATATACACCTAAAAAATGGGAATCGTTCTCCCAATTTCTGGGGGAATGCCCGTCATTTATGGTGTTTGGCTAAAATTGCGTTGTAGTCATTCTGGGTATCTTTTTTATAGTTTTCTGCGGGATATTTGTATTTGTCTTCGGTGGTATTTGGATTTATCAGTACCAAACAATTTCCTTTTATTGTGCGTGTGTTGGATTTTAATGCTTTTGACAGGTGAGCATATATCTTTTCTTTGCTCAGTGAATAATCCTGTTTGAGTTTATCTAAATAACCCAGATAAACCATCATTGCAACAGCATAAGGGACATCTTTATTGATAACAAGATATATAAGTTCATTTTGACCCTTTACATTAAGCGTTTCCAATTTTGATAAAGCCATAAACTGATATATGGAAACGGTCTCCATAAAGCTTTGGTATTTGGTTGAAAGCACCTGAGTAGCAAAATCATCTTTTTCATTTTCCTGTATTTTAGTGGTTGATTCTTTAACCTGAATAGTTGTTATTTCACTGATAAAAGAATGTGCCGGGGCCTGTTGCTGAAGAAACCGAATATAAAAATCTGCAACTTCCATTCTGTCATCTTCGTGAATACTGTCAATAAAATGTTGTTGGACTTCCAAACAACATTTGATTAGGGCGGAAAGCAGATAGAAAATAATGTAAGTAGATTCTTTGTAAAGTTTGTCAGTTGAGAAATCGGTGTAAGGTGAATTGATATTTGATAACTCAAGATTTTGCGTTTTAATGATTTCGGATAATTTTATTATCCGGGCATACAACTCATTATTTGTTTTGTTCACCTTGTATGCTATTCGGTTTGAACTTGCATTTTGCGTTTCACTGAAAAGAGTATTACAATATTCTGTAAGGTCATTTTCAATCAGCTTTTTGAAATACTGCGTTTTAACTGAAATCTCACGAATGAATTTTAGTTCATAATTAGATTTGAAATCGGGTTGAACCAATTTTAAAGAGCGTATGAGAGGTTTGTAATATTCATCCACCTGGGCGTTGCTTTCTGACCAGGGACGAAGCTCACCAAACATTATTTTGTGTATATTTTTCATACATTGTCCAAATTGAGATTAATTGTATTAGCTGCTTTCTGTTTCTTTTCATCCACTACCTTCGCATAAATCTGA